>JAYTTI010000209.1:0-37890 GCA_043745405.1 Ferruginibacter sp. | reverse complement strand
CTATTAAGCGTTTGTAAAAATTGTGGGGTGATGAAATTTTTGGCAGACATGCCCTCTTGTCTCGGGGGTGAAGATAACAGGATAAATATAGCATAGAGCCGTTTCAGTAGCAATATTGATTCGACCAGGGTCGACCACTCAACTTTGTGCTACAACTAACTGCTTCGTGGAGGTTCGATCCCTCCCCCTACAGCATCTTAATTAACTTAAACCCTTAGAGGTATTTCTTGTAAGGGTTTTTACATTTTAATTCTTAGCCGAGGATGGCTTTTTTTTTCATACCTGCTTTACACCTGGCAGTATCAAGTAGTAACTTGTATTCATAAAATCCAGTTGTTTCAATTAATTTTTTATAGATAATAGTTTCTTCCTTTATGTTAACATATATTTTATAAAATCAATCTTCAATTAATTGCCACAGCTCTAGCCCAGATATATTGACATTTTTAAGATGCAGTATGTAAAAATATTTCGGCTGGCAGCTGCAAATAATCTTTTAATTTTTGTGCCATCTTTAGGGTTATTTCCCTTCTACCTGAAAGGATAGAAGATACATGGCCTTTAGTACCTATAATGGTTTCTAAATCTTTTGGTTTTATACCCCGTTCATCCATCTTTAATTTAATGGCATCAATGGTGTTTATTTCCGGCAAATGAATATGTTTATCTTCATAATCCTTTACCAGTACCAATAACAATTCCAGTTCCTCACCTTTGGTGGTATCAGGTTCCGCATCAAAAATTTGCAGGGTTCTTTTTATTGCTTTTTGGTATTCGGTTTCTGTTTTTATTACTTTCCAGTTCATCATTTTTTTACTTTGTAGTTTAAAATATCCGTATCAAATCCTATTGTTCTGGTATCAATTTTATCATACTCCTTATGTGTACCAAACCATACTATGTATGCAGCCAGTTGTTTAAAATTTACCATTACCAGTAACCTGAAATCGTTACCCTTAATATTAAAAATTACCCTGTTGTTGACCACAATGCTGGCATTGCTATACACTTGCTTTAATTCATTAAAATTGGCAAAGTTGGTTTTACTAAATTCGCTGTACCAAGTTAGCAGGGAGGTTTTTGCCTTTGGGTATTTATTAATATAGTACAAAATTGCCCTTTTAACAATTAAATTCATATTGTAAAGATATGGCAAGTTTTCAATTTGAAAACATTTAGTTTATCGTTTAAACTGCCTTTAAATGGGTTGAAATGGAAATCCTCCCCCTACAGCATCTTAATTAACTTAAACCCTTACAGGTATTTACTTGTAAGGGTTTTTTCATGCTAATTGTGCGCTGGGGGAACCTATTGGGGGAACTTTTTTTTATTTCAGTATCCTTTTTAATAGTGTAAGATTTGAAATTTTTTCCTGTGTGCCTGTCTTCCTGTAGTTATCCTTTTGCTACTTTTTCAATTTCTCACAATAGCATTGCAAAGTAAATTTTTCAGCCATGTAGTAAACGTAACCATCGTTTACAATCTTTTAATAACGTTACTATCGTTTAGGCAACTATATACATGTTGGGACAGGGGTATTTAAATAGACAAATTGTCAATCCCTGACGCAACGTACAGAAAAACCGTACGCCTTTTCGACGCCGCCCCTGCGTGCATCGGCGTTGGTATAGAGCAGGCCACGGATCCATGCGAAACTTGTACCGTCCGTTGTAGAACTCCACCAGTAACCGTAGTAGCCAGCGTAGTTGAATGATCCATCGCTGAAGTGACGGCTTCCACCCGGAAGGCCTGCAAATCCGCTACTATTAGTTGAACTGGTATTGGGTGAAGCCCAGCCAGTCGTAGATTTCATTTTACCTCCGGCAACAGCCTCCCCACCAAGATAATCCGTTAATATTGTCCATTCTGCGTCCGAAGGAAGATGCCATCCTGGTGGTGCAATTGTTAGTGCAGTATTCCAGTCATATAAGCCTCCATAAGTTGCACAATCAATACACCATTGCGGTTTATAGTTCAGGCTTTTTGTCAACCATACTTGAGTGCCTATTTTTTTAAATGGATAAGTTTGTCCATCACGTGGATCGGTAAACTCGTCTGTTTGTGGATTTTTGACAGTGTCACTTTTTTTACATGATAGGATAAATAAAAGAATCATTGAAAATAGAGTAATTCTTTTCATCAATTTAGTTTTTATTGCGAGTTAAATATGCCACTAAACGAGATTAAATATAATATTAATTGTTGGCTATTTTTATATTTTCAGCATTTTCTTTTTTTAATAGTCCCTGCATAATAGGGGCATTTGCAAACTCTCTAAATAAAAATTTATCCAATTGTAGCATGTATACTGAATTTTACTTTGTTATGTCTGATTTAGATAAAAGAAATGTTATGCATATTAAAATAATGGAGAACAAAAAACATGAAAATGAGGATTTGGATTAATACATCAAAAAGAGGAGGAGTTGAAATGAGAAATGGTCTTTGGTTTATTGAGGAACATTAATATTTCAATAAAATTTTTATTTGGTGCTGAGATTGCTTAGAAGTATCAAGTTATTATTGTTCACAAATTGACATAACCGGTTACTTTAATTCTTTTATCGCAATATGGCGAAACCGGTGCTCCCCACCCGGTCGCCATGAACCAGACATATCAAATTCAGCAACGTTTGGAGCATAAGTGGCTGACCAGTGTGTTTGTAAACCAATCATACCGTCGGTGGCACCAGCAATAAAATCATTAACTGGTTCAGTTACTTCCCACATCTGAACACCGTTTATCCATAACGTAATATGTGGTATATCTCCTTTCATCCTGATACGAAAACTGTTCCAATCATTTGGCTTCCATACCTTCGCCCTGTCTGTAGCCTGTGCTCCTTTACTAACCCGCAGCATTTCGCCCAGCAAGGCGCCGGTTCCACCAGGCTCCGACAATTCAACCTGGTAAGCCTGCCCGCTTTCAGTAGAACGAAGAAAAATGCCCCCATTGCAAAAGGAATCAATTTTGACTTCCAGGTACAATTCAAAATTTTTATATTTTTTATTGCTTAAAAGAATGCCACCCTGGCCATAGGGATTCTCTTTAAGAATGATGGTCCCATTTTCTACATTGCAACCGGGTGTAGTTCCCTGGTGTGTAGTACGGCTGATATGCCAGCCGCTAAGGTTTTTCTCATTGAACAATGGGGTAAATCCTTTTGGAATGCTGTTTTGAGCAACGGTCGATAAAACTGCATTTGTAAACAGTATAACAACGAATATCCTGATAAGCATAGATTAGTGTTTTAATAGATTTTTTAAATCATTCTTTTACTTCCATTACAATACGAAATCCTATATCCCACCCGTTCCCCGGCCCTGCGGCATGTGTCATATAGGTAGCGTTTTTTACATCTCCAACAAAAGAAGCGCCCTTTAAAACATGTACTTTGCCTGTTTTAGCAGGAATAGAATCAGCAAATATTTTTTCATTATAATAGTCCTGTACCCACTCCCATACATTGCCCAGCATATCGTATAAGCCCCAGGCATTGGGCTGCTTCTGACCTATCTTATTGGTAGTGCGGGTGCCTATTTGTGCGGCCTTTCTAATCTGTGACCAGGGTATATCGCCTGTTTCTCCAGCACGGGCTGCATACTCCCATTCAAACTCGGTTGGTAACCGGTATACCCTTCCTTTTTCCATGCGATTCAGTTTGTCTAAAAACTGCTGTATATTCTCCCAGGTTACATTGTCTACAGGATAATCATCTGCATTATCCGAAATCTTATCTCCCTGGAAAACCGAAGGGTTCGATCCCATTACTTTTTTCCACTGGGCCTGGGTTACTTCAAATTGGGCCATAAAAAATGGCTTATTAATGGTAACGGTAAAACCCGGCAATGCATCCTGCTTTGCCAGCTTCTCAGCCAGTTTATATTCTTCTCCACTGTATCCTTTTTCGGACGATTTAGTTCCTGCCTTCCCTGTATCAGTAGGCGGTATTGGATAAGGGGGCTGAAACCTTCCCATAATAAAACTACCCGGATGAATCCGTATAAATTTTATTCCGATGCTATTGATAAAAGCAGAGTCTTGTGCATGAAGCAAACCTGCTGAAAATAAAAATAAGCAAGCGGCAATTATTTTATTTGGCTTTAATTTCATTGTTTGATCTGTGTAATTTGTGAGCATTATTTCGCCTGTCCCCAATTCTTTTTTTCTGCACGCCCTAACTTAAATATTTCCAGTAATTGAAGCGTAAAAGCCTCCTTCATTTGGGGAGTAGCAGCCCGTATCTGTTTTACTTCTTCGGGTGTAACAACAGATGCATTATTGCCCAATTCGCCACTGTTGCGTACATAACTCAATACAGAAGCAATCCATGTGTCATCATTATTTTTTAAAGCCAGCATCATGTCTGGATAGGTTTTACCATCAACCGGCCCTTTTAATCCATACATTACCAATTGCACCAGCAATATTTTATCGCCTTTTACACGAAGCGAGCCAACAAGCGGAGGAGCCGGCATGGGTTTACCACCAATAGTTATTCCTCTACCATCAGGACCATGACAAGTGGCACATAACTGTTTAAAAATAGTAGATCCATCTGTAACCAGTTTTCTATCGGCAGTACTTAAGTTTTTGGTATGTTCCTTTTCAGCCAGCAATTTTGTTTGTGCTTCTTTAAAAGTAGTGTAGGAATATTGCATCAATTGATTATCCGGGTTTGAAACCAGCAGGTATTTTACAATTGATTGCGCATTATTGGTTGCATTGGTTCTAAGCGAAAGCGATAACTGTATGCGGACATCAGGACTGGGGTCGTTTTTAAGAGATGCCAGTTTATTAATTACTTCTTCATCATTCCTTTTAATATACATTTCGCTGATCCATATTGCCGCCTTTCTTACCTGCGCATTTGTATCTGCAAAGGCGCTGAATAAGGTATTTTTATCCATGGCGTCTAATCCCTCCAAAGTCCACAACGCATGAATGCGTGCCAATGTACCAGGGTTCTTTGCTAAATAAGCTTTTTCACCTAATGCTATTTGTTTTAATGCTGGCACAACAGATTGGTCGTTGCGCACAATGATTTCTTTTTGCGCATTTTCCCGCCACCATCCATTTGGATGATCGAGGTATGTAAGCAGTTTACTGGTGGGTGCGGTTAGCATGTCCGGACGTGTGGTATCCCGCTTGTATCCATCATGCACAACCCGGTAAATACGGCCCATTCCCCTGTTTTTATACAAGCCTTTTTGGGCAATAATATTACCCAGGTACGAATCGGGTTTTGTCCATTCACTTTCTTGAATAATACCGTGATACATATCTACAATATAGAAACAACCATCCGGGCCGGTATAGGTATTAATGGGGCGAAAATTCATATCGGCAGAAGCAAGCCAGTCTTGTTGTTTATAAACATCTTCGATATATATTTTTCCATTTTTGTTAATTACCCTGCCTCTTTTTATAATTCTGCCTACCGGCTCAGGTATAAAATAATCGCCCTGCATATCGGCGGGTAGCCGGTCGCCCCGAAAGATAGATTGGCCGCATCCTGAAGTAAATGAATTGAGTGTATTATCCTCGGGTCTTAATGCTTGTCTTCCTCCCTGTGCATCAATATTGCCGATGATTGGCCAGGGCTTTGTAAAATCTTCCGAGTATTGGTCATCAAAATTTAAAGCTCCGTAAGCCGGCATTTGTTCTATCTGTACCGCAGGTAAACCCGGCCCTGCCTCTGAGTAAAATAAACGGCCATAATTGTCGCTGGTAAGGCCCCACTGACCAATCATATTATCAGTAAGGGTATCTGCTATAAGTATTCCGTTTTTGTATTTGTACCGCAGGTTATCCCGGCTGGGATAAATCCAGTTATCCATGTTCCATAAAAAACCTCCATTCTGGTGTTCCAGGTTTCGTACATCAAGCATATCATTTCTAAACACTATTTTTTTCTCATCGGCTTTTCCATCGCCATTGGTATCACGGTAACTCCAAATGTTTTGAATGTTGGTGATACCAACTAATAACTGGTCGCCAACTGGCTGAATGGTACGGGGCAAAATCAGGCTGTCAATAAAAACAGTTGCCTTATCCATTTTTCCATCACCATCGGTATCTTCTAAAAGTTTAATCCGGCTCGTTGGTTGATACTCGTCTGTAGCATTGGCATCTTTCATGTAAGTGTTCATTTCGGCAACATACATTCGCCCGTTGCCATCCCAGGCAATTGCAACCGGTTCCTGCACCATCGGTTCACTGGCTACCAATTCTACATGATAACCTTTTGGCAGCTGGATATTTTTTATACTCTCTTCAGGTGATAAAGGCATTACAGGTGGATTGGTATCAACAACCACTCTTTCAAAATTCTTTGGGATCACAGTAGTATTGTGCTGCCTGCAACTGCAAAAAAACAACAAGGCAATAATACCCGTAAGAAGCAATCCTTTTTTTTGTTTTATGATTGATGAGAACATAAGCATGGTAGTTACTAAACCGACAGCATAAATAATTAAAACCCATTCAACCCTTTTACAGTTCAGTTATATTATCCTTACTATATTTTACTTTCGAATAACATTTAAATAAAGTAAAATTCGGTTATAAATGTATAGAAAAACAATTTCTTTAAACATAGATAAAATCGTTTTACAATAAACTAAATTATTTTACTAAGGCTTTTATTTTATTTTGTTGATAGAATTTGCGGTTAATTATTTTATCATTTTTCACTTTTCCAAACAACCCCATTTTTCATCACCCATTTTACCTTGCCTAAAAGTTTAATATTATTTAATGGATTTTCATTTACCGCAATAATATCAGCAAAAGCGCCGGGAACAATTTCGCCAATCAAGCCTGTTTGCCCTAATAATTCAGCACCGTTGAGTGTGGCAGTTTGAATTGCCTGTAATGGCAACATGCCATATTGAATAAAAAATTCAAAGTCTTTTGTTTCTGGTTCAGCCCAGTCGTAACCTCCAATATCAGTTCCATAGGCAATTTTAACACCGTACTTCATTGCTTTTTTAAATACCTCCGGTTCGCTTTCTGCAAAATATTTATTCAAGAAACTGCCTGCCTTTGCACGGCCCTCTGCCACATAATCATTTACATAAATGGTGGGGCACCAGAATACATTTTTCTGTACCATTAACTGCATACATTCCTCGTTCATTCCAAAACCATGTTCAATACTTTTGGCACCGGCATTGATGGAATAAATAATTCCATCAGGTGTTACAGCATGTGCAGCCAGCCTGCGGCGGCTTTTGATGGTTTCATCTGCAATGGCTTCAATTTCTTCTTTGGTAAAATTGGGAATACTTTTGTACGATCCATCAGGAAGTTTTTGATAACCCCTGTCTGCATAAATTTTAATCCAGTCTGCACCATAGGCAATTTGTTCCCTTACTGCTCTTCTGCCTTCATCTGCCCCTGTTATTTCCTTCAAACCTTTTGGCATTTTTAGTTCCCAGGCATAATCTCTTTCAAGTACCGGGTAGTGGCCGGTTGTATTGATGGCCAAAGTAGATACAAACATCCTCGGCCCTGGTATCACTCCATTATTAACAGCCTTTTTTAAATCAACATCTGCATAACCTGCACCTTCTGTTCCTAAATCTCTTATGGTAGTGAAGCCGTTCATTAAAGCCTGCTTACAACTTTTAGTTGCCCGTATTGTTCTATAGGGAATAGACTCTTTTAAAATCTGTTCATCATAATCTTCATTGGTAATATCTCCCTGTAATAAAACATGGGTGTGGCAATCAATTAATCCCGGTAAAATAAAAGAAGTGCTCAAATCAATTACTGTATCTGCCTTTTTTGTAAAGGAGACTGCATCAGTAATGGATTCAATTTTGTTTCCAATGATGAAAATAATTTTATTGGTTAGCATTTTCCCAGAACGCACATCAAGAATATTACCACATTTTAGGGCAATTGTTTTTTGTGCTGTAAGCTGAAGAGAAAATAAAAATATGATTGCAAGGATAAAGTGTTTTTTCATTTTAGTTTATTTTGTTTGCTTAAAGATAACAGTCGCTGCCAGTACTTTCAAAATTTATTATTTACTGTTAAAATGCATAATGTTGGTGGAATAGAATATTGATAACAGTAGTAAGAAACTCAATAGCCATCAGAATTAAAATGTAATAACATCAGAAGGGGTCCAGGTATCATTAATCAAAAACCCCGGTTATAATGGGATACAGCACTATCGTAAGTACAAATAAAATCCTGCCGTCTTCCATAGCCTTATCTGCATACAATATTTTCGTACTCAAAAATTTATCATCCGTACAATTCATACAGCCCAAAATAATATCTGTATTTTTAAAATCAATCTTGCCTGTTGATCCAGAATCAATCAAACCCGGGTTGGGCGCATCGCCCCCACAAAAAGCAAAATTTTTTTCGTTCATTGTCCGCAGTTCAAACAACGGCATACCTGCATGAACACCGCTTTTCAACAGCCAGTCGTTTTCTGCTATAAACTTCTCAGACCCTTCCTGGCTCTTCAATTTATGCTGCCCGCCAATCAATATATTATCAATTTTTTTCCTGTTGAGCCCGTCTTTCCAGATAAAAACAGCTTGTCTTTTGGAATTGATAAACAACACAGAACATTTTACAATATCATTCTCTGCAAAATAATAAACATCTTTTTTTACATTTTTTTCTCCAAAATAATAAACCAGGTATTCATGCGAAGTAAAATCCAGCAGGTCTTCAGCAAAATGAATGTCTTTGGTAAGTATAAATATTTTTTTATAAACCGTAATGGAATACCAGTTTGTATTATCCATTTTTTTTATAGATGCATCAACGGTATACTCCTCGTGCTGGTATAAATACGAAGCTGGTGTAATGGTACTGTCTTTTTCGTACTCACAAATAAACCCTTCTTTTTTTATAGCCACAATAATGCCATTGTATTCTGATGATGATGTAGTCTGGTAAGTAAGTGTAAATGTTTCTTTAAGGATTGACCTCAGGAATGTTCTGCCGACAGAATCCTGCTGCTTTTTTTTACCATACCTGGCAGGGCGGTATTCATACCTTTTAATGAGTGTATCCCCAAAAAATTCATTCCCGGTAAAATGGTATTTTTTACTTAGCAGCTGGCTTTCTGCCTTGCCCGCCGATAAAGACAGCATGTCGAACAGCTTATCAGCTGAAAACTCCTGTCCTCTTGCTACTGTGGTAAGTGCAACATAAAAAGATACAAATAATATTTTTTTCATTCCTGTTCCCGCTTGCTGTTAAAAGAATTAATTTTTGGTTTGGAGGATGATGGGAATTAAATAAATTTTGGTAATATTTATTACAAAATACGCCAATAGTATACATTAAAAAATTACATGAAATAATACCTGGCAGGATACTTTTATCATCAAATATACATCAAAAAGGATAGTCATTAATTTGAACAGGTGAATTTTACATCAGATTGCTATCAAGTATGGCATTGTTATTTTGTAAATTTATGGAACCATCGGAACCAATTGACACAGTCTTTTATAATTGATTTTTGTAAGACAGTCCAGGGAGGGGGCCTGCCTAAAATAAGAAATAAATGATTGCTATTGGGCATAATTTTTTTACATTCGGTAATAAATGTAGAATCTACAATTGATTAAGCATGGTATTTGAACCAGGTGACGATAAAATAAAACTGAGTCTTTTTTCACGGACAAAAAAAAAGCAACCTGTTACGGTAATATTATTTTTGTCATTGATTGCAATAGCCACCATTATTTATTGCTGCAATCAGCCGGGCAACTCTTCAAAAAAAATGCCGGGGATTTCGTCCGTTAATGACTCATTAAGCAAGGAGGATATTGCCTATTGGATTGCGCCAGACATCAATGCTATAACTGATGCAGCAAAAAAAGAACAGGTGAAGTATGGCAAAGATTTAATTGCACATACTTCCAGGTATCTTGGTCCAAAGGGTTCAATCGCAAAAATAAGCAATGGGTTAAATTGCCAGAATTGTCACTTACAGGCAGGAACCGCAGTGTTTGCAAATAATTATGGTTCGGTAGCTTCATTATATCCAAAATTCAGGGCAAGAAGCGGGACAATAGAAAATGTCTACAAGCGGGTGAATGATTGTTTTGAAAGAAGTTTAAATAGCAAAACGATTGATACTTCAGGAAAGGAAATGCAGGCCATTATTGCTTACATAAATTTTATCGGGAGCAATGTAGGTAAAGGAAAAAAAGCGACGGGCTCTGGTTTTAAGGATCTTGCTTACCTGGATCGTGCTGCCGATACAACACATGGAAAAGTAGTGTACACCGCTAAATGTTTGAGCTGTCATCAACACACTGGTGAAGGAAAATTGAATGCAGACAGTACCGAATATATTTATCCGGCGCTATGGGGTAAAAACAGTTACACTGATGGTGCAGGTTTGTACCGCATCAGTAATATTGCAAAATATGTAAAGTACAACATGCCGCAGGGTACAACGTATAAAAAACCACAACTAACAGATGAAGAAGCATGGGATGTGGCTGCATTTATTAGCTCGCAACCGAGGCCACATAAAAACGAATGGAAAGACTGGCCTGATATAACAAAAAAACCTGTTGATCATCCCTTTGGGCCTTATGCCGATAAATTTTCGGAGCAGCAACATAAGTACGGGCCTTATCAGCCAATTGTGGATGAACAATTGAAAAAAGAAAAGGCTCCAAAAGATAAAACTGCACCAAAATAATTTTTATCAACTTTACATCAATGGCAAAAGGCAGGCGTCTCTTTATAAAACAAATTACTTCACTTGTTGCAGGTGCCGGCCTGGTTAAAACAGCCCCTGTTGTGGCAACTGTCCAAAGACAGCATTCCGGTAAAGAGGCTGATATTGCTGATGATAAACCATTTACCATTTCTATTTTACAAACCACCGATGTGCATTGCCAGGTACATCCGCACGATGAATTATTTTGGGAAAATAATCAACCTGTTTTTCGCAAAACAGGCGGCTATGCCCAGCTCGCTACTTACTTTAAAAAAGAAAGAAAGGAAAATTCAAATACTTTTATTATTGACACCGGCGATATGTTTCAGGGTAGTGAACTTTCTGTAAAAACTACAGGTAAGGCCATCGTACCTATCTTAAATGAGTTAGGCTACGATCTTTACCTGCCCGGAAACTGGGAAGTTGTTTATTATAAAAAAGCCATGCAGACTTTACTGGGCTCATTAAATGCTCCAAAAATCTGCGCCAATATGTACCACGATTTGGGCGAAGGGAAAAAAGGCGAATTAATTTTTCAGCCATACTATACCTGGAATATAAAGGGAGTAAAAATTGGATTTATTGGTTATACAGATCCATTAGTTCCTATACGGCAATCGCCCAATTACAGCAAAGGAATTATTTATACAAAGCCCGAAGAAAACCTGGCCTACTATGTAGATGTATTACGCAGCCAGGAACAATGCGCTTATGTAATGATTATTGCTCATCTTGGTTTATCACAACAAATTTATTTAGCTAATCTTGCTGAGTGTGAAGGAGTAAATTATATTTTAGGAGGCGATACACATGAGCGGGTACGGAAACCTATTATTTGCAAATATGCAAAAGTGGTTGAGCCGGGTGCGTTTGGTTCCTTTGTTGGTAAATTGACTCTTACTATTGAAAAGGGTAAGGTAACAAAAGATGATTATAAACTGGTAGAGATTACAACGGCTGATTATAAAGCCGATGCAGCGGTTACTGCAATTATGAAAGACAACGAAATATCTTTTGAAAATTCAATTAATAAAGTAGTGGGGTACAGCACCATTCCGCTCTATAGATATTTTGTTGTAGAAAACCCTATTGATACAATGATAGTAAATGCCTTGCACTGGAAGATGAAAGATATTGATGTGGTGCTATCCAACGGGTTTCGTTTTTGCCCGCCTCGCACCACAGCAGACCATACAGGCAATATACCCATAACAGAAGGATATCTGTACGATATGTTACCGGTAGACAGCACAATTAGGACCGGAAGCGTAACAGGAAAACAAATAAAACTTTGGCTTGAAAAAGAACTGCACAATGTGTTTGCAAAAAATGCTGCAGATCGTTTTGGTGGCTGGATGACAAAGTTCAAGGGTATGCAAATAAGTTTTTATGCTTTTGGAGAAAATGGAAAAAGAGTACAAACTATTTCCATTGCAGGAAACCCGTTGGAAGAAAATAAGGAGTATACTATTTGTGCCTGCGAAAGAGATGGTGACCCTGCTGATATGCTTTGCCGGATCAGGGGAGTCAGCAATGCAAGTAATACTGTGCATACTTTACATTCTGTTATCAAGGAGTATCTTGTTCTCAATTCCGCGGTAACACCCACACCACCGATGGCTGCAAAAATATTAGATGCACCGCAAACCCTGCTTACACAGGTAACTGGGGTAGATTATCAATTTCATTAATGACCACTAAAAAAATACAAATGAAAAAAATTATGCTTATTGCATTGATTGCAATAACTACGACGGGCACATTTGCACAACAGGATAAAACAACCTGCACTGGTACTGGCTTGCCTGCTAATAACAAAACAGGAAATACTGTTAAGCACAAAGTGGTTATTCAATTAAGCAGTAATGATACCCTGGTATGGAAAAGTTTAATGAATAATATAAAACACTTAAAAGAGGGATGGGGCGAAACAGTTATGATTGAAGTGGTGACCCACGGCTTTGGCATAGAAATGCTGGTTACAGCAAAAACTACTGAACAGAAAAGGATAACAGAATTTAAAAATATGGGAGTAGTTTTTGTGGGTTGCGAAAATACCATGCGGTTAAGAAAAATTACCAAAGAAGAGATGATTCCTGAAGCAGGATTTGTGCCAATGGGTGTTGGCGAAGTAATACTAAAACAGGAACAGGGATGGAGTTATTTAAAAGCAGGATTTTAAATTAATAAGCATAAAGAGATAAGAAAGCCTGGCGAATTTTTTGAAAATAATTTTGCGCATTTATTATAAGACTCCGTCACACCGGATTCTATCCGGCGTTTAAAACTTTGCAGTCTATTATCTAAAGGGTTTTTTATTCTACTAAAAATATTTCCCTGTGCCCGCCTGCTACACAATCCATATAACCCTTCATTATTTCTTTTAGTTCATCACTCATAGTTGCTGAACGCATGTTGCTGAAAAAGCCGCCAATATTTTCAGTTTCTGATTCAACCACCACCGTCCAGTAATTACTAACAACATCTGTAAGGATTTTCATATTGTTCATTTCCCCTATTTTTTCAAAATGAGGTGCTGCCTGTTTAAACATTTTAACAAGGTCTTTTGCTCTGCCAGGTTTTGTTTGAAATACTTCTCTGATAAGATACATAGCTGATAAATTTAGACATTAAAGATAACAGCCCTTACATAAAAATGCAAGGGCTGTTTTAAAAAAACTAATTCGGGTTTATAGCTTAAAATGGATGCCTGATCATTTATTAATCAACAGTTTTTTTTGAATTCCTTCTTACAGGATTCAATATCGAGCAGCGCCTTTATGCAGGTTGTGGCTCAGGCCTTATTTTCATGGAGAAATCTCCTTCCATCCGGTCATACCATTCGTTATCTTCCAGTGCACCAAGGTCTACCCAGGCTTCGTCACTCATGGATTGTCGCCAGCCAATAAAGGGCAGAGCGTCTGGCCCTACCGGATGCCTAAGTTGCCAAGTTCCATTCGTGGCAATCTCCAGTATTTTATCAGCCACTATAGATGGCGGTACCGGGGTTTTTAGCGAGGCAGCAAACAATGCACCTAGACGTTCCTGGTGAGAATATTTGGAAGCAGCAGGGACAACGGTAATATGCCTGGCCATCTGCGTATCTATAATACCCGGCTCTACTATCGCTACATGTATACCCAAAGATTTAACTTCTGAGGCAAGGGTTTCGCTCAAAGCCTCCAGCGCAAATTTTGATGATGAATAGGCACTCATGGTTGGCGTTGCAATTCTACCGGCAACTGATGCAATATTAATAATACATCCACTCCTGCGCTTCGTCATTTCCGGAAGAACGGCATGAATGCATCGTATAACGCCAAAATAATTGGTCTCCATCACCGCTCGAAATTCATCTAGAGCCAATTCCTCCACATTTCCCATGCGTTCAATCCCTGCATTGTTCACCAAAACATCAATTGGCCCCATCTCTTTACTGATGCGGACAAACCCATCTCGTACAGATGCATCTGAATCAACATCCATTTGATATATTTTGATAGCAAGGTTTTCAGTGGCGGCTAATTTTGCCAGTTCAGGAAATCCGTCAGGGGTGCGCATAACTGCTGCAACTTTGTGGCCTGTACGTGCAAACGCAAGTGCTGTCGCAAAGCCAATGCCTTTGCTGGCACCTGTTATAAGTATTGTTGACATGATGTTTTCGGTTTAACAGGCCCCTGAATTGAAGCTCTATCAAATATAATTATTTTTTATGATTGATAGTAGTGGCAATCCTCATTTTTACATTGTCATAAAATACTTTCCATTTATTTAAAAGAGGTATAAAAAACAAAAGGCATGCACCTGCATTATATTCTTGCCTGGTAAGTAAACAATTCATAATAACGGCCCTTTTTGTCAATCAGTTCCTGGTGGTTTCCCCGTTCTGCAATTCTCCCTGATTCTATCACCAATATTTGATCCGCCTTACGGATGGTACTAAGCCTGTGTGCAATTACAAAAGTAGTTCTGCCCTTCATCAGTTCATTCAGGCTCTGCTGAATTAGTGCTTCACTTTCTGTATCCAGGCTGCTGGTAGCTTCATCCAGCAGAATGATTTTAGGATCAGCCAGGATAGCTCTTGCAATGGTAATACGCTGGCGTTGTCCACCCGACAATTTAATTCCTCTTTCGCCGATTAATGTATCAAGGCCCATTTCAAATCTATTTGTAAATTCATCTACATAGGCAGCACTCACAGCTTTGCCAAGCCTTTCCTCTCCAGCATCCGGGCGGGCAAATAAAATATTTTCACGAATGGTACCTTCAAATAAAAAATCATCCTGCAACACAACGCCAAGGTGCTGGCGGTATTCACTCAAAATCACTTTACTTAAATCAATGCCATCAATAGTAATGGTACCCGAATCGGGTGTAATGAAAGTTGCTGCCAGGCTGGCAATGGTTGTTTTGCCCGATCCTGAGCTACCCACCAATGCAGTTACCGATCCGGAAGGGGCATCAAAACTAATATCCTTTACCACTTCCTTTCCTTCTTCATATGAAAAGGAAACATTTTCAAATTTAATATCGCCTTTTAAAACAGGCAATTGGATAGTTCTTGTCAATTCATCATTTTCAGGATCCATATTCATAATCTCTTGTGTTCTGTCCAATCCCGCAAATGCCTCAGTAAGCTGGCTGCCGATATTACTCATCTGAAGAATGGGTGCAATCATAAATCCAAGATAAAGTGTGAAGGAAAGAAATTCACCAAAAGTTAGTTTTTGCTGAATGATCATGTAGCCACCAATACCCATAATGCCTGCCGAGGCTAATCCTAAAAGCAGCGTAGCAGAACTGGTGATAATGGCTGTGGAGGTAAGGCTCTTTTTTATGTTCTGAAACAATTGTTCTACTCCTTTTTCAAAGGTCTTATTTTCCTGATCTTCTGCATTAAATCCTTTTATCACCCTTACCCCATTGATGGTTTCTGTTAACCGCCCGGTTACGTCTGCATTAATAACTCCTCTTGTTTTAAAAATAGGGCGTATATAAGTAAATGCTTTGGCTGCCACTACCGCAAAAATCACCACCGGTACCAGTACATAAAAAGTCATCATGGGGCTAATCCTTATTAACAGCACTAAAGAGATAACAGAGGTTATCAGGCCGCCAATCAACTGAACCAGACCGGTACCTACCAGGTTTCGTACCCCTTCTACATCAGTCATGATGCGGCTTACCAATGCTCCCGACTTATTATTATCGAAATAACTGATGGGTAGCGAAAGTATTTTTTTCTGCACCTTAATTCTCAATTGAGCAATAAGGCGCTGGGCTTGTACACTTAATAATTTTGTGAGCAGGAAGGAGGAAATAACATCCACCACTATTGATCCTGCCACCACCAGTAACAGGATTTTAAGCATATGCAGATCTTTTTTCACAATCACATCATCCATCAGGTATTTACTGGCGCCGGGCAATACCAGTCCGGCAAGCCTGCTGATAATAATCAGTACCAGGCCAATAAAAACTACTTTTCTCCTTGGCCAGATAAATTCTTTAAATGCCTGTGCAAGGGTAACGGACTGTTTGGTTTTATTCATAGCGTATTAATTTATTTAATGAGGGCAAAGTTAAGGGTTTGATAAAATTAGCGGCTATATGCAGGGATGGCTTAATTACCGAAATTTTTTCAATTGAAAATCATTTGGCTAAAATACTTAGTCGCACAAGAACCATTTCCAATTTGTTTTTGTGTCAATTGTCTCACTGATCTTTTTTCTGCATTATTAGTTTTGTGTTTTAGTACACAACCAGGCTGCATTTTATTTACAGCAGGTCTTTGGCAGCCTGGGGTGTTTTATTAACAGTAAAATAATTGTAACGATGGTCTTGTTTAAAACATTTATAATTGAAGATGATTGCCTTATTATGATGAATGCGGCATACCATAGCCAGATTGTAACGCAAAAAATAAAGTAAACGGCGGCGGATGGTTTTTGGAAAATGAACTGTCAAATACCTATACCTTTTATGGTAATAGTAGAGATTATGGCAAGGCTTCCGTAGAAGACATACAAGCCTGCATCAACAATGGCAAAGTATTTTTTAGTGTTTGTAAAACAACAAATATATCTGGCAACCATAATTTTTTGTACAATACCGGAACTGAAATTATTGTGCTGGAAAAATTTGCAGGTGACAGTAATAGTCTTGTATCAGCCATTTTGCGTTATGCCGCAAATAGTTTTTACTAGCCCATTAAACATTTAAATAAATTCTTTAGCTTCTCAAAATCCTGATAAGTTTTTTTGCTGGCCGCTAACAATTCAAGATGATTTTATTTTCTTTTATCAACAGCAGCAATTCAGTATTTTGTGTCATTTGTCCCCATCAGTTGTTAAGAGCAGCAGTAATTTTACATAAATAAAAACAGGATGGGTTTAGATACCTCAAGCCTTACATTAAGGGAACAAATTATAGATAATGCAGGGGTAGAACTGTCGTTGTATAAAAACGAATTTGGTGCAGTGATATTATCAGCAGCACTTATAAATCCAAGCGTTAAGGTATTTTTTGAAACAGACATTATATGCCTGCAGATGTTTTATGCAGATAAAATAAACCTGCAGGAATTATTTGAGGCAACTATACAAAACCTGGTTACAGTTTTAGAAGATGATGAGTGTAAGCTGTACCTGCATAAAGATTCAGATATAGTTTTAAGCGGAGGAGAGAAACTGTATTCTCAATTTTAAAAAGTAAAATAATGGGCTGTCTTTTATAATAATAAAAAGCCAACAACAGCACTAAAGATATTTTTCCTATGTCCAAGCCATAAAATGGCCAACGCAAATACCCCTTAGTAGTTTGCGGTTCCAATTTACTTACCAAAATTCCAGCGCCGGGTGTATATCCGGCGCTGGAATTTTGTATATGTCAAACTCTTTTTAAACAATAGATCGATACAATTACAGGCCGGTCAGCAGCTGGTCACTACAACAAAGTTAAGTGTGTCTTCTTTCTTTCTCACAGGCGGTTCGTATCAAGGCATTAACTTATTTAAAAAACCTGCCGATCATTGGGTTATCTACAATTGTCTTTTTCATTTCCTTTATATCAATCGGCCCTTGTTTTGAATACACTATTTTACCACCCGGTTCAACCAGTAAAGTATAAGGCAAACCGCCCTGCCAGTTGGGGTCCACTGCTTCTATAAGTTTATATTTATTATCGGTATTAAAGAGGTAGTTGGTATTGGATGCCTGGTGCTTTTGCAGGAACTTATACACTTTGTCTCTTACCGCCGGATCATCTGCACTAATGCTGATAAATTCAAAATCCCTGCTGCGGTACATTCTGTTAATGGTAATAAAATCGTCAAATTCTGTTACACAGGGGCCACACCATGTAGCCCAGATATTGATCAGCCTTAGTTTATCGCCGCTATTTTTTACCAGGTCTTTTATACCTTGTTCTGTAATGCTGTCCAGCATTACAGGTTGCTTTGCCCATTTCTCATTGCTTTGTTTTACCAGCTCGGTTTTTTCTGCCCATTTTATGGAGCAGCCAAAAACTTTTGTGGTAGGGATAGTAACTTCCTTATTGCCCAGCAACGCATCAATGGCATTTCGGGTGTCAAAACTGGTGGGCGTTTTAGATGGCTTTTCCATATCGTCTATACGTCCTTGATAGCGGAGTTTTCTTTCTTTATCAAAAATAAAAACGTGCGGGGTAGCCACCGGTCCGTAGGCAAATGATACAGCCTCTGTGTTGCCATCGTATAAATAGGGGAAGTTGAAATGCTTTTGTGCAGCACGTATTTTCATTTCCTCGTAGCTGTCGCTCATATCTGTATAATCCAATTCGCTAAGCGTAATGGATAAAGGATCGTTGGGCATGATGGCAACTAATGCCACACCCTTATTTCCATAATCTTTTTTTAACTGTATCAGCCTGTCTTCATAAGCCTGCGCAGTGGGGCAATGATTGCAGGTAAAAACTATAACCAGCACAGTGCTGCTTTTAAAAGAAGCAAGGGTGTACATTTTTCCATCTGTACCCTTCAGATTAAAAGCTGGGGCAGCAGCACCAATTGCTAAAGTTGGATGAATACCGGAAGGTAAAGCCTGGCAAATACCAGCTGCAAATAAAAGCAGCAGACAAACAAGGTGTAATCGTTTCATGACAGTAGTTTTAAATCATTACAATCTACTTATTTTTTATACATTTCCTTTTATAAAAAACCCAGGCACTTGCCGTTGCAAATATTTCAATGATATAAAATGCTTCCTTATTTCTCTTTATTAAATTAATGCAGCAGATTGCTTTAGTCGCAGCATTTGTCGTTTTCGTCGCATTTTTTCCCGGGTAAAAATAAATCAGTTAATTTGTGAATTCATTAAAACACTCATTAAAACTTATCCCAAATGCGTAAAGTATCCATTACAGCACTGTTGCTGACTGCCGTATTATTATTTCAGTTTTGTTCTTCCTCTAAAAAAACCGCTACTGTAGCTGTAAAAGAGGTAACCTACGAAAATAGTATCGGGCCAATTATCCAGTCAAGTTGCGCACCTTGCCATATAGAAGGTAAAGGAAATAAAAAACCGTTGAGTAGCTATACAGCTGCTAAAGACAATGTTGATGAAATGATAACACGCATTCAAAAAAATCCTGATGATCATGAGTTTATGCCCAAGATGCATTCAAAACTATCCGATTCTACCATTACTGCTTTTATTGACTGGAAGAAAACTGGGTTAAAAGAGAAATAATTTTTTTTCGCTGGCATTTTAAACAGTCCGCAAGTCTGCGAAGAGCTGACCTGTATTCCGTAACGGCAGACAATACTATCACTTTGCAAGGAAATATTTAATCACTGCCGCAGTTGGTAAACATTATAATTTCGGAAGATTTAATTTTGTTACCTGGCAGCGATTCTTAGCAGATTAAAATAACAAAGGGCGCCGGTCATTCTTAAAGAACGATCGGTGCCCTTTATCTTACCTTACCATGTATCCTGATGCCTCAATGTAATAAATCATTACATTTCCTTAAAGAAGAATACAATAACTTTATTGTGTACTCGCTTTTTTCCTGATAAGCAAAGCCTGTATAAAATATTTCATTCACCCATAAACTTTAATCTATGAACAAAAATGAAGATGATTTTATTAACAGCATATTTAAAGCCCTGGAAGAAATGATACCGGCGTATAAAGAAAATCCGGTAGACATGAAAATCGCCAATGGAAATGTTGCTGTTTGCATTATCAGTGATAGCGGCCAGGTGTTTGGAAAAATGTTTGGAGAAGATAAAGCCCGGCAAAGATCAACCTATAAAATTGCATGGACAAAAGCCAGCCAGGTATGGCTTACAGGTGTAAAAACCGGCGAATATGAAAGAATGGTTTTTAACAAGGAAGTAGACGAAAATGCCAATGGCATAGAGGCCCCTGAATTAATAGGATGGGAAGGGGGTCAGCCAATTGTAACGGCTGATGGTACAAAATATTCAGTTGGTTTTAGTGGCTTTAGGGGGGTCATTGATCTTGAAATAATGGTGAAAGCATTTGCTAAAGCTGATGGACAGTAAACATACTTTAAGAAGTGTAGTTTTTTTTAAGTGTTAGAAAAATGAATTCTAATATTTATTTAAAGTTTAAAATATAAATACAGCTGCAGAATAACTGAATACATCATTCATAAAACATCATTTTATTATAAAAATAATCAAACGAAATACATGAAGGTAAGTAATATGAAAAATATACTTTTAATTGTAACAGGGCTAAGTTGCAGCATCATAGCTTATTCGCAACAAAATGAAAAGACATTATACAAACCAACATGGGAATCTTTAGATAGCCATGAAATGCCAAAATGGTACGATGATGCAAAGATTGGGTTAAGCATGCATTGGGGCGTATACGCTGTTCCTGCATGGGCACCTCGTGAAGAGGGTATTTCATATGCTGAATGGTATGGGTTTCGTATGCATGAAAAAGGCAACCCTACTGTTGACTACCACAAAGAAAAGTATGGCAACAAAACCTATGATGATTTTATTCCACAATGGAATGCAGAAAAATATAAACCTGACGACTGGGCAATATTTGCTAAAAATATGGGAGCAAAATATATGTTCATTACTTCAAAACATCACGATGGTTTTTGTCTTTGGCCAACAAAATATACCAATCGCAATGCCTTTAAGATGGGGCCCAAAAAGGATTTGCTCGGGCCATTTTTTGCAGCAGCAAGAAAGCAAGGCTTAAAAGCCGGCCTGTATTATTCTTTGTACGAATGGTATAACCCAATATATACCGGAAAAGATATTCCTTATGCAGGATTAAAGAGAGTGAACAATTATGTTGATGATTTTATGATGCTTCAAATAAAGGAATTGATTGATTTATACCATCCCGATTTTTTTTATTTCGATGGGGAATGGGATCATCCAGAGTCGTTCTGGAAAATGAAAGAAGTGGTTGCCTATTTTTATAATGAAGCTCAAAAACGCCACCAGGAAGTATTTGTAAACGACCGGTTCGGTAAAGATGAACGTGGCAAACATGGTGATTTGTACAATGTAGAATATAACTTCGAAAAAGGGAGCGAAGGATTGCTTACCCATAAATGGAGTTATTGGCAGGGAATTGCAAAAACGTTTGGATACAACCAGGATACAGATCCCGAAGATTGTTTATCGCCCAAACAATTTATTGACAAAGTGATTATGGGCGTAGCTCAAAACGGCAACTTTGATATAAACGTTGGCCCAATGGCTGCCGGTAATATTCCTGACTATGAAAAGTACCCGCTTTTGCAATTAGGTGATTGGCTGAAGGTAAATGGTGAAGCCATTTACGGAACATCTATCTGGAACCTGCAGCACGAAGGCGATGTTTACTTTACGGCAAAAGCAAATAATGTATATGCCTTATTTCTTAAATGGCAAGGTGCTGAGTTTAAATTAAAATCTGTAAAACCTGCAGAAGGTTCAAAAATTACCATGCTGGGTGTACCCGGTGAATTAAAATGGAACTGGACTGAAACTGATGGGTTAACCATTTTTTATCCAAAGCAAAAAGCAAGGCCATCTGCATGCAGTTATGCATGGGCGTTTAAAATAAAAATAAAATAGAAGCGCAAATAGTTTTTTACAGTCTGCAGCATGATTGCTTTTGCCCCAGCTGCCACGGATAGCGGCATTCATTTAACTTTGCATTATTTATTTTGTAATACTATTTTGTAGGGGGACTGATGCGTTTTTTTGAGCTACAGAAGCATACCATAAAAATTATTTTACCCGCATAAAAAACTGCATTGTAATTTGGGCATCAAAAGTTGTAAATACCACCTGCATGAAAGTCGCCATTACCGGTGCTGCCGGACATTTGGGTTCGGCCATAGTACCCGAACTGATTAAAAGAAATCATTCAGTAAAAGCATTGGTAAAAGGTGATGACCGATCGCTTAAAATGTTTCCTGTTGAGATTATTGAAGGCGATTTACTAAACCCCGGCACACTGCATACCTTATTAAAAGGCAGCGATGCATTAATTCATTGCGCAGCCCTTATCTCTGTAAATGGCGACCCCCACGGCATGGTGCATACAACAAATGTAGAGGGTACAAAAATTTTAATGGAAACGGCAAAGCGGTGCGGAATAAAAAGAGTAGTGCATACCAGCTCTATACATGCGTACAATCAGCGACCAACACTGCAACTGCTGCATGAAAACAGCGAACTGGTAAATGAAACCGCATTCGCTTATGACCGCTCAAAAAAAGCAGGACAACAAATTGCCTTATCGTTCAATCAACCTGCAATGCAAGTATTGGTGGTTAATCCAACTTCCATCATTGGCCCTTACGATTATAAACCCTCCAAGGTAGGCAAGGTAATTATTGATTTATATACAGGCCGTTTACCTTTTGTTTTTGATGGCGGCTTTGATTTTTGTGATGTACGTGATGTGGCCAACGCCATTGTAAACGGTTTAACCATGGGCATGCCTGGCGAAAATTATTTGCTGGGCGGACAATGGCATAGCCTTCAACAACTGGTTGCATTACTGGCTGCAGCATCCGGAAAAAAAATAAAGCCTTTCGCTTTTCCAGCTTTCGTTGGTAAGGCAGGATTGCCTTTTGTTAAATCAATCGCTTATATAAAAAAGAAAGAGCCACTTTATACCATCGAGGCACTCGATGCAATATTTGCGGGCGACCGTTGTATCAGCAGTAGCAAGGCTATTCAGCATTTGAACTATACTACAAGGCCACTTGAAGAAACAGTAAGCGATGCTTTCCATTGGTTTAAGAATAATGGCTATCTTGTTTAACTAACAGTAAAACCGCATCGCTTGCAAAACCATCATCCTGCATGAAATTTTTTTCCATTTCGTGGCCAATGTACCAATCCATTATATTTGTGTGGATGGGTGTCGCCCTCTGTATATTTTTTTTATTGTTAAAAATCACGGCGCCTTACGGCCGTCATAGTTCGGGCAAATGGGGACCGCAGGTTTTAAACATTACCGGCTGGTTATTGATGGAGCTTCCGGTGCTGGCCATACTCTGGCTCAATATTCTGCCGGCTATTCATAAAATATCTGCTGCTGCTTGGTAATGATTGGCTTGTTCTGTTTTCATTATGTTTACCGCAGTTTAATTTTTCCTTTTCGCCTGCATACCAAAGGAAAAAAAATGCCCTGGGTAATTGTTGGTTCCGGTATCCTCTTCAATTGTATCTCCGGCAGTTTACTGGGTATTTATTTTGCACAGTTTGCCAGCTATAACAACGATTGGTTTACTGATATACGGTTTATTGCAGGCATCATTATTTTTTTTACAGGCATGTATGTCAACTGGAAGGCCGACGACATATTGATACACCTGCGCAAGCCCAATGAAACACATTATATAATTCCGCAGCAATGGTTGTTTAGCAAAATAAGCTGCCCCAATTTACTTGGCGAATTAATAGAGTGGCTCGGTTATGCCGTGCTTTGCTGGAACCTGCCTGCACTGGCATTTTTTGTTTGGACAGCAGCCAATCTTATTCCTCGTGCTTTATCACATCATCAATGGTACAAGCAAAAATTCAACGATTATCCTTTACATCGCAAAGCCATATTTCCTTTTGCACTCTGATCATTTTTTAATGCGGTAGCGCAATTCCCGAAACACTGTTTTATGCAAGCCGATACAATTGCAGCAAATTAACCAGTGTTTACAAAAAAAAGTATTTTATAGCTTGCATCTGAATAAGTAAAATTGTACTTTGATACCGCCGATTAGTTTACTCATTTACTCACTAAAAAACTTAAAAAATGGAAACAACTATTTTTAACAAGCTAACACCCCGTCGCGGCTTTATGAGCATGCTGGCTAAAAGTGCTGCGATATTTGGTATTTCCTCATTAGGAAATCCGTTGCTTTTAGAAGCAGAATATTCAGATAAAAATAATGCTGGCAGGCCCGAAGATCCTGATGTATGGTTTGACAAGATAAAGGGCAAGCATCGTATGGTATTTGATGTCCCGCATCCTAATGAAGTATTTCCCTTTGCCTGGCCAAGAGTTTTTTTACTAACGAATGAAGCTACTGGGTCGCCTGCATCAGATTGCGGCGTTGTGGTGGTGCTGCGTCACGATGGGATAGCTTATGCATTTGAAGACAGGCTCTGGGCCAAATATAAATTTGGTGAACAATTTAAAGCAAATGATCCAGCTACCAAATCGCCTGCTACCAGGAATCCATTTTGGAAACCGGCAAAAGGCACTTTTAAAATTCCCGGAATCGGAGAAGTGTCCCTTGGCATTAATGAACTGCAGGATAGTGGGGTAATGTTTTGTGTATGTGAAGCAGCAATCACTGTAAACAGTGCTGTAGTAGCAGGTAAAATGGGATTAAATGCTGCCGATGTAAAAAAAGACTGGATGGATGGATTGCTCCCCGGTATACAGCCGGTACCTTCCGGCGTATGGGCCGTCGGGCGGGCGCAGGAACATCATTGCGCTTATTGCTCCGTTGCCTGATAGCCATTTAGTGCCGACTCAATGCAAAAGTTCCCTTTCAGGCACTGGATGCTGTCCGGTGCCTATACGTTACTACGCGTAATTTTTTTTGCAATGAAAAAAGAAAGATCAGGAACCAACAGCAATTGAGCTATTGAAAAATAAAATGACGCTTAGACCCTTTCCCTGGTAACCCGCTTTTTGATCGGAATACTCGTCATAAAAGCCTGCGCATAAAAAATTCAACCCTTATATCCGGGGCCTTTTACAAATTTTCCCGGAGTGGCACCGGTTGGCTTACCTTCTTTGAGTATGAGTTCTCCGTTGACAAAAACATCGATCATGCCGGTGGCCAATTGTTGCGGCTTATCGTATGTAGCAAGGTCATTTACTTTTGCCGGATCGAAGATGATAATGTCAGCATAATTGCCCACCTTCAGTTCGCCACGCTTTTTTATTTTTAAAGTTTCTATTGGCAGTTTTGCCAATTGGTAAATGGCCTGCTGCAACGTAAGCACTTTCTCATCTCTTGAATAATGACCGATTACCCTGGCAAAGTTTCCATAAGGCCTGGGGTGTGGCTGCGACTTTTTAAATACAGTGTTGTCGGGTGTATAAGATACTTCATCAGAACCAAAGCTTACCCATGGCAGTGCTACCTGTTTTTTTACATTGTCCTCATTCATTAAAAAATAGGTAACGCCAACCCTTGTGCAGTCAGCAATGATCAGGTCCATCGCTGTGGGTACTAATATTGAATTGATCTGATTCAAAATCTGTTGATACTGATCTGGCTTTGCTTATAACCTATAGCCTTCTTCACCGATGGTTTCAATGGAAATAATTCTTTATCTATCTTTACCGGAATCATTCTTAAACATATAAATACTATGTCTACATCAAAAAAAATATTGATACTCACCGGTGATGCCGGTGAAAGTTTTGAAATACTTTTTGCAGTTCACCGCATGAAGGAGGCTGGATATATTCCGGTTATAGCGGCGCCTTCAGTAAGAAGGTTAAATCTCGTAATACATGATTTTGAACCTGGATGGGATACTTATGTTGAACGAAAAGGCTACCTGGTTGAATCAGAAATTTCATTTGCTGATGTTACTATCGAAGACTATGAAGCCTTGTTAATTCCTGGAGGAAGGGCACCTGAATATTTACGAAACGATAGCGACGTAATTAAAATAGTAAAGGCGTTCTCTGAAAGCAATAAATATATTTTCGCTATTTGCCACGGTGTGCAGATATTGGTAACCGCTGGCCTGGTGAACAAAAAAAAGATCGCCTGCTACGAGCATGTAAAGTTTGAAGTAGAATCTTGTGGTGGTATTTATATTACGCCTGATGAAGCTGTTAGGGATGGTAAAATTATTACTGGTAAAACCTGGCAATCGCACCCCGAATTTTACAGAATAGTCTTCGAATGCTTGCATGGCTTGTGAAAAAAAAGGGTAGAAAAAGTTTAACCAATCGCTTTATATGGCCATTTATAAAAGCTACAACCAAGAACAATTAGATAGCCAATACAATAACCGGTTGCATGTTCCTGACTATGCTGCTTATTTTGAACGCTGGGAAAGCCTTAGCCGCAAAGCAGAAAAAGAGCATACAGTTTTTAAAGACATATCTTTTGGTAAGCATCCCAAAGAATGCCTTGATATTTTTCCTGCTGCAACTCCATTTTCAAAAACGCTGGTGTTTATTCATGGGGGTTACTGGCACTTGCTTGATAAAGCAATGTTTCATTTTTTAGCTCCTACTTTTCTACAATATAATGTAACGACAGTCTTGATAAATTATCCGCTTGCCCCAAATGCCTCAATGGATATGATCGTATCATCCTGTAGTAAGGCAATGTATTGGCTGCACAATAATATAACTCTTTATAATGGAGAGCCTTCGCAGCTACATGTGGCCGGACATAGTGCTGGTGGGCATCTTGCATCTATGCTTATGGTGAATAACGATTTACAAAGCGATCAGTTTTTTTTAAAAGGGGTCATTTCAGTCAGTGGCTTGTTCAGGCTGGAGCCTTTGATGCTTTCAAACTTAAATTCAATTTTACAAATGAATGCAATAATGGCAAAAAGGAACAGCCCGGTTTATTCAGCGCCAGTGAGGCCATGCCCTTTCTTGCTTGCTGTGGGAACAGATGAAACAGATGAGTTTAAAGAGCAAAGCGGTGAAATGTATAACAGTTGGAAAGATAAACACAGTTCTATTGAGCTGTTAAATATTCCTGGAAAAAATCATTTTTCAATGCTCGATGCAATGACAGAAAATGGTTCTTCTCTTCAAACGGCAACCCTGGGTTTGATGAATCTATAGCGAAGTGATGGTACAAAGCTTTGTTTAAGCCTATATGTTGCAGGTAGCTTTATCAATCTTTAAGCCTGTTTTCAATATCCATTCTTTCATGAAGGATTCTTATTACTTCAATCAAATATACTTCTGTAATTTTATAAAATATTATGTGGGATTTCACTTTAGCTGCTCTGTAATTTTCCCGGATATGATTAATGGATTTGCCGGACTCAGGATTTTTTGTGATAAATTCTATTTCGTCTAAAAGTAAATTGAAATAACGGTCAGCTTGTTCCCGGGACCAGTTTTCAAAAGTATAAAGCCAAATATCTTCTAAATCAATGGAAGCTTTTTTTGAAATAGTATAAGTTCTTTTTTTCATAAAAACTTACTATGCAACGATTTTAAATGTTCTTTTCTATTATAATTTTCTACTTTCCCACTTTTTTCTCCGGTTACCAATGCTTTTCGTAAGTCAGCTAATTTCTGTTCTTCAGATTCTAAAAGTCTTAGTGCAGCTCTAATTACTTCACTTGCTGAATTATATTTTCCTGATGAAATTTTTAAAGATATAAATTCATCATAATGATTTCCCAATAAAATTGAAGTATTCCGACTCATAAATTTATTTTTATAAAAGTACCAATTACTGGTATATTCGCAAAATGTATTTTTATAGATATAAGTTGGTAAAGCGTCTTAAAGTTAGCTGCAACAAATAAATATAGAAGCTTCTTTTATGATTTGAAGATTATTTAGCGAATATCCCGCCGGGATAGAGCCCTAGTGAAAATAAAAATCTTATTCATAACTTACACAAATAAAGATGTCAAAATTTAATAAGGTCACGCCGTCATTCATCAAAAAGCTGGTAGCCCTGGCGGGCAGCGATGCTGTTTTTACGCAAGTTGAAAGGCTTGAGAAACATGCGAGGGATTTCTCACAAGATATTTATTTTCTGCCGGAGGTGGTGGTGATGCCTTCCGGTTCTGAAGTGGTTTCTGCAATTATGGCCCTGTGCAACAAACAACGCATACCTATAACGGTGCAGGGTGCACGAAGCGGCTTAACCGGCAGTGCAGTACCGGTTCATGGCGGTGTTGCATTATCTATGGAGCGTTTTGATAAAATTGTAGACATTGATGAAAAGAACTACCAGGTAATTGTAGAGCCGGGAGTTATTACAGAACATTTGCAGAATGTACTGCAGGATAAAGGATTGTTTTACCCGCCCGACCCCGCTGGCCGCGGCTATTCTCATATTGGCGGCAATGTTGCCACCAATGCAGGCGGCCCCAGGTGTGTGAAATATGGTGTTACACGGGATTATGTTTTGAATCTTGAAATAGTTTTACCAAACGGCGAAATAATGTGGACAGGTGCCAATACCTTAAAAAATTCTACGGGCTATAATCTAACGCAGTTAATAACCGGCAGCGAAGGAACACTTGCCGTGGTTACCAAAATTGTTTTGAAGCTGCTACCATACCCGTCTTTTAATTTGCTGATGCTTGCCCCCTTTCGTAATGCCGAAGACGCCTGTGCTGTTGTAGCTGATATTTTTAAATCCGGCGTTATTCCCTCTGCCCTGGAATTTATGGATAAAGAAACCATAGCGTATGCCGTGCGTTACGTAGGTTCATCACCTTTTGTTATTTCGCCGGATGATGAAGCGCTGTTGCTGATAGAAGTAGATGGCAACAATATGGATATGCTGCAGCAGGATTGTGAAAAAATTGCAGTAGTGCTTTCGCAGTTTGATGTGGGGGATATTCTTTTTGCTGATAGCGAAGCACAAAAAAATGAATTGTGGAAGCTTCGCCGTAATGCGGCCAATGCTATTAGCACCCTCGCTTATGCGATGGTTACCGAGGATACCGTGGTACCCCGCACAAAGTTGCCTGACTTACTGAGAGGGGTTAAAAAAATTGGTGCGGAGCTCGGCCTTAAAACAAGCAACCTCGGACATATCGGCGATGGCAATATTCATTTTTCTATCATCAGCGATGAACCCGTAACAGAAGCCTGGCGCCTCAAAAGCATAGAAGGCAAGCGGGAGATTTATAAATTAGTGCAGTCACTCGGCGGTATGCTATCGGCCGAGCATGGTATCGGGTATTTGCAAAAGCCTTTTATGAATCTTTTTTTTAAAGAAACTCATTTGTCCATATTGAGGGGTATCAAAAAAACATTTGATCCACGGGGAATTTTGAATCCTTCTAAAATTTTTGATTAAAGGCCTTTGCAGTTAAAGAATATCTTGTAAAGCCGCTAGCTTATCGATGTTATAGTTTTCGCTATTAAAAAAAAGATTGTGGTAAAAAAATATTCCCTTCGCCTTGATTTCTGCCCCTCCACCTTCGTGTCTCCACAAACCTATCTTATACTGCTAAAATTAATTGCTTGTATTTCTAAAACACTCCAACTGTTTAGGTTGCGGATTGTGGCGAAGAGCTTAGCGGAGTGGTTCGTGGAAACGAAGGGCCATGGAGATTTGGAAATCCAAATCCTGAAACTTGGATTCCTTAATCATTAAAGTTCTTATTTAATTAAAATGCTTAGTAATAAATATCAGGAATTGTTCATCATTCATTTTGTTTGAAGTGCTTTCACTACACTTTACATTTTTATACTGCGGAGTGTCACCTAAAATTTAATAAATTGCTCCTGTACCTGGCCAGTTCCTGTAACATGTATTTCATCTATATTGGGCATTTTAACCACAATTTCCTTGAAAAATTTCTGTGTTAACGCAATCTCTTGATGGTTAGCCGCATTTTCATTTGAGTTGCCACTGGCACCACTATTTTTTACATGACCTAAAATAGTAAAGTCTCCACTATCGATATCTTTTCTTCCTGCAATGGTAGCATGCTGTGAATCCATCCATACTCCGAATTTTTTTTTGTTTTTTTCTGACATGTGTTTTTTTTAAAGGTAGACTATATAAAAATGGAACAGTACTATATTAACATTATAACTTTATCAATTTTAATAATTATTGTAAAGTCATATGGCCATCATATAAAATTTTGCAAAGCCTTTATTTTATCAAGCCGAAAGCCCGACGAAATGAGTTATTTTACAGTTTTGAATTAGTTAGGAGCTCTATTCTAATACCGGCCTCTCTTTAATAATACCCGCAAAATTTAGTGTACAAATTTCATCATTAACAAGGCGAATATGACGGAGAAAACCTCAACCATATTTTTACAGCAATAGATGAACAGATCAAAGCAGCACCTTCATTGATCGATTATATCCGCAACAAGAAGAGTTGGTAAACATTTGAAATAGCTGTTAGAAAATTGTACAAGCTAAGCTACAGCCGAAGTTCACAACGTCCTGCTATTGCCAATATTAGCGGCTCGTTATTATTGTCTGTCCACTATGTAATTTAGTTCTGTTACCCCGCAAGTAAATTGTCGGGTAGTTAATAATTTTAGTTTTATTTTGTCTTTGATGTCTACAAACAATGGAATGCCTCGTCCAAGAATAATAGGATTAACAAATAGCCAGTAGCCGTCAATTAAGTTCAGTTGCATCAGTGAATGTGTTGCTGTCGGGCTGCCAAAAAGTAAGATGTCTTCACCCGGCTGTTGTTTTATTTCATTTATTCTGTCTAAAAGGTTGTCGCTAATAATTTTTGTATTAGGCAAACCTGTGCCTTTCATTGTTTTTGATAAAACAACTTTGTGAACTTTGTTATACCACTTTGAGTGTTCGAGGTCGTGTTGCGATGCTGTCGGCTTGTCTCCTGCGGTTGGCCAGTAATTTTCCATGATCTGATAAGTTACTCGTCCATATAATGCAGTGTCGCCTTCGCCTATCCGTCTGCCGACGTGATCAAAAATTTCTTCATCAACTTTAATCCAGTTCATTTCTCCGTTCGGTCCTGCAACAAAACCGTCAAGTGATATGTGCATAAATGAAATTACTTTTCTCATATTTTTCTATTTTTTATTATTTTTTATTATTTGTTAAGGTCGTGGAAGTATCGCTAACAAGTAAATATATGATATAAGATAGTATACCTTAAATTTTTTGGTATTGATTTTTAGAAGCCCAGTTTATTGCTTGTTGTTGTGTTTAATTATTGCGTTAGCTTAAATTTCAACTAGCCGATACTCTCTGAACAGTTTGCCTATCCGAACCAATGTACTTGTCGGCACTCTTTCCACATTGAATGCGGGAAGTAGGTGGCATTGCCGGTATTTCCACCTATTACTTTCTCTTTACAAATTCATCAATATATTTTGAACTATGGTTTTCTAAAATACTATCTTTAAGTTTAGAAATCACAATCATCACGTAACTTATGTCCATCAAAGATTCCCCAAATGAGGAGGCTCCGAACAAAGAGTTGACCTACGTTGAAAAAGCATGGTATACAATAGCAATTTTTGCCTTTTTAGTTGTTGTTATATTGATAATTCGTGAGGCGTTTAATGTACTGCTGATGGCGCTGGCCGGGTCCCTGATAGCGGTCTATTTTCATGGCGTTGGCGATATTATAGAACGAAAAACAAAATTAAGCCGACGCAGCAGTATGATTTTTTCTATTGTTGGATCTTTATTTATTTTAGGGGTGTTGACATGGTTTATGGGTACAAAAATTCAGCATCAAATCACTGCTTTAAGCAATAGTTTGCCTCAAACAATTATTACAGCAAAAGAAAAGCTGGCACAAACACCAGTCGGACAAAAAATACTGGAGTACCTTTCAGGTAAAAACTCTGATAAATTATTTGCTACGACCCAGCAATTTTTTAGTACCAGCTTTGGCGTGTTGGGCGACCTGTATATCATTTTGTTCCTTGGAATCTTTTTTACTGCAAGTCCGGCACTTTATAAAAACGGAATTTTAAAGCTTATTCCAACAACACATAAACCGTTAGCTAAAAATATATTAGATCGTAGTAGCAAAATCCTAAAGGGCTGGCTTAAGGTAACTATGATTTCGATGGTTTTAATAACGATCTTACTTCCCATTGCACTCAATATTATGCATATCCCGGTAGCATTGGTTCTGGGGATAATAACAGGCATTCTTGTAATCGTTCCCAACTTTGGCTCCTTTGCTGCAATGATCCCCGGCGTTTTACTGGCACTTACGATTAGCACCAACACTGCCATAGTAGTGGCATTGATCTATATTGGTATTCAAACCCTGGTAAGTAATATCATAGCTCCATTGGTTCAAAAAAAAATGATGAGCCTGCCCCCTGCGTTAACTATCTTAGGTCAGTTAGTGATGGGAAGTGTAGCAGGTGTTATGGGTGTGATCATGGCAGTGCCAGTACTGGCATTGGTAATGATACTAGTCGATGAATTGTATGTAAAAAAGATCAATTAATATCTACTTGGAAAGATTGGCATCCCTCGCCTTCGTTCGTGTCCACGCACATTTCTTTTACTGCTAAAATTGCCTTTGTTTCTAAATATTCCAACTGTGAAGGCAGCGAATTGTAGCGAAGAACATAGCGGAGTAGTGGAACACGGGTAAGGCGGAGGAACAGAAAAAAGTAAGCCATCAATAAGCACGCTGCAAAGCGGCTATCATTTTACTTCTTCACTTTTACTGGTACACTCTCACATAGTCCACTTCAAACTTCCTGGGAAAACTTGTATGTTCAGGGTCTCCACCATTCATTCCCCCAACGGCGAGATTGAGCAACATATAATGCGGTTGCCTGAATGGATTAAATGCAGTACCATCCTTGTTCACCAGCGAATCAAGGGCTACTTTATTCAGCAATTTTTCGTCTATATACAAGGCAATAAAGGCAGGCGTCCAGTCCATCCTCCACACATGAAACCTGGAGGACCAGGCTGTGCCGCCCATTGAATCCACCGGGAACCTGTTGCTGTACCATTCAGCGTTGCCATCTTTACCCAGGCACGCAATATTTGCCAGCAACTTTCCTTTGTAATATTCCATAATGTCTATCTCCCCGTTGGCAGGCCATGGTTTTTCAACACCCAGTGTCCACCATGCAGGCCACATACCTTCACTAATATCAATACGAGCTTTTATTTCAAAGCGGCCATACTGCCACAACTTTTTACCAGCTGTTATTAAGCAGGAAGAAGTGTAATTGACCGTTGCTCTTTTTGTTGCCCAATCATTACTGCCGGGCACATAACCCGGATTGGGCTTTTGTTCCCTTCTTGCCTCAATCACCAACATGCCTTTTTCGCAACGGGCATTTTCAGGCTGGTACCATTGCGCCTCTTCGTTTCGCACAAAACCATGTTCATATCCCCATTTGGTTGAATCCGGTCGTCCGTCTTTTTCAAACTCATCTGACCATACCAGTATATAATTTTTTGCCTGCTGTGCCACTGATGGTATAGCAATAAAAACAAAAAATACAATGAAGATTATCTTATGCATAAATATTTGTTAGTGGTATTTTAAATACAATGGGTTGCCGTTAATACGCTACAAAAGTAGTCATCCCTATTGAAGGAAAATGATTGGTTGTTGTAGAAACCTCATTTACAGGTAAGCATGTAAAAGTTTATGTGTAGACGAACGCTAACCGTATTTTATTCAAACTTCTGTTGCATTATACGTCCTTCTTTCGTCTTGGTTCATGTGCCCACGACCCTTTTTTACTGCTAAAATATCTGTGTTTCTAAATACTCCAACTGCGCAGGCTGCGGATTGTAGCTAAGAATTTAGCGGAGTGATTCGTGTGGTGAAGCTAAGGCGGAGGGAAATAAAACTTACAATCGTCTTACCCTTATATTTTTAAACCAAACCTTTTGCCCATGATGTTGCAACATTATAAAACCATTCGGTGATTTACCATAATTTGGATTGTTGCTAAATTTACTTTCTTTTAGCAATTTGTTCATTGCAGGCGATCCCATTTCATACTCCACCACTTTATTCCCATTTAACCAATGTTCCACATGGTTGCCTTTCACAATCAACTTTGCGTGGTTGTATTGGCCAACGGGTTTTAAATGTTTATTCCGGGGAATGATCAAATCGTATAAAGAACCGGCAGAACGTATAGCAGCGGTGTCGTTAAAACCTATATCATCCAATAACTGCATTTCATAATTATCTAACCAGTTAGGACTATTGCCATTACCTGATTCATGGGTTAATGATTCCTTCATGTGAAAAAACACCCCGCTATTACCTCCTATGGATACTTTCCAATCAAAAATAAGTTCAAAGTTTTTGTATGCATCTTTGGTAACAAGATCAATATTAGGCACACCTGTTTGTGTAACTAAAGCACTATCCTCAACCTTCCATGCCTGGTCAGGAAAAGATTGCATATTGTAACCTCTGAACTCATCGGTTGAGCTACCATCAAACAAGATGATCCATTTACTTTTTTGAGCTTTGCAAACAGTAGTTAAAAAAACTAATGAAACAATGCAGAATAAAATCTTTTTTTTCATAAATAACCATTTGAACATTCTAAATGATTTTTTCCATCTTTAAATTGGCAAACCTATATGAATTAGTATTCACCTATAAAATAACTCTTTTACCAGTTGCAGCAGACCTCTTAGCTGCATCCAATATTTCCATTACAATCATATTATATTTCAATGATGACTGGTCGGCTGTTCCAGGTATTTTATTTTGAAGCACGGCGGTCAAATAATTCATCGGATCGTTTATAGGTGCAGTCAACGGTTCGGTTTTTTTTTCGCCTTTTATATTTTCACGCATACGGCTAACTATATTCTGTCCATCTAATGCATGCAGATAACCGGTTTCTCCAAATACTTCCAAATCTTTTATTGAAAAAGGCCAGTTCCATGAAGCTTCAATCAGCCCTGTTGCATTTGGATATTCCAAAATAATGGTAGCATCATCATCCACTTTAGGATAAATATTGGGTTTATAATGCCTGGTGACGGCTGTTACTGCAATTGGTTTGCGGCCCTGCATTAGCCATGTCATTAAATCGGCCCCGTAACAACCAAAATCATTTAATGCCCCTGCACCATTTAATACCGGGTCCGTCAACCAGTTTAAAAATTCAGGGGTGCAACCAATTTCCTTCGGCCCCTGGTGCCCGTCATGTGCAACCATTTTTTTAATCTGCCCAATACTGTCTTTGCTTACCGAATTGTACACATCCTGGTAGGAGGCATACCAGGTGGTTTCATAATTGGTTAATACCTTAATATGATATTTGTTAGCTAATAATTTAATCCGCTTTGCCTGAGCTAAAGTTGCCGCAAGTGGTTTTTCTACCATCACAGATATTCCCAACGGAGCACATATTTCTACTATTTCCACGTGCTTTGCCACAGCATTATATCCCAATACCGCATCAGGCTTTTTCAGTAGCACCAGTTTCTTCAGGTCAGTAAAGAACAGTGAATCTGGAACATTATAAAGTTTGCTATACTTTTCCTGGAGTTGCTTATCAGGTTCTGCTATGCCAACTATATCCACTACACCTTTATTATACTGGTTTAAAATACCATGAATATGATTGTGCGTTAAGCCTGCAACAACTACACGTATTTGCTGGGCACAAATATTTTTAGATATAAAAGTGATTAACAAAATGATGATCAGCTTTTGAAAGGAAATAAGCGGATTTTCGAAATTTCTTTTAGTCATGATTGTTTAAAATTTATTATTGTGTTTTTAAAATTCTAAATGCACCAATTTTAATTTCTATAAGAAAGAATTATCGTAATTAAAGTTCATAAGATAATTTACCTAAGCAAGGAATGTTAAAGGTAATGCCATAATGTAAAAGCTGAGAAAATAGTTTATCTTAAGACGCCGTTCGAGTTAATTTAAATATTTATCAAGTTGCATAAACACGATGTTCAAATATATGCCGGTGAGTGGATTACGACGCAACAATGAAACCCCTACGTATTCTTCGCCATGTTTCGAGTCCACGAACCTTTTTTTACTGCTAAAATTGCCGTGTTTTTTAATACTTCAAACTTTGGGGCAGAGGATTGTAGCGAAGAACTTAGCGAAGTGGCTCGTGGAAGGACACGAACCAAGGCAAAAGAGAAAATTGATAAAGTTGATACGAAACAACATGCACGACAGCTGCTTTCATTCAGCCCCGCTCTGTAGGAGTATTTTGGTCTTCTTCGCCTTGGCTTCACCCCACGAACCTTTCTTTTACTGCTAAAATTATTTGTGTTTCTAGATACTCTAACGGTGCAGGCTGCGATTGTGGCTAAGAACTTAGCGGAGTGGTTCGTGGGGTGAAACCAAGGCGGAGTAATGGGTAGCCACAGGGCAGAGCCCTGCGCCTACGGGGGCAAAAATAGTATTACTTTAATTAATCCTGAACGATTTTAACAAAGGCCAGTTCCTGACCAATGTCTCGAATAATACTAAATTCGTAGTGCGATAAATCATTATTCTTAATCTTGAAAATAGCAGCTTTTTTAGACCATCCTTTAAAATAAGGCTCAAGTTCATTTAACAAATCATCCAGTTTCGTAACTCCATCTTTTTCAAAATTGGCCCATTCTATAGATATTATATTTCCTGGATACTTGGCTATGTCATAAACATATCCCTTTAAATCAGCACCTGAACCATAGGAAACCCCACCATCTTCTACATTTCTAAAACTGAACTGGAAAGTTTTCATTTCAGTTTCCCATTCTTTAGTTGATATATTTAACCAGTGAATGCAATTATTTATTGTTGGCTTTGGATAAGTGAAATTTGAGATTTTAAAATTATCAATTTTTGATTGACTAAATAAAAATTTAGTGATGAGACTTAATATTATTAATGATGAGAAATGTTTCATAATACTTTGACCTGAAGGGTTAAAAAAATTTTGTTGTAAAGTTGCTTATATCTCAAACATACCTTAATAAATTGATATTTTATGTCATCAAAATCTCCGCCACTGATTTGTAAAAGTACACGAATCTTGGCAGCGCAAAATTTGGCTGTTCTAAACCACCATTCTAAATTCTTAACTTAATGACCTACCCGCCAGGACAGAAAGACATACTATTCAACAATTAGGGTTTTTTTGGAGTTGTCGATTGACCATTTATCCAATTTGTTCAAAAAAGATTGTCCTAATAAATTGGGTGAGTCTGATGTGCCAATAGATACTATTACATTTGAAACAGTTTTATTCCCGATTTTCATTTTAGGGATTTTAACACGCCTATTTTCCACAATAGAACCATCAGCAAGTTTATACAACCCATTAACTAAATAATCAGTCTTTTTAATAATACCATTTGCAATCAATTTCTTTTCAAGTTCAGAAGAAATATTGCATTCTCCTGCACCAGAGTCAAGAATAAATTTAGAAGTAATTTTTCCTCCTACAGTAACACTAAGGCTTGTTACTCCGTTTTCTTTTTTCAAAATCACCTTAGATGGGGAATTGCCATTTTTACTTATTGATTGGCTTTTTTTTAACACAAAGGGATCTTCTATTACTTCAATTTCTTCTTTTGGGATTTGTGATTTAGCAAGCGCCATTAAATATTTTATTCCATTGTAATACACTTTCAAATAACTTCTATGGTTTATTGATAAAGAAACAGAATTTTTTACGATACCCCACTTTGAATATTTATTTATTGAACTGTCAAACTCTGTTTCAATTATTTCCCCTTTTATATTAACATTATTATTGTACTTATCCATTTGTAGTTCTATTCCTTGTACATCAAAATCAGTTAAGTTAATTGTGTAACGTAACCCATTAAAAGTTTTAACTTTTGAACTTGAATTACAATTAATTCTTTTTTTAAATTCCTCTATCTGCAACTTACTTTTCGTATTGTATCACTACTGTCCAACTATTGCCCCTTCCGATTTGCTGAAAGTACTATAAACAGTACATTGTGAGGGAATAAAATATTTTTCGATTTGAATTCAATTA
>JAYTTI010000208.1:0-38097 GCA_043745405.1 Ferruginibacter sp. | reverse complement strand
TAATAGTTTGGAGTGGAAAAGAATTTACAATAACAAGTTTAAACCTGAAAATTAATTATGACAAGTGTAAGTACAGATATTTTAAGTCAAGACCAATCAGAAGCATAAGAATAATCATTTTAAATCAAGGTATGAAAAAGATATTACATTATTTATTTGAACACAAAACACTTTCTACCGAACAGGCTAAAGAGGTATTGCTGAATATTTCCAAAGGCGTGTACAATGAGAGTGAGATTGCTTCTTTTATTACGGTGTATTTAATGCGCAGTATTACTATTGCTGAGCTACAGGGTTTCAGGGATGCATTGCTTGAATTATGTGTACCTGTAAATTTAAATGGGCAAGACGTAATGGATATTGTAGGTACTGGTGGCGATGGAAAAAATACATTTAATATTTCAACGCTCAGCTGTTTTATTGTTGCTGGTACGGGAAACAAAGTGGCCAAGCATGGTAACTATGGCGCTTCTACCATCAGCGGTTCCTCTAATGTAATGGAGCAACTGGGCTATACATTTAAAAGTAATAATGATACGCTGAACAGGGAAATAGACAACGCCAATATTTGCTTTTTACATGCACCTTTATTTCACCCGGCATTAAAAGTAGTGGGCCCAATCCGGAAAAATTTAGGTGTCCGGACATTTTTTAATATGCTGGGTCCGATGGTAAATCCGGCTTTTCCTAAATACCAGTTGGTGGGTGTTTACAACCTGGAAATGGCAAGAATTTATAATTATTTATTACAACAGACGAGCAGCAATTTTACTATTATTCACGGCCTGGATGGTTATGATGAAATTTCTTTAACCGGCGACACCAAAGTGATAACTAATACAGGCGAAAAAATAATGAGTGCAGAAACATTGGGCAAGCGAACTGTAAACCCTGCTGACATTTCCGGTGGCAATACTGTAGAGGAAGCCGCTGCAATATTCATGACAATTTTAAAAGGAGAGGGCACATGGTCGCAAAATGCGGTAGTGCTGGCAAATTCAGCAATGGCGCTGCTATGCACCGGCCGGTATAGTAACTATGAAGAATGCTATCAACTGGCAGTAGAAAGCCTGGAGAGCGGTAAGGCGCTGGAAATGTTGAAGAAAGTATGTGTGTAAACGTTAATAAATATTTGGATAAATTAATCGTACAGTATCATAAAATCACCAATAGCAAAAAATGGAAAATAGCCCAAATTTTAATGCTTCGGAACCCCCCATCCGGGGGGCAGGGGGGCTTAATATTTTAGAAAAAATAATAGCGCATAAAAAAACAGAAGTTGCCAAAGCAAAAGAGCATACACCTGCAGAAGCCCTGATGCAAAGTGAGTATTATAACAGAAAAACTTTTTCGTTAAAACAATTTTTGCTGGATGAAACTAAAACCGGCATTATAGCTGAATTTAAAAGGCAATCACCTTCAAAAGGCATCATCAACAATCTGGCAGATGTAACAACAGTTACAAAAGCATATACCGAAAATGGCGCCAGCTGTTTATCTGTGTTAACAGACAATCATTTTTTTGGCGGAAGCAATAATGATTTACAAAAAGCGAGAATAAATAATATTCCTATACTGCGAAAAGATTTTATAATTGATGAATACCAGCTTGTGGAAGCCAGGTCTATTGGTGCGGATGTTATTTTATTAATTGCAGCATGCCTTTCGCCACAAAGGATACAGCAATTGGCAGAATTTGCAAAGTCATTACAACTGGAAGTATTGCTTGAAATACACAGTGAGGAAGAGTTGCAGCATATTTGCCCTGCCACCGAAATAGTGGGTGTAAATAACCGCGACCTGAAAACTTTTACTGTAGATATTAACCGTTCTATTGAACTAAGTAAAAAAATTAGCCCTGATAAAATAAAAATTGCCGAAAGTGGCATCAATGATATTGAAACAATCAGTATCTTCAAAAAGGCAGGCTATAAAGGTTTTTTAATTGGAGAACAGTTTATGAAACAACCTGACCCAACGATTGCTTTTGCTGAATTTGTTCAAAAACTAAAAGCAAAAGAAAAATGAGAGTAAAAGTTTGCGGCATTACACTGGAAGAACAATTAATAAAATTGCCAGAAACCGGTGCAACATTTGCCGGGTTGATTTTTTATCCAAAGTCACCCCGGTATGTGTTACGGCAAATGACAACAAGCCAGATAAAAAAGGAGACTAATGTAAACAAAGTGGGTGTTTTTGTAAATGCTTCTGTGGAGGAAGTATTGCAGATGGTAGATGAATGCCGGCTGCACATGGTGCAACTACATGGCGACGAAACGCCAAGGTATTGCGAAAAAATAGCGGATTATATTTCTGTAGTAAAGGCATTCAGGATAAGTGAAACAGACAATATTGCGTGGCGGATTAAAGATTATATGGAAGTGTGTGATATGTTTATGTTCGATACAGAAGGTGCAGGTTATGGGGGCACCGGCAAAAAATTTGACTGGGTAAAATTGCATGATGTGGTAGTTGGCAAACCGTATTTTTTAAGCGGGGGCATTGATCCATCCGATGTGGAAAAACTGAAAGAGTTTTGTACAAGGCCAGAGGCAAAAGCGCTTTTCGCAATAGATATTAACAGCAAATTTGAAGTAGTACCGGGTGTTAAAGACATGGAAAAAATTAAAAATTTTATTAAACAATTATAAACCGAAAAACAAAAGATGAACATTAAAGTATGTGGCATAACGCAGCTAAAGCAATTGCAGCAGTTAGATGGACTGAATATTGATTTTGCAGGATTAATTTTTTACAAGGAATCTCCCCGTTATGTGGTAGGTAAAATTTCAAAGGAAGAATTGCAGTCAACAGATTTTGACATTAAAAAAGTGGGTGTATTTGTAAATGCTGATTACGATGAAATTATCCAAACAGTAGAAGACTATGATTTGGATGTGGTACAATTGCATGGTGACGAAACACCAGAATTATGCGAACAATTATCAGATAATGTAGAAGTGATAAAGGCATTTAGTATTGATGCAAATACCGGTTCAATTGATAAATTGGTAGAAGAGTATGATGCAGTATGCGATTATTATTTGTTTGATTCCAGCCCCCTCCCAGCCTCCCCCGGTAGGGGAGGAGAAAAGGCAGCTCTTCCTGGCGGTACTGGCATCCAGTTTGACTGGAAGCTGATAAAGAAATACAAAATTGAAAAGCCTTTCTTTTTAAGCGGCGGTATTGGTTTAGATGATGCGGCAAAAGTAAAAGCATTTAAGCATCCGGATTTTATAGGCATTGATATCAACAGCAAATTTGAGAAAGAGCCAGGTATAAAAGATATGGCATTGGTGCTGCAGTTAAAACAGGCAATGAAATAAAATTATTATCTACGCTAAAAAGCCATGTGGTAAATTGTTGCATCGCCTTGACATTTTGAGTTGCCTTGGTATTTTGAGTTCTTTTAGAGATGGGCTTTAGCCCATACTAACAGTTCAATAATTAAAAATTATGATAACAATACAAACGGCAACCGAACAGGATATTCCGGAGTTACTGGAAATTTATAATGATATAATTATAAACACAACAGCGGTGTGGCACGAAGAACCGCATACACTTGCCATGCGGCAGGAATGGTTTGCATTAAAAAAAGAACAGGGCTTTCCTGTTTTTACTGCTGTTGAAAAAGGTAAGGTAATAGGATTCAGTACCATCGGCCCTTTCAGGCCGTGGTTTGGTTATCGCTACACGGTTGAAAATTCTGTTTATGTTGCCAGCAACAGCCGTGGCAAAGGAGTAGCTAAATTATTAATGCCACCATTAATTGATGCAGCTAAAGAACTAAAACTGCATGCAATTGTTGCAGGAATAGAAGCAACCAATGAAGCAAGCATAGCACTGCATGAAAAATTTGGATTTACAGAAGTGGCACATTTTAAAGAGGTAGGTTTTAAGTTTAACCGGTGGATGGATTTAAAGTTTTTGGAATTAATAGTAGCCCCTCCCAGGCTCCCCTGAGGGGAGGAGCAAAAGGCTGACCCAACTAAATATTAAATGATGACAACAACAAAAAATAATTTCACCGTTAACGAGCATGGTTATTATGGCGATTTCGGCGGTGCCTTTATTCCTGAAATGCTGTACCCTAATGTAAAGCAATTGCAGGAGCAATACCTGCAAATAATCTATGAGCCTGCATTTCAGCAAGAGTTTCAGCAATTGCTGACAGATTATGTAGGAAGGCCAACTCCTTTATTTTTCGCAGAGCGTTTGAGTGAAAAACATGGCGTAAAAATATATTTAAAGCGGGAAGACCTTTGCCATACTGGTGCACATAAAATCAATAATACCATCGGGCAAATTTTACTGGCACAACGCCTGGGCAAAACAAGGATTATTGCAGAAACAGGTGCCGGGCAGCATGGTGTTGCTACCGCTACCGTGTGTGCGCTAAAAGGCATGGAGTGTATCGTATACATGGGTGAAAAAGATATTGAGCGCCAGGCACCCAATGTTGCAAGGATGCAAATGCTGGGGGCTACTGTAATACCTGCATTAAGCGGCAGTAAAACGTTGAAAGACGCTACCAATGAGGCCATCAGGGATTGGATCAATAACCCCGTAGATACGCATTATATTATTGGCAGTGTGGTAGGCCCCCATCCTTATCCCGATATGGTGACCCGTTTTCAAAGTGTAATCAGTGAAGAAATTAAAAAGCAATTGTTACAAAAAACAGGCAGTCAATTACCCACACATGTAATTGCCTGTGTGGGTGGCGGCAGCAATGCAGCAGGCGCTTTCTACCATTTTTTAGATGATATTGCTGTGCAACTGGTTGCTGTTGAAGCTGCGGGTTGTGGCATCAATAGCGGCATGAGCGCAGCTACTACTCAATTAGGTAAGCCGGGTATTTTGCATGGCAGCAAAAGCCTGTTGATGCAAACGGATGATGGACAGGTTATAGAACCACATAGCATTTCAGCCGGTCTGGATTATCCGGGCATAGGCCCTTTACATGCTCATTTGTTTAAAAGCGGCCGTGCTGTTTTTATGAGCGCCACCGATGAAGAAGCACTAAAAGCTGCCTTTGAAGTAAGCAGAACAGAAGGCATTATTCCGGCATTGGAAACTGCACATGCTTTTCATGTATTGAATGAAATTAAATTTAAAAAAGATGATGTGGTGGTAATTTGTTTAAGCGGAAGAGGGGATAAAGATCTGGCTACTTATATGAAATATTTATAGTGATATTTAGAGTGTTATCTTTTGGGTGGGTTTACGAAATTGAAATCACCTCACCCCAACCCCTCTCCTTAAGGAGAGGGGCTTTGAAAGCCATCATTATTGATAAATAATTTTGCTATGGCAGACTATAATGAAAACTTACACAATAATGCAAATCCTTCTACTTATGAGAATGCGCACTATTTAAGAAAGTTTTCAACTGCTGCCGAAGATAAATTGTGGCAAGCGCTTAGAAACAGGAAGGTGATGAATCTAAAGTTTAGAAGGCAGCATCCTTTTGGGAATTATGTGTTGGATTTTTATTGTCACGAAATAAAATTGGGTATCGAAGCAGACGGAAGTATCCATAATAGAAAAGACATTGCTGCATACGATATAGAACGGACAAGGATTTTAAATGAAAATAAAATAAGGGTACTGCGATTTAACAATGAATCAATTATTAATGAAATAGAAACAGTAGTTAATGAAATAGTGGAGTTTATAAAAAGAAGAATAGAAAATAAAGCAGATGATTGAAGCAACAGGAATAGTAATAATTATCTATAGCCTAAAAAGTAAACTCCCCGCTCAGCCCTTTTCCAGAAGGAGAAGGTGCCCAGAGGGCGGATGAGTTGAAAGAAATAACGCAGGTGAACAAATGATCAACAATGGAAAACAATATTGAGATGGTTCCCTTTACAGATGAATTGGCACACCATTTTACCGCACTAAACAAGGCATGGGTTGAAAAATATTTTGAGATAGAACCGGTAGATGAAAAAATGCTGGGTAACCCACGACAATATTTTATTGATAAAGGGGGCTTTATTTTTTTTGCTATGTTCAATAATGAGGTAGCAGGAACTTTTGCATTGTTAAAAATGAGCGATACTGTTTTTGAATTATCAAAGATGGCGGTGGATGAAAAATTCCAGGGAAAAAATATCGGCAATGCAATGATTGCATTTTGTTTGCAGGAAGCCAGGAAAATGAACCTTGAAAAAGTTTGCTTACATTCAAACACAATACTTGGCCCGGCCATTCACCTGTATAAAAAATATGGGTTTATTGAAGTGCCTGATTTTATATCTGAATTTAAAAGGTCGAACATTAAAATGGAAATTGTTATAAAGTAAAATCATGAATAGAATAGATAAGCTGTTTGCTTCCAAAAAGAAGAACGTACTAAACATGTATTGTACTGCGGGCTACCCTCATGCAGATAGTACCATGGAAGTACTAATGGCTTTGCAGCAAAATGGTGCTGATCTTATTGAAATAGGAATGCCGTATAGCGACCCTTTGGCCGATGGGCCGGTAATACAAAACAGCAGTATGATTGCATTGAAAAACGGCATGAGTATTTCGCTGTTATTTGAACAGTTGCAATCACTAAGGCATACTATCAACCTGCCTGTTATTTTAATGGGCTATATGAACCCCATAATTCAATTTGGGATTGAAAAATTTTGTGCGTTTGCAGAAGCAGTTGGTGTAGATGGTATTATTTTACCTGATTTACCAATCCACGAATTTGAAACCATGTACCGGCAGCTTTTTGAAAAACACGGACTAAAATTTATCTTTTTAATAACGCCTGAAACCAGCGAAGAAAGAATCAGGAAGATAGATAGTTTAAGCAGCGGTTTCTTATATGCGGTATCCTCTTCCTCAACTACGGGCAACAATAAAGCCATCAGCGAACAATCGGGATACTTTAAAAAATTACAGGATATGCAATTGAATAACCCCGTACTGGTAGGTTTTGGTATAAAAGATAAACCTACTTTTCAATCGGCCTGTGCCTATACCAACGGTGCTATTATCGGTTCTGCTTATATTAAGGCACTGGAAAACACCAATAATATTGCTCTAACTACTAAAGAATTCTTAAATAGCATTATAGCGTAATTCAATTGGGTAAAAGGGGGTAAATTGCAGCATTAAATTTTTTCTATGACGAAGTTTTTTTTTATTGTATTACTATCATTGCCGTTTTTTGTAACGGCACAAAATGCAACAAAAACCAAAGCAGCCAATACACAAAAAAAAGTAATTGTTACTGATGTTAAACCTGTTGATGGGTTTATGATTAATGGTGAGGTTACAGGGTATGCAGATGGAACAGGTGTTACTTTATTAAACGGGCAAACAGGCGCACCTCAATATGAAACAAATATTACCAGGAATAAATTTACCTTTAAAGGAAAGCAAACTACACCCGATTTCTTATTTCTTTCTTTCAACAAAAAGGGTCCATATGTACCCCTCTTTTTAGACAATAGCCTTGTAAAAATTACAGGAAAAAAAGAAGCTGTTGAACAGCTTACAGTAACAGGCTCTTCCTCGCATACAGATTTTGAAAGCTTTAATAAAATTATTAATCCTTATCAGCAGCTGTTTGCAGAAAATGCAGCGGATGATCCTGCTGCCAAGGAACAGGCTTTGCAGGCTATCAATAATTTTATTCAGCAGCACCCGGCTTCTTCTATTACACCACTGGCTATTATACGATATAACCAGTTATCCGGCGATGGTAATAAAATGGAAGAGATGTATAATCATTTAAACAGGGTACTACAAACTGCTCCAATGGGCAATTATATTGCGAAGCAAATTGCAGAATTTAAAAAAAATGCGATAGGAACCATGCTGGCTGATTTTACACAAACCGATACATCAGGCACTCCTGTAAGTTTATCATCTTTACGGGGCAAATATGTGTTGATTGATTTTTGGGCAAGCTGGTGCGGCCCCTGCCGCCAGGAAAACCCCAACGTAGTGGCTAACTACAATAAGTTTAAAGATAAAAATTTTACTGTGCTGGGCGTATCATTAGACAAGGCAAAACCAGCCTGGGTAAACGCAATAAATATGGACGGGTTAACATGGACACATGTAAGCGATCTGCAGGGATGGAGTAACTCAATAGCTCAGCAATTTGGTATTTTTAGCATACCTCAAAATTTTTTAATAGACCCCGACGGAAAAATTATAGCCAAAAATTTACGCGGCCCCCAATTGGAAAGTAAACTTAATAGCTTACTAAAATAATACACTCACTTTAGAGAAATATGTATAAGGGCTTAAAAGTTTGAAGTGCCTTTTCTTTTGCCGATCTCTTTCAGAGATTGGTAAATAAAAATATTTCTACATTTGTCCAGATTTCAAAACTCGATCGTCATTAGTTTTTAACAATTAAATTTTAAAACAATGAAAGAATTCTTATTAGTTTTCAGGGCACACTCCAATGGCATTCAGCCATCACCTGAACAAATGCAGGAGTCAATGAAACAATGGCAAAACTGGTTGGGTAGCATTGCTGCACAAGACAAACTGGTTAGCTCAGGAAACCGGCTTGCATCAGAAGGCAAGGTGGTAAAACCGGATAGTGTGGTAACAAATGGCCCCTATGTTGAAATGGCGGAAGCAATTGGTGGTTATAGTATAATTAAGGCCGGTTCGCTGGAAGAAGCTGCAGAAATTTCCAAAGGCTGCCCCATACTTTTTATAAATGGCAGTGTAGAAGTAAGAGCAATAGTGCCGATGGATAACAACAGCTAAATTTATTTGATGCCCCTGTAATTATGCAGGGGCATTTTACTTATGCAGCACCAAGAATTGATACCCAATTTATTTAGAACAGAATACAGAAAAATAGTTTCTGTGCTTTGTAAGTTATTTGGTATTGAATATATTGAAATTGCAGAAGATATCGTAAGCGACACTTTTCTTTTAGCATCTGAATTATGGGGCTTAAAAGGACTGCCGGAAAATCCAACTGCATGGCTCTATACTGTGTCTAAAAATAAAACAAGGGATTACCTGAAACACAATGCAATTTTTGCCCAAAAAGTTGCAAAGCAAATAAAATATAACCCGGCAATATCAGACGAAATACAAATTGATCTGTCAACTAAAAATATTAATGATAGCCAACTGGCAATGATTTTTGTTGTTTGCCATCCCTGCATTGCAAGCGAAGCCCAGATTGGGTTATCATTAAATCTTCTTTGTGGTTTTAGTATTGAGGAAATAGCCAGTGCTTTTTTAACCAATAAAGAAGTTATTTACAAAAGGCTCAACAGGGCAAAAGTAAAACTGCGGGAAGAAAATATAAAAATACAACCACCTGCTTTAACTGAAATTGACAATAGGTTAGGTACTGTTTTAACTACTTTATATTTATTGTTTAACGAAGGCTATTATTCCACATCGCAAAATAGCAGTTTGCGGAAGGACCTTTGTATTGAAGCCATGCGGCTGACTTTATTTCTGATAGAAAATGGAAATACCAATAAGCCGGAAGTAAATGCCTTACTCTCTTTAATGTGTTTTCATTCCTCAAGATTTGAAGCACGTACCAATGAAAATGGCGAAATAATATTGTACGAAGATCAGGATACTAATCTTTGGAATAAAGAATTAGTTGTTAAAGGGGAATATTATTTAAACAAGTCATCCACGGGCAACCAGCTATCAAAATATCATCTGGAAGCCGCTATAGCCTGGTGGCACACGCATAAGGAAGACACCAAAGAGAAATGGGACAACATTTTACAACTCTACAATAAATTATTGCAAATAAAATATTCTCCTATAGCAGCGCTGAACCGTACTTACGCACTTGCCAAGGCTGAAAGTAATGAGAAGGCAATTATTGAAGCAGAAAAATTAAATCTTGTCAGTAATCATTTATATTTTTCATTGCTGGGTAAACTGTATTCTACCATTGATAAAGAAAAAGCACTGCAACATTTTCAAACCGCTATCAGTTTGGCAAAATCAAAAGCAGATAAAATAGCGCTTATCCAAAATATAAATCGGTTGTAATTGTAATAAAGGTTAAGCCATCTTTTTACTTAGATATAGGTTTCTTTCTTCGGTAGATGTCTTCACTGAACTAAATACGAAACGCCATATAACAAACATCAAATTTGCAATACTCATTCAGGCTATAGTCAAAATTTAAAACGTATTTTCGTTTTACAACATTTGCTACCTTGTAACAAAGTAAAATTTTACTAAAACTTTTATCATGAAAAAATATATTACGCTATTAACAGCTTTTAGTGTAACAACCTGTTTTTTATTTGCACAAACTAATACCATACTTGGTTTTAGTGCTGCAGCCGCCGAAGCACAATTGGCTGCAGAGAAAAAATTTGATGCCAGCCTTAGTGCAAAAAATATCGACCTGCTGGTTAAGGAATTATCTGCAGAGCCACATCATGTAGGCTCACCAGGCGACGCAGCAAATGCAAAATACATACTTAATAAATTTACCAGCTGGGGCTATGATGCAGCGATAGAAACTTTTTATGTATTGTTTCCAACGCCAATTACAAGGTTACTGGAAATGACGGGTACTAAAAATTTTAAAGCTGCCTTAAAAGAACCCGCAATAAAAGAAGATGCTACCAGTGGCCAGCAATCAAAACAATTACCTGTATACAATTGCTGGAGCGCTGATGGAGATGTAAATGCAGAATTGGTTTTTGTAAATTATGGTGTACCTGCAGACTATGAAACATTGGCAAGGCTGGGCATTGATGTAAAGGGGAAAATTGTGATTGCAAAATATGGACAGTGCTGGAGAGGTATTAAACCAAAACTGGCACAGGAGCATGGCGCTATTGGTTGTATCATTTATTCTGATCCAAAAGATGATGGTTATTTCCAGGGAGATGTATATCCTAAAGGACCCTTTAGGCCTGCAGCGGGTGCACAAAGGGGCTCGGTGATGGATATGCTGATTTATCCCGGCGATCCGTTAACACCTGGTATTGGTGCCACCAAAGATGCAGTGCGGCTTGATAGAAAAGATTGCGTGAACTTATTAAAAATTCCGGTTATCCCTATCAGTTATGAAGATGCACTGCCTTTGCTGCAAAGTCTTGAAGGGCCTGTGGTTCCAGAGGGGTGGAGGGGCGCATTGCCCGTCACTTCTCATGCAGGGCCATCCAAAAATATTATCCACCTAAAACTTTCTTTCGATTGGCAGATAAGGCCCATTTATAATGTTATTGCAAAATTAAAAGGTGCTGCATTTCCTGATGAATGGATCATTCGTGGCAACCACCATGATGCATGGGTAAATGGAGCTGCAGACCCAATCAGCGGACAGGCAGCTATGCTGGAGGAAGCAAGGGGTATAGCGGAGTTGGTAAAAACGGGATGGAAGCCAAAACGCACCATTGTGTTTTGCGCCTGGGATGGGCAAGAACCCAGTTTGATGGGCTCAACAGAGTGGGTTGAATACCATGCAGAAGAACTACAACAAAAAGCAGTATTGTATATTAATTCAGATGGAAATGGCAGAGGGTTTTTAGATGCCGGTGGATCTCAGGCATTGGAACCGGCTTTTACAGAGATCAGCAAATCTGTTACCGATCCGGCAACAAATGTTTCTGTATTTGAAAGAAAACGTTCCTATGATATTATTAATGCCGGTTCTGCCAAAGCAAAAAAAGAACTGATCGGAAAAAGCCTGTTTGTATTACAGGCATTGGGCTCTGGCTCCGACTTTTCTCCTTTTGCGCAGCATATCGGTATACCTTCTTTAAACCTTGGTTTTGGTGGCGAAGATGATGCGGGAGATTATCATTCCATTTATGATTCTTACGATTTGTATAAACGGTTTAAAGACCCCGGTTTTGTATATGGGGTGGTGTTAGCTAAAACTGCGGGACGAACTACTTTGCGTTTTGCAGATGCTGAAACATTGCCTTTTGATTTTCGCAATTTACAAACTGCCATTGGTGGATATGTAACAGAATTGATTGCCCTCACAGACGAGATGAGAGAGAATACCGTTGTAGAAAATAAACTCATCAACGAAAAATATTATACAATTGCCAATAGGGTTAACGCCCCGCTTTTACCACCTGCTGCAAAAGCAGAAGTGCCTTTTCTAAATTTTGCATCCCTGCAAAATGCAGTGGATATTTTGGCTAAAACTTCAGCCCGGTTAAATGATGCCGTTAATAAAAAAGATATGGCTGATGTAAATAGAAACGAGCTGAATAAAAAACTATACAAAGCAGAGCAGGGGCTGCTTACAACAGAAGGATTGCCAAGACGCAAATGGTACAGAAACGTTATATCAGCACCAGGCTTTTATACAGGGTACAGCGTAAAAACATTGCCTGGCATAAGAGAGGCTATTGAGCAACGCAACTGGAAAGAAGCACAGGAGCAAATAGAAATTGCTGCGGCTACTATCAATAATTTATCCAACTATTTTGATGCCGCTATAGAAGCGTCAACAAAATTATAGGGGGCGCTACCATTTAAACAGCGCTTATATAACTGAACAGTATTTTCTAATCCAAGGTAAACTGCGTCACATATTAATGCATGGCCAATAGATACTTCCAGCAGGCCCGGAACCTGTTGCGAAAAATATTGCAGGTTTTGTAAATCAAGGTCGTGGCCTGCGTTGATTCCAATACCAAGTTCAATTGCTTTTTTTGCTGCCGCAATGTAATCTTTCACAGATGCAGCTTTATTGCCCGCTGCATATTCTTTTGCAAAACTTTCAGTGTATAATTCAATCCTGTCGGCACCTGTTGCGGCGGCGCCTTCAATCATTTCAATTGCAGGGTCAACAAAAATAGAAGTTCTTATGCCTGCGTTTTTAAAAATATTGATCATGCCGATAAGATAGTCTTTATGCTCAACAGTGTTCCATCCATGGTTGCTGGTAATTTGCCCAAGGGCATCTGGCACCAATGTTACCTGTGCAGGTTTATTGGCTAGTACCAGCGCTACAAATTTATCTTCTGTACAATTACCCTCAATATTTAATTCTGTACTAATTGCTTTTTTTACCGCATATACATCGGCGTAACGAATATGCCTTTCGTCGGGGCGTGGGTGTACCGTTATGCCTTCGCCGCCAAACCGCTCAATATCCAGGGCAACCTTAATAAGGTCCGGGTTATTGCCACAGCGGCTGTTGCGCAATGTGGCAATTTTATTGATATTGACAGAAAGTTTTGTCATACAAATTATTAGAAAAAACAATAACAGGTATTGCAAATCAGGTTTCACAAAAAGAACGCAACGAATACAAAGTACACAAAATAGTTTCTGTTGATGAGTAGTCTTTTATGCTTTGAATTGTTTCACACAAAGAACGCAAAAAAAAACAAAGTACACAAAGGGTTAACAATTGATGAATTATGTCTTTACCCGTTGTGTACTTTGTATCCTTAGTTCGCTTTGTGTGAAACTAGGCTTTGTTATTTTTTGGGCTCCAGTAATTTAAAGAACTGGTCAAGCTGTGGCAAAATAACTATCCTTGTTCTGCGGTTGGCAGCTTTTCCTTCAGCCGTAGTGTTATCCACAACAGGCCTGTATTCACTACGGCCTGCGGCTGTAATTTTTGCAGGGTCAAGGCCATATTTATTTTGTAAAATGCGCACCACTGCGGTAGCTCTTTTAACACTCAGGTCCCAGTTATCTATAATTGCACCATTGCCTTTTAAAGCTACATTGTCAGTATGGCCTTCTACCATAAATTCAATATCGGGTTGATTTTTTAATACCAACGCAACCTTTCCCAACACTTCATTTGCTTTATCACTTACATCATAGCTGCCACTTTTAAACAATAGTTTATCGCTGATATCGATATACACAACACCTTTGTCAACTTTAATATTGATGTCCTTGTCATCCATATTGCCGATAGCTCCCTTGAGGTTTGTAACCAATGCAAGGTTTAAAGAATCTTTGCGGGCCATCGCTGACTGAAGGTCCTGTATATAGGCATCTTTGGCACCGATATTATCCATCGATTTTTTTATGCTCTCGGCCTGGGAACCACTAATTACAGACATGTTCTCAAGTTGCTTTAATGCCGCAGTATTGTTTTGTTTTAGATAGTCGACTTGTTGTTTCAAGCCAGCTAGTTCGGCTTCCAAAGCGGCCTTCTTTTGCGCATCGGCTGCAGTAAGTGTGTTACAATCTTTTAACTCTGCCTGTATTTTGCTATACTCAGTTTGTAACTGGCCATACTTTGCCTGCTCGTCGGTAAGAAGTTTTTTACTCACGCAGGAACTAAATGATAAAACACATACAGCACTAAATAATAAAACGAAGTTATTTTTCATATTTACAAGGTTTAATTTACAAACGAAGATATTTGATTAGAAGCTAAAAGAACAATTTTGCCATTAAAATCTGTTAGAATTTAGGTTATATAAAAATTATTTTATATATCCACTAAAACTAACTTGCTGCCGGTTAATGCTTCTTACCTGAAGATAGACTTTGCCATTTTCATAAATGGTAAAAACCAAGGTCTGTGTATCGTGTATATCTTTAGTTTTAATGATAATATCCCAAATAAGGTACGTTATTATTCCAGGAGGAACTAATGTGGGTGGTCGTTATAGCACGGTAGACTGGAAAGATTATAAGGCAGTAAAAGCATACCTTGGGTTAAAGGATTTGAGGAGATAATTTATGGTATCTATAGAGTTTGCAATAAGAGTTTTGACACTATTATGTCAAAATAATTTGATAAAAGGGGAGCTGTTCCAATGATGCTACCCTTTTTATGTAGTTTTATTAACACTTACAAAAAAACTTGTTTTGAATAATAATAAAGCAGCTTTACTGTTAACAGCGATAGCAATGCTGTTATCAGTACAAAATACTAAAGCACAGTCTTTGCCAATAGAAGCCCGTAATACGGTGTATGCAGATTTTGCAAATAAGGGTGCAGTGTATTCTATCAACTACGACAGGGTTTTTAGCCAGGGTAAAAAAGTAAGCATTAGTTATCGTGCCGGAGTATCTGTTTTGAACAATGTGGTGGCAATACCGCTGGGCATACAGTTTTTTACCGGGCATGATGCTTCGCATATAGAATTGAGCCTGACGCTTGAACCTTACATTGAACAATACCAGGACCTGTTTTCCGGCAATAATTTATCCGATAAAAAAATGTATATTATGCCCGGCGCAGGTTATCGCTACCAACGGCCTAATGGTGGTTTTTTTGGAAAAGTAGTAAGTGGCCCCATCATTTATCTTGACCCTCCTTCTGATGATTTCTGGATTATGAATCCCGTAGTATACGCAGGCATTACTGCGAGCGTTGGATTTAGTTTTTAAAGCAATATAATGAGATTACAAAGGTGTTTTGTTGATAATTTTGAAACAAGTTTAACCCGGTATTTACGTAGCAGATGAGTATTGCAAAAGTCGTTTTAGCTTCTTTATAAGACCTCAGTATTGTAATGAATTTTTGTAAACTGGATGATATTGATTTGTAAAGCAGCTTTAAAGGATAATTTTACATTTGGCAATTGCAGTAAGTGCTGCAACCAAATTAAAATTGTTACCAACTTTTTATCCAAAAGCAAACAAAAGTAGGGTACAGGAGCAACGTAAAATAATTAGAGTTGAATTGATAAAGAAAGAAGTGTAAAATTTGAAGATGGCTTTCGGAACGAAATCTTCAAAAAAGATAATCTAAGGAATGCATACCAGACTATACCTGAAGCACAATGAACCCTATCTTTTTTGTCTGTTAATCTATCTTTTACTAACAAAGAAAATCAATTAATTAAAAAATTACACGAGCCTTCTTACATCTACAGAAACTTTTAATTCATGTTTGCCGCTGCTCATAATTACACCTTTTAAAGGAGTGATATCTGCATAGTCTCTTCCCCAGCCAATCGTGATATGTTGATCGGCCGGCAACAGGTTGTTGGTTGGGTCAAAATCTACCCAGCCACTATTGGGGATATACACCGAAAACCAGGCATGTGATGCATCTACGCCAACCAGTTTTTCTACACCCGGCGGGGGCAGTGTTTCTATATAACCACTTATATATTTGGCCGGCAAACCCATCGACCTAAGACAGGCGATGGCCAAATGAGCAAAATCCTGGCATACACCTTTTCGTTCTTTCATTACCAATGATAAAGGTGTTGAAATGGTAGTAAAGCCAGACTGAAATTTAAAATCAGTATAGATGCGGTTCATCAGGTTTTTGCTGGCTTCAAATAATGATCTTCCCGGCGGAAAGGATAATGCTGCATAAGCGGCAATGGCATCATCAGCTTCTGTCATTGCAGTGGTGGCAATAAATTGTTTTACATCTATCAATTCGGGCGTTAAGGTAGAAGTCAGCCTGCATACTTCTTCCCACGATACATGGTTGTATTGTGGCTGTTGGTCATTTCCAGGCGATAGTTTTTCTATTTCTGAAGAAACATGTACACTTAGTTTTTTATGTTCTTTTTCTATTGTAAAATACACAAGCCGGTTACCATAAAAATCTTCATACTCTATTAAAACATCGGGCTCAGGTTCGATGGTTACTACCGATTTTTTGCAAAATTGTTTATTGGTGCTGCGGGGTGTAAGCCTTACAATATTATGGCAAAGGCTCACCGGGTCTTCGTAAGTATAATCTGTTTTATGAACAACCTTATGATACATGGTTTTATTTAATTTGATAATGTTTACATCACTGCAATTATTTTATAGCATAGTTCCCTCGCCGGACTGATCTGTTGAAAATAATTGTTTTTGCGATTGTGCATGTATAAAATATGTTTTAGAAATAGTATCCTGGATGCCCGTTAAAATATCATACATGTCTGATAAAAAATTATCCAGGTTTTCGTATTGTCCTGTTTCCTCATCCAGTAACGACAGCTTTTCTTTATCAACAACGTTTAATAAATTATACCCTTTTTCTATTAAAATATCATGTGCAGCAATAGTTTTGTCTGATGCAGTTTTTGGAAGATTAGCTAAACTTTTTTTCAGCCTGTCTAATTGGTATAACAATGAGCGTGGATTATTTGGGTCAAAAATCATCAAATCCAGCACCAATGGCAATTGTAATAATGACCTGTATTTATACCTGAAATTTACCAGCCCTTCGTTGCTTATTAACACAGCTTCCTGCAATTTATAATCTACCTGGTCATCATATTTAACAACCAATGTGGCCCTTAACATATTTGTCAGCAAAAGGCATTGCTCAATTTTACGGCCCATGTCAAGCATCAGCCATCCCTGTTCCCTTGAAATACTTTCCCTGTTTAAACCAATAAAGGCAACCACAGAAGTTATAAGACTATCCAGTACATGCTCCATTTTTAAATGCCCTGGATTGGAACCATCTTTTACCGTTGACCATGCTTCTTCCATACCTCTTAATACACGCCAGGTATCGGTAGACCAGTGATCACGTACTGCATGAACGGCTCTTATAAAAAGTACAAAATCATATTTTAAACTACCTGCCCTTTGTACATTAAAAATTATATCTTTTAATTCGGGCCAGGGTTGGCTTAAATTTTCTTCATTCTTTTCACTATCCTCATCAATAAACCCCGGGTAAGTAAAAGTATAATGCGTAAGTGCTTTTAATAAAATTTTTTCTGTTTCAATATCGCTATCTATCATCAGCCTGTTGCCTTCTGTAATGGTTTGTATAACCGTTCTGTGAAAACGTGCATTGCCTAAAAGTCTTTCGGTGTAGCGACCCACCCAAAAAAGATTCTCCGCTGTATTACTCGGTAAAATTCCATTTGAAGCGGTGGATGTATTGCCGGTAAATTGTTTATTGATTTTAAAATTGTTGACGGGCTCCGGCGATATTATCCAGGTGTCTTTACTGTTGCCACCCGATTGGTTGGAGACAATAAAATTAAGCGCATCAGAAGAGGTTCTGCTTAAACCTCCTGCCATTGCAGAATAGCTGCTGCCATTGCTTACCAAAAAACTGCGGAATATTGTTTTGCGTGGTTCAATTTTTCCATTTACAAGCGAGGGGGTAGAACTTAAACCAATCTTCTCCTGCCCTACATACATAAAGGGGTGTTTGTTTATTTGTTGTTTTAATTCATTCAGTTGTGCCATAGATAAACTTGCCCCATCAACCGAAGTGCTTTTGCTGGTGCCGCGATAAATACGTTTTATAACCAGCGACTGAATATTATTTAAAACATATTTAAGCTCCTTTGGCTGGCCACACCACCACGATGCGATGGTTGGCATCAGCAATCCCGTACCAAAAAAATGTTTAGAAATATTTTGAAGAAAAGGCATCAAACCGGGATTTTCCAGTATGCTGCTGCCGGGAGGGTTTGCTATACTTACATTTCCGCTGCGTATTACCTGTAATAACCCGGCCACACCTAATTGCGAATCTGCTTTTAATTCCAGCGGGTCACAATACACATCATCTATCCTTCTGATAATTACATCCACTTTTTCTAAACCGCTCAAGGTTTTTAGCCATACAAAATTATTTTTAACCATCAGGTCGTGGCCCTGTACCAATGTATAACCAAGGTGAGAAGAAAGATAAGAGTGTTCAAAATAGGTTTCGTTACCTGGTCCCGGCGTAAGTATTACAATCCGCGGATTTTGATGGTGGCGTGCCCCCAGTTGGTTTAGCGAATTGTTTAATGTATCAAACCAGGGGGATAGATGCCTTACTTTTAAACCGTTAAATAACTCGGGTAATACCCTTGTCATAACGGTTCTGTTTTCCAGTGCATAACCAGAACCTGAAGGCGCCTGCGTTCGGTCGCTGATGATCCATAATTTTCCATCCGGGCTGCGGGCCATATCGGCAGAATATAATACCAGGTTATGTTTTCCGGGTAATTTTATTCCGGCACACTGTCTTAAAAAACCGATATGGTTATAAATAAGTTCTAGTGGTATAATGCCTTTTTTTATAAGCTTTTGGTCGCCGTAAATATCCTGCAATAATAAATTCAATAACTCGGCCCGCTGTATCAATGCGGCTTCTGTATTTTCCCATTCTTCTTTACTGATTATAAATGGAATGGCATCTACGTTCCAGTCGCGGTTTACTACATTGCTATCCCCATAAATATTATAAGTAACCCCGTTTTCTTTTAAAAGCCTTGAAATTTCGTTCTGCCGGTTTTGCACTTCGGCATTGCCCATTTGGGTAAAAGATTGAAAAAAAGCCTGCCAATGAAGACGGGCATTACCGTCATTACCCAACACTTCATTATACGAATATTGATTGACTAAATAACCGGGCAGGATTGAAGCAGAATCTATATTTGAAATCATGAATATTTTTTATACATAAAATTTAGCAGCACATTTTGATAAAAGTACAAAATAATGAGCAACCCTGTTTATGCAGCGGTTTTAAAGGCCTGTTTTGGATGACCGAAATGGTTATAAATTATTCACTTAAATGAAAAATAGTTCTTAAAGTGGCGGCAAAAGAAATTCCAGCTAAATAATACTTTCATCCATTGCAGCACTGATATTTTGAAGGCCCTGTTTAAAAATAATATCATTTGTCCACCCAAATCCGATCCGCATATAGCTATCAGGCATGCTAAACCAGTGGCCGGGGCCAACCATGGTTTTGTATTTGTTCATCAACAGGTGGTAAAATTTTTCTGTATCAATTGGTAATGCTGTTTTAAAACGTGCAAAACATACAACGCCCCCTTCTGGTAAAATAGCTTCCATTCTTTTTTCTTTTTGCAGCCATTCTTTAAGCAGGTTGAAATTTTGTAATGCTTTTTCATTTATGGTGCCTGCAAATTTTTCTTTATTTTGATAAAACTGGTAAGCAACTTCTTCATCCAATGCAGAATTGCTGATGTAAATCATTTCTTTTGCAGCAAGAAATTGTTCCATCATTATTTCGTCGCTGCATATTAGCCAGCCTATTCTTAAACCCGGTAAACCAAAAGCTTTTGACAGCGAGGATACACTTATTACTTTTTTGCTTTTTGAAGCTGTTATAGGGTAGGGCGTTTTAAAATAGGCATCACGGTAGGTTTCATCAATCAGTAGATAAATATCATGCTGCTCAGCAATGCGGATAACTTCGTCAATATCTTCTTCTGACATCAACATGCCTGTTGGATTGTGCGGCGTTGTAATGCTGATGAGTTTGGTGTTTGGCTGAATGGCTTTTTCAATTTCCTGTGGATTTAATTTCCACCCCTTTTCAAATTGAAGGTCAATAAAAGAAATACTGCAGCCAATGGTTTTTGGTACTTCAATATTAGTAGCATAATTTGGCCTTACAACAATTAAGTGATCGCTTGCTGTAAGCAAAGAGGTATTTATAATAAACAATGCACCTGCCGCACCATTTGTAACCAATACATTTTCTTTATCGAGATTACTGCATCCTTTTATAATTAAGTTCCTTAATTCAGGCTTACCCCTATGGCCAATATATTCTAAACTAAGATTGTTGAGTGACAGGTTTAATTCGCTCATTTTTAAATCGGTAACAGAACTTTCTGAAAGATTGTACTGGATAGTATCGTAACCAATTTCTTCTGGTGATTCTTTTTCTATCGGCATTCGTTTGTAAAGCATACTTGACGTTTGTTTAAAAATACAATTGTTGAATGAATCCTTCGTTGTAGCAGTACCATTTCTTTTGCAAGGATACTAAATTGTAACGGTTTAAAAGTGTTGAATACATTTAAGGAAATATTTGCTCGTTTTTAAAACCCGTTGAATTAAATTTGTGTATGGATTTATCTAAGTATTTCTTTTTTGTAAAACTAATCGGCATTCGCTATCTGGTGGCGGCTGGCGTAGCTTTCATTGTGTTTTATGTATTGATGAAAAGGCGATGGTGGTATAAAAAAATACAGCAACGCTTGCCTAAACCGAAAGATTATGCCCGGGAGATTGGCTTTTCTATACTGACTGTTTTTGTTTTTTCTTTTGTAACTTATTTGCTTCTTTTTAATAACACCATAAGGCCGCACACCACTTTTTATACGGATATTCACCAGTATGGGTGGGTTTATTTTTTTGGTGCATATCCCATCATGTTTTTTATGCACGATGCTTATTTTTATTGGATGCATCGTTTAATGCACTACCCAAAATTGTTCAATTTTGTGCACCTTATTCATCATAAATCCATCAACCCATCTCCATGGGCTGCCTATGCTTTTCATCCGCTTGAGGCAGTGGTTGAAGCGGGTATTGTAATAATTTTTCATTTTACCATTCCAATCACAAAATTCCACCTGGGCATCTTCTTTCTTTTTATGATACTCTACAATGTTTATGGCCATCTTGGGTGGGAACTTTACCCCAAAGGTTTCAGTAAAGGCCGTATCGGCAGGTGGATCAATACATCGGCAAACCATAATCAGCATCACCAGCATTTTAAAGGAAATTATGGCCTGTATACTTTAATCTGGGACAGGTGGATGGGAACAATCAGGGAAGATTATGATAATAAGTTTGAAGAAATAAAAGCAGGGAGAAAGGAAAAAGACTTGGTGGTTACTTAATCAAATGAATTTATTTCACACACGTGTCCCGACATTTTCGGGGAAGCTGACAACGAAAACAAAGGCCGCAAAAGAGAACTCTATGCAATCAAATCCTTTGTGTATTTTGTATCCTTGTTTCGTTGTGTGAAAAAGCAAGTTTATCTTATTTGCGTTGTATCTACCCTAGAAGGCGTATCCTGTCCAGTGATAATACTGGTAGAACTTATTGCAATAGACTTAATTATTTCCGTCATGTTACTGATATCAAGTGTGTCTATTTCATCGCTTGCATGGTGGTAGTTTGGTTCATTATCCATTTTAGAAGTAGAGATAGTATGTGCAGGAACTCCAAGCTTTGCCAGTGTTGCATTATCTGAACGGTAAAATAATTGTTGATCAGGATAAGGATCAGCATAAAATACAAAGGATGATCCGGTTAAATTTTTCTGTAATATTTTCCCCATATCCGATTTTTCGAAACCGGTAATATAAGCAGAGTTGGTACCCCATTTTGATTCTGTACCTATCATTTCTATATTAAACATCGCCATAACTTTTTCTGGCACCATTTGTTTTGAAAAATATTGCGAACCAAAACCACCAAGTTCTTCTGCAACAAATGTTACAAATATTATAGTACGTTCATTACTGTTAAGCTTCTTAAAGTATTGTGCCAGCATTATAACTGCTGTAGAGCCGGCTGCGTCATCGTTTGCTCCATTATAAATAGAATCTTTGGTATCATGCGGTACACCTTCTGCGGGCGAGCCGGTTCCAAGATGATCATAATGGCCCGAAAAAACTACGTATTCATCCGGCTTGCTTTTACCTGGTAAAACACCTACCACATTGTTTAAAGCTTTTTGTTGTATGGCATTATTAACATCAATTGAAAAAGTAGTTGCCTGAGTAGGGCCAAAAACAAATACCACTATATTTTTACCAGGTTGAGCAGAAGTTCTTTCAAACTTTTGTATATTTTTTAAACGGCTTTTAAAACTTGTATCAACTAATACCAGTAAGTTTTTTTTGCTCTGGTAATATTGGTAAAATTTAGTGCCAAATCTCTCGCCCTCTTTTATACTAACTACTTCCACATCACTTTTTTCTGTTAGTGAAATGGTAGGTTCATACGAAAAACAAGCGACCAGTGAATCAGCTATAGTGCTACCGTCAATAACAATTTTTGTACTGGTAGTGGTGGATTGGTACATAAAAAATTCCTGCCGGTAATTTGCAGCACCGTTAAAAGTTTGCAGTCCAATTTTTTTAAATTCCGATTCAATAAATGCAGATGCCTTTTCTATGCCTGACGTAAATGTTCGCCGGCCCTGCATATCATCTGAAGAGAGTATTTCTTCAATACGCCTGACTTCTTTTTCTTTTATTATTTTATTAATAGACTGTGCATTGGTATTATGAAAAACGACCAGGAGGGCTACACTTGAAAAAATTTTTTTCATACAATACTTTGAATTGTTAATCATTTAAGAAAACATTTTTTAAAACGTGCTTTTTATATAATCACCGGGCATTGCTATACTATTCTGTGGCCTTTATCCTTTAATATATTTAAGACGAAAGGTACATAAGCTTTTGTGAAATGCTTTTCTTTATCTTTTATTAATTTACCGGTTTTTTACTTATTTAAACAATTTAGTTCTTAATTGTATACTTAGCTGCTCAAAACTTTGATGAACCTCCTCTTATTTAAAATAATGGCCTTTTTAATATGAGCAAACAAAATAGTTTATTAATTTTATTATGCTTTTAAATGATGTATATGGCACTTGATGTACAAACCTCTGTTCCTATTGTGGATGGTACTGCAATTACCCGGGAAGAGTTTTATGAAGAGTATTATAATCCTCAAAAGCCCGTTGTGCTTCGTGGCTTGTGGAAACCTTACCCTGCTTATACGAAATGGACTATGAATTTTTTTAAACAGTCGATGGGCAATATTGAGGTGGGCCTTTTTGGGAACCGTAAAGAAGACCTTTCCAAAACCTTGCAGGAGCCAAACGAAATAATGCGCTTTGATGACTACCTTAATCTTATTGAGCGGGAGCCATCTGATTTACGTTTATTTTTATTTCCTGTTTTTAAATATAAACCAGAACTGCTTAAAGACTTTGATTATCCTGAAATAGTAAAAGGCTACGTAAAAATTCCATTCATGTTTTTTGGCCCACCAAAGTCTATTGTTCGCATGCACCAGGATATTGATATGGGCAATGTATTTCTTACACAGTTTCACGGCACAAAAAGAGTATTACTTTTTCCGCCCGATCAATCAACCTTGTTGTACCGCCTGCCATTTAATGTGCATTCAACAGTAGACGTAGATCATCCGGACTACAAAGAATATCCCGGGTTAAAATATGTAAAAGGCATGAGTGCTGTTTTAGAGCATGGCGATACTTTGTTTATGCCAAGTGGCTACTGGCATCATATTGAATACCTGACGGGTGGTTTTGGTTTGGCCGTTAGAACATTGGCCAACAGTATTCCTGTTAAATTAAAAGGAGTGTGGTACATTGCCATATTGCGCAACATTGATAACCTGTTGCGAAAAATAAACGACAAAAAATGGTTTGCCTATAAAAAGAAAATTGCAAAGGAACGTGCAAAAAAAGCGATAAAAAAAATGGTAGTAAACCAAGCTGTAATAAACCTTGACAGTTTACCTGCCAGCTAAATTGAATGGGCTTATATTGCAGCAATAATAATTACCAAAAATAAAATATACAGTAATGAAAACAGCAATAATAGTTGAAGCAACAATAAGTACGCAAATAGAAAAAATATGGCAATACTGGACAACCCCCGAACATATTATAAACTGGAATTTTGCATCTGATGACTGGTGTGCGCCTGCTGCAGTAAATGATTTAAGTGTTGGGGGTAAATTTAGTTTTCGGATGGAAGCCCGGGATGGCAGCATGGGTTTTGACCTGGAAGGTATTTACATTGTTGTAAAAACAAATGAAATTATTGAATACAATTTAGCTGATGGCAGAAATGTAAAAGTATTATTTGTAAAAAATGGCAATAAGTATGATGTTATTGAAACCTTTGAAGCTGAAGATACCAACCCTATTGAACTGCAAAAGGGTGGCTGGCAGGCTATATTAAACTCCTATAAAAACTATGTAGAAAAAAACTAGTAAAATAATTGTTAAGCCAATAATATTTTATGGATACTTCAATAAAAGACATAGATACTTACCTTTCGCTACAGCCCGAAAATGTGCAAATTAAGCTTGAAAAACTACGGCAAATAATTAAAGCCACTGCACCTGGCGCTGAAGAAGTGATTAGTTATGGAATGCCTGCTTTTAGGTTAAACGGTATGCTTGTTTATTTTGCAGGCTTTAAAAATCATTATAGTTTATTTCCGGGCAATGCATCATTAATAGCCACAATGGCCGAAGAGTTAAAAGGCTACAAAACTTCAAAAGGTACCATACAATTTGAACTTAATAATCCTGTACCTGTTGCTCTGATAAAAAAAATTGTTAAAGCAAGGGTGATGGAAAACCTAAGCAAGCCGAAGAAGAAATAAAAAATTAAAAAAACTTTCGGCAAAAGGTAAAGCCACACATCCTTTGGAAAACACTTTTTGGGGTGCATTATTTGGAGGGCTTACAGATAAGTTTGGTAACCACCGGATACTTAACTTTGAAAAAACAAATTAAATTAATCTTTAGCTATTAAAATACAGCACAGTGAAATCTGCAAAAATTATTTTTTGGGTATCAACAATTATCATCTTTTTGTTTGAAGGTGTAATGCCCGCATTTACTTCACAAACTGAAATGGCAAAAGAAGGTATACGGCATTTAGGTTATCCACCTTATTTTGGAATGATGCTGACTGTCTTTAAAGTTTTAGGAACACTTGCTATACTTATTCCACAAGTACCTGCCCCTGTTAAGGAATGGGCCTATGCAGGCCTGGCATTTGATTTTATTGCTGCATTTATCAGCTACTGGTCAGTGGATGGTTTAACAGGGTTAACATTTTTTCCGCTACTGGTATTGGCAATTCTGATAGTTTCTTATATTTATTATCATAAAATAAATTCTTCACCACAAATAAAAAACTAATTATCAATTACTACAAAATAAAATACATTCAAAATGAAAATCAAGCGTGCAAGTATTTTTGTAAATAATCAGGATAAGGCTTTGAAATTTTATACAGAAGTTTTAGGTTTTGTAAAAAAAAACGACATACCGCTGGGCGAGTTTAAATGGCTTACAGTTGTTTCACCTGATGGAAGTGGTGAAATTGAATTGTTGCTTGAACCAAATAATAACCCTGCCGCACAAATTTTTCAGGCCGAAATATACAAACAGAAGATACCGGGAGCTGTTTTTTTTACAGATGATATTGCAGCTGAATTTGAAAGGCTTGAAAAATTAGACGTTGTGTTTACAACCAAAATTACCAATGCGGGTCCTGTTTCTATAGCTGTTTTTGATGATACCTGTGGTAACCTTATCCAAATATGCCAGCTAAATAAATAGTTCAAAAAAAGCATGTGGCCAGTTAATCAACAGGGGAGCAGCTTCAAAACATAATTAAGCCCCTGGATTTTTGAAGCGGATATGTTAAAAACTATTTATTTACAAAAAAAATAATAATTTAAATCCATCAATCGTTTAAATCACCAAAGAATTAACCTAACAAATGATGAAAAAAATTATTTATTTATTCACCGGGATTTGCATCTTTTCTTCCTGCAGCGATAAAAAAGCTGAAACTCCTACTGCTACTGATACAACTTCTTCTGCTGCACCTGCAATTGCTGCTGTTGAAAAAACAAAACCAGTATATGCTTACCCGGTAAGATATAGCGATTGGGAAATTGGTAATTCCGATAATATTAAAACCGTTATTGACTTTTACTATGCATGGGATCATAAAGATGCAAATAAAATTGCAAGCCTTTGTGCCGATACCATTAGATTACGAATACCGACTGACAGGGATGAAATTATAGTACTTAACAACCAGATTAATGAAAAGTTGATAAAGAACAGAAATATGTACGATTCTACCTCTAATGATATTTTATCTGCTGTTTCTTTACACGACAGGCAGAGCAATGAAGACTGGGTGATGATTACAACCTATAACAAATGGGTAGAAAAAGGTGGCAAAAGAGATTCCGTATTATACAGTGATAGCTGGAGATTGAAAGATGGGAAAATAGGTTTTTTAATGAGTTTTTACAAATTGCCCACTGAGCAATTTGTAAAAAGAAATGATTCTAAAAAATAAATATTTTATTGTTCAGTAGCAGTTTTATAGCTGCTGATAAACTGTGTAAAAAAAACCGAAATATTGTTTCGGTTTTTTTATTACCATAACTCAAACTTAATTTACGTAGTAATATTACTAAATGAGTATAGAAGAAAAACTCCGATATAAAAAAGAACTGTATCAGCATTGTATTGAAATCATTCAGCAGCGTATTAATGCTGCACTGCAGGCAATGCAAAATGCACAGGATGCTGCCAATAGCGAAGAAAAAAGCAGTGCAGGCGACAAATATGAAACCGGCCGGGCCATAAGCCACCTGGAAAAAGATATGTATGCCCGTCAATTAGCGGCAAATAAAAATGAACTGGCTGCATTGCTTGCTGTTGATAACAATACCGTACATGCATCTGTTACAACAGGCAGCATTGTTTGTTGTCATAATTTCAATTTTTTTATTGCTGCAGGACTTGGTAAAATATTGTTTAAAAATGAAACCGTTTATTTATTATCTCCAAATGCACCTGTAGCAAAATCATTGCTTAATAGAGTGGCAGGTAATAGTTTTAGCTTTAATAATAATGCAGTTATAATTAATGAAGTATTTTAATAATAATTTCATTAATAGTTATTGCTGATAATGCTGCATTTTTTGTAATGTCAATTGGCTACTAAATGCTACTTTCGCACAAATAAAATAAATAATAATGAGCGAAGTAAAACTTACAACAGGCGAAATACATACTGCCAAAGGCGTTTTAAAATTTGAATTATACGACGATGATGCCCCCATTGCGGCAGCCAATTTTAAAAAACTGGTCAGTGAAGGTTTCTATGACGGATTAACTTTTCACCGTGTAATACCAAATTTTATGATACAGGGAGGTTGCCCTGACGGAACAGGTGCCGGTGGCCCCGGATACACCATTAATTGTGAGTTAAAAGGTGCCAAACAAATACATGACCGTGGCGTTTTATCAATGGCTCACCGTGGCAGGGATACCGGGGGATCGCAGTTTTTCATTTGTCATAACCGCAGGGGAAACCAGCATCTTGATGGTGTACATACTTGCTTTGGTAAAATAACTGAAGGCATTGATATTATTGATGATATCCGTGGCGGTGATGTGATGCAAAAAGTAATAATCACGTAAGTGATTGCTTCAATAGAATTAATAAAAATGTCAAAACATATTGCATGTTTTGACATTTTTTATTTTATTTTAAATACTATTTATTACTCGCCATCTAAAGAAATCGGGTAATCATACAAGCCGTCAGAGCCAGGATAAAAACCGCTGATGGTTATTGTTTTCGCCGCACCTAACGCTTTATTAAGGTCATCAAGATTTTTAATATCTGCGTCATTCACTTTTACAATAACAAATCCATCCCTCATTCTTGTTTGATCGCTTAATGCACCGTCTGATATTTTTTTAACTACAACACCGCCGGGTACGCCATATTCTTTTGCTTTTTTCACATCTAAGTTTACAAACTCAGCACCTAATTTTGATAAGATGGTATTTTCTTGTTTTACAATTTCAAAAGTGCCGATATTATTTTTTAAAGTAGCAGTAGTAGTAACATCCTTTCCATCTCTTGAGTACAGTATTTTTATTTTATCACTAGGTTTATAACGGGTAACCAATTCTTGTAATTCGGATGGCAAGGTTACATTAACACCATTAACACTTTTAATGATATCACCCTTTTTTAAACCAGCTTCAACAGCCGCACTGTTATCACTAACGCCGGTAATTACCAGACCATCGCCGGAATATTTAAGTTTAAGCCTTGTTTTTTCTGTTTCAGGAAGATCATAGGTATTTGAAGTAGCAACACCTAAAAAACCTCTTTGCACATTACCATACTTTATCAAATCATCTACAACCTTTTTTACAATATTTACCGGAATAGCGTATGAGTAGCCTGAATAATATCCTGTAGGAGAAGCAATGGCAGAATTAATACCAACCAGTTCGCCATTTGTGTTGATCAAAGCGCCACCGCTATTGCCCTGGTTTACCGCTGCATCGGTTTGAATAAAAGATTCAACAGCTGAGTTCGTTTTAGTGCTTTTGTTTAAACCCAGGCTTCTTGATTTGGCACTAACGATACCTGCAGTTACTGTTGTTTCTAAATTTAGAGGGTAACCTAATGCAAGTACCCATTGCCCAACTTTTACATCATCGGAATTACCATACAAAAGAAAAGGCAAACCAGTCCCTTCAATCTTTACAACAGCAAGATCGTATGCAGGGTCCCTGCCTATTACTTTTGCAGTATAAGATTTTTTGTTGTTAAGTGTTACAGTCAATTCATCCGCATTTTCTACCACATGGTTATTGGTAACTATATAACCATCCTGGCTAATAATTACACCAGAACCCGACGCCCTTTGTTCAGGAACATAGCCACCATTTCTGTTGCCGAAAAACTGTTGCAGCATATCATCATCAAAAAGATCGCTGAATGGATTATTAGGACGTGTTTTTGGTAAATTATTACTTACCTGCTTTGCATTGGTTTTGGTTTTTATGTGTACAACTGTTGGCAATGCAGCAGCGGCAGGCTGGGTAAAATCTATTGCTCCTGGAGGTGGTGTATTACTATCTTTAAGTCCTGCGAGTTTGTAGTTAGATGGAACAACTCCTTTTTCCTGTCCTGCAAAATTGTTATTGCCTGTTACAAATTTACCGTAACCCCACATTACTCCAAATGCAGTTAAAGCGCTGATAGCAATGGTAAAAAATACCTGTTTAAGTTTCATTTGTATAAATTTTATTTTTTAAGTTAATAGTATTAACGCCAAACAATACTATCTAATTTTATGCCTGACTATACAAAGTAACGATGCTCTGACAAATTGTTATTTACCGACAGGCAGCTTTAACAATTAATTAGTAAGGCCTTCGTAGATACACTATAAAGTTAGTAAAAATTGCATAGTATCTATACCATCTGCATAATCTAATAGTTCCGGACATTGTGCTTTTCCAAAAGGAATATCAATACCCGCTATACATTGTATTTCTTCTTGGTGCTTTAACGTGGAAAGAAGACCGTCAATTTCACTGTAAAAGCTATAGTTCAATTGGCTTATGGGCGAAAACAGGGCATCACCTTCTACCAATAAAGTAGTTTCGTTGGTCATGTAAAATCGGTTATTCATTATTTGTATAGACAAATTATAGTCGTAATTGTTTCTGTATTTATGGTGATCTGCAAAATATTTATAATGGTTAAAAGATTGTAACAGCGGAACAAAGTCGTACCCCTGCGGAACAAATATTTTTGTGACATTTCTGCAACCAAGCCCGAAGAAAGCATGTATATCATCTGACAATTTTTCCAGTATATCAGTAGTTTCATTGCCTTTTAATATGGCAACCGAAGTGCGGTTTTTTCGGATGATGCTTGGATATTTTAAAAAATAGTAGTCAAAGTAACGGGCACTGTTATTACTGCCTGTAGCAATATAGGCATCGCAGCCTTTTAAGATGGGGGCAAAAGAGATATAGTTTTGCATGGTTACCTCCCAACTGTACATTTTTTTAATTAAATGCTTTAATAAAATATCATCTTTTGAAGACAGCTTAATGGTTTGCATATGGCCGCTTATAAACACACATAAAAAATCATGAAAGCCAACCAGGGGTATATTTCCTGCCATTACTATGCCTACATTTTTTGGCACAATGGTATCATCAACGTAATAATGGTTTACCCACTTTGCCAATTTATCTTTAGATAAAAATTGTTCAATAATATTTTTTACGGCCAAATCAATAAAGAGGGGTGTAAACCAGCCATTGTGTATGGATGCAGTATATTTTACCATTTGCCATTCTTCACCGTTTTCTTCTAAATATTCCTGTAGCTTTAATAATAATTCAATTCGATTTTGTAATTTCATCCCGATAATCTTATTTTGTATTGCAAAATTCGCAATTTCAAATTTCTAAATCAAAAGTAATGGCTATTAAAATAACAGATGAATGTATTAATTGTGGTGCCTGCGAACCTGAATGCCCAAACAACGCCATTTATGAAGGCGGAGTAGAATGGGCCATTGCAGATGGCACCAGTGTAAAGGGTTTATTTACCTTGTTGGATGGAACACAGGTAGATGCTGATAAACGGAACGCCCCGGTAAGTACAGATACCTATTATATTACACCTAATAAATGTACAGAGTGCCAGGGATTTCACGAAGAACCTCAATGTGCTGCGGTTTGCCCGGTAGATTGTTGCGTGCCTGACGAAATGTATGTAGAAACCGTAGAAGTGTTGATGGGAAAAAAAGAAAGATTGCACGTTTAATTGATGGGTGCGGAATATAATAAATTAATTTAAAGCCTTCGGGCTTATTTAGGCAGGTGATATTTCCTGCATCGTGGCGAGGGTATTGTAAAATACTTTCGCCTTTTTTTATAAAGAAATTATGGATATAAAGAAATTATTTTTTGGTATTATGACGGTTGTATTGTTTTGTGCCTGCTTTAAAAAGAAGGAAAACAATAACCACGATGAACTAAAGGCAGAAATGGTAGCTGCAGAAATTTCTTTTTCAAAACTTAGCCAGGAAAAAGGAAACCGGAATGCCTTACTGCAGTTTCTTGATAGTAACGGTGTATTACTAAGGCCAAATACCTACCCACTTGTAGGGGGAAATGCTATAAATTTTATAAGCCAGGCCAATGATAGTTCTTATATTATGCATTGGCAACCCAAGGGAGCTGCTTTAGCTGAGTCTGGCGAGCTTGGCTATACCTATGGTGTGTACACTGTTTCACTAAAAAATAAAGATACCCTTATACATGGCACTTATGTAAACATTTGGAAGAAGCAGCCGGATGGTAACTGGAAACTGGTACTTGATTCAGGCAATGAAGGAATTGAAGAGATGGAGTAATCTTATGTATACGAAATCTAATAACAGCTTGCAGTTTTTAAAATAACAACCTTGATAATTTCCATAAAAATGAAAAGAATTAATGTATTGTTTTCGCTGCTGATAATGACAAGTTCTTTGTTAGCCCAATTCAACAATCCTCCCGGATTGAATTTGATACGCATGGAAGATTTAAAAAATGATTTATATGCATTGGCTGATGCTCATTTCAACGGCCGTTCTGCAGGAACTTTGGATGAACTAAAGGCTTCCATGTGGCTTGGAGAAAAATTCAGGGCCATCGGTTTAAAACCGGCAGGCGATGACGGCACTTATTTTCAATATTTTACTTTACTGCGCAGCCAGCTTGCTAACAATTCAAGCATAGAAATAAATGATGTTTCCTTAAAATTATGGCAAAATGTAGCTGTTGCACAAATGGCAAATATTAACCTGGATGCACCTATTGTTTATTTGGGCAATGCAGCAGATATTGATACAAATGCGATTGATGTAAAAGATAGAGTAGTTGCAGTAGAAGCAAATTCAAAAGGGATTAACCTGGATATTTCTTTACCAACCTGGCGTTACAACAGGTATATTTTTACTAAGTATGGCGCTCCCCTGTTTAGAAAAGGAGCCGCGGCTATAATTTTTATTGCAGATGAAACAGGGGAAAAAGCATGGGATGATGCAGCAGAAAATTACAAAAGGGGCAGTTACGATATTGAAGGGGCGCCCAATCAAAATGTAACTGCTGTTTTACCGGTTATATGGCTTCATGCCAATGCTAAAAAAGAGTTACAGAATAATACCGCAACGATAAAAATAAACCTCATCGTTTCAAAATATTCCTATCCATCTGTAAACATTATTGGCATGGTTAACGGAACAGATGAAAAGTTGAAATCTGAGTACCTCTTATACAGCGGTCATTCCGATGCACATGGTATCAGGAATACGATAAAAAATGACTCCATTTATTATGGCGCAGATGATAACGGCAGTGTTGATGTAGCCATGCTTGCCAATGCCAGGGCCTTTGTAAAATACCCTTCTAAAAGATCGGTGTTATTTGTAATTCATGGCGCTGAAGAAAGGGGTTTATTTGGATCAAGATATTTTTCCGCAAACCCAACAGTGCCAATCAAAAATATTATTGCCGTTTTAAATGGGGATATGATTGGCAGAAATAATACCGATAGTGCAGCTATTTTAGGAGTAAAACCACCGCATAGAAATTCACTTGATCTGGCAAATATGGCATTCGCTGCCAATAAAGAAGGCCCCAATTTTAAACTGGATACAACATGGGACGAACCGAGCCATATTGAAGGATGGTATTTTAGAAGTGATCATCTTCCTTACGCAAGATTGGGTATTCCGGCAATTATGTATACCAGCCTTTTACATCCCGACTACCATACACCGCAGGATAATGCCCAAAATATAAACTATCCCAAATTGAAAAAGATGGCTGATTGGATGTATAGAACGGGGTATAAAGTAGCCAATGCTGCTATGCGGCCAGCGACAGATAAGGGTTTTAAATTGGAAAGATAAATAGTAAACAAAAACATAAGAATTACTGAAATGTATTACACCTGACCCGTGTAATCTCAAAACACATCATTCGACAAATAAAATAAAAAATGATGGGATTTGGATTTGGCTTATTTTTTATAATTATACTGATCTCATTAACGGGGATTATGTTATTAGTATGGCTGATTACAAAAAATAATGCTTTCGGGAAACTAATTGGGTTGATTTGGTTTGGAGTATTTGGTTTGATAATTTTAGTAATGTTGAGCCACTTCTTTACAGATAAAAAGAAACTTAACCAGGATGACATTTATGGAGAGTATATTATTGACAGAGGAAAATTTCTTGGTAAACAAGCTGACTGGCAATACAATCATTTTCGTTTTTGAAATCACTAAGAAAAATGAATTTTTATTTTATTTAACAGACAAAGAAAAAGTAACGAAAATGTATCGGGGAAATGTAAAGTTTTTAGAAGCTTATAAAGGCCCAAGAATAGTTTTAAGTGTGGATACCCCTCGACACCACATAATCGAGGATGTGCCAACCCTTTATCGGAGTATATGGTCTTTTTATTATGTATTTCCTTCGCCTAAATTTGGGAATGTGTTTTTTACTAAAGGGAAATGGAAACCAATTAGAAATAGCAATGTAAGTAAATTATAGTGGTACTTACCGGTGGTTAGGGTAATGAATCATGACTGAATATCTATCAATAGTTGCCCATGAAACTTCGATAGTAGCTGAAAGTAAAACTCCTCTAAGTTTTCATCAATATTTATAAAGATTTTGCTGAATGATTTTACGTTGTATACTTCAAAATCATAAACAATTGAGAAACGCTGCTTTATAGCTTGAAACTATAAACAATTTTCGTTTCTTTGCTTAATCAACCCTTTTCTACACAAATGAAGAAAACAATAGCTTTAATTACAGGTGGTTATTCTGGAGAATCTGTAATATCTTATAAAACAGCCGCTACTATCGAAAAAAATATCGATACTGAAAAATGGATCAGCTATACAATTGATATATCGCCAGCTGGTTGGTTTTATACTACACCTGCAGGAGAAAAAACTGCTGTTGATAAAAATGATTTTTCTATTACCATTGATGGAAAGAAAATAAACTTTGATGCTGTATTGGTTGGCATGCACGGTACGCCCGGCGAAGATGGAAAACTACAGGGATATTTTGATTGCTTAAACATTCCGTATACAAGTTGCGATGCAGCCAGTTCTGCCTTGACTTTTAATAAACGATATACTGTTGCAGTAGCCGCTTTTGCCGGCATGCATGTGGCAAAGTCTTTGCATTTGTTTAAAAATATACCTAATAGTGCAACTGCTATTTTAAAGGAATTAAAATTACCTCTGTTTGTAAAGCCTAATAATGGCGGCAGTAGTATCGGTATGAGCAAAGTAAATGAGGCGACCGATTTACAGGGTGCGTTGGATAAGGCATTTAAAGAAGATGAACAGGTATTGGTAGAAGAATTTATAAAGGGCAGGGAATTTACCATTGGTGTTTTTAAAACAAAGGGCCAGGTTATTACTTTACCCATAACAGAAATTCTGACAAAAAAAGATTTTTTTGATTATGAGGCAAAATACAACGGCGCAAGTGAAGAAGTTACCCCTGCAGTAGTTGATAAGTCAATTGCTGAGAAAGTAAGAGAGGCTGCAAAAAAAGCCTACGCTGTTTTTAATTGCAAGGGTATAGTGCGGATAGATTTTATTTATAATGAAGCAGCAGCAAATCCATATATGTTAGAAATAAATACTGTACCTGGCCAAACAGAGGCAAGTATTGTTCCACAACAGGTAAGAGCATTGGGCTGGACTTTAAAAGATTTTTACAGTGCTTTAATAGAAGAATGTTTTTATAAATAATTATATGCCCAATTGTACGTTCTTTAGGGAACGCTTACACATAAAAGCTGAACAAAAAATATGTTTAAATTTATAACAGACCGTCCTTTTTGGGTTAACCTTTTAGCTGCCGGTGCGTTGGGGCTATTGCTGATATTTTTTATATTACAAGCCCTGGGATGGATAACCAATCATGGCGAATATTTAACGGTGCCTGCAGTGAAGGGTAAGCATACAGATGAAGCCATTAAATTATTAGAGAGCAAAGGTTTTGACGTCACCATCCAGGATTCCATCTTTACAGATACTTTGCAACGTGGTATTGTTATAAAGCAATTGCCTGATGCCAATGCAACAGTAAAGGTTAACCGCACTGTTTTTTTAACGGTTAACCGTTATACACCGCCAATGATCATAATGCCTGAACTGCAGGGCAAAAGCCTGGGTTTTGCATTGGAATTGTTGAAGCGAAGTCATCTTCAATTAGGTGATACTACCTTTAAACCAGATTTTATGAAGGGCTCGGTTTTAGAGCAGTTATATATGGGTGCAAAAATAACTGCAGGGTCAAAAGTAGTTTGGGGAAGTAAAATATCGTTGGTAATAGCAGGCGGACTGCAGAATGAACAAATACCGGTGCCAAACCTTGTTGGTAAAACCTATGCAGAGGGAAAAGCAGAACTAGAATTAAGTGGGATTAATATTGGTGCAGTTGTTGCTAAAGATGCCATAAAAGATACAGCCACGGCCTTTATTTACAAGCAAAGCCCCGACAGGTATAATGATGACAAAAAAGCTATTTTTATTCATCCCGGGCAGTTGATGGATATTTATATTTCACAGGTTATGATACTGCCCAACGATTCAGTAACTACTACAATTACAAAACCAATTGATAAATAATGACAACGATAACAGCAGAAGAAGTAAAGACACGAATGGAGGCCGGTGAACAGCTACATATAATAGACGTACGTGAGCCGTATGAAAATACAGAGTTTAATATTGGCGGTACATTGGTACCCTTAGGTAATATACAATCCATGCAGCTAGATGATTTGGAAGAATTAAAAAATGAAGAACTTATTCTTTATTGCAGAAGTGGAAATCGCAGCGGGCAGGCATGCCTTATTTTGGAAACCATTGGGTTTATCAATGTGAAAAATTTAACCGGCGGAATGTTGTATTGGAGAGATACTTTTAAAGTGTAATTAATGTCTGATGTCTGATTTTTGGATGTCTGATGTTTGAATGCAACTAAAGATATAAACCTAGATTATAAATACTTCAAATAAAAATACTGACGTAATTAAAATACATCATACATCAGACATCAAAATATCATACATCAAAACCGCATGCTTAAACCAACCATGCAATTAAATGGTGCCATAGGAAAATAATAGTTTTCCGTAGTCAGCCCTCCATAGTAATAACTAAATGTATAGCCATTAGCTTCGTATTGTTTATTAAATATATTATTGAACTGAACAATAACATTGACCGCTTTTAAAATTTTTGTAGAAAAGATAGTATAGCTCAGTCGAATATCCTGCAAATAATAGGCATCCAGGCTCCTGTTTGTTTGAGAAGTATTATCCAAATACTGGCGGCTGACATATTTACTAAGTAAACTGATCTCTCCATTTTTAACCGGAATAATATTGATACTGCCTGCACCTACAATTGCTGGTGAAAAAGAGATATCCGTTTTGCTATATTGGTTGCTTACTGTGCCTCCGTTATCATAATCATCTATCAACTCTGTAAAGTTTTTAATTTTATTTTGGCTAAAGGTTAAGTTGGCAGCTATGTTTAAGTAAGTATTTATTATCCATGTTCCCTGTAATTCAATACCTGCCCTGTAACTATCGTCAATATTGGTTCTGGTGTAAGACCCTACATCATTAATATTGCCAATCAATACCAATTGATTATTGTATTTCATGTAATACAAATTAGCACCGTATGAAAAGCTTTTGCTTTTTCTTTCAACCCCTAATTCCCAATCATTTAAAGTTTCCTGTTTAGGTTGCTGCGTTTTGCCGGCTTCAAAATCATCCCTGTTGGGTTCTTTGCCTGCGAGGGCATATGAGGCATATACCTGCCAGTTTTTGTTGAAATAAGTAAAACCTATTTTAGGGTTTAGAAAAGTATAATTGTTTTTAATAACCAACGAAGGGTTATCGTTAAAACCATTGATTGTGTAATCAACATTTCTTAGTTGCATGTCGGCAAATAATTGCCAATGATCACTTAGCTGTTGTGTTAATTTTGTATAAAGGGAGAGGTCTTTTTTATGTGCAGGCAAATCACCATACCATTTATAATTTAGTGGAACGGCAGGCTGCACCGTAGCTGAGATTATTTCACCATAATGCTTTCCATCATATTGATTCCATCCTCCACCAAAAGTAAATTGAGTTTTATTTTTTAAATATTGTAAAGAAAAAATAGTTCCATAAAAATTATTATCTAACCATTTACGCCGCACAAGGTTGGTGCTTGTAATGGTATCAGTACCATCAATATAATCTTCTAAACCATAATTGGATAATGCCTGGTTGGCCCTGTATTCTTCGTAGTAACCCTTTCCTTTGGTTAAAAAAATGGCTGCATTTGCTTTCCAGTATTTATTAAACAGGTGATTGTAAAATAACTGGTAGTGTGTTTGTGTATAGTTGTCAGTTTCGTTAGCGTAGGGTGTTCCCGGCTGCTCTTGTCCTGAAATATTATAAGTACGGTCTGTTTTTAAATAACTTTCCGGAACTCCGTTCCATGCCTGGTATGTTTTTTCTTTACCAGAAAATATGTTTAAACGCAGTGAATTTTTTTCATCAACATAAGCTGTACTAAAATAAAAAGATTTAAGGTTTGTTGCTGCACGGTCAATGTAGCCATTGCTGCTGATATGACTCAGTCTTCCGTCGATAGTAAAATGTTTTCCTATTATGCCTGTGCCAAACTTTAATGTGTTTTTCCAAGTATTGTAACTGCCGTAACTATTGTTAAATTCAGTGTATTGTTTCTCATTAACTTC
>JAYTTI010000207.1:0-11263 GCA_043745405.1 Ferruginibacter sp. | reverse complement strand
AAAGCCTATCTTAATTGCAAGGCAGGAGCCGATTTAATTGTGGTAGGCAATGCCATTGAAAAAGATGCGTCGCTCATTAAGGAAATGGCAGCAGCAGTTCATAGCGTAGGCGTGAAAGTTGTATAAAGTATTGTAGAAAGTTGTTAATAAAATATTTTCTTCTGACTAACTATCTTATATTCTTATAAAAGAAGTTTTTATTTCATTGGTTGAAATTTTTATTGTTGTGTTTTTATTAAGAAACTGAATCAATGAGAAGCTTTTGGGTTATTTATTTTTGATACCAGCCTTTATTTTTCATGGCATCATCGTTGTGTCACTCACTTGTACTGCATACATTTTTTGAACTTTAATTATACAATAGAATAAATATTTTAACTAATTCAAACAGGTTCTAAGTCTCTTCAAAAAAACATCTGCTCCTTTTTTTATTAGCAACGTCAATTATAATAACAATTGACATTGTTTTTTAATCCTCCTAAAATTATTCGCTTTAATATCTTCTAAAAATCCAGGATTTTTTAAAATAATCAAATATTTATTCCAAATTATTCCAGTGCAATTTTTTATAATTACTTATTTCTATAAAAAACTACATACGGAAAATACTATTTTTCAAACTATTTATACTCAATATTATTCCCTGTGTTTTTCATCAAAATAAATGCCGGCATAGTTTATTAAAAAAAATTTTCAACCATGCAGGATTTATTTTTTTGTTTATGTCGAAAACTAATTTTAGGTTCATCGTGTAATCGGATACGTTAGTAACTAGTTGTAAAATTGCCTTTCAAATATGTTATTCATCCATGGCTTATTTCTCTTTTGATGGGGAATAATAATGGTCTGCTAATGTATCCGTTCTGAACCACAAAACCAGCTAACTCAATGCTTACCAGGCAGATAATATTTTGTATAGTTATGCTACTTTGCTTTTGCACAGTAGCGGCACAAAATGTGGACAGTACCCTTGAATCACTGCAACAAATCCCTGTTAGTTATATCAATGCAATCGATAGTAAAATTGATAAGTATAGTAACCGGGTAATTGACAAAACAGAAAAAACACTTATCAAGTTAAGCAGGTGGGAAAATAAAATACATCAGCTATTACAGGAGGTAAACCCTGAAGCAGCCGAAAAGTTGTTTTCAAATAACCAATTAACCTTTGGAGTTTTATTACAAAAATTTCAGGAAGGAAAAGAGTTAGGCCTGCAGTACCGAAACCAACACGACGAGTATCGTGATAAGCTTACAACAGGTATTAAATATTTAGAAACACAAAAGCAATACATCAATCAAAAACTGGTAGAGCCTTTACAGGAAGCCAGGAAAAAAATGGCTGCGCTCAATGAAGAGGAAGATAAAAGCGAAGCAATACAGCAATTTATCAAGGAAAGAAAAAAGCAATTGATTGATGGGGCCTTACAGTATATCGGTAAAAGCAAATACCTCAGTAAAATAAATAAAGAAGCGTGGTATTATGCAGAAACACTGAAGAACTACAAACAAATATTCAATGATCCAGAGAAGGCGGAGGAAGTTATAAAGGTCATTTTAAATAAGATACCCGGCTTTCAGCAATTTGTTCAAAAAAATAGCATGCTGGCAGGCCTGTTTGATATTTCATCGGCTACTGCCCAACTGATTCCCGGAATGCAGACAAGGGCCGGTGTACAGCAATTAATGAGAAGCAACATGGCAGGGAGGGGCGGCAATGCCCAGCAAACAATGAGTCAAAACCTACAGGCAGCCCAGAGCCAGCTTAGCAGTTTACGGACCAGGATAGGGAATGGTTATGGAAGCGGAGGCGGAATGCCGGACTTTAAACCTAATACCCAAAAAACAAAAACTTTTGGAGAAAGGATTGAGTATGGTACCAATTTTCAGTTTACAAAGAGTGACGGATTTATGCCATCAACAACTGCTATAGGTTTTAGTATTGGTTTTAAAATGAATGATAAATTGATCGCGGGACTTGGGTTGAGTTATAAACTGGGGATGGGTTCTATCAGTAATATTCATTTTACAAATGAAGGTATTGGTTTAAGAAGTTTTATTGACTGGAAATTAAAAAAGCAATTCTTTATCAGTGGCGGATTTGAAATGAATTACAATAACAATTTTGATAGAATTGCAACACTCAAGAAAATAGATGTCTGGCAGCGTTCCGCATTATTAGGTCTTACAAAAAAGTTCAATGTAAAGACAAAATTGTTTAAAGGCACGAATGTCCAGATTTTATATGATTTTTTAAGTCAGCAACATATTCCTACAAGCCAGCCATTTTTATTCAGGATAGGTTACAGCATAAATTAAATAAAAAGCATTATTAAATAAAAGGTAAATAAAATATCCATGATCAGCTTTCGCATTAAACAATTCGTTTCGGTAATCATCATTATTTTTTGTTTACATACAAACGTCTCGTCACAAAACACCGGCGATGTACTGGGCAAGGTAAATATTGCTTCTCCCAATGCCTCTGCATTGGGTAAGTATGGCGACATACCGGTAAGCTATCATACTGGTATACCTAATATCGGGATACCCTTGTATACCTTAAAATTTGGTTCATTGCAGTTACCTGTGAGCCTTAGCTATCACGCTTCAGGATTAAAAGTTGAAGAGAATGATAGTTGGGTAGGAGCGGGGTGGAGTTTAATTGCCGGCGGAGCTATAACAAGAACAGTAAAAAGTAAACCCGATGAAAAACAAACCAACAGTCTTCAACAAACTTATGGCTATTTTTCTGACTATGGAATTGCCAGTATCTATCCTCAAAATGGGGTACTATTGCAAGAGTTAAATTTCGATAGTGAGCCGGACTTATTTTCATTTAATTTCAATGGCTATTCGGGCAAATTTTATTTTAATGATGACAGGACACCCATATTTGTGCCGGAGCAGGATTTTAAAGTTGAATACAGTTATACTCCCGGTCAATGGAATGGTTCTCCGGGTGCATGGGCAGGTTTAGGGCGGTGTATTGAATCTTTTACGATAACTACACCGGACGGTACAAAATACTATTTTGGTATGAACGGCGCTGTTGCACCTTATTGTGATCCTATTGAAGTTTCTTCCACTTATACAAGTATGGGAGGCACTTCATATGCCCAGGTAATATCAAGCTGGTATCTTAATAAGATTGTTTCAGCTGATGGTAATTTTTCCATTAACTTAAATTACGAACGTGATAAGTATGCTTTTTATTCATCCAGTAACTCCCCTACTGCTACAATGGATGTGGGAAATCCGGTAAATTATAAATACCAGTTAGTAAAAACACTAATGGCTGGTGTAAGGCTTAGCAAGATAACTGGCGTAAATGAAAAAATCGATTTTACACCAGGCGCAGTCAGGCTGGACCTGTCAAACTGGTCAAGTGGATTAGATGAAGGTCTTACGGATTATATTAATCAAAGTTCACCAACGCTGGGGAGTTTAAGTATTTCGGATATACAGGGTAATTGTTATAAAAAATTCAATTTCTATTACAATTATTTTACAGACAATGTCTCTACAGTGCATGCAAATTTTTCGGGAATAGTTTCAGATAAAAAACGATTGAGGTTAGATTCACTTAAAGAGCAATCTTGTGCGGGAACAGTTTTAATCCCGGCGTATAAATTTGATTATTTCCAGGAACAGGTACCAAGAAAATTGAAATTTTCAAAGGATCACTGGGGATATAATAATGGCATTTCCACTAATACACAATTATATCCTAAATTATCTATCACCTCTGGAGTTATTAACCCCACTGATTTTGCCAACCGGGAATCGGCATGGCCAGCGATGAGGGCAGGAAGCCTCAACAAAATTACCTATCCCACGGGTGGCAGTACAACATTTGATTTTGAGCCGAATAGAGTTTCAGCAAATTTTACAATTAATAGCCAATTAGTGGCGGTGGATACAATGGTGGGTGGGCTAAGGATTAAAAATATCACCAATTATATTCCTGAAACAAACCAATCTGTAGTTACAAGCTACACTTATCAGTCACAGGGATCAAGTGTTTCAAGTGGTGTCTTATACAGTAAACCCACTTATATACAAATATTCAGAAATGATTGGATGAAGAAAACAAATTTTCTTGCCAACGCAAACGGGAATGGATGCTGGGATAATCTTGATGCTGATACCGTAACAACAAGAGCCTATGTTTATTCTGATAATCCTATCAGGCCCATGGAAACTACGCAGGGATTTCATATTGGGTACGGCGAAGTAAAAGTAAGCCAAACCGGGAATGGCTTTACCATTTACCGGTTTTCTGTAACGCCACCCTGGTTGATTGACAGGAATGGGATAGCAACAACCAGTATTAGTGATCTTTGTTCTTGTGACCCTACAATACCTAATTATCCGGCTGCTCCACTTGCTGAAGATTTTCACAGGGGCGAAAAAACCTATGAAGGACGTTTTAACGAAACTGGCAATGTGCTTAGCGAAACATTGTTTCAAACTTTATATGATTTAAACCCGGTAACCATTCCGGGAAGGCTCACTTTTTCCTTTAGCACAAGTGCACCATTTACCGTAGAAACTTATTATGAATTAAAAACGGCGCATAAGACACAATCAACAGTAATTGAGCGTGTATATCAACCGGGAGTAGTTAGTCCTGTAGAAAAACAAACACAAACTTTTTTTGAAAGTAATTTTCATCATGAGCCAACCAGGACCTTAACCTATAATTCAAAAAGCCAGGCAATAGAAAGTAAAACTAAATATGCTTTTGATTACAGGGTACCAAGTTTTGATAATACAACAAACTGCTATGTGGGTGCGGCGGGTTTTATGGATTATGCCAACAGTACTTATGCTTCGGGCAACTACCAGGCACAGTTTAATGCTTGTGCCGGCTATACAGCCAGTTGCCATGGGCCAATTAAGCTAAGTTATTTTGGTGGTTTGTTTGCAGCCAGAAAATCATATATTGATTGCCGCAAAACCAATTATACCAACACCATTCCCTTAAATAGTTTTCAAACAAATCATAATACCGCTAGAGCGGCGGCCAATACAGAATTGAAACCTGTATTGTGGATGCAGGATAATTATATGAACCTTCCTGTGGAAACAAGTGTATGGAAAAGCAGCCAGTTACTAAATGCTTCTTATACAAAATACAGTAATAACCGGGATGATGCTTACGGTGTTTACCCGGATAAAACACTTAGAGTCGACCTGCCATCTGCTGCATCAACTTTTACCGCTTCAACGGTGGCTGCTGATAATATTTCCATCACAAAGGACAGCAGGTATAAAGATGCCACCCTGCTCGATTTTAACAGGGGCAATGTAATCAGTGCTATGGGTAGAGATGGCATTGCTGCTGCTTACCAATGGGGTTATAATGAGGCCTTCCCGGTTGTAAAAGCAGTCAACACAACAAATAAATTGAAAGAGTCAATTGCATCTGGCGCTGTTACAAATACCTGGAGTTTTCAAATCGGTTCATCTTCTAATTCAGGACAACTAAATGTAACTTTTACCCAAACACAAACCGGAAATATTACTATTAGTTTGCCGTTCAGTCCCCCAGGCAGTACAACTGCAAATGGCGGTGCAACAGCAAATGCTACCTATACGTTAACAGGGCCATCAACATCCTATAACAGAAATGGCTACTTATGTTATGCAGGTAACAATGGTCCAACTTGCAGCGGTACACCCTCTACAATAACTTTTACTGGTATGATTGCTGGGCAGTATACCTTAGTTGCATCCGTCAGTACAGGATTCACCAGCTATAGTTTTAATTATTCGCTTAATTACACGTACCAGGGAATGGTAATTTCATCCTCGGGACTTAAAGAATTTTTCTATGAAGGTTTTGAAGAAAGTACTGATGTGAATGCAGTAACCGCATTTGCACATACTGGTAAAAAATACCTGAATGCACATTATACAAATACGTTTGTAATACCTAACAGCAGAAGCTATACAATCCAGTGGTGGGACTATACAACAAGTGTGTGGAAGCTGAATACACAGCCATATGTTAACGGGATGTTGCTGATAGGCCCGGTTGATGACATAAGGATTTTCCCTAAGGATGCACAATTAAATACGTATACCTATGATGCAATTTATGGGATGACGAGCCAGACTGACCCTAATGGCAAAACGACGTATTATGACTATGACAGTATCGGCCACTTAAAAAATATCAAAGACAATAACCGGTATATCACAAAAAATTTCTTTTATAATTATGGGGCATCGCCCAGTGCATTACCAACAATACCGGCACCAATGCCACCGAACCCGCCGCCGCCGGCACCACCACCAACCACAGTGAACTTTAGTGCCAACAATAGCGAAAATGCTATTGGATTTGATATAAAATTAACCAATAAAACCACAGGGCTGGTGTACAATTATACCATTGCAGCAGGTGTAAGTGCAGTATTGGGTGCCGTACCACCAGGCACTTATGATGTTTATGCCATAAGGAAATCCAGTACTACAATCTATGGTTTTCAGTTGTGTACTTTTAGTGCATGGGGTGCAAGTATCACTTTTTATAATGTATCGATTTCAACCACTGCCTGTAATAATATTTACTTTGCCGGCCCTTAAAAAATATATGGCAACAAGGATTTATCCCGCTGCCTACAATAATATTTACATACAGAATACACTTTAAAAAATTATATGTCAAAAAAAATCATCCCGCTGATCCTGTTTTGTTGTTGCCACTTTATGGTAAATGCCCAGACTATGCCCGTAACCTTTTTACCAACTATTGATGGAGACACTATTCAACTAAGCCAGTTACAGGGTAAAAAAATAATTTTTGTTGTGTTGCCTGTAAGGCATGGCCCACAGGATTCAACATGGTTGTTGAACCTTGACAAAGTGTACAGGCAACACCAGGCCAGTATAGCGGTTATTGCCGTGCCTTCTTTCGAAGACGGCTATGTAGAAGCACAGCAGGCCGACGTGAAAAATTGGTACAGGAATCCACTGAATTTAAGCTATGTTATTACCACGGGTATGTATACACGCAGCAGTTCGGGCAGACAGCAGTCGGCCCTTTTTCAATGGCTCACCAATGAAACATTGAACGGGCACTTTAGAACAGATATAAACGGCTACGGGCAAATATTTGTACTGAACAGGGCAGGGGAATTAAAGGCAGTGTTTGATGCTTCAACACAATTGACTAAAAAAATGATTGATATTATAAAGGGCATGCAATGATGATAGATGCGAATAAAAAAATTAGCAAAAACTAACAATGAATTACAAACCCACGCCAGCACCAAACCACACTACATGAGAAACCATTCAAAACCGATTGCAATTATAGTAGGTATATTACTATCAGGAGTAATGCTGCAGGCGCAGCCTACAGCAAATAAAAACTATGTGCAGACAACTGTAGTAAAACAACAGGGGATATTGTACGAAGCTTCCTTGAATGGTGTAGCCATTGGTTATAATACAGCAGCACAAAGCATCAGTTATGTGGATGGATTGGGCAGGCCATTACAATCGGTAATAGTAAAAGGCAGCGCCACACAAAAAGATATCATAGCACCGACAGAATACGATGCGCTTGGCAGGGAAACAAAAAAATACCTTCCCTATGCAGATATAGTATCTACCAGTTACGGTTCACTAAAAACAGACTGGGCAACCAAACAACCGGCATTTTACAATGGGCAACTGGCCGGTGTAGCGCCCGATGCTATGGCATACGCACAAACGGTTTTGGAAGCCTCGCCACTAAATCGGCCTCTGGCACAAGGCGCACCCGGCACGGTATGGCAACCAAATATGGCTGATGCCTATGATGCAACAAAAAAAACCGTAAAGATAAAATTTGAAACAAACCTTGCCACGGACAATGTGGTAAAATGGAACGTAGCCAACAGTACTGTTAATTTTGACATAACACAAATAACAAGGAACGGCTATTATGCAGATACACAGCTAATGGTAAAGCATAGTTATGATGAACATGCCGGAGAAATAAAAGAATACACCGATAAGGAAGGCCATGTAATTTTAAAGCGTGTACAGGACAACGTTAGCTGGGCAGAGACCTATTATATCTATGATGATTTTGGCAGGCTGCGTGGAGTAATACAACCCGAAGGTGTAGCCGCGTTACCCTCCACGCTCGATTATACCTTCGCCAATAACTGGATGTTTTTATACCGCTATGATGAAAAAGGCAGGATGGTAATGAAAAAAGTACCCGGTGCAGACAGTGTGGTAATGGCCTACGACCAGTGGGACAGGGTGGTACTTACACAGGATGGCGTACAGAGAGCCAAGGCCAATAAGGAATGGCTGTTTACCAAATACGACTGGCTGAACCGCCCCATCATGATGGGCATCTATGTAAACAACAGTGCCCACAATACCATAAGGGATTTGGTAATGGCTGGTACAGTGCGGTATGAAAATATTAGTACAGCCGGCACTGAAGGCTACACCCTCAGCCTCAGCTTCCCCACCGCTTACCAGGAATTGCTCACCATCATGCACTATGATGATTATGCTAATTTACCTTCGTGGAAAAGCAGCTATGCCTTTACCGTAGAAAACAATATCACTGCTTACAACAGCAATACCACCGGGCTGGTGATAGCCAGCCAGACAAAAATAATCGGCACCACAACATGGCTAAGAACAGTAACCTATTATGATGCAGAGTATAGGGCTGTACAGGTGTATGGAGATAATATAAAAAGCGGTAAAGACAGGATAAGCAACCAGCTGCTATGGGATGGCAAACCGGTAGAACAATGGCAGAGTCATACCAGTACTTTTTACAGTACCGCCATTGTAATAAAAAAGAAATTTACTTACGATCATGCAGACAGGGTACTAACAGTAAAACACCAGGTAAATATACAGGAAGAAGTAACCATCGCCAACATCAGTTATAATGAAATGGGGCAGCTGCTCAGCAAGAAACTCCACACTTCCGCCAGTCGCCCGACAGAATTACAGAAGCTTGACTATGGCTACAATATCCGTGGCTGGCTAAGCAATATGAACCGTGTAGAGAATACAGCAGGCGTAACCGCTTATGAAGCAGGCGATCTTTTTGGTTTTGAACTAAGCTACGATGCCACCAGTTTGTCAGGCGCCACAGCCCAGTACAACGGCAATATCAGCGAACAAAAATGGAAGGGCCCGCTTGCAGAAACACCCAACGGTTATACCTACACGTATGATAAATTAAATCGTTTACTCAACTCCGTTAGTTCGGATAAAGCGGGCGGTACCTGGGTGGTCAATAACAAGTACGATGAAAAAAATATCAGCTACGATAAGAATGGCAATATAAAAGCGCTCGCAAGGTATGAGAACGGCACAGGGATGGATAACCTCACCTACAGCTACACCGGCAACCAGTTGATAAAGGTAGAAGATGCAGGCGATGCAACCCTGGGTTTTAAAAATGCAGTAAATACCACCACAGAATATTATTACGACCAGAATGGCAGTATGAACAGGGATGATAATAAAGCCATCAGCGGTATTGTCTATAATTATTTAAACCTGCCCTCCACCATATCAGTTACAGGCAAAGGCACCATCAATTACCTATATGATGCCACCGGGAACAAACTAAGAAAAATAAGCTACGACCAGGTAACCGCAAAATCAGATACCACCTATTATGCAGGCGCCATGGTGTATGCAAAAGATACCATGCAACTGATGAGCTATGATGAAGGCAGGATAAGGCCGGTAAAGATCAATGCCGGTGCAGCCGCCAGTGCAGCCAACTTCACCTATGTGTATGATTATTTTTTAAAGGACCACTTGGGGAATATACGGCTGGTAGCTACCACCGAAACCAAAGCCATCACTTATGCAGCCACGATGGAGACAGCCAATGCAGGCGTGGAAGATCAATTATTCAGCAATGTAAGCAGCACCAGTGTAACCAAACCTGCAGGCTTTGATAATGTTAGTGCCAACCTTAAAGTATCAAAATTAAACGGCAATATCAATACCGGTGGCAACAAGCGCACAGGGCCCACCCTTATTTTAAAAGTAATGGCGGGCGATACGATAAGTGTAAGCACACAGGCCTGGTACAGCGGTGCAGTACAGCCTGCCGCCACGGGGGTAACACTAATAGCCACCGAACTGGCCAATGCATTAACCGGCGGCATTGTAAACATCGGCGGCGGCAAGGATGGCGTATTTAGCCAAACCTATATCAGCGGCCTGTCAACTACGGCAGTAAACAGTTTTATAACCAATAATCAACCGTATAATACATCACAACCCAAAGCATTTTTAAACTGGATGATTTTAGATGAACAGTTTGCTACAACAAACAACTCCAATTACCTGGGGGCAGTACAGGTACGGGTAATCAACGCCGGAGCAGCCAAGGTACAACTGGTAGGAGCATACAATGTAGTAGTACAAAAATCGGGTTATCTTTATGCATACGTCAGCAACGAAAGCAATATGGATGTTTACTTTGATGACATTGTAGTAAACCATAAAAGCGGCCCTGTATTGGAAGTAACGAGTTACCGTGCCTTCGGAACCGAGATCGCTTCATTAAAAGAAAAGGCTTATGGAAAATTAGAGAACAAATACAAATACAACGGCAAGGAATTACAATCAAAAGAGTTTAGTGATGGTAGCGGGATAGATGAGTATGATTATGGCGCAGGGCATTATGATATTATATTAGGAAGATGGATGGTTGTTGATCCATTAGCGGAGCAGAGTAGAAGATGGAGTGTTTATAATTATTGTTATAATAATCCGATCAGATTTATTGACCCAGATGGAATGAAAACTCGTTCCGTAAATGAGGCGGAGCAATTTCAGAATAATATAGAAGACAAAAAGAAAGAAGAAAGTGAAAACCAAACACAAGTCATTGGTAGTGCCGGGGGGCTAGGAGGTGAAGATTCCAAGGCAGAAACGAATGGTAATGATAAAGGATTAGATTTAGGGGATCTGAAAAATAAAAGTAATGATGAATTATTTGATTTAATGTACAGCTTATTTAATTTTTATACATGGAATCCCAGGTTAATGAATTCATCAAAACAATTTGTAGATAGATTTAAGCAAAACAAAAAGGGCAATTATTCTAATTCAAAGCTGAATGAATTTGTAAAAACTAATGATACATATTTAACATTTGAAAATATTATACCAAAATGAATTACAATATAGTCCAAAATGAGTTAGTAAAGATATAGTTAAACGCACAGGTGGATTTTACAATTGTTTTTTCGATATTATT
>JAYTTI010000206.1:0-38457 GCA_043745405.1 Ferruginibacter sp. | reverse complement strand
AACTACATTATCTTTTAAAATTTAAAACTTTTCAACATGGCAAACATTTTATGGACTGTTGCAGTTATCTGCGTTATTATTTGGGCCGTCTCTTTTTTAGGTGGTTTTTTTACAGGAGGTCTCATTCATATTTTATTAGTGATAGCTGTTATCGCAATAATTTACAACCTGCTTACAGGGCGTAAAGTCTTGTAAAATTTTTCCTCGCAGTTTTGTTTTATCGGTGTACTGTAAGTGTTAAAGGTCTTTGTTTGTTATAAAACGAAGACCTTTTTTTATGCTATTAAAAATAAAACTCACCTTTTCCTTTAGGCATTCGCTTTGTATTTTCGTCAGCATCTTCTTCATCATCTTCATTTTCATCTTCACCACCTTCGGCTATGCTGCCAGGGTTTTCCCTATGTCCAGATAAAAAATCGTCATCTTCATTTAGAAATTCATTTACAAACTCCTCCTGGTCTTGTTCATTCACAATATAGCCAGGTTGTGCCGGCTTAAAAAAGTCCGTCCAGCTTCCCTGGTTTTGATCAGCTAACAGTGCTCCATCCAATGATTGCTGCTGAACAGTTCTTTGGTCATTACCGTAGTTATTAACTTGCTTTTGCATGATGGTTTGTTTTTTGTTTTTTTAAATTGGTTTGCCAAATAAATATTACTAAAGGTGTGCCATCCTATTTACCCAAATAAATTGCAAAAATGTTATTGGATGTTGATAAATTTTTACAATAGTTGTAGCTAGAAACAATAGTGAGTATTTTATTCATCTAATACTTATTTTGCCTTGGCTAAATGATAACAATGATACTACCAGCAGTTTTAGGGTGTAATTGTCTATGATAAACAGGTAAAGGGCTAAGCGGCGGAAGAAGACGACAAACCGTTCATCCAACCGCTGCCTCCAGGATGGCTCTACCGTCTCAATGTTCAAAAGTTATTACGTAATTTACATTCACCTTTAAGTGCCTGCACAGTTGCCTGTTTAAGCAGTTGCGCCGCTACCGAAAAATTTTATTTAAAGGGCAATGAGGAAAGTTAAAAATGCCCGGAGACGCTGGTTGGCACGCGTTCCCTTAACGTCAGGCACACCATTCCTATCTCAACCAATATTTAGAAAGCCGGCATATATTATAACATATGAAGAAGGAAAATCATTCCCCAGTATGTGTTATTTTATAGCCAAAAATACACTGTACACACAATTTTATATCATTCTATTTACACTATTTTTCTTGGCATGGTGTTTATTGTTTTAGATTGTTATTTATTTTTATAATTAAATCAAAATTTTAAAACAATCGAAAATATTAAAGAAAACACCTACCAGGGTACAATGATTACTGGAATGTTTAATGATAAGGAAAGTGCCGAGACCGCTTATCAAAATTTGAAGAATAAAATTGTAAAGGCTTCCCTAAATATAATATATAAGCCTTTATGGCAGAAAACATCGAAAAATATTTAAGGAAAGAATAAAGTGGAATATTAGTATTAATTATTATTAGTATACTACATTAGAATTTCATGATAAAGTATACCTTACCTAATGTATCGTTCCACGCGTACCCATTGTTTTAAGTTTAAGTGCGGATGTATGAGATCATTCCTCTTTTAATCCGAATAAAACGGTTGTTGTAAAAACCAAAAGAATTAGGGTCAAATTTATAATGAAAAAAATAATTGGTTTAGTAAAAGAAGTATCATTGGGGGTTTTAGTTACCACTCTGGTCTTTGCGGCCTCCATTCTGGTATTTGCTTACATCGCTGATGAAAATGTTATAGAAAAAAATAACCAATTTGATACTGCTGTAATAGCTTACGTCAAAGCTAATACTAGTCCATTATTGGTTAAAGCGATGTTGATAGTAACTTTTTTTGGTTCAACAAAGTTTTTATTACCGGCCTATATTTTACTGATTGCATTTCTCATTTGGAAAAATGATAAGGTAATTGCAATAGATATTTCTATCATCGCCATCAGCAGCACTTTAGTTATGTTTTTATTGAAGACTTTTTTTAAAAGGCACCGCCCTGATTCAGCACTTGTTAAAACTATTGTCGGGTATAGTTTTCCAAGTGGTCATTCGGTTTCCTCTTTTATTTTTTGTAGTGTTCTTGCATATCTTTTGTGGAAGACAAATATTTCATCTTTTAAAAAATATACAATCTCTTTAATATTATTGTTATGTACAATTGCTATTGGTCTTAGCAGGATAATTTTAATGGTGCACTTTGCTACAGATGTGATTGCCGCTTTTTGCTTTGGCATAGCCTGGGTATTGTTTTCTTTTTGGGCAATAAAAAAGTTACGTAAAATATATTCACTTCGTTCAACTGCATTAAAAACACTTGTTGGCTGAGTATAGGTCAGGTGGGAACGAAACGTTATTTAATTTCTGCTTTAATTATTTAAGAAATAATTTAACCTGGCTGTATAGTTGTATAAGAGAAAACGAACCCGAAACAGGAGAAGAAAAAAGAGAGTCTTAAATACATTCAACAAAAATCAAAATTACCAATCATGAAAAGTAAAACAACACCCAAAGGAAATTTTTTCGAAAACCTATCATCAAAAGTTACAAAAGCCACTGGCAGCACACCCGCTATTTTATTAGCTTTTGCTTCCATCATAATCTGGGCTGCATTTGGTCCGGTTTTTCATTACTCTGAAAACTGGCAAATGGTAATTAATACCGGCACAACCATCATTACTTTTCTGATGGTGTTCTTAATACAAAAATCCCAGAATAAGGAATCGCTTGCCGTGCAGTTAAAATTAAATGAACTCGTGGCTGCACATGAACTAGCCAGTAACAGATTGGTAGATGTAGAAAATATGACGGAAGAAGAACTAAGAGTAATCCAGAAATATTATGCGCAGCTTAAAACCACAGCAGAAAAAGAGGAATCGTTACAGAAATCTCATTCTATTGAGGAAGCGGAACACATGCATGAAATTAAAAAGGAGCTAGAGGCTAAAATTCATAGTGAATTAGATAAATGAATAACAGTATGACAGCCATTTACAAATTATTACTTTTTATGTGCATCTTAATTTTGCTTGTTGGCTGCGAGGTTTTAAACAACTCCTCCAAGTATAATTTTACTGATGGTTATTATCAATGCAAACTTAATACGAAAAAGCCCGTCAAATATTATGTAGTGGCAACCAGTGATTCGATTAAAGTTTACCCGGCCCGTTCGGGATCAAAAAAAATAGATACCATAAGTACGATCACCATTTTTTTTCCGCCGATTCAGAAGTCAGGATCGTTTAAGCCAGCTTCTTTCAGAACTAAAACTTTTGATCTGGATGTATTCACTATTTTATTTAAATACAGAAGACGGGTAGGGGAATTTCCCAGCCAACTTAATACTGGGTTTAATGGCGCTTTGTTTACTGGTTACAGAACAGATGTGTACAATCTATCTTACAAAGAAAACCCATTGCACGTTGCAAAACGTACCGTTAGTCATTATGGATACAGTGTTGGTGGATTTGCAGGTCTTGGTACAGCCAGGATAGATGAGTATGTTACATTGAATCGTATCAATTATCAATATGATGGAGCTGTTATTACATCAGGTTTAGCTGTAGAGTTTGGAATCAATAAAATTAACTTCGGCCTTAATTATGGATTTGATTTTTTAACTGACAGAAATAAAAATGTTTGGATTAATAACGGCAAACCATGGTTCGGCATTAGCCTTGGCCTTAATATCAATTAAATTTCTTTGACTTTTTATTTGGAACTGCAAGTAACAATATAGAAAATACCGCACAATTGTTTTTTCGACTGAAATGATCGGATAAATACGGGGTGCGGTTGATCCATAATGTTTCCTCCTTATTCTCAAATACCTTAGAATTGTTTTTAGCAGAGAAAAAAATCTTTTATTATCAATAAATCACTATTCTTCAATTTATGTGTTGTCATACGCTTTTCGCATTTGCAAAAATATTCGTAAGATGATGCGAACTATGGTTCTGTACTGGTTATAGGTATATTTAAATTTCTTTTTCTTCTCTTTACTAAGTAATTGAAAATAACATTTCCAGTAACTGCTGCCGCAGCTACAATAAGTTTATTTTTCATAACGTCTTTTTTAAAAATATTTCAATACCCTTGCCACTAATTAAAAAAAATGACTATTAATAAATATTTAAATTTCAGCCTTAAAAGAGATTTGAAAGGTGGGTACAACGGCAAAGCTGAGAAAATAAATAAAGGCTATTGTCAAAATACACCAGACAGCATTCGAAAGGGGCCAATACTAACTATCTGCCATACACGAAGTAATCAACCCTTCACTGCGTAGCCCGCTTTATTTCAACTTAAACTGCACAGTTTTAGCAAATCTCATACCAGTGCCGTATCTCTTCTATTTTTCAATCAAGAGTAATTTTGATTGATGTAGTGAATTATAATACCTGGCAATAACCAGGGAATTACATGTTACTTTTTTTCCCTCGTGAAAAAAGAAATATGATAACACCCACCACAATAACTACCAGCAAAACACCGCTCCATACGCCTGCTTTAAAAATACTTCCAATTGCCTGGCAACTTGATAGTAAACTAGAAAGCAGCAAAAAAATCAACAGATAATTGTAAGAATACTTTTTCATTATGATGTTTTTTTTTGAATTTTATTTTTTTAATCCAAGATTAATGCCATTTCTGCATGCGATATATAATATATCAGGCTGGCACTTTCCGCGGCAATTCCCTTTCCCAAAAACGGTGCTGGGCAATTGCATTTACAAAATCACGGGGTTGTTTATTTAACAAAATGCCTTCATCTTTAGTTGGCATATCTTGTCCATTGAAATTTACATAAGTGTACTGCAATAAATTAACGGCTTCCCCGTCTGCTGCAATAGCCTTACAATGCCTAAAAGCCTCATTGATAAAATGAATTGCATCCGGCTCCTGGGCTAAAGCATTGACGTGTTTTCCTGCTGGTATAAAAACAGCATCGAAGCAAACAGATGCATCAGTTAAAAAACTTCCCCCAACAGTGAGGTGTTCTCCCTTAGCTGTTTTTACAGCACCTAATTTTGATGCTATTAATTTAACTGTTACTCCTTCCTTTTCTAAAGCCGCTTTCATTTTAGCAACGGAATTATCATCCACTCCATTTCCAATCAGAAATGCAATTTTTCTTGTTTTGATGAAATTTTTTATTGTATCCTTCATGCTCAATGCAGGTGATTTGTCTATTACCGGTTTTGTTTTTACCGGCTCATATTCTTTTGCATTTGCATCTGCTGGCACACCAAAATTCATTGGAGTCTGTGGGCCTTTTGGAAGGGGCAAACCTAAACCCTCAGCAACTTGGGTTACCAGATGTTTATCAATCTGTGTCAGCATCCCTAAAATCCTTTCTCTTATATAAACCCTCTCTACTTTCCCCAATTCAAAGGTTAAAGCATCTACAATGTGTTTTTTTTCTGCCGGAGATTGGCTGTTAAAGAACAGTGTTGCCTGGCTAAAATGGTCAAAAAAACTTTTGCTTCTGTTTCTTATTTTAACGGCATCTATACGTTCTGCATAACTGGTAAAGCCACCATGGGTAGCCTTTGCCTGAAAAGGGCAACCGCCAGAAATGGAGTTGGGATGGTAACTCGTTTTATCTGCATTAATTGTTTGGCGCATGTGACCATCCCGTTGATTATTATTAATAGGAGAGATGGAACGGTTGATAGGAATTTCATGAAAATTAGGACTGCCCAACCTTGATAATTGTGTATCAGTGTATGAAAACAACCTACCCTGCAGCAATGGGTCGTTACTAAAATCAATGCCCGGTACCAAATGCCCGGGATGAAAAGCAACCTGTTCCGTTTCTGTAAAAAAATTGGAAGGGTTTCTATTCAATGTCATTTTTCCTACTCTTATAACAGGCACAATTTCTTCGGGAATTAATTTGGTGGGGTCCAATAAATCAAATGGATATTTGTGTTCATCTTCTTCAGCAATAATTTGAAAGCCTAATTCCCATTCCGGAAAATTTCCGGATTCTATCGCTTCCCACAAATCACGACGGTGAAAGTCAGGATCTTTGCCGGAAATTTTCTGTGCTTCATCCCAGCACACAGAATGCACACCCAGTAGAGGTTTCCAGTGAAATTTTACAAAGCAACTTTTGTTTTTATTATTGATCAGCCGGAAGGTATGTACACCGAATCCTTCCATCATACGCAGGCTGCGTGGCAATGCCCGGTCGCTCATTGCCCACATAATCATGTGCATACTTTCAGGCATTAAAGAAATAAAATCCCAAAAGGTATCATGAGCGGATGCAGCCTGCGGTATTTCATTATGCGGTTCTGGCTTAACAGCATGTATCAAATCCGGAAATTTCATTGCATCCTGGATAAAAAACACAGGCATATTATTTCCTACCAAATCATAAATACCTTCATCGGTATAAAATTTTACAGAAAAACCTCTCACATCTCTTGCCAAATCTGACGACCCTCTTGAACCAGCCACTGTAGAGAACCTTACAAATACTGGGGTTTCTTTTGTATTGTCATTTAGAAAACCAGCCTTGGTATATTTCGCCATTGGCTCATATAATTTAAACACTCCGTGGGCTGCACTACCTCTTGCGTGAACAATTCTTTCTGGTATCCGTTCATGGTCAAAATGCGTAATTTTTTCTCTTAGTATAAAATCCTCTAAAAGAGTTGCTCCGCGTTCGCCCGCTTTTAAGGAGTTGTTATTATCGTTAATTTTTAAGCCTTGGTTAGTAGTTAAAAATTGCCCATCCGAAGAATTTTGGTTTTGTTCGAGGTCGGTAAGTTTTTCATTGTCTCTGGGTTTTTGTTTCTTTGCCATAATGAATAGGTTTTGTTTTATTATTAATTATAAATACAAAAAACCGATCACCTAAATACGAGCAATTTAAATCATCGGGATTTTTCAGCTCAACTGTATTATGCATGTTGCTCCTCTTCACTACCCGCATACGTCATTCCGCTCCAGGAGTAACTTCGGTGAGCTTTTCATCAGCAGCCTTTTCTTCGGCTAAAGATTCTTCTGATAACTGATGTGCTTTATAAGCCCCAGCAAACCTGCATAAGCCGCAAGTGTACCATAAGTAGCAATTTCATAATGTTCTACTTTCTGCCCTGCTGCCTGCGTCTCTCATACAGCCCTTTCCTGTTTCCTCTATGATGCGCCCTGCTTTTGGATAGCTTTTATCAAAGCTTTCTCTGCCCAGTAAATGTCCTTTAGGCCATCAACAAAAAATTCATGCACTCCTTCAGGTACGTTTTACTTTGATTGATGCAGTCATTTTGCCATTGCTTTTTGTGGTGCTTTTTTTTCATTTTTCATTTAAAATAAATTTTAATTGTGTAGACGATTAGAATTGCTTAAAGTGTTTTTTACCAAATTTGAGCCAAAAAAAATAGGAAGAAATATGTTCCCAACATATATATCATAGTTGAGCTTAACTATAAAAACAGTTAAATCCTTGCATAATTGTGGAATTTTATCCTCAAAATATTTTAAAGTTCAGGATTTTTTTACTCATAATTCCACTAAGTAAATAGTACACTACTTGTGAAAAATAAATCCTGTATAATAGGTTTTGTAATTCTTTACATTATACATTTAAAGCTTTTTGATTTAATAATAGTGTTCTTCAAAATGTATAGTATCACTGGCATGATTTTGAAATTAAGAAATCAAATAGATTAAAGCTTTTAAACCTTAAAATTTTAAATTATGGAAAAATCACACCAAGCCGTTTGATAAGTGGTCTGATAAGGTTGCCACAAAAGTTACTTAAGCAACAGGAAGCCCCATACTAGTTGTCCTGGCATTTTTAGCTGTTATAATATAGGATGCCACCGGCCCTGTTTTGCATTATTTAGATTGGCAATTGATAATAAATATTAATACAACCATCATTACCTTTTTAATGGTATTCATTATACAGCATTCTCAAAATAAGGATACTGCTGCCACGCAGATTAAGTTAAACGAATTACTGGCAGCCAATAAAAATACAAGTAACAGGGTGGTAAACATAGAGGACCTTTCAGAACCCGAATTGATGATACTGAAAAGCTTTTATAAAAAATTATCTGATTTAGCTGGTGAAGAAAAGGAATTATTTACAACCCATTCAGTCAAGAAGCTAAACTAAATCAAGCAAGGAAATCAACCGCAGAATAGACCAGTCCGTAATTAATATTAATTATAAAGATAAAAATTCATGGAAGAAAAATTGAATTACTCACAGACCGAAGCTTCACAAAAATTAAAGTCGTTAATCAACGAATTAAGCATGTGCCTTTTTTCTACCAATCTTAAAAATGGGCATGCTGCTGTTACCAGGCCAATGTCTGCATATCTCTCTAAAGCAGACGATTTTATTTGGTTTTTCAGTCAGAAAGATAGTAAAAAGAATAGTGAGATTGCTACTGACAACTACGTCCAATTGTATTTTTCTGATATGGGAAAAGTACCTATTTCTCGGTTGCCGGCACTGCCGAAATTATATTGAATGATAAAGACAAAATTGAGCAATTGTGGAACCCGTTTTTAAAAACCTGGTTTCAGGATGGTAAGGATGATACCAATTTATCATTAATAAAAGTAAAGCCAGATACTGGTTATTATTGGGATACTAAAGGCAATCGTATTATTAACTTATTTAAAATGGCGGCATCAGTGGTGGTGGGCAAAGATTTAGTTAATGGAGAAGAAGGAAAATTAAAATTTTGAGATGATTGAAAAGCTAACACAAAAAACAATATTCACAATTTAATAAAAAAACCATGACAACAACTACATCAGAAATTACAGAGATATTAAATGACCTTATTAAAATTAATTATGACCGAATAGAAGGTTATAGAAAAGCTGCTGAAGAAAGCAAAGTATTCGATAGCACGCTTCATCCCATATTTATGAAAATGGCGGATGAAAGCAGATTGAACGTTTCGGAATTAACGGAACATGTAGGAAAGTTAGGAGGAGAAGCAGAGAATGGAAGTACCGCTTTGGGTAAAATCTACCGTGCATGGATGGATGTAAAAGCGGAGTTTACAGGTAAAGACAGGGTTTCCATTCTTGAATCCTGCGAATTTGGTGAAGACGAGGCACAGAAAGCCTACGATGATGCGTTGGGTACCGATGCGGATTTGGATGTTGAAACAATAAAGATTATTGCCTCCCAGAAAGAAACCCTGAAAGAAAGTCACAATACTATAAAGGAGATGAGGGATGCTGGAAAATAGTCTAGCATTTCAATATAAATTTCATTTTAAATCTCAACATTATGCTACGCTACACAGTTATATTTTTGATTATTGCATTAATAGCTGGAATATTAGGTTTTGGTGGAGTTGCCGTCGGCGCAGCAGCTATTGCTAAAATTTTCTTTTACATTTTTCTTGTCCTAACTTATCTGTTCATTATTATTTGGAAACAGGATAAAAAATTAAGAAGTTACGACCAATTTTCATTACCTGCTCTCTAAGAGCTGAGTACCTTTTTATACTTGAGCAATTCTGTTGGGAATCGACTTGATAATTGCAGGTAAGCTGCAAGTATTAATAATAAATGTAGTCCAGTGTATTTACTATGTGGACTTATGTGTTGTTATCCATTAAAAAGCAAACAATCGACCTTACGAAATTTTCTTTTACATATATTTACTAAAACTTACAGCAATGGCAACAAAAAAAATTACTAAAAAAAATTAGCCTCGCAAAAAACAGGCTTTTATTCAATTGGCGCAACAATAGGAAAGCTTGCAGGTGGAATAATTGCCGGCAAAAATGGAGTTATTGAAACTGTAAAATCAACTATACAAAATATAACTACCACTAAAAAATCTGCACCCAAAAAAACAGTAAAGGTTGCGACTAAAAAAGTGGCTTCAAAACAACTTAATCCCGGTACAAAAAAATCTCCTTCTTCAAAAAAAGTTAGTAAATCAGTTACTTCGAAAAAGAATACTCCAGCAAAAAAAGTAATAAAAAAAGCTGCCGTAAAAAAGTGATTTTTAAACAATATTCCGGTAAGGTATAATTTTTACAAAATATTATTTTAAAAAAAACCAGCCTCACAATCATCGAAAAAATTGGAACCTATTCCTTCATTTTTTCTAGATCATGGCTAATTAACAGGGTTTTCTTCATCAATAAATTCACTATCGTTCCCCTGATTTTTTTTCAATTAGGAGTTCAAATTTCCCTCTTATAGCCCCAGTTACTATTTTACTTACCATATATTTCCAACATTTTTTTTAAATCTTCCAGTGTATTTATTTCAGCTGCTTTTTTATCATGCCGCCAGCGGCTCATTCGTGGAAACCGGAGTGCCACACCGCTTTTGTGCCGGTTACTGGCAGCGATACCTTCAAAAGCAATTTCAAAAACAAGCTCAGGTTTCACGGTTCTTACTGGGCCAAACTTTTCAATAGCATTGCGTTTTACAAAAGCGTCTACCTGTGCAAATTCTTTATCTGTAAGGCCGCTATAAGCTTTTGTAAAGGGCACCAATTTATCAGCATCTCTTACTGCAAAAGTGTAATCAGTATATAAATTACTTCTTCTTCCGCTTCCTTTTTGCGCATAGATCATGACGGCATCAATGGTTAAAGGTTCAATTTTCCATTTCCACCAATCGCCCCTTTTTCTTCCTGTTTGATAAATACTGTTTTTTCTTTTCAGCATAAACCCTTCTGCATAATGCTCCCTGCTTTGCTGTCGCAACAGTGCCAGTTCATTCCAACCCGCACATTCTATTATCGGAGAAAGTTGCATTTTATCAGTGGCCGTAAACGCTACAATCTGTGCCAATTTTTCTCTTCTTTGTTGCAATGGCATATTTCTATAATCCATACCCTCACATTCCAACACATCGTAAGCAAAAAAACTAACCGGCGCATCCTGCATTATTTTTTTATTGATATTTTTTCGGCCGATACGGGTTTGCATTAATGCAAATGGTAATGGGGTGGCGCCATCTGCCACAATAATTTCGCCATCCAGTACGGTTCCGTTGGGCAGCGAATGCTGAAACAAATTATATTCAGGAAATTTATCTGTCATCAATTCTTCTCCTCTGCTCCACACAAAAAAATTATTGTCCCTTTTTATAATTTGTCCACGAATACCATCCCATTTCCATTCCACCTGCCATTCATCAATACTGCCCAATGTTTCCACTCCATCTTCAAAAGGGTAAGCAAGATAAAACGGATAAGGTTTAGAGATGTCAGCCACATTATTTTCATCACTCAGCAATTCATTAAAAGAGATAGTGGCAGGATTCCATTTGCCGCTGATACGGTGTGCAATTACCGCAGGTGCTGCACCAGAAACTTTGGCTAAGGCATTTACCATTAGCTGTTGGCTAACACCAATACGAAAAGAGCCACTTAGTAATTTATTGAATACAAATTTTTCTGTAATGCTTTCCAGTTGTGACCAGCACTGCAGCATAAAATTCTTTTTGTCTTCTTCTGTGCCTTTTTCTAACGAAATAAATTGCTCAATGTAATAATGCAACGGATGTTCCTGCGGAGCTTCTATATGGGTGTTATTTGCTTCCACTAACAAAGCGATGGTTTCAGATAAGTCGCCGGCTGTGTGATAACATTCATCGAGCAGCCACAATGGAATATTGCAAAATTCGCTGCACCAGTTTTTTAGCAAAGTAGATGATATGGTGCGTTTTGGTCTGCGGCCGCTGAACAACGCAATAACCCAAACTTTATCTTTATCCGCTGCCACTGAAAAATAATATTCCAGTGCAGCTATTTTTTCATTGGTTTTGGTAGTGGCACTTAAAGCATCTACCAGTTGAGCAAATGCTTTCATAACAATTCAATTTTATCTTCTGCAATTTTATCTTCCTCAGTTTTGTCTTCTTCATCATTTCCGTATTGTGTTTTTACTTCGTCGGCCTCTATTCCATTTTCATTCAAGTATTTGCTAAAAACAGCCTGAAAGCCATGTGTGACAAAAACTTTTTCTGCGCCAGTTGCTTTTACTGAAGTTAGCAGGCCATCCCAATCGCAATGGTCACTCAGGGCAAAACCCATATCGGCATTTCTCCTGCGTTGATTACCCCTAACCTGCATCCAACCGCTGCATATACCCACACGGTAAGTAGTAAATCTTTTCAACCATGCTGTGCCATCTGCCGAAGGAGGTGCAATAACAATGGCATTTTTCAATTCCTGCTTGGTGGTTTCGGGTGTTACCCGCTTTATATCTACAAATTTGTACCCGAGTGTGTTCATCACCTGCTGCATATTATAGATGGCCCCATGAACATATACGGTATCCGTAATGTCTTTCAATGCATCCAATACTCTTTGTGCTTTGCCTAAGCTGTAAGCAATTAATACAGAAGTTTTTTCTTGCTGCTTATTTTGCAACACCCAGTTTTGTATATCCGCATAAATTTGTTGTTGCGGTTTCCATTTGTAGATGGGTAATCCAAAGGTTGATTCGGTAATAAAAGTGTTACACTTTACAGGTTGGTATGCACCACTAATACCATCATCTTCTGTTTTATAATCGCCGGTAAAAACCCACACTTCTCCTTGGTATTCTACCCTTACCTGCGAAGAGCCGATGATATGACCAGCAGGATGAAGCGAAACTTTTACTCCATCTATAAAATGCGTTTCATTCCATTCGGTTGCCTGGTAGTTGCCCTCACCGAGCCGCAATTGCAAGATTGGTTTTGTAAGCGTATGGCAAAGATATTTTTTACTTCCTGCTCGGGCATGATCGCTGTGAGCATGCGTAATGATGGCTTTGTCCACGGGTTTCCATGGATCTATATAAAAGTTGCCTGCCGGGCAGTACAATCCTTTATCTGTAAATTGAATTAATGGAACCATTCCTTTCTTATACAATGTTTAAACTCCTGCAAAATGCTGAGGCCTATATTTATTAACAAACATTATTCAGGAAAGTTTTTCAAGGCATTTTTTTATATCGATTCCCTTGCCTAGCACCTCCGAAAAAATATCTCCCATTTTTTTTATTCTTGGTAAAGCTGTGTCAATGGTAAATGCTGATGGTGTAAGGCTGGGCTTTACTTCCTTCCAAAGTAAAGGCATTGATACCGTGGCACCGGGATGGGGCCGCAGACTGTAAACAGCTGCAATGGTTTGCCCCCTGCGATTTTGTAAATAATCAAGGTATATTTTGTTGTTGCCCCTTTTTTGTAAGCTTCTTTCCAGACTTGTAAATTTAGGTAATTGCTCATTTACCATCATGCAGAGAAAATAGGCAAAATCTTTTACCTGTTCATACAAATATTTTTTGCCCATTGGTAAAAAAATATGAAGGCCTGTTGCGCCGGATGTCTTGCAATAGCAATCTGCACCGGCTTTATCTAAAATTTTTTTAAAAGCAAGGGCAGTTTCAATCACCTGTTCAAAAGTATTTTTTTCTGAAGGGTCTATATCTATTATCAAATAATCCGGTTTGTCAAGCGATTTTATCCTGGAGTTCCAGGGGTTTAATTCTATGCAACCAAGATTGTTCAGATATGCCAATGTTTGCCTGTCGTTACAAATAATATAGTCAATTTCTTTTTTTGCAGATTCAGAATAAATTTCGAAACTCTTCACCCATGCTGGAGCTTCATCCCCGGCATCTTTATGAAAAAAACCCTTATCTAAAATACCGTTGGGGTTTCTTTTTAGCGACTGGGGCCTGTCTTTTAAATAAGGCAGTATATAATCAGCTACCTGTTGATAATATTCAATCACCATACCTTTTGTAATTCCTTCATTAGGAAAATATATTTTATTCAGGTTGGTAGTATTTACCTTTATTTTTCCAAAAGGCCTGATTGCTTCGTTGGGTTTTTCTTCTGCCACCGGTTGCTGTTTTGGTGGCGTTGCCTTTTTTGTGGTTGCCATGTTTATTTCGTTTACAGGTTTATCACCTCTTAATCTTAAAAAAATTGGATGCCGCATTTTATTGTCTGTTGTCCATTCTGTAAATTTTATTTCGGCTACCAGTATAGACTTAACCCACGTAACGGGTGCGTTTGTTTTTACCACTTCACCAAAAGGCGATTTCTTTTGAATGAGTGGTTTCAGCACTTCATACATTTCCTTTAAGTCATTATCCGTAAAACCAGAGCCTGTATGCCCAACATATTTTAGTTTGTTGCCATCAGGTAGTGCCAATACCAATGCACCAAAATATTTTCTTGCGCCGGTGGGCTGCGTAAAGCCTGCTATAATTACTTCCTGAGATTTGTGGTATTTTATTTTTAACCAATCGCCTGTTCTTGCACCGGGATGATATAAACTTTGGGCTTTCTTTGCCATGATGCCTTCCAGGTCATTCTTTTTTGCGGCTTCAAAAAAACTTTTTCCTTTTGAAGTGATGTGTTCCGAAAATTTAATAACAGTATTTTTGGGCAATAGGTTTTTCAGCAATTCTTTTCTTTCAACCAAAGTTAATTCGGAAGTATCATTCCCCTTTAATGATAAAAGGTCAAACACATAATAGCAAATGGGATATTGTGTATTGTCTTCGTAATGCTGTAGTTTCTGAAAATCTGATTTGCCTTCTTCATTTAGTATTACAATTTCGCCGTCAAGCACTGCATCATATTTTATTTTTTTTAGTTCCTTTACTACTAAAGGATAATCATTGATAAAACTGTTTCCATTTCTTGAATACAATAAAACGTTACTATCTTTAATTTCGCTGATGGCACGGTAGCCATCCCATTTTATCTCATACAGCCAGTCTTTATCATCAAAAGCATTGGCAGTTTCTTTAGCCATCATGGGCTTAATATAGTTGCTCAGCTTTTCCCTGCTGCTTTTACTTGCCGGGTGGAATTTTTTTTTTCGGGTTGTTTGTTTGCTGCTAGCCATTTATTAATAGGGGATGTTTTTGATGTTTCTTTTTCGCTGTCATACGGCTGGCTTACTGCATATACATCTTTATGTTTTATCAACAGCCAGGCGTTTTCCTGGTTGCCCTTTAATTTTACAAGGGCGAATTCCCCTTTCAATTTTTTTCCATACAAGGCAAATTTCAGGCTGCCTGCTTTTAATGCTGTTTTTAATTTTTTTTCTGCATCCTTTCCTGAACTGTCAATATCTGCGTATTTTCCATTGTCCCATATTTCTACAATACCGGCACCATAGCCTTCCGGTATTACGCCATTAAAATCTTTGTACGAGTACGGATGGTCTTCCACCATCATTGCAAGCCGTTTGTCTCCCGGGTTCATAGATGGCCCTTTGGGCACTGCCCAGCTTTTTAATACACCATCCATTTCCAGCCTAAAATCGTAATGCAGGTGAGATGCTTTGTGCCGCTGTACCACAAAAGATAAGGTTGCATTGTCTTTTTTGAGTACTGCTTTTGGTTCGGGTGTTACGTTAAAATTTCTTTTTGCTGCATATTTTACGAGGCTCATATCAGGATGCTTTTTTGCTTTTAGTATTCAGGCTTTCTTTCAATTGCTCCATCAGGTCTTTTGCTTTGCTGTGTACAATTTTTAAAGGAGAGCTAGCTGTTATTTTTCCACCCTTGGCTTTGGCTTTTATCAGTTTTAATAATTGAGCAGTGTACTGATCTTTGTACTTGCTGATAGTAAATTTTCCCGATAACTGGTTGATAAGAGAAATAGCCATTTTAAGTTCAGTAGATTTTACCGTAGATTTTGCTGGCAGTGATAAGTCTTTATCACTCCTTATTTCTTCAGCAAAACGCATTTTGGTCAAAATGAGTGCTTCACCTGATACCTTGATGATGGCAAGGTTTTCTTTATTTCTCATTACAAAAGTTGCAACACCTACCTTACCGGTCTTTTGCAGAGCTTCCCTTAACAATGCATAAGCCCTTACACCTGATTTTTCAGGCTCAAGGTAATAGGGCATTTCATAGTACATACTATCTATTTCCTGTTCCATTACAAAATCTGTTATCTCAATCACTTTTGTTTTTACTGCATTGGCCGATTCAAAATCTTCATCTTCCAGCACTACATAATTATCATTCAGTTTATAGCCCTTCACAATGTTCTGATAATCCACCTCTTTACCTGTTTTTTCATTTACCCTCATAAAACGTATGTTAGCATGGTCCTTCTTATCCAGCATATCCAAATCCAATTCACTGGCCTGGGTAGCGCTAAATAATTTTACAGGTATGTTCACCAGGCCAAAGCCGATTGTTCCTGTCCATAAAGGTCTCATAAAAATTAATTTAGTTTAATTCTAAAATTTTCATCACAATTTTTTCTTCTGCTGTCAGGTCTGTTTTATTATCATTTACTTCAATAGTATCCAACTGTTGAATGTATTTTTCCAAACTTTTATTTTCGTACATATCAATTATACCGGGATGCACATAATTTTTTTTACAAACGGTTCTTGTATTGCCCAATTCTTTTGACACGATGTCCAACGCCTCCACTACTTTCTTTTTTGATTCGGTTGTTGTTTCATAAAATCCCAATTCCTTAAAAGCCAATAAAGCCTGTACAGTTCCCGCCCATGTCCTGAAATCCTTTGCTGTAAAATCATTGCCTGCAATACCCTTTATATATTCGTTTATCATACCGGAGTCTATAGATTTACGGTCGCCATTATCATCGTAATATTGAAACAATTCTTTTCCAGGAATGTCCCTGCACTGCTTTACTATCCCCGCCAGCTTTTTATTTTTAATGCCGATATCGTGATGAACCCCCTTTTTACCCTTGAAACTAAATTTTAGGCTACTGCCGTTAATACTGACATGTTTATCTTTCAATGTTGTCAGCCCGAACGACCCGTATAATTTTTCATAAAAATTATTTCCAATTCTTATATGGGTTCGTTCCATAAGACTTACTACGGTAGCCAATACTTTTTGCATAGGCAGACCTGGTAATGCCAAATCTTTTTCCAATTGAAGACGGACGGCAGGTAACGCTTTGCCAAACTCATACAACCGGAAAAACTTTGTTTTATTACGAAGACTATTCCAGAGGGAATGATATTTATATTGTTTTCTCTTTTTTATATCCATACCAGTAACCTGAAGGTGGCCATTCGGCAATGTGCATATCCATACCTGCTCCCACGCGGGTGGTATCACCAAGCTTTTAATACGTTGCAAACTGTCCTCATCATTTATTAAGTTTTCTCTAAATTGGTATTTAAACCCCTTGCCACTTTTTATCCGTTCAATCCCCGGGTCTGTATCTGATACATATTTCAGGTTAACAGCAGCCGCAGTTTTAACAGGGTCGTTGACAATACCGGCAATTTTTTTCCTGGGTATTTTAATTATTGCTTCTGCTATCATGTTATTTATTCATTTACAATTTTGCCAACACCGTTGCGGCTTGCGAAGATTTTTTTGATATGCCTTATGTATAAGTAATACTTATTGATTTCTTTCCATAGAAATATTTGTGCCTTTTTTTATTTGCCTAGGTTACTGCTTAAAGAGGAAATACTGAGGAAATTCTTCTACAAAATGTACAATAAAGCGTTTCAACAATAAGGAAAATGCAAATGGTATGTCATTTGTCTTCGCATAATTAAACTAATGATTATGACAGCTAATGACTCCGAAATTGTTTTTATTCAAAATAAGATTATGGATATCGGTTATGCGAAGTTTAGTACTGACCTTACTCCAGAATTCTGCATTTTTAATAATGTAATTAAAACGATAAAATCTGACAGTGATGGAAATATTTGGTTCTTTACCTCGTGTAAAGGTGAATATGCAAAAAATTTTAATAGGGAATTTTTTGCTTGTCTTGACTACTATCAAAAAGGGAGAAATTTCTATTTACGTATTACTGGAAAAGCATCAATTGCTGAAACCGCTCCAGATTTTGCAAATGCTCAAATAGCTGGTAACAATAACATATTGGTAAAGTGCAAAATAATAAAAGCAGAATATTTTGAGCATGAACAACAATATAAATTGTCTGCAAAAGAAAGGTTTGTCAAATACATAAGCAAATTATTTTATTCTAATTCGCACAAAATATTTGATTTTTCAGGTGTTGCCTAACTATATTTTTTTTGACAATTATTGCAGTAAAATGTTCTCCTATTTGTTTTACCCAAATAATTTTTAACAATTGGCAGATTACAGCCAGGGCATATCTTTTTTGTATGAGCTAACCAGTGTTTCTTTAACTCATAAGCCTTCTTCCATTTTAAAAAATCAAGGCAATAATTTCTTGTTTCTTTCACGAGCGCCGAAAGCTTTGATGATGGTATTTTGCCAACTATACTTTCAGGGTGTATCTTAACCCTGTACAGCACTTCGTTTTTTATTATGTTTCCTACCCCTGCAAAAATATGCTGGTCAAGCAATGCGTCACAAATGAGCATTTCAGGATATTGCTTCAATTTCTTTATGGCTTTTTTGCTATCCCAATCATCGCTCATTACATCTGCTGACCAATCATAAATATTATCCAGATCTTCCTCAAGTAGCTTTACTGAACAGGTGTAAAAAAAGAGCGACCCATTTTTAAAACGAAGTTTCAAACGCAGGCTCCTGTCGGTTTTAGTCTGCTCATTTACACTGTAAGAACCAAATAACAAAAAATGAATCCTTATGGTAAGCGATGGCAGACAAATCAGAAATTGTTTACCAAAGCTTTTAAAATCAATTAGCTTTTTATTCAACAAATGGGTTTTATCAATTTTAGCGTTCCCGGTAGCCTCCAGTATTTTTTTGCCTTTAAATTCCTGAACTAATTCTTTCAAAATTATTATTGATGGACCTTCTGGCATATTTCCTTTTTTAATAATTGATTACAAACACCAGGCCATTTAACTGGTTTTATTTTTGCTATTGCTTTATCAAAATGAAACAGCATGAAATGGAATATAGGTTGCTCAGGTTTTAGTTATAAGGAATGGAAGGGAGAATTTTATCCCGAAAAACTACCACAAAGCAAATGGTTTGCATTCTATTGTGAACACTTTAATACGCTTGAATTAAATGCAAGCTTTTACAAATTTCCTTCATTGCTAACACTTAACAATTGGCATAAAAAAAGCCCTGATGATTTTTGCTTTTCACTGAAGGCAAACAGATTGATTACCCATTATAAACAGCTAATAGATACAGAAACTATTCTTTCTGATTTTTACAAAATCTGCAGAGAGGGTCTCCAGGAAAAATTGGGTGCGATATTATTTCAATTTCCACCAAAATTTATTTATACTCAAGACAGGTTACAAAGGATTATCAACAGCCTTGATAATAGTTTTACAAATGTTGTAGAATTTAGAGACGCAGGTTGGTGGTGTGAGGACGTTTTTAAACATCTGGCTGACCACAAAATTATTTTCTGTGGTGTGAGTTACCCTAAATTACCCGATTTTGTCAATAAAAATGACGAGACTATTTACTATAGGTTCCATGGCATTCCCAAAATTTATTATTCTGCCTATGAAAAGGAAAAAATACAAACGTTTGCAGATTCAATACTTTCCGCAGGTAATATAAAGCAGGTTTATTGCTATTTTAATAATACTGCAACGATGGCTGCTTTGGACAATGCCCGATATTTGCAGAAATATACCAGTAGCCACATGAGAAAATTAAAGAAATGAATTTTAGTTTACGTAGAAATAACTAATTCATGACAGAAGAGCAATTACCAATTGTTTCCATTGTATGTCAGAAAAACTAAGTATCGCCCCATTTGCCACTACTTTGTTCCTTATCGTATCTATGATATTTTCTGTATGCTCATTTGGCTTTTCGTTTCTTCCATGAATTTCTGCAATCACTAAACTTGCTACTCTTTTAATTAAGAAGGTAGTGGTAGCTGTATCAGTAAAAAAATGAGCTATTGATTTTTTATTACTAAGCGGACAAGAAGCCGGTCTTACGCTTATACTTATTAAATCGGTATCATTTATTTTATCTGCGCCCGTAGAAATACTTTCAATCCGAACCCAGTCATAACCTTCCCCACCAACAGGGCCGGGACCAGGTATATCAATTTTAAAATAATCATTCCGCTGTGCCAGTCTGTTTACATTTTTCCCCAACTCATCACAGAGTTTAAAATCTGCTTTTATTATTCCATTACAAATATTTTTCCAATTATTTATATTCAATAAGTTATTGGCAGACTTTCGAAAAAGATTGATTGCTTCATGTTTATTTGAACAAGTAACTGAATATGTATTATCAGACTTACCGCCGCCTTTCTGCTCGGGAATTATTTTCATTGCCATAATGTGAGTGTTGAATTCAATGATTCCAATAATTATACCTATCTGCTTATGGAAAAAATTTTACAGCTATTATCATTTTCCACTAATAATTTAACAGGCATATAATTTTATTTGTTAACGCATGAAAATTTTAAATGAGAAATTTTTCGTACTACTAACAAAACGTACCTTTATAGCAGGATTAATAACAAATAGTGTAAAAATTATTTTAGAACGAGCCTTGTACTCACAATACGCACAGTCCCTTTACGCACAAACATTTGCTAATAAGGAAGCCTTTGCAAAAAAAGAACATCACTGGATTCACTTACACATATTGCGTTGGGCGCCTGTTTGGGGGAGGCTTTTGCCGGCCATACCGTTGGCAGAAAAGCATTGCTTTGGGGCATTCTTGCGCAAAGCATTCCTGATATCGATTTTATAGCTTCATCGTACATGGATACACCTTCGGCTTTGTTGGCTCACCGCGGATTTACCCATTCAATCTTATTTTCCATTATCATTACAACAATAATGGCGTCACTTGCAAACCGTTGGCATCGGCCGCACAATATCTCATACACCCATTGGTTTTTTTTCTTTGCCGTTGCTACCCTGTCGCACATATTTTTAGATACATTTAATAATTATGGTGTTGGCTTGTTTGAACCATTTCAGCATTCCCGCATTTCATTCAACACCATGTATGTTGCTGATCCATTTTTTTCTACTGCTCCGGGCATAGCAATGGTGATGTTGCTGGCGTTAAAACAAAAAAATATAAGAAGAAAATTCTGGTGGAAGTTTGGCTTAGGAATAAGCGGTTTGTATTTATGTTACTGCGTTATAAATAAATCCATCATTGATAGTAATGTAAAAAAAATTTTTGCAGCTAAGAGCATTCACTACACACGTTATTTCAGTACGCCTGCTCCATTGCAAAACTGGCTGTGGTTTGTAGTTGCCGGTAACGACAGTGGATATTATACCGGATATCGTTCAGTATTTGATCATTCAAATAAATTGCACCTTGAATATTTTCCGCGTAACGCATTTTTGCTTGACAGCGTGCGCAACAAAAAAGAAGTGCAGCAACTTATTAGCTTTTCGCAGCAGTTTTATACTATTGAGAAAAGAAAAGACACATTGGTATTTAATGATCTTCGTTTTGGACAGGTAATAGGTTGGCAAGATCCAAAAGAAGAATTTGCTTTTCATTATTATCTATATCCTCCCATTAATAACAGGCTCGTTGTGCAAAGAGGGCGGTTTGCAAAATGGAACAACGAATCATTGCAAACATTTTTTCAACGCATTAAAGGAGATTAGTTTATAATGAAGGTGAAAGCAGCCTTGCTAACTTTTCAGGAAGCTGTGTCAGGAATGATCTTTTATACCATTCTTCTGCATTTAATTTTTCTGTGAATTGCAGATCTTCAAAAAAAACTTTACGCATTTTTTCAGCGAAAGGAGCATCATAAATAATTGCATTCACTTCAAAGTTTAATTCAAAACTCCTGTGATCCATGTTTGCAGTACCTATCATCGATAAGGTTCCATCGGTTACCAAAGTTTTTGCATGTACAAAACCTTTGTTGTAAACATAAATTTCTACGCCTGCAATTAAAAGATCTTTATAGTGCGCTTTGGATGCAGCATTCACTAGCTTTGAATCGCATTTGCCGGGCACTAATAATTTTACAGAAAGGCCGCCCAAAGCTGCTATGCGCAAGGCATACACAACAGCATCTCCCGGGATAAAATAGGGAGTGGTAATAAGTATTTCTTTTTTCGCTAAATAGATCGCTTCCAAAACCGAAAATAAAATAGAAGGTTGTACAGAATCTGGGCCGCTTGCTGCAATTTGTACATACACATCTTCTTTTGTAGCGGCATCGTGGTTAAAATAAATGCTTTCGCATTTTATTATTTTGCCGCAACAAAAATTCCAGTCGGTGATAAAAATATATTGAAGATAATAAACGCCAGGCCCATCAATACGCAGGTGCGTATCACGCCAATACAATTGTTTTGGTTTATTGTTGATGTATTTATCACAAACATTAATGCCGCCGGTAAAACCGGTTTTGCCATCAATGATCACGATCTTTCTATGGTTACGGTAGTTGATGCGGTTGGCCAATAAATAAAAATGCACTTTGGAAAAAGGAAATATCTCGATCCCAGATTCACGCATTCGTTTTTCAACTTTCCTTTTTATTGAAGGGCTTCCAACATCATCGTAGATAAACCTTACCTGCACACCTTCGTTCGCTTTTTTTATCAGTAGTTCTATAATGGCGCTCCCTATTTCATCCTGCTCGTAAATGTAATATTCCATGTGAATGTGATGTTTTGCTTCATCAAGACACTTCATCAATTCAGAAAATTTTTCTTCACCATTTAGCAGGAGCTTAACGCTGTTATGGCGTGTGAGCGGACTTCGCAGCTCTCTCAGCAACATTTTTGCAAGTTCAGTTTCGCCATCTACTGCTGTATCACTCACTTCAACTATCGACTCCCCGTACTGCTGGACATCTTTTTTTATTTCGTCCAGCATCTTATCATTCTCATCACCCTTTTTTATATATAATTTTTTTTGCCAATTATTAATTCCGAATGCCAGGTAAAAAAGTATCCCTATGGCAGGAACAAAAATGCAGAAGAAAAGATAAGCCAATGCTTTAGTACTGCTGTGCGTTTCAAAAATTATCCTCAGGCAAACCAATATCAATAGAATAATATATATACCGCTTAAAATATAGATCCAGTTCATTAGTATCTGAGTTAGCTATTATTTATTTAAAACCTAAAAATCATTACGTTACCACAACAATTATTAATTTATTATAAATGCAGACGGCATTAAAGTTGACAAATTTAATACCCTGAATGCAGCTACAAAACAAGGTGTAGTAATAGTATCTGCTTATGGAGAAAAATTAGCACTCGTTCAAGTAATGGAATGATTACTAACTTTACCTTCGGAAAAAGATGATTCTCGACTATTTATTACCACACCTTCTTCCTTATATTATTTATCCGTTGATTAAATAGGAAAATTAAGTACAATCTGAAACAAGTAGCAACTTTTTGGCTGATAAAGTAAAAAGCAAATATTTTATGAACCACCCTTTAAACCATATGGTTTTAATTAAGATGATTTTTTATAGTTTCAATAAATGAATTTACGGTAAATGGCTTTTCAAGATACCCATCGGCATTTACTTTTTCGCAAATATGCTTTAAATCTGCATTAGCCGAAAAAATGAGGATAGGTACTTTTAGATTTTTATCATTCTTTACGATGGCAATTGCTTTTTCGCCACCAATATCTGGTATCCATAAATCCATTAAAATTAAACCTGGGTTATGTTTTTCAATATCGGAGAGAATGTTTTCACATCTCGACAGTGTTTCCACTTTGTAATTGTATTTCGATAAAATTGCTTTGCAGAGTAATAATATTTCTGCATCATCATCGTAGATAAGAATATTCTTTTTCATTTTGCAGATAGGTTTAAAAGTTATGCCTTTGTAAAGATAATTATTCTACATAAATAGGAATAGTAAAATAAAAAGTGCTTCCTTTTTCCGGTTCACTCTCCGCCCACATCGTGCCATTGTGCCTTTCAATAATATTGTTAGATATGTACAACCCAATACCTAATCCCTGAAAATGTATAGCATGTTCCTGCACACGGTAGTACCTGTCAAAAATTTTATCTAAATGCTGTCTTGACATGCCAACACCAAAATCCTTAACAGATACCTGAATTTTACTATTCTGTTCTTTTATGTTAACTACCACCTTATCAGCATTGGGAGAATATTTTACAGCATTGCTTAATAAATTAATCAACACCTGTTGCAGCCTGCCCCTATCACCGGTTATTTGTTGTGAACAGTTCCCGGTTTTTTGGAGGATGTGATTTTTTGCATTGAGCTGAAAGTTTTCAATTGTTTCATCCACCATTTTATTAAAATCGAATGTGCTGATAGTATAATTCAGTTTACCATGTTGTATTTTACTGGCGTCTAATAATTCTGTAACCAAATCGTGCAGCCGCTCTACTGCCTGATTGGCTTTGGATGCGTATAGAACAGATTGGTTTTCTTCACTTAATGAAAGCAGCAGTAACTCAATATAACCTTTAGCTGTGGTAAGCGGTGTTTTCATTTCATGGCTGGCAATGCTTATAAACTCGTCCTTTTGTTTCAACAATTTTTCAGAAAGTTTTTGAGATGCCTCGAGTTGAATATTAGATTTTAAAAGGGATTGATTACTTATTGCAAGGTCTTTTGTACGCTTTTCAAGCGTAATGTCTCTTAGAAAGGCAATAAACAATTTGTTTCCCTGCTGTGTTGCCTGCGAAATAGTGATAGATACGGGAAACTCTTTGCCTTCTTTATTAAGTGCTGCAAGTTCTAAGGTTTTATTTAAAATCCGTGTTTCACCTGTTTTCAAAAATCGGTTCATTCCTTCCTGGTGTGCCTGGCGGTATTGTGTTGGAACAATGATATCGGTTAAATGCAAACCTAAAACTTCTTCCGCTTTCCAGCCGAATATTTCTTCTGTTTTTGGGTTCCATAAGGTGATAATACTTTTTTCGTTTATTACTATTACAGCATCGGGAGCATTGTTGATTATCTGCCTCCGATATTCTTCTTTTTCCTGTAATTCTTTGTTGAGTTCAAATTCTTTTGTTACATCCTGCAAGGTTCCCACTAATAATTTTTCATCTCCTGATTCTATAATTCTTCCTGTACCTTTTATATTTATGAGTGTTCCAGTTTTGGTATTCATTCGGTACTGCCATTCTTCAGCAGTATTACTTGCTAAAACTTTTTGCGCTGCCTGGGTCACATAGTCCCTGTCATCAGGATGCACATGCTTATTAAATTCTTCCAATGAAGGTTCAAATTCATTTGGTTCATATCCTATCAACCGGTATAAATTATCAGAGTAAGCTAATTTGCCTGTTGTTAAATTAAATGAATAGCTGCCCTGCCTGGAACTTTCTTCCGCCTGTTTGAAGGTTTCATTTTGTATGTGAAGCTGATAAGTGCGTTCTTCTACTTTTGTTTCTAATTCTTCGGCAAAACTTTTTTGTTCTGTAATATCGGTGTTGGTTCCTATCCATCCTGTAATTTTTCCCTTTGCATTTTTTTGGGGAATGCTAAGACTTAAATGCCATCGGTAAGTCCCGTTATGATGGCGCACACGCTTTTCAATTTTAAAATCTTCACCCGTGTTAATGTTGTGATGCCATTGCGCTAATTCTTTCTCAAGGTCATCAGGAAAAATAATTTTATGCCATCCATCGCCTTTTAACTCTTCAAAAGTTAGTCCGGTATATTCGAGAAAATATTTGTTGAAGAAATTTTTTTTTCCATCGGGTGTGGCTGTCCAAACCATGTGCGGAATGGTTTCTGAGAGCATTTTAAATTTTGCCTCGCTTGCTGCAATCTCTTCTTCTGTTTTTTTCCGTTCGGTAATATCACGGGTCACACCAACTGCAGCAACAGGTTTTCCGCTTTCATCATACACATAAGCAATAGATACGAGCACGTTCACAAGAGTGCCGTCTTTTTTGGACTGCACTACTTCACCTTGCCATTTCCCTGTGGCATCTAAAGCTTTTGGCCATGCTTGCTTGTCTTCATCTGATAAAAATTGCGTGCGGAGAATTTCCCGTCCAGTTTTGCCGATTACTTCTTCGCTTGCATATCCATACAGATTTTCTGCACCTTTATTCCAACTTATAATGTTATAATCCATATCAGTTCCTACAACTGCATCGGCAATATTTTCAGTGAGTATTGCAGCAATGCGTAACTGTTGATTAGCTTCTTCAATTTTTTTGCGGGATTCAACCTGTTGTGTAACTTCCACTCCATGAGATAATAATCTTTCTGTATTCCCTTTTTCGTCCTTCATTGGCTGCAATACTGAATTATAATAGCGTAAATCCAGTTTGCCAGTTCTATTATTGATTAACTCAACAGGAAATTCATTAGCGATAAATGGTTGCCCTGTTGAAAAAACATTATTCAGAATATCTATTAAACCCTGTTGTTCAATTTCGGGAAAAAGCTCTTGGACAGTTTTGCCGGGGGGTATTTTTCTGTCAACTATTTTTTCGTATTCAGCATTGGCAAATTCATAGATGTGCGTATCTCCTTTTACAATGGCAATGGCTGCCGGGGCATTCATAAAGGAATTGTAAAGAACTTTGCGCTCATTTTTTAACTGCTTTTCGCTTTCGGTAAGCAACTGGCGGGTAAATATTTCTTCTGTAACATCCTGTAAAGTTCCATTAAATCTGTAAGCAATACCCTGCTCATTAAAAGATGCCCGCCCTTTTGCACGGACAATTTTTTCTTTTTTTGTTTGCGGATGAATGATTGTATAAATAATATCGTAATGCCCTCCAGAAGAAAATTGTAAAGCCGTTTGAATAGCAGCTGTGACCTTGTCCCTATCCTTATCTGCAATTACTGCTAGGGCAAGCGGCAGTTCTATTTCGTCGTCCGGCTTTAGTCCAAACCATTCTTTTAAACGGTTGTTGCCTGTAAATTTATTGGTAGCAGGGTTTAAATCCCAAGTGCCCAATTCGGTTGCTTCAATGGCAAATTGTAATTGTTGTTCACTTTCTTTAAGTGCCTTTGCTGCTTTTACTTTTTCAGTGGTTTCAATAACGGTAACCAGTACGCCAGCTACCTCACCATCTTCTAACCGTATAGGACTGTAAGAGAAATCAAAAACACATTCTTCCAAAAACCCATTCCTGTTCAATTGTAGAGTAAAGTCGGGGAAGCCAACCGGAGTTCCCTGCATCACACCATCAAACATTGGTCCTATAGTAGACCATATTTCTGCAAAAGTTTTGCGTGTGCCGATGCCCAACGCCTGCGGATGTTTAGTGGCACCAAGAATAGGCCGGTAACCATCGTTATACATTTGAATATATTCGTTACCCCAAGCTATATACATACTAAAAGGACAATCGAGCATAATACGTACTGCAATACGCAAACTTTGCGGCCATGTATCAGGACTGCCAACAGCAGTTTTTGACCAATCAAAGGAACGGATAAGCTCGCCCATTTCGCCTCCTCCTTGTAGAAAGTAGTTTTCATTAGATGAAATTATTGGGCGAAGTGAATTATTCATATTAAAGCTCTATAAATTTAGTAGGTAAATATCATTAAAATTACCACAATATATTATAGAATAAAAAAATGCAAGGCTATTTACCTATTCCAGTGGCAGAACTTTTGTTCACCTTTAGAGCATTCTAAATAGGAACTGTAAAATAAAAGGTACTGCCAATGCCAGCCTCACTTTCGGCCCACATAGTACCCCCATGCCTGCTAATAATATCGTATGATATATATAGCCCAATGCCCAACCCCTGAAAATGAATAGCGTGTTCATGCACCCTGTAATAACGGTCAAAAATCTTATCGAGGTGCTGCTTATTGATACCTACTCCAAAATCCTTCACCGATACCTGCAGTACATTTTCTTTTTCCGCCACTTCCACCAATACATTATTAGCATTAGGGGAATATTTTATAGCGTTGCTCAATAAATTTATTATAACCTGCTGTAGTCTGTGTTTATCTCCTTTTATATTGTGCACGCTCATGCCATGTTTGGTAATAGTATGACTATTGCTTCCCTGCTGAATATTTTCAATGGTTTCATTCAGCATTTCATTAAAATCAAAAGTGCTGATATTATAATTGAGTTTACCATTTTGTATTTTGCTCGCATCTAACAATTCAGCAACCAAATCATGCAGCCTTTCTATAGAATTGCTTGCTTTTTGTGCATACAGCAATGGAGTTGGGTTCTCTTCCCCAATAGTTAAAAGTAACAATTCCAAATAGCCTTTTGCAGTGGTTAAGGGTGTTTTCATTTCGTGGCTGGCGATACTTATAAATTCATCTTTCTTTTGTTCTTTCAGTTTTTGTTCATTTATATCTGTGAAAGCACCGATCCACTTGGAAATTTTTCCGGCTTCATTTCTTAATGGTACTCCCTCCACCACATGCCACCTGTATTCACCATGTTTATTTTTTAACCTGGCTTCTGCATGATACTGGTTGCCGGTTTCTAAACTTGCTAACCAGGCCTTAGTCATTGGCTCCATATCATCCGGGTGAACAATGGCAGGCCAGTTACCTCCTTCATAAGGGTTAAATCCGGAGTATTCTTCCCAACTGTTGGAAGCATAGATTGCTTCCCCTTTTTCATCGGTAATCCAAACAAGGTGCGGCAAGGTTTCGGCAAGGCCACGAAATTTTTCTTCACTTTCTTTTAATGCTTCTTCGGCAATTCTCTTTTGCGTTATATTAGTATGTACACCTACCCATTCCCGTATTGAGCCATCTGTATTTAATAATGGGATTGCTCTTATTGAAAAATGCCCCCATTGGCCATCACTCATTTTTAATCTATGTTCAAAAACAAATATTTTTCGTTCATTTACTGCAATGTTCCATGCCTCAATTGTTGGTTGTGCATCATCCGGATGAACTGGTTTTACCCAGCCATAGCCTTGATATTCATCATAGCTTTGCCCTGTAAGGGCAGCCCATCCCACCTGTTCGCCTTCCATTTCGCCCTTTGCATTATTCGTCCATACAATGCCTTGTACAGCTGCCACTGCAGCACCAAAGCGTTCTTCACTCACCTTTATTTTTTCAATGGCTTCCACTTGTTCTGTTACATTACTCACCACTTCCACAATACCCGAAATACTTCCATCAGTTTCCCTGTATGCCTCATACACAAGATTGACATAAATTTTTTGGGGTTTGCCATTCTTTGTAAGTATGAGGGGTATGCCAAAGGCTGTAAATTTTTCACCCGTTGTAAAAACTTTTTGTAATAAATTGTCAAAACCCTGGTTTTTTGCTTCAGGTAAAACCTCAAATACGGGCTTACCAATAACTTCTTCGTAAGGTTTATCCCAGATAGTCAGCAACTCTTTATTTACAATTTCAATTATATAGTGAGGGCCCCGGTACAGGCACATGGCAACAGGTGCCTGTACAATAAAGCTGCGTATTTTTTCCTGGATCTCTTTCTGAACTCCTTCTATTTTTTTTCTTTCAGTAATATCTCTGGCTATTGCAAACAGGTGAGGCTTACCATCCAATATTAAACCACTCATATTCACTTCAACCGGGTATATAGTGCCGTCTTTTTTTTGGTGAAGGGTTTCAAACTGGGGTATTTTCTCCTGCTGCGCCATAGCAAACACCTTACTAAAAACTTCATCATTATAAATAGTGTCAACATCAGGTACCCGTAGATGTTTTGCCTCTTCTAGTGAGTACCCCCATCGTTCCAGCGCCACATCGTTGAAGTAGGCAAAGGTTGCGTCCTGCCGCATTAAAATAAACGGGTCAGTAGCATTGTCGGCCATGTGTTTAAACCTTTTTAACTCCTGCTCACCTTTTTTTTGCTGCGTAATATCAGTGTTAGTAGAAATTACCATGGACACTTTTCCATCGTCATCCAGCATTGCCGAAGACTTTGACATGATCCATGAAGATTGCCCGGTATTTTTATTGACAGTTCTAAAAATTGCCTCTGCCGGCTTGCCCGTAGAAAAAGTAAGAGTGGTGGGTGCGCTTTTTACATCAAAAGAATTACCAGCCTCATCATATATTTCTAAACTGCTGACAACCTTTTTATACACATAATCAGGGTCTTTCTCTTTCATCATTTCTTCTGCAGAACTAAACCCTGTTATTCTCGCTGCTTCATCATTCACAAATAAAAGCTCGCCTTTACTATTACGAAGCTGAATGGCGGCTGGTACCATTCTTAAAGTAAGTTCTAATTGTTCCCTTACGGCAGCAAGTTTATTTGCCGCTTCTTTCTCTTGGGTAATATCCAGTACTGTTCCATACAGCCTTGTAGCAAGATTGTTATCTTTTATCACCCGTCCGCTGGTTCTTATCCAATGTACAGAACCATCTTTCCATCCAACCCTGGCTTCGTATAATAAATTGCCGGTTTTTAAGGCAATATCATATGCTTTATTTCTTATAGACATGTCGTCTGGATGCAAGGCATCTTTCAAATCTATATGATTCCATTTTTTAGAGTAGTCTAATCCAAATATTTCAGCAAGCCGCTCAGAAAAAACTATTTCGTTACTTATAAGGTCTATTTCAAAAGTACCCAACCGTCCGGATTCAACTGCCAGCCGAATCCTTTGCTCGCTATCTTCAATACGTTTACGGGCAACTACCTGTTCCGTTACATTAATTAACACTACAATTATACCGGTAATTATACCATCTGACTCACGGTAGGCCTCATAAGCAAGGTCTACATAGAAGTTTTCATTTTTCCCATTTCTTAAAAAGGTTACAGGAATTTCCTTTGCTGAATAAGTTTCGCCAGTTTTGTAAACGCCATCCAATAGTTTTTCTAAACCGAGGCTTCTAGCTTCGGGCATTATTTCTACTATGGGTTTGTTTATCAGCGTTTCTAATTGTTGTCCAAAAAATTCGCACATGCGCTCATTGGCAAGTTGTAAAATATGATTAGGCTCCTTAAATATACACATCGCTACAGGGGCCTTAAGTATAGTATTGCGGAGATTATTTTCGCTGTTTTGTATTTTTTTACTGGCGTTTTCCTTAATGATATTTATTTGCTGGGTTATAAGCCGCAGGTTTGTTTCTTTACGCAAGCGTGAAAACAGCAATGCTAAAGCAAGTATAGATAACAGGGAAAATCCAAGCAAATAAAGTGAAGTTATGGCAGCTGACTGATTTTTTGTTTGTAGGCGCAGCTGGAGTATTTTATCTTCTTCACGTAACATGGAGACAACAAGTTTTCTTGCTTCATCCATTTTATTTGTTCCTTTTAACAGCAGAGAATCTTTTACTGCATTTGTTTGCTGAGCAGATAAAATACTCATATTTTTTTTCAAAAGAAAAAGTCTTTCAGCAACAATCTTTTTAAGGGTTAACACATTATTGTACTGGGTAGAATTATCCGCCACCATTGTACTAAGCCCGGATATTAAATGATTAATTTTTTCTTCTGCCCCTATATATGGTTGAAGAAAAAGGCTGTCATTTGAAAGCAAATATCCACGTTGGCCAGTCTCCGCATCTTTTAAGGTTGATAATATTTCTGAAATGTTAACTTTAACCTCCTCGGACTTCATAACCCACACCACAGATTCATCAAATTGTTTAATTTTATTGTACGATATAAACGATGCAATAATCAACACTCCTATAAGTACTGAAAATAAAAAAATGTAGGTGTTTTTTGGGAGCTCATTCATTTAAAATCCGGTGATTTTAGTAATGGTTAAGTATTTATAGCCTATAATCTTTTCAGAGGCAGGAAATTTAAACGCTGTCTAATTTTAAAAATACCCTTTATACTTGATATATTTTATACTAAGTTAAAGGCAGAGCTTTAGTAATAATAAAAAGCCTGTTCTATAGAGCCAAATGATGTTTCATACTTTTAACAGTAAAAATAAAGTTTAAAACTAATAAAATTTAAGATGTAGAATATCTTTTAGGATATTGCTTAATGACCACGTTGAGCGGTTGTAACGGAACAAAAGTCTGACATTTTTTATCATATCGGTAAACCTCATACCGGTAATGAAAAACATGAAAGGCAATGCCATTGGCAGCGCAAAAATCTTTTTGGCTTAAAACACTCTCGTGTCATTGAATAATCATTTGTAATTTTTCGGGCCGATGCTCCTGTTTGTCTTGCATAAATTTAGCTTTTTGCAAAACTCTGTTTTAGTAATTTACAATACAAGACGGCCCCCGTCGGGTTCTTACTATGAACAATACCAATACCGGCGGAAATTAAAAAATAGCTACAATAAATATATAGAATAAAAAAAGGGCCACATTGCGGCCCTTTAGATTTTTTTTAAAATAATTAATCTTTTATAAACTTTTGTACTTCTACTTTATTACCGGTAATTATTTTTATAATATACATACCAGAGGATAAGTTAGAAACATTCAGTTTTAAATTGGTTGAAGAAGAATGTACCTCCCGCAAAAGCCGACTGTTGTGATCCATTAGTTGTATAACTGATTTGCCACTATTCTTATTTATTACATTTATCAGATCGTGGGCAGGATTAGGATAGATAATATTTTTTGTGTCAATACTTCGTATTATAGTAGTATTATTTGTATTATTTGCAATTCTTAAAGCAACTGAACAACTGCTGGCGAGCGTGAAGGTGGTCGAATCTTTTTGCCCGTCAGGATTGGTTACATAAACTTTATAGGTACCTGCCGAAGCCCCACTTAAATTAAATGTAGCAGTAATTTGTGTAGGACTCACAAATAATATATTAGATACTGAAACAGTTGAAGGGCCGCTCACGTTAACCATAAGGTGCTTGCTATAACTTGTGCCTGGTTCAAAAAACTCTGAATGATTGGTAGATGTTCCATTAATGGTAACGGTTGATGTACCGCAGACAGGCGTAGTTGCTAACGATGGTTTAGCTGGTGGTGGGGCTTTAAACTGGCCTGCCCGTACACCCCATGCATCAGTAGTGGGTGCATATTCCGTAAACGTCCACATAGTCATATTATCCTGCGGGTCTACCACTGTTTGAGTATAATCTCCCCACCTTGAAGCACCGGGGCTATAGGTAGAAGTAGTATTGGTAAAATCTGCAGGGGTATTAAAAGTAGCAACGGGATCAGTTCTGAAACGGGAAGCAGAAGCAGCCTGGCAATATTTTGCAGGGCCTGCTGATGTAATGCCCATCAGGTTATTGCCCTGCCCACTTAAAGCAATTGTAGGGTATATGTAATACCGGGCTGATGAGGTGGGGTTAGCGCCATCGTACAGCATAGCGCTTTGTAAAATAGATGGAGTACCTGTAAGGTTTCCTATTTCAGCCCAGTAAGCGCCATCCCTGTCGCCGCCGGAGCCGCCAATACCAGAACTGTTTAATAAAGTGCCTTGTGCAATCCACATAGAAGATGTGCCCGTTATTATATTCTTTTTCACCATAGCTGCGTATAACCTTCTGTCACCGCCGTCAATGGCTGTGCCTCCTAGTGTAGGTACTGTTTTAGGAGAATAAGTAGTTATGGTCGTTAAAGGTAAATCAGCCGATAAAGTAGGCAAAGTACCATAATTAACTCTTCTTATCACCAGTTTGGAATAGGCAGTTTGAGAAGCACCAATAAAATAACCTTCTGTAGCTGCTTCATTATCATTGTGTACTCCTTGTGGTGTATACATATCTGTTTTGGTAACGCCATGAGGAAACCCCGTAACTGTCAGAGAACCGGCTATTAAATTTGCTTTATTTACAACCCACATATTGCATCCGGAAAAACTTCTGCCACTTGCAAACATATTACCACCAATATATAAATAATTTTTATCTACTCCTAATGTTGGGTAGTCATAAAAGTCTCGTGATGACCCACCGGTTTGTGATACATTAAAATAATAAATTGTAAAATTCGTAGCTGCTGTAATTATAGCACTTGCATCGCTTATAGCTACGCAGCAATAATTATTTGTTTTGTTATTGATATCAATGGCAACTATAAACCAACGTCCTGTTAGCCTGTCGAACCTTACATGTGGATCGCTAATGCCACTAATACCCAAAGAGGGGTTTGAAAAAAAATAATTTAAGTCAACATTGAGTACATCAGTTAGTGTGGTAGTGCTGGTGCCTGTAGGTGTTGTAGAAGGTGTGCCTGTTACAGATGGTTTATTGAAAACTTTCATACGGGTATTAGCAGTAGCAATAATCTGTGTAAAGCCCACGTCACCGCAATTATCGGGCGGTGTATAAGGCGATTCTCTTCCTGCAACATTTGCGTAAGAGCCCCAAATGGTAAGAAAATTACTGTAAGCAGAGGAACTTATTACGGAGCTTACCGCGGAGGTGGCAGTAGCAACACTTACTAAAGAGCCGCCCTGGCTTGCTTGCGTTGAAAGAGGATCCTGTATAGATGGTTCAGGGCCTTTTAAATCGGGCCTTAGCGCAGCAACAAATGCAGGTGGCAGGGGATGCGCCTTTTCCTGCGCTATCACTGATGAAAGAGATTTTTTAACTCCGGGAATGCCGGTGATGGTAATTCCATTTACTTCACCCTGTTGTGCAAATGTAAATTTTACAATAAAAACTAAAAGAAATGATAAGTAGTGTTTTTTCATAAAGTGCTTAGCTTAGCAAACCAAGTTACCATTATTTTTAACAAAAAAATCGAATGTGATTAGGATTTTTTTTAAATTTTACAGTTTAATAAAGACGACCCGCATAGATTGGAGATACCGGCAACACTGCCCCCTTTCCAACATTCATTTTATGTTTAAATCGCCGTGGTGGAAAGAATATATACTCGTGGATTTTCCGATGTATAATTGAAGGGTAATTTATAGAATTTATCCACAAAAACCCTGTATGTACGCAGTATGTACCAACAAAAAAGCAGCTATGATTATTAATCATAACTGCTTAATTAAGTGGTGACCCTGTCAGGATTCAAACCTGAAACCTCTTGATCCGTAGTCAAGTGCTCTATTCAATTGAGCTACAGAGCCATTTTAAAATTATTCAACCAAAAGAACTTCAAAACCTTCTGATCCGTAGTTAGATGCTCTATTCAATTGAGCTACGAAGCCATTTTTTCTTTAGCGGATTGCAAAAATAGAGATTTATTTTATTGATCCCAACTCTTTGTGCATTTTTGCTGTAAATAACACCATGAAACTTCAAATGTTTGCAATCGGTAAAGCGCATGAAACCTATGTTAAGGAAGGGGTGGAATTATTTACAAAACGTATTGCCAACTACTATCCAGTTGAATGGAATATTCTTTCCATGCCCAAAAATGCGGCTACATTAAGTGAAAATGACCTTAAAAAAAAAGAAGGTGAAATAATTTTACATGCATTACAAAAAGACGATTACCTGGTATTGTTAGATGAAAGAGGTAAACAATTGAATAGTGGGGGCCTTGCGGGCTTTATACAGTCAAGGGCCAACGAAAGTGTTAAGCACATCATTTTTTTAATTGGTGGTGCTTATGGTGTTAGTGACGAAGTAATGAAAAGAGCCAATTACCAATGGAGTTTATCGCAATTGGTTTTTCCACACCAGCTGGTGAGGCTTATATTGGCCGAACAGGTGTACAGAGCCTGTAGCATTAACCGTAACGAAAAATATCACCATAGTTAAAATAAAACAATAGTTTTGAGGCTTAATTTTTATATATGAATTTTTCGAGTGCCCCTGTTACTTTTAGCCTTATGGCCATCAATATTATAGTATCGCTGCTTGGTTTTTCCAATGCCGATTTTTTGAACAAAGCCATGTTATGGCCTTACGGAGTTAAAAGACAAAAACAATATTACCGTTTTATTTCTTCCGGTTTTATTCATGCTGATTTTATTCATTTAATATTCAATATGTTCAGTTTCTATTATTTTGGAACAGAGATTGAACACTATTTTTCTCAATACGGCCTAGGGGGAAATATATCTTACCTGTTGTTGTATTTTTTGGCAATTATTATTGCAGATATACCGAGTTATATAAAAAACCAGGATAATCCTGGCTACAAGTCGCTGGGAGCATCCGGCGCAGTTTCCGCAGTTATTTTTGCCTGTATATTATTCGACCCCTGGGGTACGATTCTTATTTATTTTATTCCAATGCCCTTTATTGTTTTTGGGTTTGTTTACCTGGGATACTGCGTTTATATGTCAAAGAAAAATATAGGGCATATCAACCACGATGCACATTTATGGGGCTCCGTATTTGGATTGGTTTTTACTGCGGTGCTGATTGCATTGCTGTCACCACAACTTTTTCCGGCCATTTTGCAAGAGATATTTCACCCTCATTTTGGCAGGTAACTGATTTTTACAATTTTTTTTGTTGCGGGCGTAACTTTAAAACGATCATCAATCCGCATACCCACAATCCAGATTATTCTTTTATTCATTTCCAAAATCCAAGTATTTTCTTTTTCTACAAGTGATAATTTTTGGTCAGTTAAAAACCGGTTGATCTTCTTTTTCTTCTGCATGCCCAATGGATAAAAATAATCGCCCTGTTTCCAATTGCGCAGTAGCAATGGAAAGGTAATTTCTGCTTCATCCAGCATGGCAATTGACCTATCCGTTACCAGTTGTACTTTTCCTGCGTCCTGCTTTTCAATTTGTATTTGCCCCTCCTTTAAAATAATTTTTTTATCTTTTTCTTCTATTAAAATATGTTGTGCCATTGCAGTTTCAACAAGAGTAATGATAAGCCAGTTACGATTTTTAATAATCCGGTGTGTAGCAGATTGAATATATTTACCGGTTTCACTTTTAAGCAGTGCAATAATTTTCTCTACCTGGTGAGCAGTAAAACCATATTCTTTACAAATCTCGTAAAGAACTGTTACTAATGGTTTTGCTTTTAATAATTTCAAGACAGGAATATGCACCTCGTTACCTTTTGGTTCAACTAATTTTTTTATGTGCCAATCAATAGATTGACGGTAAAGTATTTCTGTTTCTGTAAACCGTTGAATATTTTTAAGAATATTTTCTTTGGCTTCGGGAAAAGTTTCGCTCAACAATGGTAGAATAGTATTACGAAAATAATTACGGGTATATTTATTTTCTGCATTGGTATAATCAGTAACAAAAGAAAGATTATTGTTGCTGGTAAATGCTTCCAACTCGCTACGGCGTGCAAACAGTAATGGACGGATAATTTTTCCCTGCTTTGGTAAAATGCCCCTTAAACCTTTAATACCTGTTCCCCTGAAAAAATTCATCAGCACCGTTTCAATATTATCATCTGCATGGTGTGCAGCTACTATATAGTTAAAATCGTTTTCAATACGAATTTCTTCAAACCATTTATAGCGCAGGTCACGGGCTGTTTCTTCGATAGATTTTTTTGTTGTAGCTGCAATGTCAATTGTGTTAAAACTTTTTACAAAAAAAGGAACATGATATATTTCAGCAAGCCCTTCTACAAATTGTTCATCTCTTTCACTCTCCTCCCCTCTCAATCGAAAATTGCAATGGGTAATTACAAAATCGTAACCAGCCTGTTTGCATAAATTGCACAACACAACAGAATCTACACCACCGCTAACAGCCAGCAGCAATTTATCTTTCGGTTGAAAAAGGTTCTCTTTTTTAATGAACGCTATAAATTTCTCAAAAAGCTCCATAAAATTTATGTATGATGTACGATGTTCAGATGTATGATTTTTTGGCTTTTGCTTTCCGCCTTAAGCTTTTAGCCTTCGGCTTTTTATCACTAAAAAACTATTCTTCCAAATCCTCCAACGCACCTTGCAACTCATTATACGAATGATTGTCCCCTGCCCTTTTTGCTTCTTCCATTCCTCTTTTATATACTCTTATCGCTCTGTCAAAATCTGCAACTCTTTCCAGTAATTTTCCCAAATGATAATAGGAACCTACATAAGTTGGTTCCCGCAATAAAATTTCATTGAATAATTTGCGGGCTTCTTCGTCATTGCCAACCTTGATATATTCCAGTGCCAGCGCATGTTGCAGAAAACTATCTTTCTCTGACGTTTTCAAATATTCCAGCAATTTTTCTATCCGGCTCATGTATCAATAATTTTTTATGTTTTTTATTTAATTTATTCAGAACAACGCTTACCTTTGTTATTAGTTGCATAAACAACTTTATTTCATAACCCCTGCCCTGCTTTAACATGATAATGTTGGGAGGAGAAAAAGAACTTGCATGAAAATCTTAGTCTGTATCAGTAAAACACCTGATACCACCGCAAAAATAGCCTTCGCAGATAACAATACGAAATTCGCTGCAGATGGGGTACAATGGATCATTAATCCTTACGACGAATGGTATGCCCTGGTAAGGGCTATTGAATTAAAAGAAGCAGATGCTGCCACTGTAATTCACCTGGTTACTGTTGGCCTGGCAGACTGTGACCCCATCATCCGTAAAGCATTGGCATTGGGTGGCGATGAAGCCATCCGTATAAATGCGGATAGTCATGACAGTCATTATATTGCTTCTCAAATTGCCAATATTGCAAAAGAGGGTAATTACGACCTTGTTTTTACCGGTAAAGAAACTATTGATTATAATGGTTCTTCAATTGGAGGCATGGTTGCGGAATTACTTGACCTTCCATATGTTTCACTCGCAACCAAATTCACACTTACAG
>JAYTTI010000205.1:0-3052 GCA_043745405.1 Ferruginibacter sp. | reverse complement strand
CAAAGCAACTCGATGGTTTTATTTACTGTATGATTGTAGGCAGGCACAAACCCTTTGGAAGAAAAAAGCTGTCCACAGCAAACACCTGTATTATTATTGGCAATAAAAAGTTTTAGACCTGCTTTATCGCACAAGCTTTTTACCACTTCATTAATGGATAATTTATTTTCTTTATCTGCCCCCATCATCCGGGTAATACAGGTAGGAAAATAAATAATATCAGCATCACTTATTTCATTGGATTCAATGGTTGCCGGTTTACTCAATGATTTTGTCCATAGCGGAAAAGCAGGTGCAATTTTTTTAATACTTTTTGTAAAAAGATACATTCCATTGCCGCCGGTTATTTTATTTACTGCGTTGCCTGTATGCAATGCCATTTTCACCAGACGCTCTACCATGCCAAAGTTTTTTGCTACAGCTACTGCAATTTTATTGGCCAAGGGAGAATGGTTTTCTCTTCTTAATCTTTTTATTAATTCGCCTGTATTTATATCAACCGGGCAATCTGTTGCACACATGCCATCTACTGCACAGGTATCCATACCCGCAAATTGAAACTGTTGACTGAGCGTATTAAAATCATCGTTATTGTTAGCTGCCTTTAATCGCTGCAAAGCCCTGCGAATCTGTATCCGCTGGCGTGGCGTAGTGGTGTAATCCCGGCTGGGGCAACGGTTTTCGCAGTAGCCGCATTCCACACATTTATCCACTTCTTCTTCTACAACAGGCATGGTTTTTAAATTTTTCAGGTGGCAATGCGGATCATGATTGATGATAACGCCGGGGTTTAAAATATTATCCGGATCAAGTAATTTTTTTAATGATTGCATTACCACAAAAGCATCATCTCCCCACTCATCTTTTACATAGGGCGCTATCTGTCTGCCAGTGCCATGCTCTGCTTTTAAGGAGCCGTTATATTTTTGAATAATGAGTTTTGCCAGTTCATCATTGAAGCGATGAAACACTGATACTTCTTCGGCAGTATTTACCGGCTGTGTAATTAAAAAATGAAGATTACCTTCTTTCGCATGTCCAAAAATAATGGCGTTGGCATAGCCATATTTCTGAAACAACAAATGCAAATCGACTACTGCATTTCCAAGTTTCGCTAATGGTACCGCCACATCTTCCAGCATGGCAGTAGTGCCCTTATCTCTTACAGCTGCCACAGATGGATACATGCCTTTTCTTAACTTCCATAAATGAGCCTGATCTTCAGCGACGGAAGTAAATTCTACTTTTGCAGCAATGTTTAGTTTGCCGAGAATCATTTTTGCGGCATCAAATTTTAATTGCAATTCTGCTGCAGTTGATCCCTGGTATTCACACAAGATAGCAGTGGTATTTTCGGGCAGCGTTTTTATTATTTCAGGACAATAACTCAGGTGTTCAACTGATCGTAAGGCAGAACGATCCATAAGTTCCAGCGCATCTGCCACAGTGGCTTTAAGTGCAGGAATATTATCTGCTGCAATAACAGGATTATCAAAAAAAAGCAACCCTGTTATTTTATACGGTTTATCAGGGATCGTTCTTAAAACCGCCGAGGCTATAAATGCAAGCGTGCCTTCTCCGCCAATTAACAAATGCGCCAGCACATCTAATGGATGTTGATAATCAACAAAAGCATTGATGCTGTAGCCAACTGTATTTTTAATTTTATACTTGTTTTTAATTTTTCTTATCAATCCCTCATTTTGCAACACTTTTATTTGTAGCGCTTTTATTCCGTCAAATAATTGATGATCCACCTGCTCAAACCTTGCATAGGCCTCTTTATCGGCAGTATTGTACTCCTGGCCATTGGGCAAAATAAAGTGAATGCTTTTTAAGGTATGGTAGGAATTGTGTTGTACACCGCAACACATGCCGCTGCTGTTGTTGGATAGAATGCCACCCATCATAGCGGCACTGATAGAAGCAGGATCAGGGCCAATTTTTTTACCATGTATTTTTAATGCATGATTTACATGAGCACCGATGGCAGCTGGCTGAACCTGTACAAAATTTCCATCCTCCAATGGTGTAATCTTTTTCCAGTTCCTGCTTAAATCAACCAAAATTCCATCTGTAATAGACTGTCCGCTAAGGCTGGTGCCAGCTGCTCTAAAAGTAAGTGGGATATTATGTTGCTTTGCAAAAACGAACAGTTGCTTTATCTCTTCAATGCTGTCTGGCTGTACAATTGCCTGCGGCAGCAAATAATAAAATCCGGCATCACCAGCAAAAGCATAGAGGTCTATAAGGGTTGCTTTAATTTTATTGGTGGGCAAAATTTGCATTAGCAAATGAGCGATACTTGACATTTGTTATTTTTAAAGATACCAGGATACAACCAGAAATTTATTTAAGCGATATAGCGTTACTATAAATTCTTTTTATGAATGCAATTTAATTCCTCTACCGCTATTTTTAAATTAATTGAAATTACTCACTATCCTACATTTTTTTTATCCCGAAATAAACAAATACATCTGTTACCAACAAAAGTTTGAACGATAGTGCTAACGTTGGTTTAAGTAAGAACTTTAGCAGTGCTAAAATCAGCATCATTACCTGCAAAGTAGCAGTACATAATTTTCAACTTCTTTTTCCCTGGTATTTTTGTTAAGGAAACCAATACTTAACTGGCTTACCGGGAAGTTTTGAAACCGCTCCAGTACTTTCACTGTTTTAAAATTTTTCGATAATTCGTCCAGTTCCTTTTCAGTTGTAAATAAAACCAATGGTACAGGTTGCTTTGCAGTTGTAACAATATGCTGCAAGCTATCCGTTCTTATTATTTCGGCAGGCCCACAAAATTCAAAAGACCACTGCCGGCATTTGTACATTGCAACGGATGTGTTGTCTGCAAGGTTGTGAGACTGTAACCATTTGCCAGCCTGCATTCCAGATTGGTAACGCAACAGGGCCGGGTAGAAAAAAAGATTCAGGTAAAAAAACAATGTCATTGAAAAACAAATTCCCTGCATCGCCAGGGTTTTAACATCAGCTGCTTGCTTTACTAAAAAATAAAATGCAACACATGCCGGTATTACAATTAAAA
>JAYTTI010000204.1:0-39197 GCA_043745405.1 Ferruginibacter sp. | reverse complement strand
ACAAACCACCAACAGAATATCTTTTCTTTGACCAAAAAAGGAAACAAAAACTCGTAGAAAGAATAAGGAAAAACATCACTAAATTTGACCTTAAACCGGCTGACTTAATTTTACAACTCCCTGATTATGTGCAAAGAAAAAAAACGTTAGTCAGAATGCGATTTAACACTCTAATAATTTGACCAACTAACAAAAAATATAAGTGGCTGACAATTTAGATAACGAGACTTTAGATAATACGACAGATCCTCAATCTGAAAATCTTTCAGAAGAAGTTATTTCAACTAATGACACAGATACGGTAACCCCAAAACAAGAAACTGAAAACATGGAAGTACATAAACATCCGCACCGCTTAACCCACAAAAAGAAATGGGGTGAATACCTTCTTGAATTCTTAATGATATTTCTAGCGGTAACATTGGGGTTTTTCGCAGAAAGCTATCGCGAAAACTTAAATGACCGTACAAAAGAAAATGAATTCATGGCTTCCATAATAAAAGATTTGAAATCGGATACAGCTACTTATTCAAGTTACGCAAGAAACAATGCCGAGATTTATACAATCATAGATTCGCTGATACCGCTTTTGAAAAGCACTGAGCGGGAAACACACATAAATAAAATATATTTCCTAGCAAGAATGGTAACTCTAAAATTACTTATTCATTACCCTGATAAAATTACTTACGAGCAAATGAAAAGCTCTGGGCAACTTCGTTTAATTGGAAACAGTCAGGTAGCAGACAGCATCGGTTCCTATTATAATTCATTGGAGATAATGACATCCTTTAACGACGTACTTCTTGAACATGATTATGACTACATGCGGTTGATGGGTAAAGTTTTTGATGCAGAAATGCTATTAAACATTTTGAAAGAAAGAAAAGAGCCGTCTCTTAAATCTGCTAAACTATTAACTGAAGACCCAATAATAATTAATGAACTGCTTACCAGCGCTCAATATATTTATGGCTCACTCCGGCTTGCGCAGAATATAACTACGCAAAGGCAACACAGTGCTGAAAACCTTATCACATTGATCAGCACAAAATATCATTTAGAATAAATGAGTGAAGAAAAATACGAACGCAACAACAAAGGTATTGATGCAAGCAGGGCACGTTGTTTTCTTCGGCTGCGGTTTAGCAGAGCAGTAATTTGGTTGATACAAGGTGTTGTTTTTTACCACTGCAAATACCTGTTTTAGTAACTTATTACACACTGCAATCAATCCCTGTTGACCTGTTTTTCCGTTGGCCCTTAAACGTTCGTAAGGGTTTTGCAGGCCAGTTTAGCTTTTATGGCCTCCATAGAACACAAACAAGACATCACGCAGGTTTTTAACGCCACGTTTGTATGTCCCAACCTTGCTCTGTATGCTGCTGCCGCTGCAATATTCTGTGGGGCTTAGTCTTTCAAAAACTGATGAACTGACGGCGGCTATAATGCACTGGCACTTCAAAGTATTTGCCTTGATTTTGATATGAATTATTCGTATCTTACTTGGAAACTATCATTATGCGCAAATTTAATTTACACTTGCTACCTGCCCACCAGTTGCTGCTGTTCATATTTTCCATATTATTGATTACACCTGTTGCAAAATCGCAGGATGTTTTAGCAGGATTAACTTCCAATGGAGGAACAGAAGGGCGTGGAACAGCCTTCTCAATTAAAACCAATGGAACAAACTTTTCAATTATAAAAGCTTTTGCAGATTGGGGAAAAAATCCCTGGGGCGATATGCTAAAAGACATTGATGGTAACTTTTATGGTATGACCAGTTTAGGAGGTACTTATACTTATGGAACTATTTTTAAAGCAACGCCGACGGGTGTCATAACAGTTTTACATCACCTGAATTACGCAACAGATGGCGCCAATCCTTATGGGGAATTAACAAAAGGTGCAGATGGAAATTTTTATGGACTTACCAGTTCAGGAGGCACGAACAGTTATGGCACAATTTTTAAAATTACTCCCACAGGAATATTTACTGTTATAAGGCACTTAAGCCACGCAGACGGAACGAACCCTAAAGGACACCTTGTATTGGGCAGCGACGGTAATTTTTACGGCGCTACCTACGCTGGAGGCTCGAATGGCTATGGCACAATTTTTAAAATGACCCCAACAGGAAGCACCTTCACTGTATTACGTTCTTTAAGCAGTGCCACTGATGGCGCTAATTGCTATGGCAGCCTGGTTAAAGGCACCGACAACAACTTTTATGGAACTACTGGTGGAGGCGGAACTACAGGTCAGGGAACCATTTTTAAAATAACACCTGCAGGTGTTTATACAGTTTTACGCCAATTGAATTCAAGCACTGATGGAGGCCATTCACAAAGCGACCTGATACAGGCCACTGATGGAAATTTTTATGGTATGTGTTATAGCGGTGGTGTAAATTTTAGTGGAACCATTTTTAAAATTTCTTCTACTGGAACTTTTTCGGTCTTGAGAAGTTTGGTTTCAGCAAATGGTATAGGTCCCTATGGAAGTTTGCTGCAGGGTACCGATGGAAATTTTTACGGGATGGCATCTGGCGGTGGCGCTAATGCCGGTGGAACTATTTTTAAAATAACTACTGGAGGAACATTAACCGTTTTGCGTTCGCTGCTGTCAACTACTGATGGCAGCAGCCCCAGGGGCAGTCTTGCAAAAGGAACTGACGGTAATTATTATGGCATGACTTACATCGGTGGAAGTAATTTTTTTGGTACGCTTTTTAAAGTTACTGCTGCAGGTACTTTTACTGTGTTAAGTAATTTCAATGGCGCAGCACAGGGCAATGCTCCTTATGAATCATTATTAAAAGGAAACGACAGCGCCTATTACGGAACTGCCAGCAGTGGCGGGGTTTATAATTATGGCACCATTTTTAAAATATGTGACGGTACAGTCAGTGTTCTGCGTTCATTTAACAGAACTGTTGATGGCGCTGCACCTAAAGGCAGTTTAATAAAAGGCACGGATAATAATTTTTACGGAACAACTTCTGATGGTGGAGCAAGCAGCGGCGGTACCATATTTAAGATCACTACCGGAGGCACTTACACTGTTCTTAAAAATCTTTCCAGTGCGGTTGATGGAAGCATCCCTTTGGGCAGTTTGGTTCAGGCAATAGATGGTAATTTGTATGGAACCACCAGCGCTGGCGGAACCGGCGGTGCTGGTACTATTTTTAAAATAACAACAGCAGGTGTTTACACAGTGTTGCGAAATTTGGTCAGCACTACTGATGGAGCAAATCCACAGGGAAGTTTAGTGCAGGGTACAGATGGCAGTTTATATGGAATGACCTATAGCAACGGACGTATTTTTAAGATAACAACAGCAGGTGTCTTTACCGCATTACATACGTTGGCTTCAGCCACTGAAGGCAGTTATCCGGCAGGCAGTTTAGTATTAAGTACCGATGGAAAATTTTATGGCACTACCAGTGGCGGTGGTACCAGTAATGCAGGTACTATTTTTAAAGTGACCACTACAGGTACTGTAACTGTAATGCGCCAGTTGATAGCTGCAACAGATGGCAGTGTTCCAAAAGGAAATCTGCTGATTGGCAATGATGGAAATTTCTATGGTACTACCAGTACCGGGGGAACGAATAATGTGGGTACCATTTTTAAGATCACACCTGCAGGTACCTATTCAGTACTGAGGCATTTAAATATGGCAACAGATGGGGGGAATGCTTTTGGCAGTTTAATTATTGCGCCAGTCAATAAGCTGATAGCAAATGCACAGAGTGTAACTACGGCTGAAGATGTTGCAAAAGCAATCGTGCTTTCTGGTTCCGGGGCCACTACGCTAACGTACGCCATCTCTACGCTTCCAAAAAATGGTACTGTAACTGGTACAGGAGCCAACCGAACCTATACCCCAAAACTAAATTACAATGGTAAAGATTCGTTTTATTTTACTGTTTCCACGGGTTGCATCACTTCGATTCCTGCCAAAGTGAATATTACAATAACTGCTGTAAATGACAGCCCGGTACTTGCAACTATCGGCAACAGAACGATTGTTGTGAACAATACCTTAACTTTTACTGCTACTGCTACTGATGTAGATGCTGGGCAAACCAAAACCTTCTCACTGATCAGTGCACCATCAGGAGCTGCTATTGTTGCAAGTACTGGTGTATTTACCTGGAAGCCAACCGCAGCAGGTAGTTATACATTTAAGGTAAGGGTAACAGATAACGGCTCACCGGTACTGTTTGATGAAGAACAAATTACCGTTACTGTAACAGCAACATTTGCGGCCCGAACAAATAATAGTGTCGAAATTTCACCGCCTTTAAATGCAACCATTTATCCAAATCCTGCTACGAATAAATTAAGAGTAACATTAAATTCGCCTGTTAAAAAGATAAGTATAGCTATTGCAAACGAGAGTGGTTTTATTCTCATAAAATCTGAAAAAATATTAGACAGGAAGGGTATTTTAGAAATGGATGTTTCGCAACTAAGGCCAGGTATTTATTTTCTGAACTTTCAAACAACAAATGGACATCAAACTTTAAAGTTTTTAAAATTGTAGTTTTTGTTTGGAAATAAAAATTCGGCAGGTATTTAAATTTCAATTTTAAATTCAGGCAATAAAAAGCTTCATTTATGGGGCTTTTTATGTGGAGAGTATCGGGGTAGAACTGACAACCTCTTCTCCGAGAATCTCCGATTCCTGCACCTAACAAATCTAAATAAGCAATTAATTATACAAATGCAACCAATGCTTGAGCCATTTTCTTTCGTGATTCAGATTCAAAAGAATCCCATAGGCACAGGTCTCCGACCTGTTGCTTATCGTTACTAATCCACGCATAGTATTATGCCATAGAAATATCCCAATGAAGAACTACCTGTACAGACGCTGTACATCGTTCACGGAGAATCCACGATAAAACGAACGCAAATTCGTACATTGATTGCAAGAGGTTTAAAACAGAAATACATTTTGGTCGAGGTAGGCATAGTGGAAAATCCACGAGTATTGACCCCCTTCCACGCGCCGATTTAAACGTGAAAATGAATGGCGTATGGGGTACAGCATTGCCGGTATTTCCAGTTTATCCCATTGCGGGCTATTCCAAAAAAATAAAAAAACTGGAATAATTAAAAGACGAAAGCATCATTGTGATCGCTAACGATCCTGCCAATGAAGGGCGTTATTTATTATTGTTGCAAAAGAAGGGCCTTATAAAACTAAAAGATGGCGTAGATATTTTACCCACCATTACAGACATTGTAAGCAATACTAAAAAATTACAAATAGTCAAACTGGAAGATGCGAATGTTACCATTGCAATCATTAACAGCAATTTTTCTGTACAAATAGGTTTAATAGCAAACCGTGATGGTATATTTGTTGAAGATAAAGATTCGCCTTATGTAAACCTAATCGTATCACGAGAGGATAATAAAAATGCGGAAAAGGTTAAAAAATTTGTGCTGACTTTTCAATCTCCTGAAGTGGCTAAAACTGCAGAAGATGAATTTAAAGGAGGCGCAATAAGGGGATAGTATTTTAAATAATACTACACAATTAATTATTACTTATATTTTTCTCATGACTATAAAAAAATATTTTTCGGCAGAACTTCTTTGTAAAAAGCCTTTGACATTTTTTCGTATATACTTTACGGTGATTATTTTCATTGGCTTTGCTTATACTATTTCTGCGCAAAAAATCACAAGCCATCGTGCCATTATCACCCATTTTTTTGAGCAACAGGCACGGGTACATGATATATACCAGGCCCAGTTAAACAATGATGGAACCTCCATTGTATGGAATGCCGATGGAAAGGACGGCTCACAATCAATATACCGTGCAGCCTTGTCGAATATGGATGCTGCGGTTCGCATCACTGCATCGGCTGCTGGTAAAAAAGCACATGAGGCTGAGCCGCAATGGTCGCCCGATGGAAAAGAGATCGCATTTCTTTCTGAAGCCCAAGCACAACACCAGTCGCAAATATTTGTTGCCAATGCGATCACAGGAGTGCTTATTACCAAAAAACCTCTAACAAAATTTGATGGGTATGTATCGCACTTACAATGGTCGCCTGATGGAAAATATCTAAGTGTGCTGTATGTTGAAAAAGCAAGCCGTGAACCTTCGCCAATGGCAGCCAAAAATAAAGTAGTTGGTTTAATTGATTCACTTGCTAATAAAAATATACAACGTATTGCAATAGTAAACCGGCTTAACAGCAAAACAGAACAAATAACACCTGCCGGGTTGTATATTTTTGAATACGACTGGTCGCCCGACAGCAAAAATTTCGTATATACGGCGGCGTTACCACCGGGCGATGATAACTGGTATATTGCACAGCTATACCGGCAAAGTATTGCTGCAAAAGACACCATACTACTTTACCACCCTTTGAAGCAGATAGCACTACCCCGATGGGCGCCGGATGGAAAACACATTGCTTTTATTGAAGGGCTCATGAGCGATCAGGGGGGTACAGGTGGCGAAATATTTACTATTCTTTCGACTGCCAACGCAAAGCCACAGAACCTTACGCCAGATCGTAGCTCTACGCCATCCTGGTTTACATGGCGGCTCGATGGTAATATTTTATTTACCGAATTTGTTGGCGGTTCGGTTGCTATCAATACTTTACATGTTGCCGACGGAAAAATAGTTCCTTTGTGGAAAGCAGATGAATCCATTCATGCCGGTAATGAAGAAATGAGCCTGTCAATTGGTGGCAATACTACTACTCCTGTATTTGCATTTATGCGTGCCTCATGGAACATGCTGCCTGAAGTATGGGGCGGCAACCCGGACAAATTAAAACAGCTTACAAAACTGAATGCTTCCAATACACATTCTATGCCTACTTCAGTAAATGTAGAGTGGATAAATGAAGAACAACAGGTTCAGGGCTGGTTATTATATCCGGCAAATTATGACGCTTCAAAAAAATATCCTATGCTGGTGGCGGTACATGGCGGGCCTGCATGGATCACAATACCTTCATGGAGTGCGCCTGATTTTAATACTACTGTATTTACCAAACTAGGCTATTTCGTTTTTTTTCCTAACCCAAGAGGAAGTTACGGACAAGGTGAAAAATTTACTTTGGCCAACCGCCGCGACTGGGGCTTTGGTGATCTGCGGGATATTACGAGCGGTGTTGATGCCATTACAAAAAATTTTCCCGTAGACACTAACAGGGTTGGCATTCTCGGCTGGAGTTATGGAGGTTCAATGAGTATGTTTGCCATAACGCAAACCAATAAATTCAGGGCTGCCGTTGCTGGAGCAGGCGCTGGGGACTGGCTAAGTTACTATGGGCAAAACTCTATTGATAAATGGATGTGGTCGTATTTCGGTGCCTCCCCTTATGATGACCCGGCTGCTTATGCAAAAGTTTCCGCCATGACGCATATCAAAAATGCAAAAACACCTACACTCGTACTTGTTGGCGAACTGGATGGTGAAGCTCCTCCACCACAGTCTTTACAGTTTTGGCATGCTTTAAAAGAGCTGGATGTTCCAACACAATTAATGATATACCCGGACGAGGGACATGGTTTTCATAAATTTGAAGATATGATCGATGTATCTGTAAGAACATTTGAATGGTTCAATAAATACATGGCACCTTAAGAAATTGTTTTATTATGAATCAAAATTTTGATGTTATCGTATTGGGGCTTGGTGCCAACGGCAGTTCCGCTATTTATCATCTTTCTAAAACTGGTGCAAAGGTTTGCGGCATTGATCAGTTTACGCCGCCGCATACACTTGGTTCTTCGCACGGACAAAGCCGCATTATCCGCCAGGCTTATTACGAAAGCCCGTTTTATGTTCCGCTCTTAAAAGAAGCATATACCATTTGGGATGAGGTTGAAAAAGTATCCGGTAAAGAACTATTTTTAAAAACAGGCGGCCTTATGCTGGGTGCAGAAAATAGTGCTGTGGTAAAGGGTTCAAAACTTAGCGCCGATACGCATGGTATTGCCTACGAATATTTAGACAACAATAGTATTAAAAAAAGATTTCCTGCTTTTCGCCCTGCTGCTGATACTGTTGGCGTATTAGAAAAAGAAGCCGGCATTCTTTTTCCGGAAAAATGTATACAAACCTTTCTGCAACAGGCGCAAAAAAATGGTGCATCGCTTTGTTACAATGAACGGGTCGTTCGTATTATACCCAATGGCAATATTGTAGAAATTATAACTGATAAAACAAGGTATACCACCGGCCAGCTAATTGTAAGTGCAGGGGCCTGGTTAAATGATTTGATGCCCGATCTGCATTTACCCCTAAACATAAGAAGACAGGTATTATTCTGGATGAAAAACAGGGATGAAAAATTGCAGCAATATTTTTCACCGGCTGCTATGCCCGTTTATATTTGGGAGTATGAGCCGGATAAAATGTTTTATGGATTTCCTGATCTTGGTGACGGGATAAAGATAGCACGTCACCATGAGGGCCTGCCTGTAATACCCGCTGAACTTACAACAGAGGTAAGTGAAGATGAGATAAAAGATATTGAATTGATAACACAGCAGTATTTAAATATTGATGCTGCATTTAATTATTCTGCTACCTGCATGTACACCAATACACCTGATGAAAATTTTATCATCGATCTTCATCCGCAGCACCGGAACATAATTATTGCCAGCCCCTGTTCCGGTCATGGATTTAAATTTTCAAGTGTTACAGGAAAGATCATTTCTTCCATTGCAACCAACCAGTCTTTCGATAATGATATTTCTATGTTTACAATTTCAAGATTTGTTAAAGATTAGTAATCTAATAACTCTGACTGAAAAATCCACGAGTATTAACCCCCTTCCACCACGCCTATTTAAACGTAAAAATGAATGGAAGATGGGGGACAGCATTGCTGGTATTTCCATAATAATCATAAAAGAATTGAAATCTTTAAATTTATAAACTATATCCAAATAGGTATGATGATAATAAATATTGTTCCTTCTCCTTCCTTCGTTTCTACTTTTATTTCACCACCATGTGCTTTAATAATTTCATAACTCAAACTCAAACCAAGTCCAGTACCTTGCCCTGTGGGTTTAGTTGTAAAGAATGGCTGAAAGAGTTTATCAACTATTTTTTGTGGAATGCCATTGCCATTGTCTTTTACGCCGATCTCTATTTTGTCATTTATTTTTTTTGTTTGAATTGATACAGTTGGTTGATTGTTTTAATTAGCAGTTTTCTTTTTTTCATTAAATGCATAAAAAGCATTGTTGTATAAATTCAATAATACTCTTCCAATGTCTTATGGAATAATATTGATCTTGTTAATGCTCTCATCAAAATCAGTTTTCAATGTTGCATTAAATTCTTTTTCTTTTGCACGAATGCCATGATAATTCAATCGTAAATATTCATCTGCCAACTTGTTGATATCGGCGGGTTCTTTTTTCCAGTGCTGGTTTGGCCGTGTTGCAACATGCCTTTTAAAACGGCATCGGCACGTTTGCCATGATGATTTATTTTTGTTCATTCTCCTTGATATCTTTTGCAATAAATTTAACTCTTCTAAATTTCCTTTATCTACTTCTTGTTCCACTTCATAAATCAGTTGTGCATTTACTTCCGAAAAATTAGTTACAAGATTTAAAGGGTTTTGAATTTCATGAACGATACCTGCGGTGAGTTCATGCAGCGAAGTTGCTGTTGCGAAGAGAGTTGTTCACTCGATCGGAGAAGCGAGCAGCGTTCAATCATCAAACCAAATACATGCTGCGTTGTACCAAGGAGCTTGGGGTGAAAATTTCCTTGCTTACTCGACTGGATGCTGTTTTAATATTCCCTCTTTTATCCATAGCCTTCACTAATAATAAACTATTTCAATTCTTCTTAGCTGTACTTAAGTGAGTGGCTACTGGGTTACAAATTCAGGACAGTTATGAGGGACAAGAACCAGAATAGAGGATTGATAACGGGTTGTTCGGCAATACAAATGAAAATATTTTTATTGGCTAATTGTACTTAACTTTCTTTAAAATATTTTTTCATTATTAAAAAAGGAGCCTAACATGTATGCAGTTATTCGTCACTATCATTTCAAACAGGAAGATGGAAAAAAGATTGACCAATTGGTTCAGGAAATATTGGTACCTATTTTAAAAAATGCAAAGGGGTTTGTACGCTATTATTGGTTGGATACCGGGGCAGGAGAAGGAGCATCTTTAAGTGTATTTCAGGATAAAGCCGGTGCTGATGAATCTATGCTTCTGGCAGCCGACTTTGTAAAGAAAAATTTGTCAGGTATTACAATTCAGAAACCTGAAGTGATCGAAGGATTGATAAAAGCCCATGATTAAGTGCCGTCGCCTGCCATTAAAACTTGGATTTGCTACTTCGTAATTTTTTTGTCGTTTTGTATTATGCCGCTGTTATCTAAGCTTTGCCAGACAATCTATTTACATCGTTGCTGAACAAAAAAACAAGTTAAAGACTGTCAATTGCGTGGATCTATGGACTTGCTTAATTAAACTGTTTAAGCAATAGTAGTTTAATTGCTGTACTGCTTATGTGAGTCAATAGAGGTATTTTTTCTATTCACTTTTAGAGGACGATAGTGATTTGAAACCCTTTTTTAATATTTTACCCCTTCACAAATTCCCTATCATCTCTGCCCTTCCCCGGTTGCTTTTGGCAAATCTTTCCTGGGTAATTTTTCATCCCTGTTGGCAGCATTGTACGCAAAGGCGGCAACGATGGTGGCTGCCTGTGTAAGGTCGGCAGCAATCAAATGATCGTAACTGTCCATATTGGTATGATGTGTTCTGGTACCATATTCAATACCATCCTGGATAAACTGAAAGGCCGGAATGCCCACTGCGTTAAAAGATAAATGATCTGTACCGCCGGTATTGGAAATAGTAATTGTTGAAGCCCCCAAACTATTAAACGGTTCAAGCCATTGTGTAAAAACTGGTTTTACCTTTTCATTGCCCTGCAAATAAATTTCCCTGATTTTTCCTGTGCCGTTATCCAAATTAAAATAGGCCGAAACTTTTGCATGCTCTTCTTTTAGCTCCATGGTTGCCGGATCTGCAAAATGATTTTTAACATAAGCAAGTGACCCCAGTAAACCTTGTTCTTCACCGCTCCATAAAACAATGCGTATGGTGCGCCTTGGCTTAAGTCCGCTTTGTTTTAATATCCTGATGGCTTCCATCATTGCAGCACAACCAGCTGCATTATCCGTAGCACCCGTAGCGCCCTGCCAGCTATCAAGATGACCGCCCAGCATTACAAGCTCATTGCTAAGAATGGTACCTTTTATTTCGGCCACCACATTATATCCTTTAAGATCTTTATTGCTGAATTCTGTTTGTACATCTACATCCAGTTTTACAGAATAATTGTTATCGGTCAGCCTCTGAATGGTCAAATAGTCTTCCATGGCCACCATAATATCCAGCACATTCTCCGGATCGTTTGCACCATAAAGGCCCCCGCCCTGTACAAATAAAGTTCCATCATACCCCGCTGGTGTCATACTTAAAACAGCCACTGCCCCTTCCTGGCCAGCCATATCTTTTAGCTTTGAAGCAATTGAATTTCTGTTACGCAATTGTTGTTCCCTTCTGCGGCGTGGCTCAGCAGTGTCTGGCGGTGGTGGCGGAGCAGCATTGGCCATCTTGGTTAATTCTTCATCGGTTAGCCTGGTGGCATCTGGTTTAAAACTTTGTTTTAATGTATCGTTACGGTAAAGCAATACTACCTTTCCTTTCATCTTACTTCGGTGCCATTCCAATGTAGCAGAGTCGTTTGCTTTTACCAATAATACTTCGGCGCTTTTTAAACCGCCTGTTCCCTTTGTCCACGTTTTTGGAAAACCAATCAATGGGCGGTAATAAGGTGCTGTAACTGCGATGTATGATTTTTTTAATTCCCAACTCTTTCCAAAATCTCCCCATGGTTCAAGGGCAGCATTGGTTAAACCCCATTTCTCCATTTCGGTACGTGCCCAATTAGCCGCCCTGAAATATCCCGGCGAGTTAGTAAGCCTTGACCCGGAAACATCTGTTAAATGAAAAGCAATGTCCATCACTTTTGAATTATCAAGCCCCTCTTTTTTTATGGTATTGATGGCTTCCATGTCCACTTTTTCCTGGGCATATAAACCCGAAATAAGCAATAAGCCCACTATAAATAAACCAATTATTTTTTTCATATTCTATTCATTTTAGTAAATGAAAGTTAATAATTAATTTAATACCCTGCTGATATTTTGGGCAATAAAAAAGGAATGAACTGTTTTGTAAACTTGTCATCCCTATCAGCAGGTCAGTAAAGGTATCCGAAGATTTTTATTTTTTTGTTTCCAATAATATTTTCCAAATACCCGCAGCCAGTAATCCACTGCCAGGCCCTGTATTCATAACGCTGGAAATTACAGCTCGGCCACAGCCAAAAAACACTAAACAAAAAGTACCAATAAATTCTGTAATATTTTTTTCACATTCAGATTAGTTTCAATAAAGATGTAGTTTATTTATTATAAACGGAAGCGTTTTTTATAGTTCTACAAAATTGTGCATACGTAACGTATAGATGTTAATTTGTATCTTTAAAAAAATGAATCTAAAAAATATACTGTTGCAATTGATACAATAATTATCAGCTTACGAGTTTATCTGCTTGCATAAAAACAAAATAAAAAATATGAAAAAAAATATTACCGGCTTTTTTTATGTGCCTTGCTGTTAGTACCCACGCACAGGATATTGTACAACAGATGTATACAAAGTATGCAAAAAATTTCCGCAAGTCTTTATCATTTGTACAGCAAACAGGTAGCTACCGCAACGACTCATTAATTAAAACAACTACCTGGTACGAAGTATTGGTTTATCCTGATAAATTAAGGATTGACATTGATAAGCCCGCCGACGGAAATGCCATTTTTTTTGTAAACGATTCTGTTTACCGTGCTCAAAATGGCCAGGTAAAAAACATGGGATACCAGCCGCACGATTTGTTATTTATATTGGGCGGAATGTATTCATTTCCGCTTGATAAAGTGTACGCCAAATTAAAAGCCATAGGATATAATACAGACAAAAATTTTGAAACAACATGGAAAGGAAGAAAAGTAATAGTAACAGGTACTGATAAGGAAGAAAAAGAAAGTAACCAGTTTTGGGTAGATAAAGAAAAACTGGTTACCCTAAGAATATTAAATAACAAAGACGGGCAAAAAACAGAAACTATTTGTGCAGACTATATACCATTGGGAAGCAACCTCTGTGAAACATCCATTGAATTTTATATAAATGGAAAATTGCGGCAGACAGAAAAATATGCAGAAATAAAAGAAAATGTAAAGGTTGACATGGGATACCTTGATCCTTATAAAATGGGACAGGTGAAATTCTGGAACAATTAAACCCATAATAAAGCAAAATAATACTGCTGCTGTTTAACGCCCGTTTTATGAAAGCAAATTATTTACAGCAAGACGAAAATGAAAAAGAACTTTTTCCCAATTATTACGGAAATGATTTAGGTTTAACATGGTCCGCACAACAATCGGCTTTTCGTATTTGGGCACCTGTTGCCAATAGGGTACAACTAAAACTATACGACCAATGCATCGATGGGAAAATACTGCAAACTATTGAGTTAGAAAAAGCAGAACAGGGAACCTGGGTGGCAACCATCCCGGGCAATCAAGAAGGATTGTTTTATACTTTTTGTATTGAATACAATGGCGAATGGCTTGATGATGTACCCGACCCTTATGCAAAAGCAACCGGCACCAATGGCAAACGTGCCATGATTATTGATTTAAAGAAAACCGATCCTGATGGCTGGTCAAGCGATCAATCGCCTGCATTAAAAAACTCCACCGAAGCTGTTATTTACGAGTTACATATACGGGATGTCAGTATCAACGCCAATAGTGGAATTTACTGTAAAGGAAAATTTTTAGGACTTGCCGAAACAGGCACAAAAAATAATGATGGCATTGCTACAGGCATCGATCATTTAACAGCATTGGGTGTAACACATATTCACCTGCTGCCTTTTTTTGATTTTAATTCGGTTGATGAATCAGGCACAGTAAATGCACAATTTAACTGGGGTTACGATCCTTTAAATTACAACAGTCCCGAAGGTTCTTATGCAACCAATGCTGAAGATGGCAGTGTACGGATAAAAGAATTAAAACAACTTATCAAAACATTTCATGATAATGGATTGGCAGTGGTGATGGATGTTGTGTACAATCATACTGCACTAAGGGAACAGTCGTATTTTAATCAACTGGTGCCTGGTTATTATTACCGCAAAACAAAGGAGGGAGTATTTAGTAATGCTACAGCATGTGGTAATGAAACCGCCAGCGAAAAAGAAATGATGCGGATGTTTATGCTGCAATCTGTTTTGCATTGGGTAACTGAGTATCATATAGATGGTTTTAGGTTCGACCTGATGGGGGTGCATGATATTGAAACAATGAATATAATTTCGGAAGCAGTACACAAAATAAAACCCCGCATATTATTGTATGGCGAGGGTTGGGCGCCGGGCAGTTCTACCCTGCCGGAAACTGTACTGGCCATAAAAAAGAATTCAGCTTTGCTAAATGGTATTGCAGTGTTTAGCGACGAATTGCGTGACGGTATCAAGGGCTCTGTGTTTGATGGCGACAGTAAAGGCTTTGTAAGCAATAACCCGGGTATGGAAGAAAGCATAAAATTTGGTATTGTTGCCGCCTGCCAACACCCACAGGTTAATTACAGCAAGGTAAATTATAGCAAAGCAGCTTATGCCAAGTCGCCGGGTAGTATCATTAACTATGCAGACTGCCATGACAATCACACACTATGGGACAAATTGTGTATTAGTGCCGCCAGCGCAACAAACGAAGAAAGAATATCCATGCATAAGCTGGCATTATCCATTGTACTTACTTCGCAGGGCATTCCCCTTTTACATGCAGGCACAGAGTTTTTGCGAAGCAAGAACGGTGTAGAAAATTCATATAACTCACCCGACAGTATAAACGCTATTGACTGGAGTTTAAAAACAAAAAACATAGAAGTGTTTAGCTATGTGCAGCTATTAATAAAAATACGCAAGGCACATCCGGCGTTTACCATGCGAACAGCGGCGCAAATAAAAGATAACCTGCATTTTTTTGAAACCGTTCCCGGTGTAATTGGCTATCAAATAGACGGCACTGCCGTAAAAGATAGTTGGAAGCAAATACAGGTATGGTTTAATGGAACCAATGTTGAAAATACAATTGAACAACCAACAAAAAAAATTTTTAAAAACGCTATTGAAAACAATTGTTTTGTGGCTCCCGAACCTGTGGATAAATTGATAATGCAGCCATATAGCTGCACTTTAATTTACAGTGATTAAATTTTAATTTAGCACCGCTGCATCTGCTTATTTTCCTCCTGAATTAAAAGAATTAGACTTATTATCAAATACAGTAGTTTGCCCTGATTATCCACTTCTACTGCAATTATGGCAGAAGAGTGAGGCCTAATGCAGCCCTTACCAGTTATATGTTGTCATTTAATTCTATAGCTGGTATTATTAAAAATACTTTAGTAATGGATGCATGCAGAGCAAATAAATATTTGCAAAAAATACTAATCAATAATGGGGCATTTTAAACATAGTAAAATTTACCCCCATCTGCTGCACCCCCTCCACAGAAAAGCATTATTTACTATAACGGCCCTGCCATATTGATTTTGCCATTTTGAAGCCGATATTCTCAAAAGTAGTTTTACACTATAAACATTGTGAACCATGTAAAACTTACGATAATGAGAAAATTTTTAAACTGCAATATTTTGGGCCTAATGATTAAATTTCATATAGAAAATAAGATAATTCGTAAAAGAATACAGAACTTTGCCACCCGAAATATCTGCTTTGATAATAGTTATGAAATTGTATGCAATATTTTGATGTATATAATTCCTATCATTTTTAAGTTCAATAAAAATGAAAAACCTCACAAAAAAATAAGTACAATAAATAAAAGTAAGCAGTTAACGGATGATTTATTTTTTAAATGTACGCTGATCCCCGGCAAATGCGAGGCTCCTCTTTTTATAGCGTTTAGAAAATACTTTTCTGACAAATTGAATATAAAACAAATGAAAATTGTCACCATTATATTTTTATCTTTTTTTGGTTTTCAATCAGGGATTTTTGCGCAGGTGACAACCGCGGCTTCAAATGATTCCACCCTGCCCAAAACCATTAAAAAACGTCCATGGCTTGCGGCAGTAGAAGTAATAGGAACCAATATCATCATTAACCGGTTTGATGCAAATGTGAGAAATGTTGAATGGGCAAAGGTTACACCCGAGAGTTGTAAGGCGAACCTCAAAGCGGGTTTACAAACAGATTTTGATTATTTTACTACCAATTGGCTGGGCCACCCCTTTCATGGCTCTTTGATGTACAATGCAGCAAGATGCAATGGGTATAATTTCTGGCAATCTATTCCCTTCACTCTTGGTGGTAGCTTCATGTGGGAATATTTTGCAGAAACAGAAGTGCCAAGTAAGGCAGATTTAATTAATACCACTTTGGGTGGCATTTACCTGGGCGAATTGACCAATAGAATTGGCGATATCTTCATGCGTAAAATTAAAAAGCCGTGTTTAAAAAATACGCTCACAGCCATTGTGAATCCTATGTCACAAATTAATTCCTTAATAGTTAAAGGAAGTAATAAACCCGATACTGCTTTTAATCCTTTAATCAAAGGGCAATTTTCCGTTGGTGGATCTATTCCTTTAGGTAATGGCCAATATAATATTTTAGGCAAAGGGGTATACATCGGTCTTAATTTAACTTATGGCGACTTGTTTACTAAAACTCAAAAAAAATATAAACCATTTGATTATTTTACGGTCAACTCATCAGTTGTTGTAGATTTTAAAGATAGCGGCAATATTTATTTTAGCCTTCAGTCAAATGCGCCGCTTTTTGTAAAGCATCTCAATAAAAATGCTGTTTTAAGCGTATCGCAGCATTATGATTATTTAACAAGCAACGTGTATAAAATTGGTGCCATGACCATTTCCGGTGATTACTCTTTTCAACATCAATGGCACAATGGCAACTATTTCATGAGTTCTTTAAAAGCAGGTTTTATTATTATGGGCAGCAGCCAATCAGAAATTATTCCCCAGGTTTATGATACTGACAAACCGTTCTTTTTTAGAGATTATACTTTTGGAAATGGATTTAAAGCGGCAGCAGATATTTTCTTTTCAACAAAAAAAATGGGTAAAATCAGCTGTAATATTAAAAAGTGGGTTTTGTATGCCACTGATACAAAAGGTTCTGATAACCTGGTGCTGACTACAGTAGAATATAATTACCCTATTAGTAAAAAATTAAATATTGGTTTACAAGGCAGTTATTATAAACGCACAGCAGATTATAGTGATTTCTCCGATTATCAAAATATCAAAAATGAATATTATAATTTCAGAGTCTTGGTAGGACTTCGATTTTAAATTTATTGTAACCATATTTTGCCTACTTTAAAAAACTAATATCTCCTCATAATTATTTTCGTGAAGCTCCATTTCATTAGTAGAATATTAAGCTGGTTGCTTCAATAAAAAATCAAGTTCCTGTTGCTGATTTTAAAACTTCTGGTAATTGTATCAAAAGAATACAGAACTTTAGAAGAAAAATATTTGTTCCATTTTTAAATGCTTCCATCATGAATAAAGTATTTCTCCTTGTACTGTTCTTATTTTCACCTGTTATTTTTTTTGGCCAGTCGCCGGTAATAAAATATGAAGCAGATTCTGCTTCTATAGAACAGTCCGGCGTACCAAAGGGAGAAATTTTAAAATTTACTTTTGAAAGTTCTAAAATATTTCCCGGAACATCGCGGCAATACTTGGTATATGTGCCAGCACAATACCAGCCCGAAAAACCGGCCTGCGTGTATATCAACCAGGATGGTATTCAATGGAAGGCGCCGACAGTATTTGACAACCTGATATATCGCCATGAAATGCCTGTTACCATTGGTGTTTTTATTATGCCCGGCCGTGTAGTTGCCGCCAATGCTCAAACTGCCAATGACCGATTTAACAGAAGCTTTGAATATGATGGCCTTGGAGATGCCTATGCCCGTTTTTTACTGGAAGAAATTTTACCCGAAGTAGAGAAGCAAAAAACCAGTGATGGGCGTGCCATCCGCTTATCAAAAAATGGCAACGACCGAGCCATTGGCGGATCAAGCAGTGGTGCTGTTTGCGCATTTACTGCAGCATGGGAACGTCCAAAAGAATTTACCCGTGTGTTTAGCGCCATTGGTACATATATTGGCCTTCGGGGTGCAGAACGTTACCCAACATTGATAAGAAAATACGAACCCAAACCGATAAAGATTTTTTTACAGGATGGATCAAACGATCTTAATATTTATGCAGGCGATTGGTGGATGGCAAATGAAACAATGGAACGGGCACTAACATTTGCCGGTTACGAACACGAGCATGTTTGGGGAACCGATGACCATAATGGTAACCAGGGTACTTCTATTTTTCCTGCTGCCATGCGCTGGCTATGGAAAGACTGGCCAACGGCCATAACAACCGGATCATCGAAGAACCAGTTCTTAAGCAATATATTGATACCGGGGCAGGATTGGGAGCTGGTTGGCGAAGGCTATACATTTACAGAAGGTACCGCAGCCGATGCAAGTGGCACTGTTTTTTTTCACGATATACCCGATTCAAAAACATATAAAGTATCTACCGGTGGAAAATTATCAACACTGCCAGTGAATGCAAAAAAAGCAAGTGGTACTACTTTTGGCGCAGATGGAAAACGTTATACAGTTGCAGGTGCCACAAAGCAAATAATAAGTTATGATGGTAACGAAAAGGAAACAGTGATTGCCGATTCAATTTCGGGCAACGACCTGGTAATGGCAAAAAACGGCAACCTGTATATTACCTCACCGGATGGAAGTGAAAAGCCTGGAAAAATATACCTTATACGCCCCAATGGCCAAAAAATTATTGTTGATGAAGGAATAAAATTTCCTAACGGCATTACCCTTACACCCGATCAAACACAATTGTATGTTACAGAATCTGCTTCGCATTGGATGTGGATATACTCAATAAACCCTGCTGATGGAACCCTGGCTAATAAACAACGTTATGGCTGGCTGCATGTACCCGATGGAAACAACAATGCATGGGCCGATGGACTTAAATGCGATACTGCCGGCAGGGTGTATGTATGTACAAACCTTGGCCTGCAGGTGCTTGACCAGCTTGGCCGTGTAAATGCCATTTTGCCTGTACCCGGCGGGCAGGTTAGTAATTGTTGCTTTGGTGGTGCTGATTTTAATATTTTGTATATTTCCTGCAATGATAAAGTATACCGTAGAAGATTAAACACACGTGGGGTAAACTCTTTTCAGGATTCCTATAAACCTAAAATACCCAATCTTTAAAAGAGTGCAATTCAAATTGTCGCAGCAAAAAGCGCTTGGTCAGTACGCAAACCACGGCTCAGGATACCGTAAACCCTTTTACGGTATCATAAAAAAAGCGTCAGGAAAATTTGAAGGGCTGGCGTTAAAAAATGAAATTAATGTTACAAATGTTTGGCTTAGGTGTTAGGATGTAAGTCGCACAAAAGCTCGGATATGTTTTGAAGATGGAGCTAATTTCATTTTAGCAAGTTGTTCAAATTTTTAGCTTTAAATCATCATGCATCCTTTTTCCTTCTCCGCAGGAGAAGGTGGCCGTAGCGTTCGGATGAGGCCAGCCTTGATCTTTTTTGTTTTTTTTGCATCAAAGCCTGTTCCGAATTTAGTTCGGGAGCAAAAAAGAAAATAGAGACTACCTTTACTGAGTAAGACTATTGCAGTCTAAAAAAATATTTAAAAAAACGCCATCATGAAAAAAACAATCCTTAAAACCATTTGCTTATTTACAGTTCTGTTTTTATTATTTGGACAGAGCAATATAAAGGCTCAAACCGTTAAAAAAAATACTACCGATACAGGATGGAGACAAATTTTTAATGGCAAGGATTTGCTCGGCTGGAAACATGTAGGTAAAGGCACCAGCGTATTGGAGTACGGTATGATACATGGAAAGGGTGGCATGGGGCTTTTATATTATGCAAACGAAAAATTCAGCAACTGCACCATCAGGATAGTGTATAAAATGCAAAAAGAAAATAGCAATTCCGGTGTATTTATCCGCATACCCATACAGCCTTTAGAAGAATGGATGCCTGTATTTTATGGCTACGAAGTACAGATTGATAATCACCCGGAAACAAGTAATGAAGATGATTACCATATTACCGGAACCTTATATTCTTTAACAAAACCATTGGCTAAACCAGGTAAACCCGGCCCAGAATGGAACACCATGGAAATTACGCTGGATGGCCCACGCACCATTGTATATGTAAATGGCCAAAAAGTTACCGACTATACAGAAGGCGATGCTACACCCGAACGTAAATTTGATTTTGAACCAATGCGTGGCAGAAGGCCTGATGTTGGCTATATTGGTTTACAAAATCATGGTGAAGATGATGTAGTTTACTTTAAAGAAGTTTCTGTAAAACCACTTGCTAAAAAATAATAATTACTGCCATGAAAAAAATAAAAAACACTTCATCAAATAAAAAAACAAGCCGGAAAGATTTTATAAAAAAAGCCGCATTGGCAACAGCTGCTTTTTATATTGTACCCCGTTTTGTATTAGGGGGAAAAGGTTTTGTTGCACCCAGCGATAAATTATACATCGCTGCTGTTGGTTGTGGTGGCGAGGCAGAAAATGATATCCATCATTATGCTACCGCACCCAAGAAAAATGCAGCCATTGCTTTTTTGTGCGATGTTGATGAACGGCAGGCTGCACCCCGCCGAAAGGAATTTCCTGCTGCAAAATTTTACCACGACTGGCGGGAAATGTTTGAAAAAGAAAATAAAAATTTTGATGCGGTTACGGTAGCTATACCCGATCATAACCATGCTGTTGTTGGCTTAAGCGCCATGAAATTAAATAAACATTTGTACCTTCAAAAACCTTTAACGCATGATATTTATGAGGCCCGAGTGCTAACAGAAGCGGCAAAAAAATATAAGGTAGTTACACAAATGGGCGACCAGGGCGCCAGTTGCGATGGCATGCGCACCATGCGTGAATGGTTTGAAGCCGGGCTTATCGGCGAAATAGAAAAAGTATATTGCTGGACGGACAGACCTGTTTGGCCGCAGGGTATACAATGGCCAAAATCAACACCGGTAGTGCCCAAAGAACTTAATTGGGACCTGTGGTTGGGTACCGCACAACAAACAAATTATATCGATAACCTTGTTCCTTTTAACTGGCGTGGGTGGTGGAGTTTTGGTACCGGTGCCCTGGGCGATATGGGCTGTCATATTATGGGCCCACCATTTAAATTACTGGAACTGGGTTACCCCACAGATGTTTCTGGTAGCGCCAGTACGGTGTACAATGGTATTTTTAAAGAAGGCATTTATCCCGAAAGTGGTCCCGTTTCCAGCTCTATAAAATTTGTATTTAAACAAAAAAATGGCACCAATTTAAACCTGTATTGGATGGATGGCGGCATTACCCCGGAGCGGCTTTCAGAACTGGACCCCGATGTAAATATGAATGATGCACTGGGCGACTTTCCGGGTGAAAATGATTTTGAAGGCTGTACCCTTTTTGTTGGAACGAAGGGAAAAGTTTCCTGCGGCTGGGGTGGCAGCCATCCAAGGCTGTTGCCACTTTCGTTGAATAAAGATGTGCATGTGCCGGAAAAATATCCACGTGTTGAAGGTGGTATGGATGGCCATTGGTGGCAATGGGTTGATGCCAGTATTGCAGGCTATGGAAAAATGGAAGTGGACTCTCCTTTTGTTGGCTACGCCGGCCCACTGACCGAAACTGTATTGCTGGGTAATTTATTATTGCGGAGTTTTAATATTCAGCAAAAAATAAAACGCAGCGACCCGGTGTATGGAAATATGGAAGGTTACAAATTTAACGGCAGGTATATCGATTTAAAATGGGATGGAGAAAATATGAAGATTACCAATTTTGAACCCGCCAATCAATTTATTAAAAGAGAATACAGAAAGGGATGGGGGGCACTAATGCTGTAAAAGCCTAAGGCCAAATGGGTAGAATTTAATACATATTTCCAATGTTTGTACAAACTAAATAAATCAGGTCACAATCATTTATTGGGGAGTAATGTTAGCCGCCGATAATTAATGCTATTCGTTATACTTTCCTGTCTATTCTTCTGCAAGCAATTTTAATATTGGCTGATATACTTCCTTCGGATGAGTGTATAAACAAAAATGGTCGCCCGGAACCTCAACAAAAGGCTCTGATGGAATATGAATAATCGCATCTTCATTTGAATGAATCCGCAAATCGGGAATAACTTTTACTATTGTTTTCACTGGCTTAAAAATTATATTTAATTGATTGAGGAGATTGCCACTATTTCCTTTTCTTACTCTATTAAAAGTTTCAGTAAAAATCGGCTCTGAGGGTTTTCCTTTATAAAACTTTCTTAAAGTATACTGCTGTATAAACCGATTAAAATAGAGGCCACTTTTTGTTAGAAAATAAATGAGTGAAAGATTGGAAGTGGGACCAATAATTTTTTTAGTATCGGTCCATGATGCTACCTGTACAATACGGCAGTTTACTAAGTGTTTAATATGATATGCAATCCAGCCGCCCATAGAATGGCCTATAATAACATCGTCCCTGCACAAATTATACTTTGCTACCAATGCCAATGCATATTCCAAAACATCTATTTCTTTTTTATAAATATTTCCTAACAATTCCCAGTTATCCAAAAAAATTCTTTCTGTACATGCAATATGGGGGGCAATATTGTCAAAAATATTGGGCTTTTCCCCAAATCCCGGAATGTAAAAGATACGCATACACTTTGCTGATTTAGATATAAAAAAAGTAATGAAAAAGGTACAATAAATATAAGTACTATTCGCCAAACCCATAGCCTGTACTAATCGCAGCAATTGCACCTATTCCAGGCAAGGTCTTATCGGGGAACCATGTTAAACACCGTTTCGGGAAGTGAGGGTGTTTAAAAATAACGTTACAGGTTTGCCGCTTCAAAAGTGTTGCCTTGTTTTATATCACCTGTTTCGTATCCTTTTTTAAACCAAAACATTCTTTGTGCAGAAGTACCATGCGTAAAAGCATCAGGCACCACCCTGCCTGTTGATTGTTGCTGCAGCCGGTCGTCACCTATCTGGTTAGCGGCATTCATGGCTTCTTCTATATCACCGGCATCGAGTGCGTTTTTATATTTGTCTTCATAATGTGCCCACACACCAGCATAAAAATCGGCTTGCAGTTCCATCATTACCGACAGCTTGTTGCCCTGCGTTTCATTGCCCTGTTGCCGTAAATTATTTACTTTACTTGCTGTTCCCAACAGGTTTTGTATATGATGGCCCACTTCATGCGCCACCACGTATGCCACGGCAAAGTCGCCGGGTGAATGTAGTTTTTTCTGCATATCCTCGCAAAAAGAAAGATCAATATACAACTGCTGATCGCCGGGACAATAAAAAGGCCCCGAAGCAGCGCTTGCGTTGCCACAGGCAGAAGCCACAGCTCCACGATACAATACCAGTACCGGCTCCTTGTAATGGAATCCCATATCAGTAAATAATTTATTCCATACATCTTCTGTTTCTGCCAGCACTACTTTTACCATTTTTGCCCGTTCATCATCTGCAGTTTTCTCTGCTGCTGTAAGCTCCGTTTGCTGCTGCGGATTTACCGCCGTTATTTGTGCCGGATCGATGTTTCCACCGTTCAAAAAGGTGCTTACCAGGTAAATGATTACACCTATTATGCCGCCGCCGGCGACCAGGCCACCGCCCGACATGCCCCGGCGGTCATCTACATTACTGCTTTCTCTTTTGCCAAGCCATTGCATAGTTGTACATTTTTAGGTTCATCTACCACATCAAAAAAATCACGCCAGTATTTTTTTAAGTACCACACCTGCAGTTTTAGAAATAGTTGTGTAATAATTTCTACGCTAATGTGCCACACCAATCTTTTCCTGGAACGAATACAAACAAAAGGGTTACACAGCCAAGGTTTTTTATTTGAGTTGTATCAGGTGAAAACTCCCCCGGGAAAAAAAGTGTATCTTATTTGGGTACATCATTTAAAGGAGGCAATAGTACCTCATAGAAGTACGAGCCGTCATCATTGGTAACTATTGAGTCTTTGAATATCTTCACCACGTCTTCATTGCTCGATTGCCCAACAGGCTCTTTAAATAAATAAAAAGTAAATTCAATATTATTTGCTTCTCGCGGATTAATAATCGTTAAAGGAAATACGTAATTGATATGTTCCCCTGCTTTTACTGAATGTTGAATTTCTCCATCGGATGAAAAAATACTTTTCCCATATTCTCCATTTTCTTTTCCGGTAGCAAGTGCCGAAAACCTTCCTGCTGAACTAAGTTCCAAATCAACATGAATTTCTTTTGGATTTTTTGCACCCGGCACAAACCACCAGCGTTTTACCAGGATATGATTAAACAGTAATTTTCGCTGGTTCATTTTTGCAGTATACTTTGTATGGCTAATGGATGTATTAATCTTGTCAAATATTACCAGCCCAATACCAATCATTGCCAGGGAACAAATTGCAGTATAAAAATGAATTTGAAATAATGTAGAACGAGTAAAATAAATGATGGCAAAAGAGCTGAGTATAATCTGAATGCCGATGAATACTGCATAGGCCCGTATAAATAAGCCCCTGAAGTCAAGTAATATCCAATCTCTTCCACTGCTTTTTAGCGTACTGTTATCCAGTATATAAACCGGAATAGCTAAAAGAAACAAGATGGAACAAATAAGGATATGACTACGCAGCATAATGATGCAATGTATATATTTTAAATCCTTACCGTTAATTATTATACAACGCCTCACAATAAATCAGCAGCCAGCATTAAGCTTCTTTTAGTTCTGTGAAACTGTTACGATGACTTTATATTTAAAGTCCTTCGCTCTACTTTTATTTGTACAATATATTCATTTTGCTACTGGTCGGGGGGCGCAACCTAGGGTGTGGAAACCAACCTGTTAACTTGATGACATTGCCCAATATATATTACTACTAAAGATACCATAATACTTACGCCGCTATTCTTTGCAAAATAACTTTACATGGTATGGTGGAAGTAACTTTCACCAGGTGGTTTTTGTGAAGTGGTATGGCAAAATAATCTCCCGGTACAAGTGCATGCACTTCGTCACCTACAACAATATCGCAGGTACCTTCCACGATGAGAAATTTTTCAAATTCATGATCATGAACTTCTTGCGGTGCGTATTCCTTTATCCACACAATTGCAGTGACGGCTTCCGGAGTGTAGCCAATGATCTTTGCAAAAATGTCATCATTATCAGGCAATAACAGATCACTCCGGTTCAGCCAGGGGACGTAATCTTCAATAACAGAATTCTTATTCAGAACAGGCGGCATAGTGACGGGTTCACCGCCTTTTAGTCTTTCAGTATAATCAATAGTGGCCAGTAAAAATGGCTTTATCACCGGATTGGGTGCAACAGCATTCTCCATGGCATACGCCTCCAGCGCTTCTTCAATCGCTTCTATTTCCAGCCTTATTGCCGGGTCGGTGGCAGCCATCAGCTCTACTTCCGTTGATTCGGCTTGACTCGTAGATCCTAAAACGTACTGTTCCAGTATACCTGATTCGATATATTCCTTACCTTTTTTCATAATACCTTTACTCTGATCATGTTTTTAATGGCCAGTCTTACATGCTTTTTAATTTCTTCTACCGGCATACCCAATGCTTCAGCAGCTTTCACACAGCTTTCCCCCTTGTAATACACCATGTCAAATATAATCTTTTGAACAGGCTCCTCCGGAATGATTTGTTCAGTATAATTGCTGGTGGCGTGTTCATATACGAGATTGTGTTGAGGAGGGTTCTGTACCTGCCCTGACCGGACCTTATCAATAGCCAACTGCCTTGCAATATTCATCAGCCAGGTAAAAAGGGGCCTCCCGGACGCATTAAAGGAACCGATCTGATGCCAGGTATGCAGAAAGGTAGTTTGTAAGATCTCTTCTGCAATACTATCAACGGGTATTATCCTGCTGATAAGCCCCATTAGTGCCGGTGCATACTTGTCGTATACCCTGCCCAGCGCCTGTTTATCTCCCTCCTTGATAGCAACTGACAAGCGGAGATCTTCTTCTGCCCCGGTGATTGTTTTTGTCATGATTAAAAAAGTGATCCTTATTGCTAAAAAACTTGTCCGAATGCAAATATGCGCCCAATTATTTTATAAAGACCATATCGTTTTAAAAATTACCTGTATCAAATAAGCACAGATCATTTGTACTGCATAAAAAAGAGCATACACTTCACAGCAGTGCTTTTACAATTGTTTCCCAGTCCTGCTTCCGTGTTCTGTCCTCACCGAACCACCTCCGGTTAGAATACTTTTGCTACAAGTCGGTGGACACCGGCCACGGGAGTAGCTTACTAAAAGGTATCATTATGCTACCCTGCAGAATGCTGCAGCTGCAGCAACCGGTAAACAGAACTAACCAGCACTTTGTAACATGGCAACAAGATTGTTCATTTCATCGATTCGTAATTTCCTTAGCCTTGTCAATCATTTCAGCCGCAGAAATATTTTTCAATTTTTCAATTTCAAATGAAGCCAGTATTGTCTCCAGTTCTTTCAACTCTTTTTCGTTCCCGGCTTTCTTTAATTTGCTTTTCAATATCCCTATCTTTTCAAAATCCTGTATGCCTTCAATTAATTTTTCAAAACGTATAGACGTCATAGGACCAGGATATACCTGGTAAGTATCACCCGCCGGCCATGAAGTAAACCGGCTGTCCACAAGGGGATTTTTTGTCCAACTGTTATAGGCCCAGCGCAGATAGCCCGTAAATCCTTTTGCCGCGGCATACCAACCTAGCCACACCTGTTCTGCGGGTGGTGAAAATGTAAACCCATTGGGATAAGCTTCTGCACAACAGGTATAATAAGTGGTAGGTTTACCTTTCGCCTTTCTTTGTTGTAATACTGTATCGGGAAGCTGCCATTTGGAAGCTACACAGTAATCAAAAATATCTTTTTCAATTTCGGGATGATATTCCCCGGCCAATGTAATTTTCCATTCCGGGTCTATCTCTTTCACCAATTTAATTACAGCCTGCATATCTTTCATATTCCTTTCATCCATGGAGATGCTGGTGATAGCAAACCATTCTTTTTCTTTCAGGTGTTTTGTAAAATCTTTTAACATCGCTGACCAATGCGCATTGTATTCAGCAGAGCCGGGCTTTGCATTTAATACAGTGTCTTTCGCAAAACCTTCATCATAATATTGAAAAGAAAGTTTCCAGGGTATCATGGTATAGCAGTTGATACGGTTTTTAATGCCACAACTCATAACAAAAGAAATATACTGGTCAAACAAAGCATAATCATACACCCAGCTACCATCCTTTTTCTTTATCCATTTAATAAGGCTGGGAAAATCATCGAATGTTTGGTGGCCCCAGGGTTCGTTCATAATACTGGCGGTGATACATTTTTGTCCGGCGCCTGCCAGCATGGTATAGTAAGGACGCATTTTATCAAAATGTTCTTTGCTCCATAATGCCGACTTATTAACTCTTGCTATTGCTGCCGGATGCTGCCATAGATCAAGGTCAAATGTCCATTCAGCAGGTGGGGGTAATACTTCATCCAGTACTTTTAAAGATATTTTCAGGGTATATTTTTTCCCGGCAGTAACAGTAACAAAACCTGTGTACAGCCCGGGCTCCGCAGTAGCAGGTACAGCAATGCTCAGCCACACCGGTTGCACATTATTTTTGCTTACAGCAACAGAAGCAACCGCATCAATAGGGTCAGCTACCAAAGAGGAATCAAAATCTTTCGGCTTGCGATAACCGCAACCGTCAGCAAATTCATCGGTTACAACATAGCGGAGAAAACCGGTGGTGATATGTTTTGCTTCTATCCGTTGTTGTTTTTCATTTACAAGGTCGCTGGCAATTGCACTAAGGTGTACTATATCCTTGTTGCCCCATACCAATATTTGTGTATGCACTTTTTCTCCCCTCCAGGCAATGGCCTTCCATTCATTTTGTTGCTTCACTTGTGGAAGCTGCTGTTGCGCAAACCGGGTATTACTGCTTGCAAAGCTTACATTGATGTCGTTATTTAATTGGTTCCATGTTGCAGTCTGTGCATGTGCAATATCCCAAACTAATAAAGCGGCTAAGAGAAAAATATTTTTCATTATACAATAAATACTTTTTTAAAGAAGCCTGAAAATACAACAAATATAAACAGCAAAAGCACCCTTTATTTTCTATTCACAGCAACCTCTCTTTCGCTGGGCGGGTGAGAAGGATGATTCAACCGTCTTACATTTTTCAAAACTAAAAATGAAGCAACAAGAGCCCTTTTTCAACAGATCATCAACAACCGGTTCTGTCCATTTTTTTCGGTTGGCGCACGATGAACACAGGGAGGGACCTGGCTTTCAGGATGATCAACCGCCAACCTCCATAAGTTACCAAGGCCTAAGCTAATGGGGCGTGCGGTAGCTTTAGCCTGATAGTGTAAATCAAAGAAATGTTCACTTAAAAATGATTCAAAACCTTCACCTGGTCCGGGATATAGTTTTTTGAGTTCGTCACGTATTTCGGGAACAAGCACTTTTTGTATGGCTTGTGCGTTGGGCAATATTTCACTGGGCTCGCCATAGTACGTGCATAAAAAGGTGTCGGTTGGTACAGGAGAACGATCTACATGAAAAGAATAAACATCGGTTGCAAAAAACGGGTAGTCATCATCTCTCTCATAGCATTTGATCAGGTTAAGCATTGGAGATGCGCCATGAGCTTTCAACAGCTTCAGGTCATTTAAAACAATTTCACGGGCAAGCTGCCCCTGTTCACTCAATTGAAGTTCCCGAAGATCGGCTTCATCAAGTACCGCTATATTTCCTTTTAGTGCTGCCTTTTTAACAATCTCTTCAAAATCACCTGTTAGTTTACGGGTCCAGCAAATCGCATTCATTTCTCCATGAAAAGGCGTGGAAACAAGGTCTTGAAAATTCGTGACGCAGTGAATTTGATTTTCAGCATCTAATAATTTGATCATAATCGTTTATATAAGTATAAAATCATTTAACCTGGTAATATTGAGACATACAGTAGTTCCAGATGATTCCAGAGTGCCTTGTATTAAAATAGGTTTACACAAATTAAGTTTAAAAATGTATAATTCTTTTGTACAGATGTGGCGTTGCAAAAATGTAAATATTGCTTAGTTTTATGGAGTATTGATTTACCTAAATGTAAAATGCTTTTCAATGAAATTAATAAGAAGGCTTTTGTTTATTATGATACTGCTGCTTGTTTTTCAAACAGCCAATGTATTTGCTCAAGTGGCGGCGGGTGCGAATATTGTAGCCCATGGAGTGTTGGCACTTATAGGCGGCAATAGTGAAAAAAAACAGGAAAAAATAATTGAGAAATCCTCAACGCAGGAAAAAATTAGCGGATTAAATGTAATAGTGCTACGCGTAAAAGAATCAGACATAAAAAGTAAAGCTAAAAACCATATTATAGCACTGCAAAACCGGTTAAGTGAATATAACACTCAATATAAAAACAATCAACCGCTTATTGTGCCAAAGAATGACAGTGATTTAATAGCCATCCAGGATATTGATGAAAAATGGTCAACCGATGAATATGCAAGCGAATTGAGAGCTTATAAGCGAACTGCTGCTCAGCAGAAACAAAAATTGCCCGCCGCACCCGCAGACAGTTTACACACAACACCTGCCGGCCTGGTAAAAAAAGATGGCACGGGCGTGAAATTATAAGCGGATTGTACTTCCACTTCCGAGCAACGTCTCCGGACAGGCCATTAGCAGAGCCGGGACGTTGCGGCTATATGTGTCACGTCATGTCTTTATTGAAGTTCACCTCTTCCATTTCCATAAAGTTGGTAACCGGGTAAACACCTTGCTCACCTGTTAAATAGAATTTGGCAGAGCTATGTATATACTCAATTGAATTATCAGCAATCAGCCATTTACCTGTGCATGGATTATTATGTATATAATCTAATTTTTGCCAAACAAATTCATTGCTTCGGCAATCTTTCCAATCAAATGATAACTCCCACACTTCATGCAGTTTCTTATTTTCTTTTCTTTTGCTTTCAACTTTGCCGGCTAATTGTTCTAACAATGCAGTTTCATTATTTTTCTCCAATCGTTTTATTATTTCATACGCCATAAATCTTTTGCCATTACCAATGATAGTATTGATACTTTGTTTGGTATTGATGAAACTGATTAATACATGTACATGATTGGGCATAATTACATAACCATTAATAAAATGGCCGTGACTTTTTAAATTATCAAACCAGTTGTAAATAATATCATACCCCTTTACTTTATCAATAAGTGATAACCATCGATGGCAGGTAAATGTGATATAAAACATTCCGCTATTGTGGGGGATGGTTGTTTTTACCGGCATAGTATAAAGATAAAAAAGAATAAGGTTATTTTGTTAACTGCACTCGGCCTGGTCGGCGCAACGTCCTCAGCCCTGCTCATTGCCCACGTGAGAGACATTGGGGGTAATCTTATAATTTATTGAGTGAGGATTCGATGATGGAAGAAAGCACTGAAAGAGCTGAAAAAAACATGAATTTTAATCTATTACTATCAACGTCTCTTTCACGGGTGGGTGAGAATGGCAAAATACGTTGCGCTGATGAAACGAAATATTGCTCCATACTACGAGACGTCCCCTACTTTTTCGCAAGGCTTGAGAAGAGACGTTGCTGGGAAGAACAATACCTCAATAGTTTAACGATCCGTCTACGCTACGATAAAACCCATTAGCGTTATACCTTACAAGAGTGCGACGCCAAGAAGTTAAATAGAAATACTTTAGCTGGTCACATAAAAAATATTGCTTTGTAACTCTTGGATTCTTCCATCGGAGCAGCGTTTTACTGGTTGGCAATTGAGCATTCCTTAATTTCCATTGGTTCGGTAAATAGTTGCAATTGTTTTTGTGCATTATTCGTTTTCTTTTGTAGATAATTGTTCTACTAACTGGTGCAGTTTATTGGCCAGTACATTTTTGGGTATTAGTTTGGTTTCATAATCAGCAATCATGGCAGGCAGGTATTGCGGGCCATTGCGTATTCCACTACTTCCGTATCCTTTTTTTTCCTTAGATTATTTCGTTCAATTTATTTTCAATGTCTTCAATTTGTGGCAGTGCCGATTTTAATTCTTCGGGTATTGCTTTGCTTATTTGATAGTCTGATATTCCAATAGCATTGTTATATCCCTTTAACGAATATTCTGCTACTACTTCGTTTTTTCCTTTGCAAAGCAATAGGCCTATTGTGTCGTTGTCTCCCTTTTTTTTCAATTTATCGTTTACTACGTTTACATAGAAATTGAGCTGGCTGGCATCCCCGGGTTCAAAAGGCCGGGCTTTTAATTCCACTACTACATACCAATGCAGGCTGGTGTGGTAAAACAGCAGGTCTGCGTAAAAATCGCTGCCGCCAATTTCAAAGTGTATTTGGCGGCCAATAAAGGCAAATCCCTGGCCGAGTTCCAGCAAAAACTTAGTAATATGTTCAGCAAGCTGTTCTTCAATATTTCGTTCATCAGCCTTTTCTTTTGCCTGCACAAAATCGAAGATATAAGGGTCTTTAAGCAGGTAGTTGGCAAAGTCGCTTTGGGGTGGCGGAAGTGTTTTGGTAAAATTAGTTATTTTTTTTGCGGCTATCTGCCTTTCAAACAGGCCGCTTTCTATTTGCATGGCGAGTACATTTCGGCTGTTGCCGTGTTCCAGGCTGTTGAGCATATACCAAAGCCTCTTTCCTAAATGAGGTTCTTTATCCATTAATACAACGTGATGCGACCATGAAATGTTGGCTAAAATTGATTCTAAAAAAAGGTGCTCGCTGAAAAAAGCCACAGGCTGTGGCACATTTGAATTGAATTGCGCAACAGGTTGTTGCGTAATTTCAAATGCTTCATTATCACTTGTTTTTAATTTCGCAACAGGTTGTTGCGCTAATAGAAAATGAGCGTTTTCAATTCCTAATACTTCCTTTATTAATGCCTGGGAAACTGGGTTGGCGGCTTTGATTTTAGATTCAATTAAACAGTATGCCTGGATAGTTTCTATAGCGTATGCTTCAGCAAACTGTTTCATATAAAGCATATTTCTTGCTGAAAAGCCCTTGAGTTGTGGAAATTCCTTTTTTAAATCCGCTGATAATAGATCTATCACTTTTGCACCCCAACCCTGCTTTGCCTGATTGCTTAGGATGATATTGCCCATTTGCCAATACAATAAAAGCATTTGGCTATTGGCCGCCGATACGGTTTTTACCTGCGCCTCCCTTATCCTGTTTTTTACTTCAACGAGTAAATCTTTATAACTATACTGATTCATGATTTTAATGAATAAATGTTTTTCGATTAATCAATTGTTCTGATGCTTATAAACCGTCAGTTAAATGTTCCATTCCTCTAAAGTTGTTGCCCATTTTGTAGGCCATAAATTTAGTTTGAATTTCTTTTAATTCCAGTTTCTGTCCCCACGGAATTTTAGGCTGAACACCTTAAAGATAAATAATTTTTCAAAGAAGTTCCGTCGTATAAGAAGCAATAAAGTAAAGGAAGCCCATGCGATAAAGCCTGGCTATCACCGCCCCGATATTTCAACTCATTCCGCTTTTTCTGCAGCTCACTCTTTTTTTGTATAAAACATTCAACAACTAAATTATTCTTGTACTCTAAAACAAATAAACACCATTCACCAACCAATCAAATTAAAGTCATGAAAAGTAAATCAATTGTAATGGCGATGCTGGTAAGTTTTTTCGCAATTACTGGTACTGCACAAACTGCAATCCCTGCCAAATACGTTAAAGCCACTATTTACCTGGCAAACGGCAACACCATCAACGGTTTTATAAAAGACAATATCAGGCAATCATCGTCAGTAATTTTTATAGACGAATCGGGAAAGAATAAAAAGCAGTATGAAGGCAGCGATATCAATGCACTTAAAACAGATGCCACCAACTTTATTTGTATCAGGGGAGATTTTTTTAAAAACCTAAGTGCCGGTAAAATGAATTTTTTACAAAAAGAAAGCAACTCATCTGATAAGCCTTTGTACAATGGTACAGAGCCAATATTTGTAAACGGTACGCCGGGTAAAATTGGCGACTACTATGTTTTTACTGAAGAAAAATTGACGCTGTTAAATAATAAGACTTTGGATGATTTTATCAATACACATTTAACAGGCTGTACAGAAGCGGTGGAAAAAGCAAAGGCAATCAATGGGGATATGGCGAAAATGCAGCAGGTAGTGGAGATTTATAATGCATATACTTTAAAGTGATTTTTTGAAATAATGTATTATTCGGTTAGACCGCCAGTAGTAGTCTCTATTTACTTTTTTGCCTTGATGCAAAAAAGTAACAAAAAAGATCAAGGCTGCATAAAAAAAGCTAAAAATTTGAAGGACTGGCTAAAATGAAATTAGCTCAATCTTCAAAACATATCCGGGCTTTTGTGCGACTTTCGGGCTAATAGCAAAGCCAAACATTTGTAACATCAATTTCATTTCTTAACGCCAGCCCTTCAAATTTTCTTCACGCTTTTTTTATGAGGCCGTTGAAGAGTTTGCGTTGCGGCAGGGCTTTATTAAACTTATATTTTTTTTGTCATGAAAACATTTTCATTTTTTTTGCTGTTATTTTTTGGTTGTGCGGTTACCAATGCGCAAAATGTTGCGCTTACACAGACCGTTAAAGGGATTATAACAGATGAGCAGTCGGGAAATATATTATATAATGCAACTGTTGCAGTTGATAATCTTCAACAGCCAATTGTCGGGGTTAGTGATTCAACAGGGGTGTTTAAATTGTTGAATGTTCCCATTGGCAGGCGGCAGATAAAAGTTAGCATTAGCGGTTACGAAGATGCCTGGCTTTCTAATATAGAAGTAACTTCTTCAAAAGAAGTGGTGCTGGAAATACACATGAAGGAAAAGGTACAGAAGCTGGGAGAGATTGTCATCAAATCGGGCAAAATTAAAAACAGGGCAATCAATGAAGCTGCTCTTGTAAGTGCCCGCCAATTGAGTACTGATGAGGCTTTCCGCTATGCCGGTACAAGAAGCGACCCGAGCCGTATGGCGCAAAACTTTGCGGGCGTAAGTGGCACCAATGATGGCAGAAATGATATTATTATACGGGGCAATTCGCCGGCGGGTGTACTTTGGCGCATGGATGGTATCGACATTCCAAACCCCAACCATTTTAGTACACTTGGTTCAACAGGTGGCCCGGTTAGTATGCTAAATATAAACACCCTAAAAAATTCAGACTTCTTAACCAGTGCGTTCCCTTCGCAATATGGCAATGCCATAGCTGGTGTGTTTGATTTAAAAATGCGCAATGGCAATAATGAAAAAAATGAATTTCTCGGGCAGATGGGTTTTAACGGTTTTGAATTTGGTGCAGAAGGCCCGTTGAATAAAAATACCAAATCATCTTACCTGGCCAACTACCGTTATTCAATGGTGGCGGCGCTTCAAAACCTCGGTCTTAAATTTGGCACTGGTTCGGCTACACCCTATTACCAGGATGGTACTTTTAAAATAAATATGCCCACAAAAAAAGCGGGCATATTCAGCGTGTTTGGATTGGGTGGTGAAAGTCATATTCATTTTCCGCCCGAAAGTCAGGGGAAAGACAATCTCTATTCGTCAAGCGACGGAAGCCTGAGGGATAGGTATTTTAAATCAATTACTGCTGTGCTTGGTTTATCGCATACCTATTTTTTTAACGAAAAAACTTCCGGCAAAATGGTGCTGGCGGTATCCGGTTTTTCGTCTAAATACAATGAAGATATTGTAGATACAACAAAGCCAATCACCCCGGCATATTATAAAAAACAACAACAGGTAAAATATACAGTGGGGTATAATTTCAATAAAAAATATACTGCGCAAAACCTGCTTACGGCGGGCATTACAGCAGATATTAATCAACTAACCCTTCGCCAGGATTATATAAAAGATGGCGATTCTGGTTTAACCAATTTTGTGAACAGCCATGCAACAGCTACGCTTATAAAATCTTTTGTAAATATCGGGCACCGCTTTTCGGATAAGCTTTCATCAAACCTTGGTTTGTTTTACCAGCTGTTTACTTTAAATAATTCACAAAGCCTTGAGCCAAGATGGAATATCAAATACCAGTTTAAACAAAACCAGGCCCTGTCGTTTGGTGCCGGATTGCATAGCCAGACACAACCTTTGGAAGTATATTTTTATGAAACAAAAAATAGCCTGGGCCAAATAGTATTGACCAATAAAAACCTTGATCTTGTAAAAAGCCTGCATGGAGTTATTGGTTATGATATCAGCTTATCAAAACAGTTTCGGATAAAATCGGAAGTATATGCGCAATATATTTACAATGCTGCGGTAGAAAATATCCCCAGCAGTTTTAGTATGCTCAACGCCGGTGCCGACTTTAGTTTTCCTGACAAAACAAACCTGGTTAACAATGGTAAAGGATATAATTATGGTATTGAATTAACGCTGGAACATTTTTTACAAAAAGGTTTTTACTGCCTGCTCACCGGTTCTGTGTTTCAATCTAAATATAAAGCAAGCGATGATGTATGGCGCAATACAGCCTTTAACACCAATTTTGTTTTGAATGCCCTGGGTGGAAAAGAATTTATTATAAACAATAAAACCAGTTTTGGAATAGATACCAAACTAACTGTTGCCGGTGGCCAGCGATATACGCCTTTTAATATTGCTGCTTCTGCAAATGCAGGTTACGTAATTTATAGAGAAGAGGAGGCATACAGCAAACAACACGAGACTTATTTTAGGCTGGACATAAAATTTTCGTATATCCGCAACCTTAAAAAAATTACCCAAAAATGGTATGTTGATTTACAGAATATAACGGGCAGGGAAAATATTTACATCACTACGCTGAATCCAAAAACGGGCAGCATCAGTCAAATTAACCAGATGGGATTTTTTCCAAACATAAATTATCAAATCACCTTTTGATTTTTGTAACTTTAAATGATGAGAGCGGATAAAAACAGGATAACACCCAACAACTGGCTGGTAACATTGATTATGATACCACTGGTTTCCTTTTTAATTCCGGTTGTTTTTTTTGGAAGAAGATTCGGCAGCCCACCTTATTTTACAGTGCAGGTGTATATAACCACTTTTATTACCACCACGGTAATATGGGTGGGCAACCAAATAATTATGAATTGGGCCAGGCGGGCATATCCGCAGTTTGAAGCTACCGGGAAAAGGCTGCTGGTACAATCGCTGATAATGCTTTTATTTACTGTTATTGCCACCAATTTGTTGGGCTATTTGCTAAGAGATTATTGTGATTTTTTGAATGGTGAGTACCCTCTAAAACTTTCAGATGTAATCATTGACTCCAATGCCGCGGCTTTATTTTGTACACTTACGGTTGTAGCTATTTACGAAGGAGGGTACTTTATGCAGGAACTAAGGCGGTCGGTTGAAGAAAAGGAAATGTTTAAAAGAGAAAGTCTGCATGCCCAGTTAAATGCATTAAAAACCCAGGTGAACCCTCATTTCCTTTTTAATAACCTTAATACGCTTTGCTCTTTAATTCCGGAAAACCCAAAACATGCGGTTGATTTTGTACAGCAGTTATCAAAAGTGTACCGCCATATATTAGAAGTAAAAGATGAAAAAAGTATTTGTTTACAAGATGAACTTGAAGTATTGAATGCCTATACTTTTTTACTAAAAACAAGGTTTGATAAAAACCTTAGTGTAAATATCAATATCCCCCAGGAAAAAATGCAAAAGAAAATTGTACCACTTTCATTACAGTTGCTGATGGAAAATGCCATCAAGCACAATATTGTTTCGGCTGAAAAACCATTGCACATTAATATCTTTACCCAAAACGGAAACCTGGTAGTAAGCAATAACCTGCAAATAAAACACCAGCTACACGAATCAACCGGTATTGGTTTAAATAATATCCGTAACCGCTATAAACTGTTAAGCAGTGTAGCCGTTGATGTGAGTGAAAGCGAAACAAATTTTACCGTATCCATTCCACTGATAGATAACTGATATAATGAGAGTAATAATTATTGAAGATGAATTACCTGCGGCTAACCGGCTTGCAAAACTATTGCACAATTACAATGATGATATTGAAATAGTAAATAAAGCCGATAGCATTGAATCGAGTGTGCGGTACCTGGCTACTGCAAAAAATATTGACCTTATTTTTATGGACATACAGTTGGCCGACGGATTGAGTTTTGATATTTTTGAACAGGTAAGCATAACCACCCCGGTAATATTTACCACTGCATTTGACCAGTACACCCTTAAAGCATTTAAGGTAAACAGCATCGATTATTTATTAAAGCCCATTGATGAAAAGGAGCTGGAAAAATCGTTGAATAAATACCAGCAACTGTATCCCAAAAATCAAACAAATTTTTCTGATAAAATTCTGCAAATGATGCAGGACATTAATGCAGTAAAGTATAAGGAACGTTTACTGATAAAAAGAGGGGAGCAGCTGAGTTATTTAAAAACCGGCAACACGGCTTATTGCTTTGCAGATGGAAAACTTTGTTTCGCTGTAGATTTTAATGGTACCAAATATATGTTGGAGAATAACCTTTCGCAATTGGAAGAACAGTTGCAACCCAATCATTTTTTTAGGGTAAACCGCCACCTGCTGGTAAATATTGAGGCAGTAAAAAAGGTTCATACCTGGCTGGGTGGAAGGTTAAAGCTGGATATTTCTCCATCAACCAATGCAGAAACTGTTGTAAGCAGGGAAAGAGTGAATGGATTTAAAGAATGGCTTGGGCGTTAAAATCTAGTGTCCTGCGCATTGTTATCTTTACAATGCTGCGTTTAAAAATTTGTTTGCGTTTTTTTGAACTTTACATTCCCCGAAAAAACTTAGCCCGTTATTAGGAAGAAGGACTTTATTTTATATCTTTATTTGTGTAATTCTTCCGGGTGCTGATTAAATCTTGCAGAATAGAAGGATTTTATACTACCTAATATTACCATCATGATAAATGTAGCTGCCATTCAGGATCATGTATTCGCCCTCCTGAAGGAAGGCCTTTCTTCATTGCTTACCTATCATAATTTAGATCACACAGTGGATGTTACAACTCAAGCCATGGAAATTGCAAGGGTAGAAGGAATAACGGATGAGGATAGTTTACTGGAGCTGCATATTGCCTGTATATACCATGATGCAGGTTTTTTATACGTGTATACAGGGCACGAAGAAATAGGCTGCGATATGGTAAGAAAGCAATTGCCGGGCTTTGGGGTAAGTAATACAATGATAGAAAATATTTGTGCCATTATTATGGCAACAAAAATACCCCAGTCGCCCAAAAATATTTTGCAACAGGTTATTTGCGATGCAGACCTTGATTACCTGGGAAGAGGTGACTTTTTTACTATTAGCGACAGTTTGTGCAAAGAGGTACTGGCATACAAAATAGTAGGCAGTAAAAAAGAGTGGGAAGAGCGGCAGGTGTATTTTTTACAATCGCATACTTATTTTACGCAATCATCGCAAAAAAAGCGTGCCCCGGCAATATTATTGCATATTCAGAAACTATTAGAAAATAAAAGAAAGGATGCCGTTGTACATTAATAAATAAATTGATTGGTTCATCCAATAGATAGTAGTTTATAGGCTAATTAATATTTTGAAGTGCTAGGAGTAGTAATGCGCTAACCTATATAGAAAGAAGTCTTTATCTCTTACACCATAATTAGCTGTTATGAATCGCTGTATTTTACTATTGATAGCTTCTGCCTTTGCATTGGTTTTACCTGTTTTAAAATAGTTCATTATTTTTTCTTCATTGCTTCCAATGATACGGATAAGGTTTTCTACTTCTGGTAGTTTCGCTTGTTCGGCACAG
>JAYTTI010000203.1:0-39358 GCA_043745405.1 Ferruginibacter sp. | reverse complement strand
CAAACAGGTATGTACATTTTACAATATGCTGATGGAACCACAACCGAAACGCAGAAATTTATAAAGCGATAGATACTAACATTAATATAGTTGAAATTATTGTGGAAAATAAAAAAGGGTGTCAGTATCAGTATTGGTACCCGTTTATTTTTAACAGTTAGTACATCGAAAACCTTTGGGTAAACAAACTGATCAACAGGAGAATTTAAAAATGCAATAATATGAAAAATTTATTTCTTTCTTTTGCCATGCTCGTAGTCTTCGTCGGACTAAGTAAAAAAATAGTTGCACAGGAAAAATACCAGGCTACCTGGGAGTCGTTAAAAAAATACCAAACACCTGAATGGTTTAAAGATGCCAAGTTTGGAATATTTATTCACTGGGGTGTGTATTCGGTGCCGGCATTTGGTTCAGAATGGTATCCCCGGGAGATGTACCAGAAAGATTCTAAAGAATATAAACATCATGTAGAAACTTACGGGCCGCAGGATATATTTGGGTACAAAGATTTTATCCCCCTGTTTAAAGCAGAAAAATTTAACCCGGTACAATGGGTGGCATTGTTTAAAAAAGCAGGTGCTAAATATGTTGTGCCGGTGGCAGAACACCATGATGGTTTTGCCATGTATAAAACTGCATTATCAAAATGGAATGCTGCTGAAATGGGCCCCCACAGGGACGTGCTGGGAGAACTTGCCTTTGAAATAAAAAGGCAGGGTTTAATTTTTGGCTTGTCGTCTCACCGCATAGAACATTGGTTTTTTATGAATGGTGGCCGAAGGTTTCCATCCGATGTGCTGGATAAAAATTATGAGGATTTTTACGGGCCTGCAAGAGAGGAAAATGAAACGCCTTCTGCTGAATACATGAATGATTGGTTACTGCGTAATACAGAACTGGTAAATAATTACCAGCCACAATTATTCTGGTTCGATTGGTGGATTGAGCAGCCTGCAATGGACCCCTACCGTAAATCCTTTGCCTCATTTTACTACAATAAAGGATTGGAGTGGAACAAAGGAGTAGTAATAAATTATAAAAACATATCCTATCCTGATGGCACTGCCGTATTGGATTTGGAAAGAGGTAAGCTGGCAGGTATCAGGCAAATACCCTGGCAAACAGATGATGCCATTGGTAATAATTCCTGGGGATATGCGGCCGGCAATACTTTTAAAAATGCCCAATATGTAATTACCAATTTAATTGATATTGTAAGTAAAAATGGCAACCTTTTATTAAACATTGGCCCCAGGCCCGACGGCACCATTACCGATGAAGAAACACAAACATTATTAGGTACAGGAAAATGGCTGGATGTAAATGGAGAAGCTATCTATGGAACAAGGCCATGGAAAATTTTTGGTGAAGGGCCAACAGAATCTGCCAGCGGAAGTTTCGCTGATCAAAAGAAACCCTTTACTGCTCAGGATATCAGGTTTACCACTAAAGGTGATACATTGTATGCCATAGCAATGGGGCAACCTGCTGCCAGCACGACGATAAAGAATTTGGGTACAAAGGCAGCTAATGGAATCATTGAAACTGTTGGGCTTGTTGGTAGTAATGAAAAAATAAACTGGGCGCAACAGGCCAATGCATTGGTGATAAAACCTTCAAAAACATATCCTACAGAAAATGCGGTGGTGTATACAATAAGTTTTAAAAAATAGTCAACAGGTTAGGATAAGTATTTTGATACATGTTCATTTCCGGTTGCTCCAGATTACCTTGTGGTAACCTTGCAACATATTCAGCCGCAAATTTACTGGTATCAAAAAAGTTGCAGGACTTTTAAAAAGGCACTTAAATCTCAGAAGCTGTCTAAAAATGATTTTAGGAATACCTTATAATTTAAGAAGTGGCCGGTGGGGACACCGGCCACGGCGGGTTAGCAGAGGTTGGTGTCCCCACCAACCTCGAGATGGCAAATGAAAATTCTATTTTTAGACAGCTTCTGAAATAAAAAAATAAATGTTAAATTAACAATTAATAAAAAATAAGTGTTAATTTAACATTTAATAACAACGTTTGTTGCCAGGGATAACGATTGTATGGACTATAATAACTTGCTTGATAAAAACCAGCTTCTTTGGCACAAATTTTCAATAGTATTTTCAAATGCATATTGACATAAGATAAGTTTCCCACAAAGGATACGAAGTTTATAAAGAACAAATAATATCCATTCAAAATGGTATTGCTCGTGTTCTTTGTTTTCGTTGTACTCTTTGTGTGAAATAATCTTGCAGTTAAGAAAGCTACTTTCATTTTTTAAAAAAGAGTTTAACCAAATAGTTATGAAGCGCCTGCCTTTCATTTTTTTTACCCCCATTGTTTTTTTCTCATTGTGTGCCGGTGCACAAAACAGAAAGGATTTTATAGTAAAAATAAATACAGCTAAGGCACCCGTGCAGCCAACGATGTGGGGTGTTTTTTTTGAAGACATCAACCTGGGTGCCGATGGTGGTATTTATGCAGAACTCATCAAGAACCGGTCGTTTGAATTTACAAAGCCATTAATGGGTTGGAAAATATTGGGCAAACCACTAACCGAAGGCGATTTTACCATCATGAACCGAAGCAATATCAACAGCAATAATCCAAGGTTCCTGCGGGTGATGTTGCATAATAATACAAAGGGCAGCATCGGTTTAAATAATGAGGGTTTTCGTGGCATGGGCATAAAAAAAGGTATGCGGTATGATTTTTCTTTGATGTACAGACAGAATGGTGGCAGTAAAAAATTATACATAGAACTTGTAAACAGTAATAATGAAAAAATAGGCAATACATCTTTGGAATTAGGTGCGACAGGGGATGAATGGAAAAAACAATCGGTAAGTTTCACAACAACAGACACCGCATTAAAAGCAACATTCAATATCTGGATAGAAGGCGATGGCTTAATCGATATGGATATGGTTTCCTTGTTTCCGGAAGATACCTGGAAAAAAAGGCCGGGTGGTATGAGGGCAGATATGATCCAATTGCTGGCGGATATGAAGCCGGGCTTTATACGTTTTCCGGGTGGCTGTATCGTTGAAGGCTATGATTTAAAAGGCCGTTACCAATGGAAAAAAACAATCGGCCCTATCGAAGAAAGACAATTGATTATTAACCGCTGGAACAATGAATTTGCACATAGGCCCACTCCTGATTATTTTCAAACTTTTGGCCTTGGTTTTTTTGAATATTTTCAACTGGCAGAAGATATTGGTGCGGCGCCTTTGCCCATTTTAAATTGTGGTATGGCCTGCCAGTTCAATAGTGCAGAATTGGCATCGTTGGATGAACTGGATCCCTATGTACAGGATGCATTGGACCTCATTGAATTTGCTAACGGAGATACTACTACCAGCTGGGGGAAATTGCGTGCAGCATTGGGCCACCCTGCTTCTTTTAATTTAAAAATGATGGGTGTGGGTAACGAAAACTGGGGCCCCCAATACGTAGAGCGTTTAAAAATTTTTACAAAAGCCATCAAAGCAAAATATCCTGATTTTAAATTAGTAAACAGCTCAGGCACGGACCCTAATGGAGAAAGGTTTGATTATTTAAATGTTGAATTGCGGGGCATGAAAGCAGATATTATTGATGAACATTATTACCGAAAGCCCGAATGGTTTTTCAGCAATGCAAAACGCTATGATGATTATCCCAGAAATGGTGCTAAGATATTCTGTGGCGAATATGCTGCACAAAGCGACTACACGGTAAGCCCGAATAATAAAAATTGCTGGCTCACTGCATTGGCTGAAGCCGCCTTTATGACCGGGCTGGAACGGAATGCAGATGTGGTGAGCATGGCTTCTTATGCCCCATTGTTTGCACATGTGGATGGCTGGCAATGGACGCCAGATTTAATTTGGGTAAACAACCTGCAGAGTTATGGTACACCTGATTATTATGTACAAAAATTATTCTCCCTCAACAAAGGCACTACAGTAGTTCCCATCACGATAAATAATAATGTAGTGGCAGGGCAGGATAGTTTATATGCATCAGCAGTGATTGATGCCAATACAAAAGAAGTGATCATTAAAATTGTAAACGCATCTGGTAGAGAACAGACAAGTAGTATTTCATTGGAAGGGGTAAAAAAATTACCGGCAACAGGCATACTTACAGTTTTAAAAAGTGATGAACTGTACAGCATAAATTCATTTGATAATCCACAAAAGATTGCGCCGCAGGAAACGCCCATAAAGCTAAAAGGGAAAGCGATAAATTTTTCTGCATCACCTTATTCATTAACGGTATTAAAATTTAAAATGTAATTTTTTGAATAATGAAAAAAACAAGTCTAATCTCATGAAGTTTTCCAAATTACATACCACTCACCAAAGCGTGCCTGTTTACAGGCACGCTTTTCAATATTAAATATTTAATAACAACACAGTTTACAGTTATGAATAAAACACTTGCCTCATTATTGATTTTTTGTTGCATAATTATTGGTTGTAAAAACTCAAAAAAATCAGCAGCTATTGATAATGCTGTTAACAATGCTATGCCAAAGGCTGGTAAATTGGTTGATGACAAACCTGTCGGAAAAGGATGGGTAAACCTTATCGGTTCCCCGGATGACTGGAATGCAGCAAAACCATACTGGTCATTAGACAACGGGATATTGCATGACGACTATAATGGCGGCGAATTGCATAATTATGCCTATACCAAAACCACCTATACCAACTACGAGTTGAATGCAGTGGTACGCATGAGTGGCAGGGAAGCCAACTCCAGTGTTTGCATCCATATACAGCCTGTTAATGCAGATAATGTACCCGGCTACCAGGTAGATATGGGACCCGGCTATTGGGGCTGTCTTTGGGAATAGAAAAGAGCAGGCATGGTGCAGCAATATCCAAAGACCTTGCAGATAAATTGGTAAAGGCAAACGACTGGAACCATTATTACATTATTGCCAACGGCCATCATATACAGGCCTGGCTAAACAATGTCAAAACAATTGATACGGTCCATCTTGGAGGTTTTAATGAAGGTGCAATAGGTTTTCAACTTTGCCATGGCGATAAGCATACAGTGGTAGATGTAAAAACATTAAGTATCAGGGAAATGAAATAATACCCTGGATATTGGCTGGTTATTTATTGGGCCGGTGATTTTAAACATTGCTGAATAATAATTTCAAAAACTACATTGTGAAAAAAAAGGAAATAAAAAATCAATGGCCACTTGACAATTTGAAAATATATCTATTTTTTTTATTGATAGCTTTAAGTGCTGCCGGCAATGCACAGCCAGGTTCGCCAAGTGGCCCCATTGTTTTAGCTGCTGATGATACTGCGATGTTGATGCATGCACCCGCAGGCTTTGATAAAAGACGGGAAAATATAGAACGAGGTAAAACAGATTCCGTTCAATACTTTTCAAAAACGGTAGCTAACAATCGAAAATTACTGATCTACACACCCCCCGGTTATGCCCCGGCAAAAGAATATCCTGTTTTGTATTTGTTACATGGAATTGGCGGTACTGAAAAGGAATGGTATAAATGGGCCGAACCCAATGTGATTTTGGATAATTTATATGCTGATGCCAAACTCGTACCGATGATTGTTGTTTATCCCAATGGCAGGGCCATGAAAAATGCTGCAGATACTGGTAATGTTTTTACTACTGAAAAAGTATTGGCATTTGCCAATTTTGAAAAAGATTTATTGAATGATATTATTCCATTTATAGAAGCAAATTATCCTGCAATAAAAGACAGGCAAAGCAGGGCCATTGCCGGCTTTTCGATGGATGGCGGACAGTCGCTTAATTTTGGCCTGGGCAATTTGAATGAATTCGCCTGGGTAGGTGGGTTTTCCTCTGCGCCCAATTCAAAGCCACCAAAAGAATTGGTGCCAGCCCCTGCCGAAACAGCCCCAAAAATAAAACTGCTGTATCTTTCCTGCTGTGATAAAGACGGGCTTATTTCTTTTAACCAAAATCTTCATCGTTACCTGAAAGAAAACAATGTTCCGCATGTATGGGAGGTTGTACCCGGTGAGCATAACATGGCCGTTTGGGTAAATGACCTGTACCTTTTTTCTCAACTTATATTTCGCTAAATAAAAAATAAATAAAAGTAAAATCAGCATGTGTAAAAAAAAAATCACCCTGTTATTTTTCGCTGCAATATTGATTAATCAATATTGCAATGCACAACAACCTATTTGGACCGAAGTATTGCCTGGCATTTGGAAAGGAATTGCCGGTAAGCCTGAAGCTTATAATTTATTAAAAGCAGCCGGTGTATTACCTGACAAAGCCGCAATTGCAAGTATCGGAAAAGCCGCTTTCCCCCTGGATAAAATTGGCATTTCAGCAAAAATAATTGACGGCAATACTTACCTGCGTTTTCCGCTTGATAAGGAAGAACAGTTGTATGGATTTGGATTGAATTTTCAAACGGTACAGCAGCGGGGAAGGATTATGGAATTGCATGTTGACCATTATGGCGGAACCGATAATGGCCGTACACATTCGCCAACACCTTTTTATGTTTCCAGCAAAGGGTATGGGATATTTATAAATTCTGCCAGGTATTTACAAGTGTATGCAGGCTCAGCAGTAAGGAAAGACAGCAAGGACAAGCCTGCTGAGCAGGACAGGAACACGGATAAAAACTGGAACAGCCAGCCGTATTCAGATGCTGTGGAAATATTGGTGCCTGCTGCGGGGGTAGAAATTTATGTATTTGCAGGGCCGGGCATGATGGATGCTGTAAGAAGGTTTAATTTGTATAATGGTGGCGGATGTTTGCCACCACGCTGGGGCCTGGGTTTTACACAAAGGGTAAAATCATTGTACAACGAAGACGAAGTAAAAAAAGAGGCGGATGATTTTGAACAAAGAGGTTATCCGTTAGATTTTATTGGGCTGGAACCCGGTTGGCAAAGCAAATCATACCCCGGTAGTTTTGAATGGGATAAATCACGGTTCCCCCACCCTGAAAAATTTGTTGAAGAAATGCTGCAAAAAAACATCCGGCTTAATTTATGGATCAATCCCTACGTTTCGACACATGCTCCATTTTATAAAAATATATTGCCTTACACCGGCTCTCACACCGTGTGGAATGGTGTGGTACCCGATTTTACAATGCCACCCGCCCGTAAATATTTTTTTGATCAATTAAAAAGCAATCAAATTAATTTGGGAGTAAGTGGTTATAAGATTGATGAAGTGGATGGATTTGATTTTTGGCTTTGGCCAGATGTTGCTACTTTTCCTGGGGGCCTTTCTGCTGTACAAATGAGGCAGACCTATGCCGTGTTGCTACAACGATACAGTACCGACATTTTTCGCCGGCAAAATAAAAGAACATTTGGTTTGGTTAGGGCATCCAATGCCGGTGCTGTTTCCTTCCCTTATGTTATTTACAATGATTATTACAAACACGAAGATTTTATAACGGCACTAATCAACAGCGGTTATTCCGGGGTGTTGTGGACACCGGAAGTAAGGGCTTCTGCAACAAGTGAAGAGTGGTTGAGGCGGATGCAAACTGTAGTGTTTTCGCCCATGGCAATGATTAATGCCTGGGCAAGTGGTACGGAACCCTGGTCGTACGCGGATGTTGCACCGCAGGTAAAAGAACTGGCATTACTTCGTATGCAGATGATACCTTATTGGTATACTGCTTTTGCCAAATATCATTTTGAAGGCATCCCACCTTTCAGGGCAATAAATTTAGAGGAAGGGTTCAATCAACAGGGCATTTCAAAAGACAGCATCAATACAAACCTGCAGGAAAACCCTTACCTGGTTGCTACTATGAAAGAAATAAAAGATCAATACATGGCTGGTGAATATTTATTGGTTGCTCCCATGTTTACTGGTGTTAAAACCCGTGAAGTTGTTTTGCCTAAAGGAAATTGGTATGATTTCTATACCGGGGAATATGCCGGCAATGGACAGATAATTACCATCACACCCGGCCTTGATAAAATACCTGTATTTGTAAAAGATGGCGCTATTATTCCAATGCAACCACCATTGCTTCATGCAGCAAAAGCAGGAGAAAAAACAGCAATTGAATTCAAGCATTATGGAGAAAAAGTGGGGTCCTTTAAATTATATGATGATGATGGCGAAACTTTTAATTATGAAAAAGGCGATTATTGCTGGCGTACAGTAACCATGAAAAAAAATAATAAAGGAGAATGGGCAGGCACTATTTCCATACCTGAAAGAAATAAACCCAATACAATTGGGAACATCAGCTGGAAACATATAGGGCCATAAAGGTTGATATTTAATTTATGGTTTTTAAAAGGCGAGGAATTTTTTTTATTCAAATAAAAGAAATGTAATGAAATTTTTTGAGAAGAACAGCCGCAGAAAGTTTTTAAAAAATGGCCTTGTATTGGGAACTGTCCCTTTATTACCTAAGCCGTTTTTTGATGCTGCCACAAATACTTTTACTGCAGCACATCATATGGAGGAAAACTTTACCTTTTTGTTTCAGGGAGATTCAATTACAGATGGTAATAGAGCCAAGAACAACGATTTGAATCATGTGATGGGCCATGGCTATTAGTTTATAATTGCAAGTAAGTTGTGGTATGATTTTCCAGAAAAAAATTTCATTTTTATAACCGGGGCATCAGTGGCAATAAAGTGACTGACCTGCAACAGCGATGGGATGCCGATACACAGGCAGTAAAACCAGGGCTGCTAAATATTTTGATTGGCATAAACGATATAGAGGCTTCCATTAACGGAGTCAGGAATTTTACACCCGAACAGTTTGAGGCAAAGTACTGGTCTTTATTAAAAATACAAAAGAGGCATTACCTTCTGTTGAACTGGTGTTATGCGAACCTTTTATTTTGCCTGTAGGAAGGGTGAAGGATAAATTGGAAATATATGATGAAGCAATGAAGAAAGGACAGGCAATAGTGAAACAGCTGGCAACAGAATTTAATGCCATACATGTACCTTTCAAGGAATCATTTAATGCAGTATTAAAAAAAGCACCAGCCGATTACTGGATATGGGATGGTATTCACCCAGTGCCCGCAGGACATGAACTGATGGCGCTGGAGTGGATGAAGCAGGTAAACAAAAAAATGAAAATTATTAAAAGCAGGTGACCACAGATAAGAACGTGAGGTTATTTTTCCCCCACGGAGTTTGTACAAGGATTTCTTTATTTGATAGCCGTCATTTAGTTTCTATCGTAATAGACATTGACTGCAAACCAGCCGCCGCCGCTGTTACTACTATTTTGCCTTTTTGTTCATTTGATTGAACAACGGCCAAACATAATCCGTTAAAAGCTTTGTGCTTACTGGTTTTAAAAGATTCCATACTTGTTTGCAAACCATTATCTGTAGCAATTACTGAGCCTTCTCCTACTACAGTAAATTGAATTAAATTATCTGCATCGGGTACCATATTATCTTCTGCATCTGTAATTTTTGCAGTAATGAACGACAAATCATTTCCATCTGCCTTAATCAAATTCCTGTCGGCTGTTAAAATAATTTTTGCGGGTTTGCCGGCAGTTTTTACTTCAGTAGCCGCAGCAGTTTTTCCTGCTTTTCTTGATATGGCTTTTAATGTTCCTGGTTCATATTGTACCCGCCACATTACGTGCAGGTCATCACCTGTTTTTTTCTTTATACCCAATGATTTTCCATTTAAAAATAATTCTACTTCATCAGCATTGTTGTAATAGGCCCAAACATCAACCGTATCATTTTGTTTCCAGTTCCAATGGGGAAAAATGTGCAGTACTGTTTTATTTGTCCATTCACCCTGGTACATGTAATAAATATCTTTTGGAAAACCTGCTAAATCGATGATGCCAAAATAACTGCTTCTTGCGGGCCACGGATAAGGTGTGGGCTCTCCCATATAATCAAAGCCCGTCCAAATATACTGGCCCGAAAGAAAATTGTATTTCTTTATCAGCTTCCATGTTTCTTCATGTGTGCTGCCCCAGGGTGCAGACACATTATCATAAGCCGAAACAGTAAGATCGGGATTGCCTTTTTTAAAAGGTTTGTCCCAGCGCTCTGGCCAGCGGCGTATACTATCCGATGGAAATAAATCATAATGACCACGTGTTTGCAAAGCAGAAACACTTTCTGTACTTATAAAATTTTTACCAGCAAATAATTGTGGGAAACCGGCATACAAAAACTGATGATAATTATAACCAATTAAATCCAATACACCGGATTTAATAATATTGTTTTTAGGATCTGGCCAATCGCAGGCTGCTGTTATGGCCCTGGTAGTATCCAGAGAACGAACAATGGATGACAGTTCATTTGCGATAGCAACTCCTGTGGTGCTGCTTTGTTCTGGTATTTCGTTGCCAATACTCCAGATAAAAACGGATGGATGATTTCGGTCCCGCAATACCTGGTCTTCTAAATCTTTTTTATGCCATTGATCAAAGTCAAGGTGGTAATCGTATGTATTCTTTTGCATCTTCCACATATCAAATGCTTCATCCATTACAATAAAGCCCATCTTGTCGCATAAATCCAATAATTCCGGTGCTGGAGGATTGTGTGAAGTGCGGATGCCATTACAGCCCATTGCTTTTAATATTTCCAATTGCCTTTCTGCCGCCCGGTAATTAAATGCAGTACCCAGGCAACCAAGATCGTGATGGTTGCAAACTCCATTTATTTTGATAGCTTTTCCGTTTAAGAAAAACCCTTTATCAGCATCAAATTTAAAACTGCGGATACCAAACGGGGTTTCATATTCATCTGTCATTTTATTATCCACTATTATTTGAGTAACCACTTTATACAAATAGGGATAATCAAGATTCCATAAATGAGGACTTTTTATAACGCATGAATTAGTAAATTCTGCAGGTATATTCTGCCCCTCTGTTACAGCAATAAAAGAACCAATATTGCTGGCGACAATTTTCCCATCCGCATCATAAATACTGCACTTTATTTTTATTGCATTTGAATTATGCAGGCCATTTATTGTTGTTTTTATAGAAACAGTAGTGGACAATTTATCTATCGGTGTCGTAGTAACATATGTTCCCCAATCAGCAACCGCTACCTTACTTGTTTTTTGTAACCATACATTCCTGAAAATACCGCTGCCACTGTACCAGCGGCTGTTGGGCTGTTCATTGTTATTGACTTTTACAACAATAATATTTTTTTGCCCATAATGAAGAAAGGGTTTTAGATTGTACATAAAAGATATATATCCATTCGGACGGTAACCCAACAACTGGCCATTAAGCCAGACAGTACTGCGACAATACACTCCATCAAAATGAATTGAAATATTTTTAGCGCTATCAGTAACAGGCACTGTAAATTCTTTTGTGTACCAACCCATGCCGCCCCGCAATGCACCACCGCCGGTGCCCGTGGGGCTGGTAGAGTCAAAAGGCAATTCAATGCTCCAGTCGTGAGGTACATTCAGCGTTCGCCAGCTGCTGATATTTGCAGATAGTTTACTGTAATCATTTGCACTATCTAAAATAAATTTCCAGTCTTTATTAAAACTGGTTTTTGTCCTTGATTTTTGCTGTGCTGTTGCTTTATTAAAAAAGGCCAGTAATAGTATAGCCGCAGAAATTAAAAATGTTCTTTTCATAGTGTTTTTGCAATCATTGGTTCATTAAAATGTAATGGGTACTATGTCTCTTCAAGCTGCCCGTTCATCTGATTAAAGATATATTTATTGTATGATAAAAATTAATTCCTGGTCACGGTTTCATTTTCAAGGTATATAGTTCAATCCTCATTTCACCAATACAATTTTTTTCCCGTCAATCGGCATCAACTTACTTTTTACTCTTACAACGGGCTTGTTACCCGAAAGGGAGCGGATACTTGCTTTTACCAGTTCTCCATTGGTCCATTCAATATCCACTTCATAATTTCCCCTTGCTTTAAGGCCGGTTATTTTTCCACTCTTCCATGCAGATGGCAGGGCGGGCAATATATTAATATCGCCATTTTGGCTTTGCAACAACATTTCTGCAACACCTGCTGTACCCGCAAAATTTCCATCAATCTGAAATGGGGGATGGGCATCAAATAAATTGGGGTAAGCACCACCCCCGTGATTGTAGTTAGTATTGCCGTCTCTTGTTAAACGAAGTAAGTTTTTAAACAAGGTATAGGCATGGTCGCCATCGAGCAACCTTGCCCACATGTTTACTTTCCATGCCAGGCTCCAGCCGGTTCCATCATCGCCGCGAAGTTCTAATGTTCGTTTGGCTGCCTGTGCAAGTTCGGGTGTAGTGAGCGGTGAAATTTGATTGGCAGGATGCAGGGCATACAAATGCGATGTGTGCCGGTGATGAGGATCTTCTTCTTTAAAATCTTTGTACCATTCCTGCAGGCCACCATTGGCGCCAACTTTAAAAGGCAATAATTGTTTTTTTGCAACAATGATGGTATTCCTGAAAGCTGCATCTGTATTCAGCACTTTGGATGCTTCAATAATGTTACTGAATAAATCTTTAATTATACCCATGTCCATTGTTGTGGCGATAGACACATTGCCACGTTTGATGCTGTCATAAATAAAAATATTTTCCGGCGAAGTGCTGGGTGAGGTTACCAGGTATCCATCCTTATTTTTTATCAGCCAATCCAAACAAAATGTGGCTGCGCCTTTCATAATGGGATAGGCCTCTTTTAAAAAAACTTTATCGTTGGTATATAAATAATGCTCCCATAAATGACGGCAAAGCCAGTTGCCACCCATATACCAATTGGCCCAGGAAGGGTCTCCTTTACCAAGGTCGCCCACAGGGTTGCTCATGGCCCAAATATCTGTATTGTGATGAACAATCCAGCCATTAGCATGATAATATTCTTTGGCTGTGTATGCACCAGTCACAGATAAATGTTTTATTAAATCAAACAAGGGCTGGTGCATCTCCGAAAGGTTGGTAACTTCTGCAGGCCAGTAGTTCATTTCCACATTGATGTTGCTGGTATAGTTACTGCTCCATGGTGGTCTCAGTTCCTTGTTCCAGATGCCTTGTAAATTAGCGGGTGCATCTTTTGTACGGGAAGAAGAAATCAACAGGTAACGTCCATATTGAAAATACAATGCTTCCAAACCTGCATCGGCGCTGCCTTTGGTGTAGGCTTCCAATCTTTCCTCGGTTGGTAAATTTATTTTTACCGGGGCTTCTTTATTTAGTGTAAACGATACCCTGTTAAAATAGGTATGAAAGTCTTTTAGGTGATTTTGTAATAAAATATCATAAGATTTAGCCATCGCTTTGTCAAGATAACCGGCGGCTAATTGCGCTTCATTTTTTCCCTCTTTATCCGGGCATTTATCAAAACCATTAAAACTGGTGGCGGCAGAAACCAGCAGTACCAGCTCTGTTGCATTTTTTACTGTAATGGCATTGGCGTCAGTGGCAACAATTCCGTCTTTATTGATTGCTTTTATCAATAGCTCAAAACGCATGCCTTTGCAACCAGTAGAATCACCGTATTGAACAGGCTCTTTCTCGTACCCTACATAACTTGGTGTTACATGTATGGGTGCATTTCCTTTTAATACCAATTCATTTTTACTAATTGCATTGGTAGTAAAGTGCAACTGACTTGTCGTACCAATAATGCAGTTGATATTGTTTTTGCCATCAGATGAAATGCGGATTACAATTACCTGGTCGGCGGCAGATGAAAATACTTCCCTTTTATAATGGATACCATCTACCGTAAAAGTAGTAGTGGCAATGGCATCCTGCAGGTTTAGGTCACGGTAAAAATCTGTGGGTGGTGCATTGGAAAATTGTTGCCGGACAATCAAATCACCTAGCGGCATAAAACTTTCAGAATACAGGCCCTGCATGTGTTTGGCCAGTTCATTGGCTTTGCCATAATCACCATTGGATAAAGCTTCTCTTGTAGGGGCCAAATAGTCAAATGCTGTTGGGTTTACGCTTTTATTTACCGGGCCACCACTCCATAAAGTAGCTTCATTCAATTGAATCAATTCATTTTCTACACCGCCAAAAACCATGGCACCCAGCCGGCCATTGCCTACGGGTAAGGCTTCGGTCCAGGTACTTGCTGGTTTGTTGTACCAAAGGGTTAATTCTTTTTGTGCAAAGGAACTGACGGATATAAGGAGAAGCGAGGAGAAAAGAAACTGTTTCATAATATTGCAATTTTCGATTGTAATATTAAGGCATATTTTATTCTCTTTATTAACAAGATTATTTTTATGCAATTCAAAATATTATTGAAAGAAAACAAATTCGTTCAACAAATGGAATTTTGATTTAGCTAATAAACATTGAAACTAATGCATTCTTTTAATGGTAAACAGGGAGTAGTAATTTTGATTTCTTTTTAAAATGATTAATATTCTACACCACATGCAAAAAAATTAGAAACCAGTAAATACAATAATTATAAAGGCTAACTCAACTTTTTTATCTTGATATTTTTAAAATAAATAGGAGCCCCGGCATGTTTTCCCTGGAAACCAATATGGCCATGCAAAGGTAGTGTAGCCATTGGGTTGCTAAGCCAGGCTGGCACATCAGAGCCATCAGGATTTTTTTTAGTGGAAGTAAAAAGGCTCATGTCGCATTCATTAACAACAGTACCGTTTAACACAATCCATATTTTTTTTCCACGGCAGGTAATGGTATAGTGGTTCCATTCGCCAGCCGGTTTTAATGATTTATTGGTTGCAGCCTGGTGGCCAAATATGGCACCACATTGCCAGGTAGGTGATACGCTGCTCCATTCTTTTGAATAGTCGTCTGCAATCTGTATCTCAACAGAATGAGGTATCCATTCAATAATATCAGAAGCATGAACAATTACACCGCTGTTGGTACCGTCAGCATTTTTAAAATCCAGGTCAAGCACGAAATCGTCATACTCCTCTTTGCTCCATATAGCTTCATCCTTGGTTGCAGTGATAACGCCATCTGTACTGCTCCATACACCTGCAGGAAAAATGCCATTGGAAAGATCCTTCGAAAACATATCTTTCCAGCCTTTTGCCGTAATATCCGGATGGATATAAGCAGTATCCTGTGCAAAAGAATGAAGGGTGATGAAGCAAAGCAACAACAAAGAAAAAAGCTTGAAATTTTTCATAAAATAAATTTAAAGATTGGCGAGTTTTATAATGACTGTTATTAGCACATCGTTAATTAGTTTGCAGCTTACAATAATCCGCTTTACCGGATAATCAAATGTACTTTATATTTCTAACTATTTTCAACCCCTTGATAAATATATATTAAATGTTTAATGGCTCCTTTATTTTAAACCGTTTTGAATTTTTAAGTTCATCGAAAAAACTTACTTTCACCCACTAAACTTATTTTTATGCAACTAATAAGGACTTTTATATTTGTCTTCATTGTTTTTTTGTCAATTAGTGTAATGGCCCAGCCGCCAAGAGGCATCCACTGGAGCAAAGACGGCAACAGTTATTATAAAGCCGCAGGTGGTAAAATAATACAATATAGCTTACCGGGCTTTACCGAAAATGTAATTGCCGATGATGCTGCACTTACACCTGCAGGAGGGTCTGCTCCATTAAAAGTGCGTAATTTTTTCTTTTCAGGCGACGGTAAAAAATTATTGATTTATACAAACACTAAAAAAGTTTGGCGGTATGATACAAGAGGCGATTACTGGATATTAAATCTTGCGGATAAAAAATTGACACAGGTAGGCAAAACGCTTCCTGTATCTTCATTAATGTTTGCCAAATTCAATAATGATGCTACACAAATTGCTTATGTGAGCCAGTATAATTTATATGTGGAAAATGTTGCAGCGGCCAAAATAAAGCAACTCACTACCAACGGTACACGCAAATTGATCAATGGTACATTCGACTGGGCCTATGAAGAAGAATTTTTTTGCCGTGATGGTTTTCGCTGGAGCCCCGATGGCAAACAAATTGCTTATTGGCAAATGGATGCAAAAAATACCAAGGACTATTTGATGTTAGATAATACAGATTCTATTTATCCCTTTGCAAAGCCTGTAGAGTATCCCATTGCCGGTGAACCACCTTCTCCTTTTAAAATTGCTGTAGTAAATATTGCCACAGCAAAAACAGTGTGGATGGATATTCCAACAGATGCCGTTTTACAGTCTTATGTTCCGCGGATGGAATGGGCCGCTAATAATACCGAACTTATTTTACAGCACCTTAACCGTAAACAAAATGCCAGTGACATTTTGCTTTGCAATACTGCTACCGGAAAATCAACTACTATTTATAAAGAAACGGATGCTGCATGGATTGATTTACAACAGTTATGGGATGAAGATTACCAATACGGCGGATGGGATTGGCTGAACAATGGAAAAGAATTTATATGGAGCAGTGAAAAAGACGGCTGGCGCCATTTGTACCGCATTGGCAAAGATGGTAAAAGCGAAACATTAATTACAGTGGGCAATTATGATGTAATTGATATTTGCGCTATCGATGAAAAAAGCGGATACGTATATTTTATGGCTTCGCCTGAAAATGCTACACAAAAATATTTGTACCGTATTACATTGGATGGTAAAGGTAAGGCAGAAAGATTGTCACCAGCTAATCAACCCGGCACGCATGAATACGATGTTTCGCCTACAGGCACATTTGCTGTTCATAGTTTCTCTAATCATTATGTTCCCAATACGCAGGAGACTGTGTCGCTGCCACAACATGCTCCATTGCAGGGCGACAAAGTAAATAGTGCCATTGCAAAAGCAGATAAAGCAGCATCGAATGTTGAATTTTTTACCATTAAAACGGACGAAGGAATTGAAATGGATGCATGGATGGTAAAGCCTGAAAAATTTGATGCTGCAAAAAAATATCCTGTGGTATTTTATGTGTACACCGAGCCATGGGGGCAAAATGTAAAAGACGAATATGGTGTTGCCGATAACTTTTTATACACCGGCGATATGGCCAAAGATGGGTATATCTATATCTCTATTGATAACCGTGGTACGCCTGTCCCCAAAGGAAGAGAATGGAGAAAAAGCATATATAAAAAAATTGGCCTTGTAAATATCAAAGACCAGGCAATGGCGGCCAAAAAAATCCTTCAATGGCCTTTTGTTGATTCAAGCCGCATAGCAGTGTGGGGCTGGAGCGGAGGAGGTACAGCAACACTAAACCTTATGTTTCAATATCCCGAAATTTATAAAACAGGTATTGCTGTTGCAGCAGTCGCCAACCAGCTTACGTACGATAATTTGTACCAGGAGCGATACATGGGTTTACCACAGGAAAACAAACAGGATTTTATAAATGGCTCTCCGCTTACCTATGCAAAAAATTTGAAGGGGCATTTATTGTACATTCATGGAACTGGCGATGATAATGTGCATTACCAAAATGCAGAGATGCTGATAAACGAATTGGTTAAATACAATAAGCAATTTCAATTAATGAGTTACCCCAATAGAACGCACAGTATATCAGAAGGAGAGGGAACCTTTTTACATTTATCGACTTTGTATACAGAATATTTAAAAATGTATTGCCCTCCTGGAGGCAGATAATAGGTTTTCATTGGATTTAAAACACCAGCTATGGTAGTCTTTTATAGCTGGTGTTTCTGCCAAATACTATAAGGAAAGAAAATTTTGTTTGAAAGATATGCGCCATCCTAAATGATATTCCGAAATGAAAATTATTACATGGAACTGTAACATGGCTTTCAGAAAAAAAGCGGGCTTCATACTGGCCCATAAGCCGGATATCTTAATAGTTCCTGAATGTGAACATCCCGATAAATTAAAATTCAACGCCGGCATACCTCAACCAAAAGACACACTCTGGTTTGGGACAAACCAAAACAAAGGGCTCGGTATTTTTTCCTACAGCGATTTTAAATTTAAGTTGCTCGATACGCATAACCCTGAGCTGAAAATGATTATCCCCATTGCAGTAACCGGCGCACATTACAACTTTACGTTGTACGCAATTTGGGCTAACAATCCAAGCGACCCGGACGGGCAATATGTTGAACAGGTTTGGAAAGCGCTACATCATTATGAAAATCATTTATCCAATAAGCAGACAATGCTTATTGGCGACTTTAACAGTAATACCATCTGGGATAGAAAACGCATGGCAGGCAATCATTCAAACGTGGTTAAATTTTTGGAAGAAAAAGGAATTTATAGTGCTTATCATTTACATCATAAACAGGTACAGGGAAAAGAACAGCACCCGACCCTTTACCTGTACAGGCACCTGGACAAACCTTATCATCTCGACTATTGCTTTGTATCCGCTGATATGGCTCACAAACTTAAATCTGTAAAAATCGGCGACCATGATTTTTGGACAAAGTATAGCGACCATGTTCCTGTTATAGTAACATTTAAAATTTAACCCAGGGGGGCGCTGCTGAAAATATTTTCAAAAAACAAGTACAATTTATTTCAATTCTGCTTTCATAAATTGACCAACCACTGGAAAAAAGCCATTTAAAATTACCTGGAATTTATTTCGGTCGATATAGGCAAGCTTCATGGAAACTTGTACATTTAGCTGCGACGCATTGGAATTCCTTTTTAATAAAGCTTCTAAAGGTGCTGAAATATCTTTTGCCGTATTAATAATAAAACGGACATCCGTAATACTTTCAACAGTGGTCAAAACCATATTGGCAGTGTCGAGCAGGTTGTTTTTATAATTCAATACTCCGGGAGTGTGGGCGCTGTCCAATATTTTTTTCAAAACATCTTTCATGTCCACATACATCCAGGCACTGGTTTGCATTTCAGTTTCACCGGAAGCTGAAATAGCATCGTTTACTTCTTTATTCAGGGTTGCATCTGGGTTTGGTAATTGAAGGGTAAATTTTTCTCCTATTATTGATTTTAGGGGAAAATGCAAAACTCTTTTTTCATAGCAGGGGTTTGATAGTATATTAAAATTAGCACTTTCCTGGTCCCTTGTTAATCCTAAATCGTCCAATCTGTTTAGTATCTTCAGTGATTGCCTATTTACAATACTTCCGATAGAGAAAGTATCTTTTGTTTGCAAAAAAAAGGCATTAGCATCAAAAGAAAAACCCATGCAATTATCGTGCGCCTGTTTTAACGAATCCACCATATCGTTGCTAATGGGAAGTGCAAATGATTTTGAATTGAATTCGGTTGCATGTAAAGGGATAAAACCAATAGTTTCTTTTTTCTTGCTGCAGTTACAAAAGCAAACCGAAACAAGCAGGAAAATGATTGCTTTTTTCATAAATGGCCCGTTTTATTAAGATCAAAAATAGCGATATATTTATAACGTTTCTATCCGGCATTGTCCGCTCCAATGTGAAATTGAATTTACAATATCTTGTCAAGCTTTTCCAAAGCAGGTTGAGCGAAGGTTATTCTATGGATGCTTCAAAATAAGCTTGTATAATTCAGCTGTTGATATTATTTTCTCCCACTTTTTTCTTTTCAATCCACTGATTAGTTCCTTGTCTCCTGTCCATAATTTGCCCCGGATATGTTCAGTTAATGCTACAAATTCAGTATCATCTATATCTATATCACTTGTTAATTTTTCTGCAGTAACAAATAAATTTCCTGGGATTAGTTGTACACTGATAAACTTAATTTTAGAAATAATCAGGGTCGAAGCTTTACGAAGGTCAATTTCTGAATAGGTAGATATTTTTTTTAGCTTGCCCCAGTGTTCCGCTATCTCGTTTTCAAGTTGGCCTGTTGAATACAGGTTCAACTTAGACTTAGGTTGTAAAATAATTTTTGAAATCTTGCTGTTGGTATTTAGGATTGCACTGAATACGATATTAGTGTCAACTACAATTCTCATAGCCCTAATTTCTGTTTTGTTTTTGGCCAGCGCCCCTTTTTAATTTTTTTTACCAGATCATCAATACCTTTTTGGGTGGCCTTTGATTTTTGTGCAATTTCTTTAAAAGCAAACAGGTTAGCAATATCCTGTAAATCTTCTAATTTAGTTGAAGAGGGTAAACGAAAAACTACTTCTTTTGATGTTCTTTCAATTATCATCTTTATCCTTTTTGTAAATATACAATAATGTGATGCATTTTCAAATCAGCCTTCAGTCACGGCGCGGTTTCGCAGGTACTTGTTTTATAATTTGGAGATTATGTAGTGAAAATCCAGCTAGGCAGAGTTATAGTCCGAAGAACAAGCTTATGCAATAAGGGATATTTATAGCATTTGTCGGCGTATCTTTATATGCTTATCATTTGCTCAAGTCGCAAAAACAGAGACAAGTATTTGAGCAATTCCGACTACAATTGTTACAAAAATAGCAATAGTTGCTAATCTGGTCGCTTCTTTTGAAGATTTGTATGCAAACTGAAGTTCTTGATAGTCTTGGAATGTTTGATGTGCATTACCCATGATTAATGCTTTAGAATTATCATGTGGAGACAAAAATGATTCGCTTTGTTCACTGTTCTGCCATACAAAATCTTTAACCCTATAGTAGACAGAATTGTCAAGATAAAAATTTTCATAAAACCAAAGATGGAAATAAATTTGTAGCTCTTTGTTTAGAGTAATATTTTTTGATTTCAAATGTGCAATTAGCTGATTATATGTTATGCCTGCATTTAAATTGTCGACGCCATACTTTAAAGCAATTGTATAAATGTTGTCCTTCGTCATAAAATAATTATTGTTAAACGAAATACTGTTTAAGATGATAGCTAATGCTGTAAATATATGATATAAGACACGGTACTTCCAAATTTTCGATTATTGGCTTTGCAGGCATCCGCAGGTTTTATTTGTTATCTTCAATTTTAGTAATTTAACTTGCCGGCAGGCTAGGCTGGGGTTTTGAATTTTTAAAATGCCGATAGATATTTTTGTATATTTTTATTTAAAATAATAACCTGTAATGAAAAATAAAAAACAACTGCTGCTGGTTTGTTTGGTAATGCTTATCTTTTTTGTAATTTCTTTTCTTACCAATATACTTGGCCCGCTGGTGCCCAATATTATTGATAGCTTTCACCTGAGCCTTGGGCTGGCAGGCTTTCTTCCCTTTTCATTTTTTGTGGCGTATGGCGTAATGTCGGTACCTGCCGGCATCTTAATTGAAAAATTCAGCGAAAAACTTGTTTTAATAATGGGGTTTTTACTGGCATTTGGCGGTGCATTGCTGTTTGCTTTTTTTACAAGTTTTTCTATTGCGCTTACTTCTTTATTTCTTATAGGCTTGGGCATGGCCATGTTACAGGTAGTTGTAAATCCCCTGTTAAGAGCAGCGGGTGGTGAAGAACATTTTGCTTTTAATTCGGTTTTGGCGCAGGTGTTTTTTGGCCTTGCTTCCTTTGTGAGTCCATGGATGTACAGCTACCTGGTGCAACATGTACATGCTGGAAACAGTAACGGCATCATTGGTATATTAGATGGATTGGTACCGCAGCATCTTGAATGGGTTTCTGTTTACTGGGTGTTTGCGCTAACCTCTTTACTGATGATACTGGTTATAGCAGCAATAAAATTTCCGCCCATTCAATTACAGGCCGATGAAAAAATAGGTACTACAGAAAATTTTAAAGAACTCTTTAAAAATAAGTTCACCATACTTTTCTTTTTTGGCACATTTGCCTATGTGGGCACAGAGCAGGGTATTGCCAACTGGATGTCGAAATTTCTACAATTATACCATGGCCTTAGCCCTGAAACAGCAGGTGCAAAAGCGGTTGCATGGTTCTGGGGTTTAATGACAGTAGGCTGCCTGTTAGGTCTTGTACTGCTTAAAATATTCGACAGCCGCAAAGTGCTGCAGTTATTTGTAGCAGGCGCCATTATAAGTTTAACCGCTGCGCTGTTTGGGTCGTCAGCTGTTGCTGTTGTTGCTTTTCCGCTCTGTGGTTTTTTTGCTTCGGTAATGTGGTCGGTTGTAATATCGCTTGCTTTAAATTCCGTAGCAAAACATCACGGCAGTTTTGCAGGCATACTTTGTACAGGTATTATGGGTGGGGCAGTAGTGCCGCTTATTATTGGTATGCTTTCAGATTTTATTGGGTTAAGGGCATCTATGTTTTTATTGTATATAACACTTGGTTACCTGTTCAGCATGAGCATTTGGGCAAAGCCATTGGTAAATAATGCCGTTTCAAAAACACCCTTGAGTGATTTATTTAAAAAGAAAAGCAAGTTGCATGTTGAATAATTTAATACATAAAACAAATATGAAAAAGACCATACTCTTTCTGTTGTTATTTTTTTGCTGCAACGTTTTTGCACAAAAACAACAACCGGTACCAATTATTTTTGATACCGACATTGCACCTGATTATGATGATGTTGGTGCGATGGCCTTGATGCATGCATTTGCAGACAATGGAGAAGCTACCATACTGGCAACAATTTCATCCAATGCTTTTGAAACTACTGTGCCAACACTTAGTGTGCTCAATACTTATTTTAACAGACCGGGTATCCCGGTGGGGATTGTTAAGGGCAATTTCCCCAATAAGGATTGTAAGCAGCTATGGGCACAGGCAATTATTGCCAAATACCCTCATGCATTAAAATCAAACCTTGCCGCGATAGATGCAGTAAAATTATACAGGAAAATATTGTCGGTACAATCTGATAAATCTGTTACGATTGTAAGTGTTGGGTTCTTTAGCAATTTAGCAGCATTGCTTCTTTCGGGTGCTGATGAATATTCAACACTCAGCGGTACGGCATTGGTAGAAAAAAAAGTAAAGCAGCTGGTATCAATGGCGGCCCGTATTGATAAGGATGGAAAAAGTGGTTATGAATTTAATGTAATGGTTGATGCCGCCGCTTCAAAAAAAGTATTTGCCGATTGGCCCACACCTGTAATATTAAGCGGCTTTGAAATTGGCGAAAAAATATTAACCGGCATCCGCCTGATACATAACGAAAATATACAAAACAGCCCGGTTAAAGATGCATTTGAAATAGCCCTTGCAAAAGACAGCAATACTGTTGGCCGCAATAGCTGGGATGAAACTGCTGTGTTGGTGGCAGTACGTGGGATGGCACCATGGTTCGGCTATAAAAAATTGAATTTCGAAATAATGAATGATGGTAAAGATGTGCTGATACCCGGCGAAAAATTTACTTACCTCACGTTTAAAGAAACACCAGAAGTAATAGCAAAACAGATTGAAGATTTAATGATGCACCAACCGGTTAAGCAATAAATTTATTTAGGCCCGGGAAAATATAACTCCTATTTTAATACTGCAAATCAAATGAACATAATTATTAGAAAAGCAGGCCCGTTAGATTTTGCTGCAATATTTTCACTGATAAAAGAGTTTTCGATTTTTCAAAAAACATCGGAAAAAGTAACCATTACCCTAGAACAAATGATGGCAGATGCAAATATTTTTCAGGGCTTTGTTGCTGAAGCTGATAACAAGGATATTATTGGATTTGCTACATTTTATTTTACCTATTATTCATGGTCTGGCAAGGGAATGTATCTTGATGACCTTTACGTAACAGAAGCTTATAGAAATAAGGGCATTGGAAAAATGCTGTTAGAAAAAGTAATCGATCTCGCAAAAAATAGTCACTGTAAAAAAGCCCGCTGGCAGGTATCAAAATGGAACACCAATGGCATTGACTTTTATAAAAAAATGGGCGCAACTGTCGACGATATGGAAGCCAATTGCGATTTAATTGTAAAAGGCAATTAAATCAAAAATTAAGTATACATTTTTTGTTACAATGTAAATGAATTATTCCCATCGTGTAATAAATGCTTTTGGCCTTTCCAGATAAATTGCCCGCTAATATTTTTTGGTAAGTCAATAATACATTTCCATTTTCCATTTGCAGTTACAGTATAGTCAACAGCAATTTTTCCATTTGGATGTGGCATAAATCCCTTAGCATTTTTCAATGTCCCTAAATGAGGCTCAATCTTTACTTTACTAAAGCCGGGTGCATAACTGTCAATTCCTAATACAACACGGTACAACTCAATATTGGGGCTGCTTCCCCATGCATGGCAATCTGAACGGGTGCCGCTTACATCATCCATTTCGGCCCATGTTGTTAGCCCCATTGCAAGGTTTTCTTTCCACTTGTCCAGCAATTGAAGATAGAGATTTCCCAGGCCGGCTTTTACAATGGCACGGTTTAGATAATAACGGAAATAAACAGTGGTTTTGCTAATGCCCGTATCTGCTATCATGCTTTTTGCCAATGTAGTGGCAGCATTGCCCGTAACCATATCAGTAAGTATGGCCAATGAATTGCAATGTTGAGAATACAATAATTGTTCTTTTGTATCACTGAACATTTTTCTTTGCGGGCTCCAGTAATTTGCAACAATGCTTTGCTTTAACCTGGCCGCCTGTTCTAAATAAATATCAGCAAAGGATTGCATGCCTGTTTGTTTTTCCAATAAAGCTGCAGTTTGATAAGCCATTAATAACTGCAGGTCAAGCGCTGCAGAGGTACCATCTGTACTTTTTGGTGCCACTCCGGCATCCCAGCCCTTATCATTGACCCAATCAGTAAAATTCCAGTAGGGTACATCTTTAAGACTGCCGTCGCTTTGTTGAAACTTGCTAAAAAAGTCAAGTACCATTCTTGCAACAGGCAACTGCCTGCTGATAAATTTTTTATCTCCACGATACATCCAGTAATCATATACCATCGCTATCCATATCATCGAAAAAGTAGGTATCTGTTGCGGATGAGCAGTCGGGTAACGGCTAAGGGTAATACCTTCCGGCATTAATGAATTGCGGATTTGTTCTATAGCACTTCGCATCAGCCTGTCGTCGCCACTGTTGTACAACGACACCAATGCCTGTATGCGTGTATCACCAACATATTGCAACTGCTCGTAGTAGGGGCAGTCCATATAAGTTTCATGCGCATCAAGCCTGGCAGTGCGCCAGCCTGTTTCTAAAATTTTAGGCAGACTGGTATCGCTGCTCTCAAAACCTGCATTCATTTTAAAAGGATAGCCTTCATATAAACCGTACAGATCATTTACGGTTAAGGCGTCTTCTTTGGTTTCAATATCAAGTTTAAGATAACGGTAAGTACGCCACATCAAAGAAGTAAATTCCTGGTCATCGCCACCATTCGAAATCAATTCATCAGTAACCCCAACAAATCTTTTTCCATCTGTTTCATTACGATTGCCTTTCTTATCCTGTGCCCGCCAATCCTTCGTACTTCCTTCATCTATATACAATCCTTCTGCATAGGAAAGACTAATTTTTGCATTGCTGCCTTTACTGAATTTAAATACAGGATAGGCGGTTGTTAAATATCCCTGGTCTATCAACAGGCTTATTTTGTTGTTGGCGGCAACTGTAAACTTTTTGTTGCCTGATAAAAAATCGTTGTTGATATTGATACCTGTTGATGACCTTATTTTTTGCAAACGTTGTTCGGTAATTTCCATCTGCGGAATGTTGCGGGGTACCAGCATCCATCCAAGCGTCCAGTAAAAAGCACCTTTGGGAAGGCCATTAAATAATTGCTGCGATGGTTTCCATGATGCATCGTTATAATTGCTTTGCATCCAGCCCAAGGGGTAGTTGTGGTAGTCAATTTTTTCTGTAGGGCCCGCAGCATAATAAGAATAAACAAGTGTTGGCATCAGCGGGCTGTATGCACTGTCCTGCATGCATAGCCAGGTATTGTTGGTATTTACAATTTTTTCTTTATCGGTGTTGCCTTGTACAATAAATGCCGTTTGATAAGATATCTGGGCTTCTTGCCGTTCTTCTCCAAAATTCCATACAACAGCAGCAAGTGTATTATTGCCTTGCTGAAGCCATGGTGCAATATCTGTTGTTTCAAAATTCCAGTTATAGATATCGCCACGTGCCGGACCAAATGAAGCCATTGTTCCGTTTACAAATAATTTATACCGGTTATCGCCAGAAATATGGATAATAAATTTTGCGGGCTTTTGATTTAATGAAAAGCTTTTCCTAAAATGGTATACCCCATAATCGTGCAGCGTTGCACCGGGTACTGTTATCCAGTGTGCATCCCATTTTTTTTGAAGCATGTCGTTTGTTACCAATTGAGATTGTGCATTAATAAAGCAGGTTAATAGAAATAGGAGGGCAAAACTTTTTTTCATTTTACTGATTTTTTCATTAAGCAATGAATTTAGTGGATATACAGCAGAAATTTGAGAATTTGTTGAGCAGCGCTAGATTTTTTGGTAATTGTTTTGAGAAAACATTTTAAAAAAGGGTGGGCTGTGCCGGGCTCGAACCAGCGACCCTCACGTTGTCGACGTGATGCTCTAAACCAACTGAGCTAACAGCCCTTAATAGCCAGTAAAAATAGTGTACAAATCAATATGGTTTAATGAAAATGTGAACAGTTATAAAGTGGGATTATTTTATAGACTATTTGTCTCATCTTATATTGAAAAAATAAGGCTTAAAACGAAACCGAAAGAAGTATTACTTTATTATATGTTAATGAAAGAAAAGACTGTAGGAGGGAGCCAATGCTGTCGGCGGGCTGTTGATAATAAGAAGGAAAAATGGCAAAAAAGCTATTTTGACGAAGTAAATAGTTCATTATTTTATAAACAAGTAAATAATATTTTTAATACCAGTTTTTATTTATACCGAATAAAATTTGCGACCTTAATAATGTGTAAAACTTCTACAAAAAAAATAAAAAATAGTTGACAAAAAACTTGCAAAAAGGCGTTTTCTATTTGTACATTCGTTGTATGAATTGAGAAGAGAAAATCCGTTAAAAGATCAATCAACTCAAAGCAGGAGCATCAGGTTCGCAAGTATTACCAGGAAAGCAATTGATAGGTAAGAAAACAAATTTGGTGCTTTTTTTTTCGCTTTTTTACAAGGGCAATATTGAATAAGCTTGTCGACCCCCTTTTGCCCATTTGGCGTTATGGAAGTTTCATCCGACCACTAGATTTGTTTGCAACCGCCGAGGGGGTTTCTTTGGAGCTAAATATTTAAAAAATAATTCTAATTAATCCCCTCAATTTTCAATCTTCAACAAAGCACCAAATCAACCAAAAGCGGCTATCTTTGCGGCTCTAAAAATAGACGTACAGGGATGAAGAATATTAGAAATTTTTGCATTATTGCACATATTGACCACGGAAAAAGTACCCTGGCAGACCGTTTACTGGAGTTTACCCATACCATCGGCGAAAGGGATATGCAGGCGCAGGTTCTTGACGATATGGACCTGGAAAGGGAAAAAGGCATTACTATTAAAAGCCATGCAATACAGATCAATTACACCTGGAAGGGCGAAGAATATGTTTTTAACCTGATTGACACGCCGGGACATGTTGATTTTAGCTATGAAGTCAGCCGTGCATTAGCAGCTTGTGAAGGGGCCTTATTGCTGGTTGATGCAAGCCAGGGGATACAGGCACAAACTATCAGCAATCTTTATTTGGCCATCGATAATAACCTGGAGATTATTCCCATAATCAACAAAATTGATATGGATGGCGCCATGATACCAGAAGTAACCGACCAGATTGTAGAATTGATTGGCTGTAAACCAGAAGATATTTTACTGGCAAGCGGCAAAAGCGGTATCGGCATTGAAGAAATATTAACAGCTATTATTGAACGCATACCTGCACCCAAAGGTGACGTGGATGCTCCGTTGCAGGCACTGATATTTGACAGTGTGTACAATTCCTTCAGGGGGATTATTGTTTATTACCGGGTGTTTAACGGCACTTTAAAAAAGAACGATAAAATTAAATTCAGCAATACCGGGCTGGAATATGGTGCAGATGAAGTGGGTATTTTAAAAATGGGATTGGCCCCAAAAAACGAAGTGAGGGCTGGCGATGTGGGCTATATTATAACTGGTATTAAAAATGCCAGGGAAGTAAAAGTAGGTGATACCATTACAACTACAGTAAATGGGGCAACAGAATCAATCAAAGGTTTTCAGGATGTAAAGCCGATGGTATTTGCAGGAATTTTTCCGGTAGAAACGGATGCTTTTGAAGAGCTGAGAGATTGTATGGATAAACTACAATTGAATGATGCCTCTCTTACTTTTGAATTGGAAACATCACAGGCATTGGGCTTTGGTTTTAGGTGCGGATTTCTCGGAATGCTGCACATGGAAATTATTCAGGAGCGTTTGGAAAGGGAGTTTAACCAAACCGTAATTACCACCGTACCCAATGTGAGTTTTATTGCCACCACAACAAAGGGCGAAGTGATTACAGTAAACAATCCTACGCAAATGCCCGACCCCAGCCGCATTGAAAAGATTGAAGAACCTTTTATACGGGCACAAATGATAAGCAAGCCCGAATATATTGGTAACATCATGACATTGTGCATCAGCAAAAGAGGCGTATTAATCAGCCAAGGATACCTTACACCAACAAGGGTTGAACTTAGTTTTGATATGCCCTTAACAGAAATTGTTTTTGATTTTTACGACCGTTTGAAAAGTATTACAAGGGGCTATGCATCGTTTGATTATCATCCGATAGAATACAGGCCCAGCGATATTGTAAAAATGGATATTTTATTAAATGGCGATAAATTAGATGCATTGAGTGCCTTGATACATCGTGCAAGGGCACATGAATTTGGTAGGAAATTATGTGAAAAATTAAAAGAGTTATTGCCACGTCAGCAGTTTCAAATAGCTATTCAGGCCAGCATTGGTGCTAAGGTAGTAGCAAGGGAAAACATAAGTGCCATACGAAAAGATGTAACCGCTAAATGTTATGGTGGTGATATCAGCCGTAAACGTAAGTTGCTGGAAAAACAGAAGGAAGGTAAAAAACGAATGAAGCAGATAGGCAATGTGGAAGTACCACAAGAAGCATTTTTGGCCGTGTTGAAATTGAATGACTAAAAGGTTAATGGATAATTGATAAATATATAATTGATAATATTTAGAACAACAGGTACTGCTGACTTTTCAATATCCAGCTTTAATTTTGTACAATTAAACATCATCAACATGAGCAAATTTTCTTTAGACCCTGAAATGAATTTTGAAATAACAGCACGTTTTATTGCGAAGGGTAGTGATGCTGCATTAACAGGAGAAGCTTATAAAGTCCGGCTGTACGACAGGGATATATTTGATAATGATTTTATTGGCCAAAGCGGATTGGATGAAAAAGGATGTTCAAAAATTTCTTTTCATCATGAAGCATTTGGCGACTTTGCCAACCTGGAAGCTTTTCCGGATTTGTATTTTGTAGTGTATAAAAATGATATACCCATTTTTCAAAGCCAGGTGATGGAAGACGTAGACCTTGTTGCCATTGAGCAATATAAAAAAGGCGAGGGAGAAGTAATTGACCTTGGCACTTACCTGATTGGTGCTTAGGGTATTTTAGTATTTAGAATGTAAGGCAACTATCATTGTCATTTTTTCTGCGGTGTATTATCTTTTAATTTATTTTCATCTGTATTGCCCTGTGCATCTTTAATGGGGCTTGGCACCGGTTCATTGCCTTCTGCCGTTACCTGTTTAAACACTTTTTCTACATGCACCCATTTTCCGTTTGTCCATTTAAAACCTTCATAATCTCCATCGGGTATCAGGGTCCATTTCTTTTTTGGTTCGTTGCTTTCAGATTCTAAATGTTCAAAAACAATCATATCCAGGTTTTCATCGTAATTAAGCCGTGCTGCTGCAGCTTTTTTATACTCCATGATATACCTGCTGGTGGCGGGACGTTTTAATGTATCGTTCTCAAAACTAAAATAGCGGCCACCAAATTCCGGCTCATCATTTATAAAATTCAGCACTTCAATTATTTTACGGTCGCTGCGGATATTATTTTCATCATAGCCAATTAAAGTATAATAATTTTGGTTACCGCTTTTTGTTTCTATAATTCTGTAATATACTGCGCCAATCCAGCCTTTATTGTTTCCCATGGTGTCGGCTAAATTAATGGTCACATCAGATTTATCAATCAGCGGATATAATTTTAGTGAGCCATCTGAGGTTTTCATTTGTATGGCACCATGCTGGCGGATAATGTTGTCATTGATTACCAATTGCCATGTAAAAATCCGAAAGCTGCTGTCTGGTGGATATAATTTAGAAATGGTTTGTAAAGAATCGAAAGGGTAGTAGAAGGAGTTGCTTATTTTTAAAGCACGGACAAACATTTTGGTAAAAAGGCTGTCTGCATTAAAACGGTTCTGTGCGTTAATATTTTGCACCATATCACCGGCATAGCTTTTCAATGAGTCTTCTTTTTGTTTTAAAAAAGGGCTATCATTCTTATGAATACGTTGTGAAAAACAACAAATGGTACAAAGGATATAAAAAACAAACAAACATGGTTTCTTCATCTGATAAATTTATAAAAATACTTGTATATGCAAAGGTAAACTTATCCAGTAACGTTAATATTAACGAAAGCTTATACCAATTATGATTATAATCTGATCAACTCATTCTTGTACAATGCCGATGTAGAAGCCCTTAGGCCAATGCAATTGGACTATTAGGGATGCACAATCGGTATTATAAGGTTTTAGCAAATTGGTATAAGGAGCCGTATACAGCATCAATATAATTTATTGCTGGTGGAGGTTCGGGTATTGTGGTAGTGAGTAAGACTGTTTTAGCGCCAATGTTATGGCCAAATTCCATATCGCTGATATTATTACCCACCATTATTGATTTTTCAAAATCAATTTCAGGAAAATCTTGTTTTGCCTGCAAAGCCATACCTATATTTGGTTTGCGGTTCGGACTATCTTTATCAAGATCGGGGCAAAAATAAATTCCATCAATTTTTCCACCTGCAATAGCAATTTCTGCTTTCATATTCTGATGTATGATGTGAAGGTTTTCAATTTTGGTAATGCCCTTTCCTATGCCACGCTGATTGGTAACAACAAGGATGTATTTAAATTTTGTGGCAAATATTTTAAAGGCTTCTTTTGCACCGTCATAAAAGGTAAATTCATCCCAGTTATTAACATAACTCAAATGCAGCTCATGGTTAATAACTCCATCCCGGTCCAAAAAAAGTGTCCAGTTATCATCTATTGTAAAGTGGTTCATGCAATTAATCCTTTAATAAATTCATCTGCTTTATTGCCTGCAGGGCTGTGGTTGTTTTTTGCAAGTACTTTCTTGTAATCTTCCTGAAAGCGCAGGTAATCTTCCGGTATGCCGATATCAATAAAGTACACATCATTAACAACACCATATAATTTTTTGTTACCGGTATTCTTTTCAAGATATTCTTTTTCAAATGAAAAAACTTCTGGATAATTACCTGTTAACAGGTCAGATACCGTTAACGCATATACGCCACCGTTAATTAAACCAATTGTACAAAATTGTTTTTCGTTAAAAGCATTTATCAGGTTTTTCTCCTTTAATTGAACAGCACCATACCTGTCGAAATTGTACATTTGTTTTAGGGCAATGGTACAATCAGCAGAATGGTTTTCATGAAACTGCGATAAATTACTGATACTGGCAGCAAATAAAGTATCACCATTTACTACTACCACATTTTTTTCTTCAACAGATTTGCAAGCTTCTTTTATGGCTCCGCCTGTACCCAATTGTTTGGTTTCTATTACATACTTTTTATGTAGATCCTTATAATCAGCATCTACATAATTTATGATCGCTTCACTTTTATAACCTAAAGAGAAGATGAAGTTTTCAATACCTTCTTTTTTTAAATAGGCTAATACAAAAGCAATGAATGGTATACCATTTACTGGTGCCATACATTTTGGCAAATCGGCCACAGCACTGCGTAAACGGGTTCCTAGACCTCCTGCTAATATGATTGCTGTTTTTATCATGATGGTGAATGGTCAATTGGTCAATAGTCAATAGTAAATGGTGAATATTGCTAAGCTAATCGACCTGTTGTGCTAACTATTATCCATTATTTATTTATCAATTATCAATTACAAAATTGCCCATTAATTATTTGTTCCCAAATATTTGTTCCTCTACCAGTTGGCAAATAATATGTCCCACCAAAATATGGCTTTCCTGAATGCGTGGTGTATCTGTTGAAGGAACGTTTAAAAGGTAGTCAGAAATTTCTTTCATCTTGCCACCTGTTTGACCAGTGAAACCAATGGTGATCATTTCTTTTTGTTTTGCCATTTCAAAAGCCTTTATAATATTGCCGCTATTACCAGAAGTGCTAAGTCCAATCAGCACATCGCCTTTTTTACCAATGCCTTTTATAAGCCTTGAAAAAATAACATCATAACTGTAATCGTTACCAACTGCTGTAAGGTAGCTGGTGTTGCAATGCAATGCCTCCGCAGGTAACGCATCCCTGTCAATATAAAAACGGCCGCTAAACTCTGCTGCAAGGTGTTGTGCATCTGCAGCGCTGCCGCCATTGCCGCAAAATAATACTTTATTGCCTGCATTAAATGCGTTTACTATTACCGTTACACAGTCTGCAATAGAGCTTATTACTTTTTCATCAGTCAGTAAAATCTGTTTAACTTTAATGGAAGCATCAATAATATCCTTTATTTGTTGTGTCATATAATTTATTAATTTACTTGTAATGCTGTAAACAAAAAGTTGTTGGAAGCAGCAATCGGGGTTAAGTTAATATAATAAGATTCTGTAAAATTTTTAACCGCCAAAAATTCATGTGTTGGTACACAAAATTCATCAAATAAAATGATATCACCTTTTTTTAAATAAGGCGCAAAACTTGTCAGCGTATATAAAGTAGAAGTGTACAAATCAGCATCCATGTGGATTATGGTCAGTTTTTCGTTATTGAAAGTTTTTAAAAACCCCGGCAATGTTTGCTGAAACAGGCCCTGGTAAAAAGAAGCCCTGCTATCGTCAGTTTTTAATACTTCATTGCCATTGCTCATTTCGCCTTTTTTAAAAGGCCCATAATCTTCTGGCAGGCCAGTAAAAGTATCAAAGCCCGAAAATGTTGATTGCTGATTAGTATGATTTTGTAACCACCAATAAAATGAGCCACCATTTGCTACTCCAAATTCAAGATAATTTATTGGCCTGTCTTTTATAAACTCCTTGTTAAGATATGCATACAGGTCAAACCTTTTTTCCCTTGCCCTGTTGCCGCTATAAAAATCATTGTAGGCTATATTTTTATGTTGATTAATCCATTTAGACTGCTTGGATAAATAAGCCAGGTTTAAGAAAAAACCACTGAACGGTTCTACCAGTATATGTAATTTAAAAAGGCTGAAAAGCGCTTTTGTTTTTTGTATAATAAAAAATTTGAGCCACATCAGTTATATCGTCCAGGAGGTTAAGCCGTATTTGGTAAAAGAATAGTTTTTAATTTCGCCACCAAAAGTTTTTAGTGTTTCTATCACTTTATAACGGGTATTGTTTGGACAATAAAAAATCATAAAGCCACCACCGCCGGCACCACTTATTTTGCCACCGGTTGCACCAGCTTTTTTTGCAGCATTGTAAATACTTTCAATGGTGCTGTTACTTATATTATGCGCCATTCTGCGTTTTTGTTCAAATCCAAAATCAAGTATCTCGCCAATTTCATGCAGCCTTCCTTTTAATAGTGCCTCTTTCATCATTTTGGCCTGCTCTTTCAATTGGTGCATGGCTTCAATACTTTTTTCGTCTTTATTATTTACGTTTTTCACCTGCTCTTTAATAATCAAGGCACTTTCTCTTGAGGTTGCCGTAAAATACAATACAAGGTTATTACCCAGTTCGTGCAAATATTCTGAGCGGATGCGTAAGGGGTTTACTATTACTTTATCATCGCCATAAAATTCCATAAAGTTTACACCGCCAAAAGTTGCCGCATACTGATCCTGCTTTCCCCCGGCTAAATTCAATTCTTCTCTTTCAATCTGGAAAGCAAGATGAGCAATATCATAATCGCCCAATGGTAATTTCAGCATCTCTGCAAATGCACCCAATATAGCCACTACAAGAGTTGAAGAAGTACCCAAACCTGAGCCGGCCGCGGCATCTACAAAAGTTGATAAACGAAAGCCTGTTAAAGGCACACCGTACATAGCATGAATGCGGTTATATACCCCTTTTAATAAATCTAATTTACCGTTAATGGGCAATGATGGTGCCCATTCGTAACGTTCTTCTTCTTTTCTGTCTAATGCTTCAACAATAATGGCATTTTCCTGCAATGGTTCAATACTCGCATAAGCAGACAGTGAAACAGTAGCATTTAAGATAGCTCCTCCATATTCATCGCTATAAGGACTAACATCTGTACCGCCACCCGCTAAACCAATACGTAACGGAGCTTTGCTTCTATAAATCATAATAAGTGCAAATTAACAAATTAGGCAATAAACTAATAGTATGCTTCAAAATAATCATAGCACATTATAATCTTAGCTTATACAAGATGATTACGCTAACCCCGCTACTTCAAAAATGGCCGCAGTCATTTTGCTCCAGCTATATTTTTTCTTCTCTTCAATTAAATGAGGAAGAAAATGTCCTTCTCCTTTATTAAAGTACTCCAGAATTTTTTGGGCAATTGATAAAGCAGTTGGTTCAGCAACCAGGCCCACTTTGTCATCAGGCACTAAGGAAGGAAGTCCGCCAACATTGGTAACTATCATCGGTTTTTCAAAATGATAAGCTAGTGGTGTTACGCCACTTTGGGTAGCGCTTCTATATGGCTGTACCACAACATCAGCAGCACATAAATAATATTTTACCTCGCTATCCGCTATAAATGCTGTTTTTAAAATTAATTTATCTTTTATGCCAAGCCTTTCTATCTGTTCATCATACATCTTTCTGTTTTCATAAAATTCTCCCGCTATTAAAAGTTTTATGTTACTGCCATCACCTAATTGCTGTACCTGATTGCTGCTCAGAATTTTCATAGCATCCAATAAAATATCCAGGCCCTTGTATCTTCTTATAAACCCAAAAAATAAAATTATTAGTTCATCATTATTAATTTTTAATTTATTTCTTGCTTCGGCTTTACTTATTTTTTCTCCAAAATTATCATATAGCGGATGAACAACAAACCTTGCAGGTTTGCCCGGTGCAAATGCTGCCAGGTCGCCGAGCACTTTTTCGCTCATGGTAATAAATGCATCAATTGGAGGAACAAAATATTTTGTAAAAAGGATATCTGCAGGACGTTTTTCGTGGGGAATAATATTATCTGCAATGCAAACCACTTTTGTATATTTATTTTGCTTCACAATTCTTAATATACTGCCGAGACAAGGCCCCATAAAAGGAAGCCAGTAACGCACTACAATCAAATCAGGCTTTTTCTTTTTTAATTCAAAACCAACGCTTAACCAATTTAAAGGGTTAACCGAATTGATGCGTACAAGAATATCTAATTTGCCAGGAGGAGGCTCTTTTGAAAATTGTGTAGTACCCGGAAATAAAAAGCCGGGGTATTGTAACGAGAAAGTATAAATGCTAACAGTATGGCCAAGCTGTATAAATTCCAATGCAAGCCTTTCATTGTAGGAAGCCAATCCCCCACGCAAGGGATGTGCAGGGCCAATAATGATAATTGATTTTGATGGAAACGCTGGTGACACTGATTATGGCGGTTTTGTCTGATTATTTATATTCATTTGAAAACACCACTCTTTTAAAAGTCGGTTTTTCACCAAAATGAAGTAGCAACCCTACTTCATAATTTGTTGCTTTCAAATAATTGGATATTTGCATTTCATGTTCTTTCATAATTTCAACTTTGCCAGCTTTTATTTCAATTATTATTTAATTTTCAACTAATATATCTGCAAAATAATTCCCTACTTCAGTCTCAGCATAATATACTTTAATAGCAGACTGCTGCATACAAAATAGCGACATCATTTTAAACTCAATCATCAGGGAATTTTCGTAAATCTTTTCCAGGAAACCATATCCCAATTGATTGTACACATTGTAAAAGCAACCCAATATTTTTTCGGTTATATCAGCATGAAGAAGCATGGTTGATAGATTTAAAATGAATCCGCTTATACCAGTATCAATCAGTTTAATCAGTGTATCTATACCTACAATCCAATTTTAGTTTCAATTAAATAAGAATTCCGGTCATGTGAATTCCTTGCAATCAACTCACCTAAAAAACCTGCTAAAAATAATTGTACACCAATTACGATAGAAATGATACCTATAAAAAATAGGGGCCTGTCCGTCATATTAAATTGCGAAAAGAAAATTTTGGCAATAAATAAATAGGTCCATATACACATGCCCAAAAAGAAAACGATGCTGCCCCAAAGCCCGAAAATATGCATGGGCCTTTTTCCAAACTTACCCATAAACATTATAGAAGCAAGGTCCAAAAAACCATTTACAAAACGGCTCCAGCCAAATTTTGTAACACCATATTTCCTTGCCCGGTGCTCCACCACTTTTTCACCAATTTTTTTAAACCCAGCCCACTTGGCCAGTACGGGAATGTAGCGGTGCATTTCCCCATATACCTCAATACTTTTTACTACTTTATTTTTATATGCTTTCAGCCCGCAATTAAAGTCATGTAATTTAATTCCGCTCGACCTGCTTGCTGCAGCATTAAATAATTTAGAGGGCAGGTTTTTGGTAAGCTTGTTATCATACCGTTTCTTTTTCCAGCCACTTACCATATCAAAACCACGGTCAACAATCATATTGCGCAGTTCGGGTATTTCATCGGGGCTATCCTGCATGTCTGCATCCATTGTTATTACCACATCTCCTTTAGCCGATCTAAAACCTTCATTCAGCGCAGCACTTTTGCCATAATTGCGCTGAAATTTTATGCCCCTGATATTATCGTTTTTTTTACGCAAACAGTCAATCACTTCCCAGGAATTGTCATTGCTGCCATCATCTATCATTATCACTTCGTAACTATAATTGTTTGCCAACATCACCCGCTCTATCCATGCCGCTAACTCAGGCAAAGATTCATCTTCGTTAAAAAGCGGTACTATTACTGATACATCCATTGTATTGTTTTTTATTTAGCAATTTATTTTTTACAAAATTAATTGCGATGATATGGTTGGTCCTGGCTAAGAAGCAATGTGGTACATCCTTGCATCGCCCTCTTGTACTTTTAAGCTACGTGGTTCTCCTTAAAATTTATTACAGAAAAACTGAAATTGAAATATCAATATCTATTGTCCAATATCTAATACCAACCCTTTATTCCATTGTATTTTTTTTACTTAAAAAACCAGCCGCTATTGCTGTAATTAATGCGCCTAAAATAAGATACCTGAAAACGTTAATAGAGATCATCATTGTGAGAAACATTTTTTTTTGTAATGTTTCCTGCTCTTTAATTTCCTGTGGTAAATGATTTCCTTGTAATGTAAGCAGGCGGCTATTTTCTGCAATTTGTTTATCCCTGAATGCTGTATTATAACTAAAGTAAACAAAAGCAAAAGCAGCCATCAATAAACTTACCACAACAAAGGTTTTAAAACCAACAGAAAAAAAATTTGCAAAGCTTCTTTTATCGTTCTCTGTTCTGTAATAAGCCACCATACTAAACACGACGCCAAAACAAAAAATACCATAAATAATGTATTGAAAATAACTGTCTACCGGATTCTTTAAAATATATAAGGAAAACAAAGCAGCAATAATCATCATCATACCAGTTAGAACGCCCTTTTGGGTGGATGTGGTTTGCTTCATCTTAATTAAAATAAGTTTTATTACCATTAATAATCCCGATAACTTTTCCTTTTAATGGCATTTCAATAAAAGGTGTATTTTTCGATTTTGAGGCAATCATGTTTTCGGTAAATATATATTCAGTTGCCGGGTTAAACAGTGTAAGTGTTGCTGTTGCCCCTTCTTTTATTTCCGGTACTGGTATATTGAAAATTTTTCTCGGTGCCACCGTTAAGAGCGTTATCATTTTTTCAATCGTCCAGCCATTATTCCCCTCTGCCGACTCATTGGACAGGCATTTGCCCAGTACTCCAAATAAAGTCTCCAGGCCAATCATGCCATATTTAGCATATTCAAATTCACACACTTTTGCATCAGCATTTTGTGGAATATGGTGGCTTGCAATGGCGTCAACATTGCCTTGAGCAATTGCCAATCTTACTGCCATCATATCTTCTTTTGTTCTTAAAGGTGGATTAACTTTAAGATTAGTATCGTATCTTTTAAGATCTTCATCATTAAAAAAAGCATGATAAGGTGTTACCGAAAAACTCACCTGTAAACCCTCCACTTTTGCCTTCATTATCAGTTCGATTCCTTTTTTTGTAGAGACACCTGTAAAATGAATTTTTGAACCGGTATATTTTACCAATTCAATATCCCGGGCAATCATTAATTCTTCGGCAATAGCGGGTTTGCCGGGTAGCCCCAGCTGTGTGCTGATAATACCTTCGTTCATCAATCCCTGGGGGTTAATGGTTTTATCATCCGCCACCTGTATGATGGTACCATCAAAAGCCAGAACGTATTGCAGTGCTTTTAGTAATAAACCCGGTGACTGTATGCTGCTGTTACCATCTGTAAATGCCACTGCACCCGATTGCTTCATATCGTACATTTCAGCCAGTTCGGCTCCGGCAGCATTTTTCGTAACGGCCCCTAAAGGGTAAATATTAGTAGCAAATTCTTTAGATTTTTGAATAATATATTCAACCTGCGATTTGGTATGAATAACCGGATTGGTGTTTGGCAAAACCAGTACATCTGTAAATCCGCCCGCAGCCGCGGCATGGGCGCCTGTTTGCAGGGTTTCCCTGTATTCAAAACCCGGGTCGCAAAACTGACTAAAACTATCCATCCATCCGATGCTGATATGTAAACCGGGGTGTGCAATAATGGTATCAGCATTTTCAGTAATATTATCTGCAATAAGTTCAATAATGCCATCTTTTATCAGGATATCTTTCTGAAAACCGTTGAGCGGCGAAGAGGATTGGACGATAATGGCCTGTTTAATTAAAACCTTCATGTATTTAAAGTTGCGCTAAGATACAATATGTTGTGTTTTTACAATTGAAAATTTCTATTACTTTTGCAATCCAATTATATCACCGGAGATATAATGTGTATTTTCGGGACGTAGCGCAGCCCGGTAGCGCACCAGGCTGGGGGTCTGGGGGTCGCAAGTTCGAATCTTGTCGTCCCGACAAAAGGGGTTTCAAAAGGAACCAGTGGCCCGTAAAACTCAGTGTTTACGGGCTTTTTTATTTTTACCATATCATTTTATTGCAAATAATATCAATACTCTTGCGAACAATGAGGTGAACAGAAGGTGAGCATAACTTTGTACACCAAATCGACTTAACCTTATTATTTTTAAGGGTTTATGATTTTATAACCTTTTTTTGTTCATTTTTTTTGTGAAAGCGGTGAACTGATTGGAGAGTTGATTTTATCACAACAAAAATGGTATTAAAAAT
>JAYTTI010000202.1:0-11697 GCA_043745405.1 Ferruginibacter sp. | reverse complement strand
TGGTGGCATGATGCAACTAATAATAAATTAAGAATGTATTTTGGTAATAATAGTCCTGCATCATACAATATTCAAATAGCTACAGTTGATACTTTATTCAGGTGCCAGGGTTTAAGTTATGTTACCATTAGCGATATCTCTTTTAATGGTTCAAACAAAGGAGCAATCATGATCAATGGCGGTGTCGGAATTACAGCAAAAAATTGCGATGTAAATAATAGTGGCGCAGAAGCGATTACAGCAATGTCAGCAAAAGACGTAACTGTTGATAATTGCACAGCTACAAATAGTTTAGGCTCAGGAATCCGCTTGTATAATACGCATACCGGCCCTATTAATTTGGTAGTTAAAAATTGTACAGTTACTAACACTGCATATATTGCCGGTATGGAAACTAGCAATGGGAACAATTCAGGGAGCGGTATTCAATGTTATGGCGGAGATAATGTAAATGTTCTTAATAATATTGTTACCAATAGCGGTTATAACGGCATCTGGTGGCAGGGAAATAATGTTTACATTAAGTACAATTTAGTTGATAAATATTGTTTTGTCAGAGACGATGGTGGCGGAATATATACATGGGTAGTTAGTTCCGGTGAACCGCCAACAGTTAACCATGACAGATGGGTTGTAAGCAATATTGTACTGCACGCAATCGGGCAGAACAACGGCACAAACTCAACTAAGTTCATTACGTCGGCGCAAGGGTTGTATATGGATGGAGCAAGCAGGTATGTTAATTTAGATAGTAATACAATTGCTTATGCTAATGGTAATGGTTTTCATGGTAACGGTAATACAAACAACCGCATACGCTACAACACTTTCTTTAACTGCAATAACAGCATATCATTCCAAAGGTTTGCAGGCAGCAACCCAATGACTAATATCACTGTAACAAAGAATATAATTTCCCCATATCGGTTCGCCTACAGTAATGGAAGTATCAATAATCCTTCAACAACAACCAATGCCGATATTTTAGCAATGGGAACGCTTGATAGTAATTATTACTCACTGCGAAGTGATACTGATAATTTTTTACATACAGTTACCACAAATGCAGATGGAAGTAATTATCAAGAAAGCTATAGAGCATTCGCTTACTTAACAGGAACAATTGGTCAAGAAACCCATTCCACTAATATTTCAACGGGTGGTGTCCTCTATTATAATGCAAGCAATACACCAGTTACAACTAGTTTGAGTGGTTATAATTATACAGATGTTTATGGGAATAACTACCCTGGCTCAATAACATTACAGCCATGGAAGAGCGCAGTGCTATTTAAAGTAGCCAGATAAGTAGGAAGGGGGTTCATTTAAGATGAATTTTTCATAACTACATTAACAAAATAGCTATTTAAAATAAATTGGAAGCAAAACAGAAATTGAAATATTATAAGGTCTATTTTATAGGCAGATATATGGTTTCGTAATACTGGTTCTGCAGTACTACAAGGTTTTGGAATGATAGCAGGTATTATTATTTACTTTTTAAAAAAATGAAAACAAATGAGCAGCCCACCATTTACATAGAATCAACAACAACAGGTATTTTTAGTGTAAATTGTGTAAGAACTAAACTAGTAAAAAGTTTGAAAGCAAATCACAACGGTGGCCACCAGTTCAATTACCGTGATAGTAGTATGACAATTTCAACATGTAAAAATTGTTTGCAGTCCAGAAGAATATCCAACCCAAAATACAATCCTGAAAATCTCAAAATCGGTAAATCTTAATTCAGACAATTGAATTCCATTTTGCTAAACGCTTCTTTGTTGCTGTTTGGTTTTTTATCTGGAAGCTACCAGGCTTACCAAATATCGTTTTAAACCCACTGTAAAAAGATGTTGCTTCTTTAAGATCCCCGATCATTAATTTCCATTCCAGTAAAATTAATTTGATTGGGCTATTTATATTTTTAGTTTCGGGCAAGCCAAAAACCGGCTTGTTTTTTTCATTGATAAATGTTTTAAAGATCCTGTCCCAGATAATAAACAGGCCGCCAAAATTCTTATCGATATATTCCGGATTTGAAGCATGGTGCAAGCGGTGATGCGCAGGAGTATTCATAAACTTTTCAAAAAATCCAAGCCTGCCAATAGTGGTAGTATGTGTAAAAACAGTATACAACTGAATCATTGAATCGGTAATAATAACCATTGCAGGAGGAAACCCAATCAGCACCATTGGAATCCAAAAGATCATACGAAATGAAAGATAGAATACAGGCCCACGCATAACTGTAGCGAAATTAAACTTTTGCGAAGAATGATGCAGCATGTGAGAAGCCCAGAAAAAGCGCACCTTATGACTCATTAAATGAATAAGATAATAGGATATATCACAGATAAATAACAGCATTACCCAATAATACCAGTTTTGTCCAATTTTGAATATGCCGTATTGATGTATAAAAATTAATACCCCTAAGAAAAACGTTTTTGTTGATAAAATAATAATGGCGCTTATCACTCCCAGTATCAGGGAAATGCTGAAATCTTTTTTTTCATAAAGATCCATGTCGTATACATAACTGGCAATTGATTCTGCAGCTATTAACGAGATAAGGATTATTGACTGGATGGTTGACAGTGTATTCATTGTTTGTGGATTTACATTTAAAAAATTATTGAAGTTTTCTTTGCAGATTTTCTAATTAATAATTAAATGTATTGTGCTTTGTACACGGGGAGAAATTGATATTTTGGATATGGCGATCTAAAGAAGCAGTATTTGCAAACTAGTTTATAGCAAGCAATTCCTTATCGGTTATGTTGCAAATAATCGCCGGTAATGATTACTACAAAGCAGTAGATGCAAATAATAGATTACTGGTTTGCAGATTTTACTAAACTTATTATTGGTGGAAAATTGTGCCTGTAGAAGATGACAGAGAATTAAGGATGGAGTTTTATTTAACGTAAACAAAAAAAGTTCGTGGTGAAAGACAGGCGCACAGAATTAACATTTTCTTTATTATTATTATCCAGGCTATTCCCTTTGAGAAAGTATTAAATTATTAATAACTATTTTCATTATTGGAATGCCTCCTCAAAAGACTTACCAGCATTTAAATCCGTTATTAATTTATCCAGCTTTTGCCTGGTGTACCATTTTTTTACAACATGTTTTGCTGCCATATAATTTAGCATTACCTGTTCCCGGGTACCTTCATAAAAGTTCCCGCCTATGTTAAATTGTTTTATGTCAGGTAAATTCCTGTAGTTATCAGATTTTACTTTTAATGTATCTTCTGAATAATAATCCCGGTAATCGTTCTGCATGGCCAGCCCCTCATCAAACCATCGCGGAATGATAAACATCATTTTATAAAATCTTAACCGTTCGTACAATTCAGCATGAGAAATTTCGTGGGCAATAATATCCATATCAACGCCTTCTTTACTTATCACAATATAAGGCCCCAGTTTATATTTCGTGGTAGCCGGATCTAAACGTGTATTGCCATAGTTTTTAAAATCCTGGTCATTGTCACAGTAAATAAATTTAGGGTTGCCCTTTTTTTGTCCCCAAAAACTATCAACCCTAAGATCGGCATTTTTTATTATCGTTTGTAAGCTATCTATTTTATGCATGGACGTATTGGCATTAAAATACGATCTTCCGTCTTTTTTAAAATTTGAATAGTCAATTAAAATACATTTGGATTCTTCAGGAAAAATAAAAAAGTGTGCAAAAGCTGCTATTGGAATAAGTATACAAAAAGTCAAAAAACTGCGAAGGATAATTTTTTTAAACTTTGTCATATATTATAATTTTTAAATTTACTATAAGCCACACTTTATGATTAGGTGAAACTACTAATTTATTAAATATACAGTAAAATAATAAAGCAAATTACTGTTTATCGTATCTTCAAAATAAAATTATCAATATGATACTTCCATCATTCCCATTTCAATTAACAGATTGGTCTTCTTTAAAAAAAGAAGAACACAAAGGTATTACAGGAACAGCATACTGGCAGGTAATGATGATGAATCGTATCAGGATAAGAATGGTAGAATATTCTGCCGGTTATCTGGCAGATCATTGGTGCAATAAGGGCCATATTATTTATTGCACAGAAGGCCAGATGGAAACAGAACTTGCAGATGGAAGAAAATTTACACTTATCAAAGGGATGAGCTACCAGTTGGGTGATAATAATGAGCCACACCGCACTTCTACAAAAGATGGTTGCCGTCTATTTATAGTAAATTAATTTTCTGATTGCGTAACCTATACAGCAAACGATGTTCCGCAACCGCAGGTTGTACTGGCATTTGGGTTTTTAAATGTAAACCCCCTGGAGTTTAAGCCTCCCTGCCAATCCACCTCCATGCCCATTAAATAAATACCATGCGATTTTTCCATGATACATGGAATGCCCTCTATTTCAAAATTTCCATCCTTTTCTGTAGGTGTATCAAAACCCAAAATATAAGTCATGCCGCTGCAGCCACCCCCCTTTACACCAACCCTTAGTAACTGCGTAGTATCAAATCCGTCTACACTCATAAGCCGTTTAATTTCTGCAATGGCGCTGCTGGTGAAACTTACCGGTACGGCTATATCTAAAGTTGCTTGCATGTATTTTAAATTTATACAAAGGTAAAGCTTTTTGAAAAAAGGGAATAAACATGGCTTTTCGAAAGCAGGAAATATTTGGTAGCAGTTTGCCTTACATTTGTAAAAAAGAACACATGATTTTATTAGAGATTACCATGCAGGATATGCAAACCATCCTGATTATTTTTGGCATCGTACTGGTGCTGGTATTAGGTATTATGGTGTATTTGATGACGGAATTTAAAAGCCTTAAAACAACTGTTGACCTTAAACGCCCTGTTGCAGCAGACAATAGCCTTTTACGCCTGCAGGCCTACGAAAGGCTTACCCTGCTTACTGACAGGATAGCCTTAAAAAACCTGGTAACAAGAATGCACGACACGCAATTTACTGCAATGGAATTGGCCGCAGGCTTAATTGAAACAATCCGTACTGAGTATGAGCATAATATTACCCAACAAAATTATGTTAACCCTGAAGTATGGAAAGCGGTAACCAATTTAAAAGATCAGAATATTTATATCATTAATGAGCTAACTGCCACCTTGCCTCCACAGGCCAACGCATTGGATTGCAGCCGAACCATTCTTCAATATACTACCACCGATAATGCCGAATTGAGTGGTATTGTTTTAAATGCCATACAATATGAGGTTAAGAAACTGATTTAATAAAATATGTTTTGTGCTACTAAAGTGGATTTTTTTTAAAGACTGCAAATGCCAAAAGAAAAAAAAATATTTACAGATTCGGGAATTGAGATAAAAGAATTGTACCAATCATCCGATACTCAACCTGCTGTTGAAATGCCGGGAGAATTTCCGTTTACCAGGGGCGTGCAACCCGATATGTACCGTGGTAAATTATGGACAATGCGCCAATACGCCGGTTTTAGCACCGCCGAAGAAAGTAACAAACGGTACCATTATTTATTATCGCAGGGAGTTAACGGGCTTAGTATAGCTTTTGATTTACCTACACAAATTGGTTACGATAGCGATCATGAACTGGCAGATGGAGAAGTTGGAAAAGTTGGCGTGGCCATTGATTCGCTCGAAGATATTGAAATCCTTTTTGATGGTATTAAAGTGGAAGATATAACCACCTCTATGACCATTAATGCCACTGGCTTTATTTTACTGGCTTTGTATGTTGCGTTGGCAAAAAAACAGGGTGCCGACCTGCGAAAGATTTCCGGCACCATACAAAATGATATCCTGAAAGAATATGCCGCAAGAGGGACATACATTTATCCACCCAAGGCTTCTATGCGTATCATTACTGATATTTTTGAGTGGTGTACTAAAGAACTTCCCAAATGGAATACCATTTCAATTTCTGGTTATCATATAAGGGAAGCGGGCAGTACTGCCGTGCAGGAAATTGCTTTTACATTAAGTAACGGCAAGGCATATGTGCAGGCAGCATTACAGAAAGGTATGGACATCGATATTTTTGGCAAACGCCTCTCCTTCTTTTTTAACGCACATAACAATTTGTTTGAAGAAGTAGCCAAGTTCAGGGCAGCAAGAAGAATGTGGGCCGGTATCATGAAAGAGCTTGGCGCCACCGATCCAAAGGCAATGATGCTACGCTTTCATACACAAACCGGCGGAGCCACACTTACTGCTCAACAACCTTTAAATAATGTTACAAGGGTTGCCATACAAACACTGGCAGCCGTATTGGGTGGTACACAAAGTTTACATACTAACGGCTACGATGAGGCGCTGAGCCTGCCAACTCAACAGGCCGCCATGATTGCCTTGCGCACCCAGCAAATTGTAGCTTTTGAAAGCGGTGTACCAGATACCGTAGACCCACTTGCAGGAAGTTATTTTATAGAAAGCCTCACCGATAAAGTAGAAGAAAGTGCAAAAAAACTAATTGAAAAAATAGATGCACTGGGTGGCAGTGTAACTGCCATTGAGCAAGGCTTTATGCAGGATGAAATTGCCCGCAGCGCTTATGAATACCAGCGTACAATTGAAACAGGTGATAAAATAATTGTTGGTGTAAACAAGTTTCAAACAGAAGAGAAAAATACCACACCTGGTTTTAAAATAGATGACAGCATAAGGGAAGTACAATGCAATAAGCTTAAAATTTTAAAAGCAAAAAGAGATAATCAAAAAGTAAAACATTGCCTGCTGCAAATAAACGAGGCGGCAATAAATAATACCAACCTGATGCCGGTAGTTATTGAAGCAGTGGAAAATTATTGTACCCTTGGCGAAATTGCAGATGAGCTTAGGAAAGTTTTTGGCGAACACAAGTAATAACAAAGGAACCGGATAAATTTATTTCGCCAGCTCCAGCACCACTGTTTTATACGAACCCAGTGTAAAATCTTTTAAGGCTGTTTTAGTATTGGTAATAATATCTGTTGCCTGTGTAAAGCCATTTGTGCGTTCTGCATACTTACTAAACGAAATTGTTTTATCTGTTTTAGAAGTATTCATCACCACCATTACAGTTTGTTTGTCAGTATACCTGAAGTATGTATACACGCCTTCTTCCGGTACATACTGCATCATTTTTCCATACGTTAAGGCAGGTGATTTTTTTCTATAATTTGCAAGTTTAAAAACATGTACCCATACTTCATGATCCTTTACTGTTCTACCGCTGAGCTCAAACTTATTTTCTTTATCACCTGGAAACCCGCCCGGAAAATCAAGCCTTACATAACCATCGGTGGGTGTTGTTAACCCGGTTGTAGCCAATTCATCGCCGTAATATATTTGTGGAATACCCCTGCAGGTAAACAACCAGCATAAAGAAGATTTATATTTATTCATATCCTCACCCACAAAAGAATAAAACCTGTTCATATCATGATTGTCTAAAAAAATCACATTACGCATCGGGTCTTTGTAAACAAAATCCTGGGCCAGAGTGGTATACAAATTATTTACGCCGCTGACATCTCCAAAATCTTTTGTCATAGCATCCTGTATGCCCCATAAGGTTTGAAAATCAGTAGGTGCCTGCAGGTTACTTTTAAAAGGAATATTGTAATTGTTTTGCACTAAATAACTTTGATTGGGAACACCATGTACCCATGTTTCGCCAAACAAACTTATCCCAGGATATTCTTCCATCAATGCCTTGTTACAATTGTTCATAAACTCAAGGTCGTTGTAAGCATAGGTATCAATGCGCCACCCATCTATTCCAAACTCCTCTACAGTCCAGATGGCATGTTGAATTAAAAAACTGGCAACGAAGGGATTCCCTTCATTAAGGTCGGGCATTTGTTTGGTAAACCATCCATCAACCATTTTCTTTTTGTCTATTGCAGATGCATAAGGATCAAATACAGCCTGGTCTTTATAAGTTGTATTTGTATAATCGGGCCATTGATGCACCCAGTCTTTCATAGGCATATCCTGTATAGTAAAATGGTAAAGACCAACATGATTATACACCGCATCCTGGATAATTTTTATCCCTTTATTATGTGCTGCATCAACAAGCTCGTGATAAGCTTTATCTCCGCCCAGCCTGGCATCAATTTTATAGTGATTTGTAAAAGCGTAGCCATGTTCTGTACGATCGGGCATATCATTTTCTAAAACAGGGTTGAGCCATAAAGCTGTTACTCCTAAATTTTGCAGATAATCCAGGTGGTTGATAATCCCTTTTAAATCGCCGCCATGCCGGTTAAAAACAGTATCACGGTTAAGTGACTGGTCCTTCATACCCGGTACACGGTCGTTGGAAGTATCGCCATTGCTAAACCTGTCAGGCATAATCAGGTATATAAAATCACTTGAGTTTACACCCTGTGCAAAATCATCGCCCCTGTCTGCCCGTTTTGCTTTTATTTCAAAATCAATTGTAAGAGGGTTATTTTCTTTGGTGATTTTTATTTTTGCTATTCCCGGTTTGGCTGTTGCTGATATTACAATATCAAGAAAAACATAATTAGGGTTTTCTACTTTATTTACTTTGGTTAGGCTGATACCAGGGTAGGTAATGCTAAAATAGCCTTTAGCAATTGCATCACCATGTATCATTAGCTGTAGTTTGTTTAGCTTCATACCAGCCCACCAGTTAGCAGGATAGCATTGGTAACTATTTTGCTGTGCAAATGTTGCGACGGCAAAAAATGCAAAAAAGAAAACTATCAATAATTTTTTCATACGGGTTATTTTATTTTTATGCGCAGTGTTAACAAAGCAGCAACAATCATCAGGCATCCACCGAGAACAAGCGTATAGATGGCGTTGCCATGAAATAAGTGTTTTGTAAAAAAGCCTAACAACGTAGCTGCAAGAATTTGGGGTATTACAATAAAAAAATTAAATATGCCCATGTAAACACCCATCTTATTAGAAGGTAAGGAGGCCGTTAACATAGAATAAGGCATGGACAAAATACTTGACCATGCAAGGCCGATGCCAGCCATACTAATAATAAGCAGGTATTTATCTTTAAATATAAAAAAAGAAATTAACCCAATTCCGCCAGCCACCAAACAAATTAAATGTGTCATGGGCCGGCTGGTTTTTTTTGCCAATACTGGTAGTAAAAATGCAAAAAAAGCAGCAAAACCATTGTAAAAACCAAACAGTACTCCAACCCAATTACCTATTTCGTTGTAAGCTGGGGATGAGGTATCTGTAGTGTTGGAAATATTTTGTGCTAACGCAGGTGTAGCATAAATCCACATGGAGAACAATGCAAACCACGTAAAAAACTGAACAACGGCCAGTTGCTTCATTGTGTCGGGCATTTTGTACAGATCATTTACTACTTCTACCAGGCCATTCTTTTTATGATTTCTCCAAAAAAATCCGGCAAGCAATTGTATTAAACCAAAACTCGCAACACCAAGGGTTAATACATACAACTCTTTTTCAAGCGGCATTTCTTTATGCGAACCGTTGTAATAATAAAGCAGGAGGCTTAATATTGATCCTATAATTAACCACATAAAACCTTTATTGTAAAATGATTTTACCGGTGTGGATATTATTGAATGGTCTATTTGTTGCGCTTCGACAGATTCAAAACTTTTAAGTTCTGCAGGTGAATATTCCTTGGTAGAAAAAACGGTATATGCAACAGACAAAAAGAATACTGCAGCACCAATATAAAATGAAATTTTTACCGAATCTGGTATTACGCCCGGAGTTGCTTCATTAGCAATACCAAATTTTGTCAGCACATAAGGTAATATAGATGACACTACAGCGCCAATACCAATAAAAAAACTTTGCATGGCAAAGCCTGCAGTTCTTTGCTCATCAGGCAGCATATCGCCAACAAAGGCCCTGAAGGGTTCCATAGAAATATTGATAGATGCATCTAATAACCAAAGCATAATAGCTGCCATCCACAAGGCCCATACATTTGGGAAAAAAATCAGGGCAAGGGAAGCCAGTATGGCTCCAATTAAAAAGAACGGCCTTCTTCGCCCCCATCGTGGAGACCATGTTTTATCACTCAGGTGACCTATAACCGGTTGCATAATTAAACCAGTTAATGGAGCCGCTATCCATAAGATGGGTATATCATCAATTTTTGCACCGAGCGATTGAAATATACGGCTGACATTTGCATTCTGCAAGCCAAAGCCAAATTGTATACCCAAAAAACCCACACTCATATTGATGATTTGTGGTAAACTTAATATTGGCTTTTTTACAGTAATTAATTGAGACATTGCAATCGTTTAAAATATAAAACTGTGTACAAATACTAGTAAACAATCTATTAAAAAAAACATCCTGTAAAACAGGATGCATTTTTGTAATTATCTAGTAATTAAATAACATATCCATCTGGTAAAACTGCCCCTTTCTTTATAACTACAATACCGTCTTTTACAGTATATAAAGAATGGTCGGAATTGGCAAGATGACTGCCTCCATTGATCCGCACATCGTTACCGATGCGGCAATTTTTATCAACGATGGTATTCTTAATATAGCAACGGTCGCCAATACCAGATTGAGGTATTCCTTTATCAAGATTTACAGCTATTTCATTAATGGTTTCGTAATGATCATTACCCATAACATAACAACTTACAATGGTAGTGCCATGCCCAATTCGACTCCTGACACCAATCACACTATTTTCAATTCTGCTGGCATTAATGATTGAACCCTCAGCAATAATTGTTTTTTCTAAAGTAGTGCCGCTGATTTTTGCCGGTGGCAGCATTCTTGCCCTTGTATAAACCACTTTTTGATTGTCAAATAAATTAAATGGAGGCAGATCTAAAGTCAATGCAAGGTTGGCTTCAAAGAAAGAATAAATATTTCCAATATCCGTCCAGTATCCTTCGTACTGGTAACTGATCACTTTATATTTTTCAATTGAAGTTGGAATAATTTCTTTACCAAAATCTGTAGCATCTGCTTTTTCTGTTTCTAAAAGATCGAAAAGCAGTTTTCGGTTAAAAACATAAATACCCATTGAAGCAAGGTAATTTCTTCCCTGGGCCTTCATTTCAGCGCCTGTATCACTCACCCATTCAGGCAGTATTTCAACACTGGGCTTTTCAATAAAACTGGTGATAACATTTTTGTCGTCGGCTTTTAAAATGCCGAATTCAGGTGCTTCCCTGTCGCCTACCGGAATTGTTGCAATAGAAATATCTGCACCGCCGGCAGCATGTGCGTCAATCATTTCTTCAAAATCCATTTGATATAACTGGTCGCCGCTTAATATCAAAATATATTCAAAATCGTAACTCACAATATGCCTCAGCGATTGCCTAACGGCATCTGCCGTTCCCTGGAACCAGGTTGAATTATCGGGGGTTTGCTCAGCAGCAAGTATGTCAACAAACCCTTTACTAAACATACTAAACTGGTAAGTATTTTTAATATGCTTATTTAAAGAAGCTGAGTTAAATTGGGTGAGCACCAAAATGCGGTTGAGGCTGCTATTGATGCAATTGGAAATAGGTATATCTACCAAACGGTATTTACCGGCAATAGGCACAGCTGGTTTACTTCTGCTGGCTGTTAGCGGATATAATCTTGATCCTGACCCCCCGCCCAATACAATTGAAATTACTGATTTGCTATCCATATGACTCTGGTTATTGGTTTAAAAAATTTAAATGCAATCTACTGTTAAATATATTAAAGTTTC
>JAYTTI010000201.1:0-11713 GCA_043745405.1 Ferruginibacter sp. | reverse complement strand
CGGCTACGCCTCCGCTCCATTACGTCCACCAGCGTGTACCCATAAATGAATTAAAAAGTCTACTTTAGATATGTACTAAAAAGGGGGAGCTTACAATAGGATAGCTGCTTAACCAATTCATTCCTTTGATATTTAAATTCTATCGATTATTTTAAATACTAAAAAGCTATAACTTTACTGCGATTTAATAGTTGGTTTGCCTTTATTTCATCATTCAGGCACTTGAAAATTTTATTAACCTAAACATATCTTTTTAATACAATTTAATATTACAGTAAATGGGTCTTTTACACTCTTTTGAAAACAGTGGTAATTGGTTATTTAAACGCAGGGGCTGGCTGCCTGTTGTTTTATTTTTGCTTGCAGTGCCGGTAATTTTCACAACCGATTACAATAAGATCGGTGACAATGTAAAATTATATACAGGTATAACCGCTGTTTTGGTAAGTTTCATTGGGCTGTTGATACGTGCGTATACCGTAGGTACAACACCCAAGGGTACATCAGGCCGCAACACAGATGAGCAAATTGCAGAATCTTTAAACTCAACCGGAATTTATTGTGTGGTCAGACATCCACTGTATCTCGGAAATTATCTTATGTGGATTGGGATAGTAATTTATACCTTGAATTGGTACTTTGTTATTACTGTTTCGCTAATGTATTGGTTATATTATGAACGTATTATGTTTGCTGAAGAACGGTTTCTTGAACGTAAATTCGGCCAGGTTTATTTGGATTGGTCGTTAAAAGCACCTGCGTTTATTCCAAGCTTTAAGCATTTAGTAAAAGCATCCCTTCCATTCTCAATAACTACTGTTTTAAGAAGAGAATATTCAGGAGTACTGAATACTGTAATTGGATTTTTGTTTGTGAATGTATTACGCTACTACGCAATAAATGGAGGATTTAAATTTTTTGCATGGCAGGGGTATCTGCTGGGTGTTACGCTGGTATTGGTTTTGATACTTCGTACTTTAAAAAGAACTGGAAGGTTAACTGAAGAAGGGCGTTCCTAAGCTTTTTTGACAATAACTCGCATTCATTCAAGCATGAAATGTATTTTCCTAATTAATCCATCACTTCATAAACATTCATTGGATTAGCTTTGTTTTTCAAACTAACTTCTCCAACTTGTTGGCAGTTGAAAGATTCTTTTATTTTTAAAAATGTTTCTTCACTAATCAAAATTTTTCCGGGGCCTGCAGCAGACTGTAGGCGTTGTGCCGTATTTACAACATCTCCAATTACGGTATAATCCAAACGGCGCAAATTTGCTGAACCTATATTGCCCGAAATCATTTCACCACTGTTAATGCCTATAGATACTTTTGGTGTAAAACTAAAACGCTCTGATATGGTAGGCAGTTTTTCAATTTCTGCCCTTACTCCAATACATGCTTCAATTGCCCTGTCCAAATGATATTCGCCTCTAAAAACCGTCATGATGGCGTCCCCAATAAATTTATCGATATAGCCACCCTGGTCAATAATTTGCTTTACCATTACATCAAAATATTGGTTCAGTAATTTAACAACGGTGTCGGGCTCCTCGTTTTCGCTGATAGAAGTAAAACTGCAAATGTCAATAAAAGCCACGGTAGCTTCAATTGTTTCATTCACCATTAAAGATGTTTCAAATTCATGGCTGCCCATAAAATTTAATACGGTCTCATCCACATACATCTTTAGTATATTATTTTCTTTTATGGCTTTTAGGGTTTCCCGTATCTGGGTAACATGATTGATAGTTTTAATAATGGTGAGCGACAGGTCTTCAAAATTGATGGGCTTGGTTATAAAGTCAAATGCGCCACGGTTCATCGCCGTGCGGATATTTTCCATATCGCCATATGCCGAAACAATAACCGATTTTATTAATGGGCTCGATTCACTGAGCCTGCTCAGTAAAGTAAGGCCATCCATTTCAGGCATATTGATATCACTTAAAACCATATCAACGTCACCATGCTGTTCAATTTTATCCAATGCATCGTTGCCATTTACAGCAAAAATAAATTCGTATTGCTGTTCCCTTATTTTCTGGCGAAATTTTTGTTTGATGAGCATTTCTAAATCTGCCTCATCATCAGCAACCAATATTTTTGCCATCAGCTTATTGTTTTAAATTTTTCCTTTAATAAAGCAAAATCAACCGGCTTGGTTAAAAAAGCATCAGCACCCAAATCTGTAGCTATTTTAAAATTTTCTGCATCACCGTAGGCAGTTATCATCATTACCATTGGTGGTGGTTTGTGATATTTTTGTTTTATATGCCCCAAAAGTTCCAGGCCACTCATGCCAGGCATATTGATATCCGATAATATCAAAACAGCTTCGTGTTCATGACCATTTAAATAGGTAAGCGCATCCTCGCCCGAAAAGGCAAAAACAAATTCAAGGGATTTTTCCCTGATTTCTTTTCTAAAGCGTTGCTCAAACAAGGTTTGGATATCCCTTTCGTCGTCTACTACTAAAATTTTCATTTGTTGAAATTGAGGTTATTATAAGTAAATATATTATAAATTGGAATACCTTCCCGTTTCGTTTTTATTTTTATTTAGTTGCCGGTATTTAGTTATTTAGTTAACGGTATTTCCCATATCGCACTTCAGCTCGTTTTTGGTAAAGTAATTGTAAAAACTGATCCCTTATTTTCCTCTGTTTCCACCTTTATTTCGCCTCCATGCCCTTTGGTAACAATATCGTAACTCATGCTTAATCCCAGCCCGGTGCCCTGCCCTGTGGGCTTTGTAGTAAAGAATGGCTGAAAAATTTTATCCAGTATTTTTTGTGGAATACCCGGTCCATTATCTTTCACACTTATCAAAACTTTATCTCCTTCTTTTTTTGTACTCACCCATACAGTAGGAGTCTTAGTGTTATCGGGGTCTGAGAACCCTCCTTTGGAGGGCAGGGAGGCTGCATAAAAAGCATTGGTCAATAAATTTAAAATCACCCTGCCGATATCCTGGGGAATGATATTTATATTTCCAATTGAATTATCAAAATCAGTTTTTATGGTTGCATTGAAGGATTTGTCTTTTGCCCGTAAGCCATGATAGGAGAGGCGCAAATATTCATCACACAAAGCATTGATATCTGTTGGTTCTTTTACACCACTGCTGCTGCGGCTGTGTTGCAACATGCCTTTTACAATGGCATCGGCACGTTTACCATGGTGGTTTATTTTTTCTTCGTTACTAATTAGATCATCAGCAATTGTATTTACTTCATTTAGGTTTCCTTTTTTAATTTCATCTTTTAATTCAATTAATAATTCTTTATTTACTTCCGAAAAATTATTTACAAAGTTTAATGGGTTTTGAATTTCATGTGCAATGCCTGCGGTGAGTTCTCCCAAGCTTGCCATTTTTTCGGATTGAATGAGTTGGGTTTGGGTGGATTTTAAATCGGTAAGAGTTTTTTCTAAAACGGTATTAGCTTTTTGTTTTTGGCGACTGTTTCTGAATTGAAGTATCGCAAGTAAAATAAAAATTAAAATGATAGCAATTAAACCAATTATCATTAACTTATTTTGAAAACTCGATTGTTCATCTACAATTTTTTTTAACTTAAGTTGTTCTTCAAAATCTATATTCTGGAATTGAGTTATTTTACTAATTAAACCATCATTAAGGCTGTCTTTTATTGATTTTCCTTTTTTTAGATAATTTAATGCTAATGCTGTGTTTTTTTGTTGTTCATATATACTTGATAGTTGTGTGTATCCTAGAAATACATTAGGTTTATTTAGAATTGATTGGGCTTGCGCTACACCTTTTAAAGTATAATATAAAGCTGAATCTAATTGGTTAGTAATTAAATATAATTTTCCGAATTCCAAATAATCTTTACTCAGACCGATAAGCTGGTTATTTATAATGCAATTATTAATTGATTTTATAAAGTATTTTTTTGTAGAATCATATTGTTGTTTAGTTTCATAATAGCGTCCAATAAGTCGATAAAGATCACCTAATTGTTTACTATATGGTGAATTTAAATTATATAGTAATGCCATTTGATAATACTTAAAAGCCGAATCTGGCTGGTTATTGTTAGCAAAAAAGCGTCCTATATCTCTTGAAGTGAGAGACAATATTTTTTTATTCTTCAACTTTTCGCCAATTATAAATGCTTCATCTAGATATAATTTTTCTTTTTTTAGCATTCTTGAGAAATCATACAATCTGGAAAGTTCAAAATCAATCATCCCGATAATAGAAAGCCTCGCATCTTCTGGACTTTTTGAATAAGAGAAATTTGAATATCCCCAACTGTTTTCTGCACATTTTGGGTCACCTGCAATTTTAAGCCCTTCATAATAAAATTTTAAAGACCCGGCAAAATCACCTTCCCATGATTTTACATATGCAATTTGTTCATAAGCATCGGCTTCATATAATTTTAAGTGTAGTTTTTTTGCGAAAGCCAGTTGTTTTTCGTGATAATACAAAGCGCTATCTACTTTACCGTCCTGTAGATAAAACCCCATATTTCTATAGATATCCATTTTAATGGTATCATTGGTAGTATTCTGCAATGCATGATTTAAGCTATCTAAATATTGATAATTTTGTGCAAGAGAAATAAATGGGAATAATAGAAAAACTAAAATACTTCTAACTGATTTCATATAAATTAAATTGGTAATTGAATAATAAATGTTGTGCCTTCCCCTTCTTTTGTTTCCACTTTTATTTCACCACCATGCGCTTTTACAATATCATAATTCGTCTGAATCACTGATTAAACGGATTTGTTGATTTCACTGATTTTAAATCCGTGTAATCCTTTAATCAAATTACAATTCGTGATTCAGACTACAGGTAATTGAATAATAAACGCTGTTCCTTCTCCTTCCTTCGTCACCACTTTTATTTCACCACCATGTGCTTTAATAAAATCATAGCTAAGGCTCAAACCAAGTCCCGTTCCTTGTCCTGTAGGTTTGGTAGTAAAAAAAGGCTGAAATATTTTATCCATTATTTTTGGTGCGACACCGTTGCCGTTGTCAGCAACTTTAATTTCTACTTTGTCACCAATCTTTTTTGTACTTACCGAAACAATTGGTTCGTAGCCTTCGGTAGTCTTTTGTTTCATTTCATTTACTGCATAAAATGCATTGTTAAATAAATTCAATAACACTCTTCCAATGTCCTGCGGAACGATATTTATTTTTCCAATGGTTTCATCAAAGTCTGTTTTAAGTATTGCGTTAAAGCTTTTGTCTTTGGCTCTGAGGCCCTGATAGGCTAATCTTAAATATTCATCTGCCAGCTTGTTGATACCGGCCGGTTCTTTTTGTCCGGTATTGCTATGGCTGTGTTGCAGCATTCCTTTTACAATAGCATCTGCTCGTTTGCCATGATGGTTAATTTTTTGTTCATTCTCTTTAATATCATTGAGGATATTTTTTACTTCATCAATATTTCCTTTATTAATTTCTTCCCCGGCTTCCTCAATCAATTCTGTATTCACCTCACTAAAATTATTTACAAAATTTAACGGGTTTTGAATTTCATGTGCAATGCCTGCGGTGAGTTCACCAAGGCTTGCCATTTTTTCACTTTGGATAAGTTGAGATTGAGTGGATTTTAAATTGAGTAATGTTGCTTCCAAAACTTTGTTCGCTTTTTGTTTTTGCTTATTATTTATTACAAGCAGCAGGGTTACAATTGCCAGCGTACCCAATATGCCAAATAATACATTTTGTTTAATGCGGCTTTTGTAATCCTTCTCTGCCAATTTTAAATCTGAAATCCGTTGTTGCTCTTGGTAGTTAATATTTTCAATTTGCTTTAATTTTTCTGCATTGAATAAACTATCCCTTTCTGCATTAAATATTTTAAAATACGTGATAGCTTCCTGCTGATTGATTGATTCATAGTTTTCTGCCAAAATTTTACTTGCACCTATTATTACCACCCGGTTGCTTACTTCTTTTCCTCCTTTTAACGCCAATGCTGCATAATAAATAGCAGAATCCGCCTTATGAAATTTATCAAATAATTCAGCCAGCTCCAGCTCAATTTCATACACAGAAAAATCGTAGTGTTGTTTTTGCAGCAAGTCGATGGCACTATGTGTTGCCTGTAGAGCAGGCTGGTAGTTACCAAGTTTTGCCTGCACCCTGCCAATAATTGCGTAAGAAAAACCAGCTAAGTTTCCGAGGTTATATTTTTTACATGCCTCCAAAGCCTTGTTTGAAAAATAGATAGCAGAATCGAACCTGTTAAGCCGTTCGTACGACTGGCCGAGTGTTAAAAATATGGTCCATTGGCTGTTGTCTTTTTCAAGTGTAAAAAATAATGGATGATGATAAGCCTTTAGTCCCCATTCCAATTGTTTTTTATATTCGCCCTGTTTATCGTTTAGCAATGCAAATATTGAATACATTGAGACTGTTTTTTCGGGAAAATATTTTTCTGTGATTGCTATTCCTTCATACAATAGCTGGGTTGCCTTTAGCCATTCTCCGGTAATGGTAAGTACAAATGCCACATTTTTTATGGAAATAACTTCACCATATTTGTATCCTAAACTTCTTGCAAGGGTCAGCCCCTCGTTTCCATATTTCAAACACTGGTCAGTTTTAATCGTCATTAGCATGCTGGTAATTGTAGCGAGGTTTTTTACTTTGATTGTATCAGCAGGGCTGGCGGGCAGTATGGCAATAATACTATCTACCGTTTTTTGGTTAAAGGGCGCTGGCTGCGCCAAGGCATTGTTTAAACAGAGAAAAAGAAAAAATACGGAAGCTATTCTAAAAATAATTTTTAACATACACTTTTTAATTTGTTATTAATGCAATAATAAAAGTAGTGCCTTTCCCTTCTTCTGTCGCCACTTTTATTTTGTCCTCCATGTGCTGTAATAATATCGTAAATTGTATGAATCACTGATTAAACGGATTTATGGATTTCACTGATTTTAAATCCGTGTAATCTTTTAATCAAATTACAATCCGTGATTCAGACAATTGGCAAATGAATAATAAACTCAGTTCCTTCCTCATCCTTCGTTTCCACTTTTGTTTCACCACCGTGTGCTTTAATAATATCAAAGTTTGTCTGAATCACGGATTAAACGGATTTATGGATTTCACTGATTTTAAATCCGTGTAATCTTTTAATCAAATTACAATCTGTGATTCAGACAACTGGTAATTTAATAATAAACTCACTTCCTTCGCCTTCCTTCGTCTCCACATTTATTTCTCCTCCATGCGCTTTGATGATGTCATAACTCAAACTCAAACCCAGCCCTGTTCCCTGGCCTGTGGGTTTTGTGGTGAAGAATGGCTGAAAGATTTTGTCAGCTATTTTTTGAGGAATACCCGGTCCATTGTCTTTTACACTGATTAAAATTTTATCGCCTTCTTTCTTTGTACTCACCCAAACGGTTGGGCTATCGTTTTTAGCAGGGTGCAAAATCCCTCCGCCAGCTGGCGGAGGTGGGGGGGCTACAGCATAAAAAGCATTGTTAAGTAAATTCAACAATACTCTTCCAATATCCTGCGGTATTATATTGATATCACCAATTGCCTTATCAAAATCAGTTTTAATTGTTGCATGAAAGGATTTGTCTTTTGCCTGTAAACCATGATACGTTAATCTAAAGTATTCATCGCAAAGAGCATTGATATCTGTTGGCTCTTTTACGCCGCTGCTGCTTTGGCTGTGCTGCAGCATGCCTTTTACAATGGCATCAGCACGTTTGCCATGGTGGTTTATTTTTTCGAGGTTGTGAATTAAATCATCCGCAATTTCTTTTGCATTGGCAGTATTACCCTTGTCTAATTCTGTTTTCATTTCATCCAATAATTCCTTACTTACTTCACTAAAATTATTTACAAAGTTTAACGGGTTTTTTATTTCATGTGCAATGCCTGCGGTTAACTCACCAAGGCTGGCCATTTTTTCGGATTGGATGAGCTGGGCCTGTGTAGACTTAATTGTTTCTATTGATTGCTGCAGCTGCTTTGTACGGTCATTTACTTTTTCTTCCAAAACAAGGTTCTCTTTGCGTAAGGCCCTTGAACGGTATTGAATAAATGCCCAGATGCTTCCACCTATCAGCAAAGCATACACGCAATATGCCCACCAGGTAAACCACCATGGTGGCGAGATGGTAAAAGTAAAACTGGCACCTATTTCGTTCCATAAACCATCGCTGTTACTGGCCTTTACGTGAAAGGTATAAGTAGCAGGTGAAAGGTTGGAGTAATTGACGGGCCGTGGATTGCCTGCACTTATCCAGTCTTTGTCGTACCCCTCCAGTTTATAGGCGTATTGATTTGACGTGGGATTGGCATAATGCAGGGCAACAAATTTAAAACCGATCCTGTTTTCGTTGTACTTTAATTGCAGGTTATTTCTTTCGTCAACATTTAAAATAGTATCCTTATTATTGGCAGCATGATACCTGACTGATTCGATAATTATGGCGGGCGGAGCAGTGCTTTCATGCATCTTTGCAGGATCAAACGATAGCAATCCATTTTTGCTAGTAACATGCAGTAAGCCATTTTTTCCCCTGAAAAAACCAATTAGCTGGTAAGCATCAGTTCCAATTTCTATAGGATAGTTTGTAAACATTTTTGTTGCAGGGTTAAATCTTGATATGCCCCGCTGTGTTTTAACCCAGGTATTGCCTTCGTTATCTTCTGTAATGCTAAATATGCCATTATGGATCAATCCATCTTTTTCTGTGTACCTGTTAAATATTCCGGTTTTTTTATCTACTAAAAATAAACCCGATTGATACGTACCGGCCCACAACCGTTTATGACTGTCTTCGTATAAACTTACTACATTAAATAAACCGTTTTTATAATTTAGAAACGAGGTAAAATTTTCTGTCTTGGTGTCAAAGCGGTTAAGCCCGCCTTTATCGGTACCAATCCATAATATTCCGTCAGAATCAAATAGTAAACAATGCACACTTTTATCATCTAAAGCATTTACGGGGGTTATGGTTAAATCATTTTTTATAAATGGATAATGAGTAAAGGTCCCGCTTTGTTTGTTAAAACTGTATAGCCCATTTTCTGCTGTACCTATCCATAATTTTCCTTCTTTACCTATGGCTAAGGCAGTCATATAATCACGCCTTCTTGCATTGCCGTCTTTTGGGTGATAATTTTTTATTTTTTTGGTAAGCGGGTTATAATTCACCAATTCCCGGCCCAGCATCCATAGGCTTCCATTGTTGTCTTTTTTAACAATTCCAATATCACCATGCAATTTTTTTTCTTCAAAGGCTATTTTATTAAAATTATTTTGCTGGTAGTTCCAGGCAAAAAGATGCGCATCATCTGATACAAAAAAAATACTGTCGCCATCAATGCCCCTGATACTGTACGGTTCTGAAGTTATTTTTTTGTCGGCTTTTATAGTAGGTGGAATGATAGCAACCGGCGTAAATAAAGATTTTTGCCGGTCTAAATAGGCAATGCCGGTAAAAGGCATATTTACCCAAAGGGTGCCCGTTCTGTCGAAAAACAGTTTATTGATATTAAAGTTATCGGGCAGGCTGCCCTCTTCATCAGTAACGCCTGAAAAATTGGTTGCACCATTTGCAACATTTAAATAAATCAGCCCTTTAAAATTTCCTCCAATCCATAAGTTGCCTGAGCCATCTGCTGTTATACAATTTACAAAAGGCCTGTCATTATTTGCAGACGGAATGTTTAAAGCAAAATTGGTAAACTGCCCGTTTTGCCGGTTATACATCGCAATAGCTTTTTCAGTAGCGAACCAAACCCTTTTTAATGAATCAGTAAAAATTCCCAGGTACGTGTATGGAGCTATTTTACCCGGACTAATGCTTGCAGCAGTAACTATTTCATAGGCTTTTGTTTTGGTATTTAACCGTAAAAATTTCCTTGTATATTTCCTTTCGTTTGGTATGTAGGTATTCAGCCATAGTATATCTGCATCAGCAGGGTCGGGTGTAATAATAGAAAAATAATATTTTTTTGCAGGGTCGGGGGGAAGCACAAAAAAGGGTTGAAATGACTTTGTCTTCCAATCAAAATAACTCAGAAGGGTATCTGCAATTATCCATATTTTTCCATGGGCGTCCTGCGCAATGTCGGCACCTTTATCCATTGGTATAAAATGCCTGTCTTTACTCGTTACACTAAAATCTTCAAATGTATTGCGGCTATCATCAAATAAATAAATATGGTTTTTGTCTTCTACCGAATTGACGGTAAAAAACCAATTCATATGCGGCTGTTGTTTATCTTCGATCCACTTTCTAAAAAAGTTCGCTTTTTTTAACTTCTCCATAAACTCTTTATCTAATGGAAGTTTAAAAAATGCATCTTTCAAACCGTCGTAAAAATAAATTCCCTGCTGGTAGCAAAAAGCCCATAATTTTCCATTGCTGTCTAGGTATAAATAGTTAACAGTACTTGGGCTTACCACTGCCCCTTCATCATTCAACAAAGGGTATGGCTTTAATTGATATCCATCATACCTCACCAAACCATTTTGGGTACCAAACCACATATAGCCTTTTTTATCCTGCAGCGACGACACGATGTTGGCTTCCGGCAAACCAGACATTACAGATAAAGTATGAAAAAATGGTTTTTTATACTGGGCCTGTACAGCCGGAAAGCAAAAAATAAAAATGATAAAAATTATTTTATTCATATGCTGATTTGTTAAATTATTATTGAAGGGGTAGTTGAAAAATAAACTCACTGCCTTCTCCCTCCTTTGTCTCCACTTTTAACTCACCGCCATGACCTTTGGTAATGATATCATAACTCAGCGACAGCCCCAAACCTGTTCCCTGCCCGGTGGGTTTGGTAGTAAAAAAGGGTTGAAAGATTTTTTCTTTGATTGAAAAAGGGATGCCATTGCCGTTATCGGTTACGCTAATTTCTATTCTATTACCGATTTTTTTTGTGCTGATGAAAACTGTTGGTTCATAATTCTCAATTCCCGATTTTTTCTTTTCATCTGCTACATAAAATGCATTTGTTAGTAAATTCAATATCACTCTTCCAATATCCTGCGGAATGATATTTATTTTTTCAATCGATTCATCAAAGTCGGTTTTGAATGTTGCATTAAATGATTTGTCTTTTGCACGCAAGCCGTGGTAACTTAAACGCAAATATTCATCACACAACGCATTGATATCTGTTGGTTCTTTTTTGCCTGAACTTGCTCTTGAATGTTGCAACATTCCTTTTACAATATCTGCGGCACGTTTGCCGTGATGGTTTATTTTTTCGAGATTAGCATCTATATCATTTAAAACATCTTCTTGTTCTGGTGTAACCATGAGCTTGTTGAAAGGTTTTAATTCATCAATCATTTCTCTACTCACCTCACTAAAATTATTGACAAAGTTTAACGGGTTTTGTATTTCATGGGCAATACCTGCGGTGAGTTCTCCAAGGCTTGCCATTTTTTCTGACTGGATGAGTTGGGTTTGGGTGGACTTCAATTCTGTTAATGCATCTTCAGCCCTTTTCTTTTCAGCCTGCAGTTTAATTAGATCTTCTGCTGCTTGTAAGGCATGTGCCTCTGCAATTTTTAAATCATAGAAACGGGTAAATGTAAGATTGAACACTGCCGCAAAACGTTCAAGCAATTGCAGGGTATCACTTCCCTGCCCGTCTGGTGAAGCCATGCCAATAATTCCCTTGGAGAAGTAGGCCACGCTTTGCACCCGTCGTTTTTGG
>JAYTTI010000200.1:0-3156 GCA_043745405.1 Ferruginibacter sp. | reverse complement strand
ATTGCTTGCGATGATCATAATGGTAAAGATTTCATTAAAGGATGTTCGTCTTTTAAATTTTCGGGAGTTAATGATGGCAATATCTTTTCTGTCTTGTCCAGTAAAGATGTCATCAAACTCCGAAAGAGAATCATGGCCGGAGGATTTTGTTCAATAATCATTGCATACAAACTCACAGGCCGGTAAGGTATGTCGCCCAGCTTATCTTTATTCAGATCGTAGCCTTCGTATTTATCCCAGTAATTATGGTTGAATGTATTTAAAACAAGGCTGCCATTGGTTCCTACATCAAATGTATTTCCTTTAAAATTATTGTTTGTAACGGTCACATCCATACAACTGGCCTGTATTTTCATGGCCCAGCCATTGCCTTCAAAAACATTTTTTTCCAATTGTATCCGACTTGCACCTTCCATAAAAATGCCAGCCGTATTCTTTACAAAAAAATTATTATCAATATAACCATCGCTTATTTCTTTCAGCAGCAGGCCATAAGCACCATCGCCCCAGTTTTCTTCAAAATAATTCCGGATCATCTTAACATGGTTAGAAAACATGACCGCCACACCGGCACCGTTATTTTTAAATACATTGGAGATGTAAGTATCGTGATTGCTGAACATAAAATGTAATCCGTATCGAAGATTTTTTTCGGAAATATTGCGCCAGATAACCGAGTTGGTTACAAACTCAAAGTAAATACCATCCCTGTGCCCGGTGATTGTATTTGCTATGATACGCATGCTGTCGCTTTTCCAGCAATGAATACCATTACCGCTTTGCTGCTCTTCCTTTGCATAGGATGTGATGCTGTTTTTTTCAATGCTGCAATTTGTTCCGTATTGAGAATAGATACCGAAAAAAGTATCTTCCAGTATATTGTTGCGTATCACTACATCCCGGCTGTGATATATTTTTATACCTGCAAAATCTTCAATGCTTGAAATACCCGAATGGATTATTCTGAATCCATCGACCACTACCCCGTTTGCTTTAATGGAGATGATCTCGTATTTATGATCTCCATCTAAAACAGGGTGATTAATGCCAAGCAGGAAAACCGATTTATTGACGATGATATTCTTTTCGTTATAAATACCGGTATCAACTAAAATAGTATCGCCATTAACAGCCATATTTACTGCCTGTTGAATGGATTTAACAGCCCGCTGATTACCAACAAGGATAATTTTTGCCAATGAAATATTGGCAAACAAAATGAACAATGTTATATAAAGTAATTTTTTCAAGGCCTGTATAATTCATTCCACGTTACTACCATTCCCGGAAATCGCTTTTGAACTGCAAGCAAACTATCCTGCACATCAAATGCTGCAATATTGCCTCCCATTGGGCTTCTAAGTTCGGGGGCTTTTAAAAGAAAAACATTTTTAACATCAATCAACTGGTGAGTGCCGGAATAATTTGTGATGTAAATATTTTTGATATTGGCAGATTCGATCTCCTTTAATTTCAAATAATCTAAAATACAGTGCGTATCATCAAATTTATAGACCTTTCCTTTTCGGGTTACTATTTCGGCGCCAAAACGGTTATCACTAATGGTCATTTTACAGAAATAACAATTATCAATACCGGTTTTAAGTGGCTCGGGGCCTGCCTTGCAGGATGTTATTGTTATTAAGAAAAGAAATGCCATAGTTGATGAAGCAACCATTTTGGTTTTACTTTTTTTTGAGATCTGCCAGACAATAACAGTAAGCATAAGCAACAAAGCCCCAATAGATACAAATATCCACCCGCCCATTGCAGGAATTGAGTAAGCACCAAAATTCAATAATTGTTTAAAGCCGATCAGCGGCGGCTGGTATGCCATACCCGGTACAATAATAGCAGCCTCCGGATTCAGGTTGTGGCCATAGTTATATTCCCATCTCCAGAAATCATACATGGCAAGTATGCCGAAACAAACAAACAACATAAACAGCAGGTATAGTAATTTTCTTCTGCCAACAATACCCGTTACAACAAACAGTAAAGCAAAAAATCCGATGCAATATGGCAGGATGGTGAACTCTAAAAAATCTGCTGTATGCAGGGTTTTCATCCCGATATAATGATTAAGGCCATTAATAATATCTACATTGCCGGCAAGTTTATCGGGGTAAATAAGCAGCATTAATCCTTCAGGATATTGCGGAGCATTCAGCTCAATTCTCCACAAGGGAACAAATAAAACTGCTACCAGGGCCACGCCGCAAAAGATCAATAATAATCTCATCCACGGTTTCAATTTATCTTGCTTCATGCTTCTTTATTAAAATATTATTACTGCCGTAACCAGAATTTTGTCAGCCTGAGCTTGTCGAAGGCGGTGCCACTTTAAAGAAAACCTTTGTAATAATTCAACCCGCCTTCGACAAGCTCAGGCTGACAGTATAACTGTTAAGGATTTAAAAATGTGTTGCAAAGAAAAAACAGGCTTGTTATCAGCCTGTTTCTTTTGATTAAAAATTATTTCTTATTAACCGAATCAGCAGCAGGATAATTTTTACCGGTACTGAACAGCAATGGCACACTGCTTCCGGCAGGCGAAACCCTTATGTACCCTGTCATTTCCTGGTGTAATGCACTACAGAAATCGGTACAATACATAGGCGAGATACCTACTTTATCTGGTGTCCATTTTAAGGTTTGTGTTTCACCGGGCATTATCAGCAATTCAGCATTGCCAGCACCTTTTATGGCAAAACCATGCGGCACATCCCAATCCTGTTCCAGGTTGGTAACATGAAAATATACCTCGTCTCCCATTTTAATTCCTTCAATATTATCTGGTGTAAGGTGAGAGCGGATTGCAGTCATATACACATCAATCCTGTTTCCGGAACGTACCACTTTTGTGGCACCCTCGCCATTGGAGAAAAATGGATTTTTATTTTCTTCCATCTTAAAGAACTTCAGCGAATTATTTTTAACCAGGTCTGCAGCAATAATTTGGGCGTAATGTGGTTCACCAATCGTGGGGAAATCAAGTATCAGTTGCATTTTGTCTCCACTTATATCATAGAGCTGTGCACTCTGTGATAACTCGGGGCCGGTTGGTAAAAACCTGTCCTTGGTAATTTTATTATACGCTACCATGTATTTACCGGTTGGATTTTTTGTATCGCCACCAGCAACGCATAAATGCCC
>JAYTTI010000199.1:0-11878 GCA_043745405.1 Ferruginibacter sp. | reverse complement strand
AAAACAGATTTGTTCAAACCAAAACAACTAAAGATAAGACTTCCGGTATTGGATTAGCAAATGTAAAAAGACGACTGGAATTATTGTATGGTAACCGGTATCATCTCGCAATAAATAAAACTGATGGATGGTTTATCGTTTCATTACAATTAACTTTTAAATTATGATAAACTGTATTGCCGTTGATGATGAACCGCTGGCTTTAAAACCGCTACAGGATAATATTAGCAAAGTACCTTTTCTAAAAGTAGTGTCTGCCTGCAATGATGCTTTTGAAGCAATGAAGGCATTGCGGAAAATAAAATTGATTTGGTATTTATTGATATTCAAATGCCGGGATTAACGGGATTGCAGTTTATTGGAAGCCTTGTAAATAAACCGTTGGTAATTTTCATTACGGCATATAAACAGTATGCATTGGAAAGTTATGATTTATCTGTTGTGGATTATCTTGTAAAACCGGTGGCGTTGGATAGATTTATTAAAGCTTGTAACAGAGCCAAAGCGCTATATGAATTAAAATCGTTAAAACAGCAACCAACTGCAATAAATACTAAAGACTTTTTTTTTGTAAATGCGGATTACAGCCAGGTTAAAATAATGTTTAACGACATCATCTGGATGGAGGGAGTAAGGGACTATGTAAAAATATATTTAAAAAATTCTAACAAACCGTTGTTGATACGTTCCAGTCTAAAAGCCATTGAACAGGTGCTCCCCTCATTCAAATTTTTACGTATACATAAATCTTATCTTGTTGCGGTTGAAAGTATTACCTCCATCCGAAAAAACAGTGTGTTTATAAAAGAAATGGAATTGCCTGTTGGGGAAACTTTTAAGGAAGCAATTGAAAAATTAATGGGCAAAGGATAGCTATTTTGTACTGCCAGACTCCTTCTTCCACGCTTCAGTGCCACCAATTAAATTAATAAGATTTGTAAAAGGGTATTTTTCCTGCAAACGCTGTATAGCAATCTGGCTGCGTACGCCAGCCCGACAATATAACACAACAGGCTTTTGTTTTTCTATCTGGTCGATGAATTTAGTTATATTGCCCAACGGCAATAATGTACCACCAATATTAAAAGCTTCGTGTTCATAAGGTTCTCTTGTGTCAATTAACTGAAAATCTTCTTTATTATTTATTAGTTGCCGAAGCCCGGTAACTGTGATGGTTTTCATATCGTGAGTTCCAAAAACTGAACTTTTTATTGCGTGATAGTGTGCATGAATAATAACCGGAGCTGCCTGAAAATATTATTCCTCTTCTTCATCTGTATAAATCCTCTTCAAACTAATTTTACTGGTAGGTGCTACCACCAAGGGGTACATCTCAACCGCAACATTACTCTGCTGCAATCCAAACCCCTTTTCTTCACTTAAGGAAAGTTCCTTTATCCAGAAGTATAACTGCATAATCATACGCTCCATAAATGGGAGGTCTGTATCCCTTGCTAAAAATTTTTCCATTACCACAAACTGAAAATCGCCTACTACATTATTCCGCTGCTGGCTTTCGTACCTGCTGGTTACATTTACTTCCTTATTGGCTACCAAATCTTCTACCACTTTTTTAAACATCAGGTTAACACGGGGGGCTACCCTAAACCCTAACCTGAATTCTACCCGGATGATATCATTTGGAATGATATGCTCAACAGTATATTCACTTGTATAAGGATCATCTAAAGTATCAACATGTACAAACCAGTATATATCTGCACGCTTTGGCTTACCATTTAAAATAGAGTAAATAATTTTATGTTCAATTTCTGCCGGCTTATTGGCACTTGTCATATATACCAGATGGGTAGCATATTTTGGAACAGTGTCATCATTGCTCAATTCTTCCAGTTTGGGTACGTATTCTTCCATACGCACAAATTCTACATAACGGTTTTTAATTTTTCTACTGCGGAACCAAACATACATCACCGCAAATAATCCGCCACCAACCATTACAGCAATATAACCGCCATGAGGAAATTTATCGAGGTTGGCAAAAAGAAAAACACATTCAAGCGTTAAATAAACAGCGAGGTACAGATAAATTACAAAAGCATTTGTTCGTCTTTTAATTAAGTAATTCGCAAACAATATAGAAGTACTCAACATACACAAAGTAATTGCCAAGCCATAAGCAGCCTCCATAGCACTGGACGATTTAAAGTAAAGTACAATACCACAGCAACCAATAAATAACAATAGGTTAATACCCGGAATAAATAATTGCCCCTTTGCTTCAGAAGGATAATTGATTTTCATCCTTGGCCAAAGGTTTAGCCGGATGGCCTCACTAATAAGAGTAAATGAACCACTAATTAATGCCTGACTGGCAATGATGGCTGCAAAAGTGGCTATAACAAGACCGGTTAATCTAAAAGAATCATCCATAACACCAAAGAATGGATTAAATCCGGCTTTGATCATCACATCTGTTATCACTTTGCCATTATAATTAGCCAGTAACCAGGCTCCCTGGCCAAGGTAGTTTATGATCAGGCAGGATTTTACAAAAATCCAGGAGTAGCGGATATTGGCACGCCCCACATGGCCAAGATCGCTGTATAAAGCTTCGGCCCCGGTTGTACAAAGAAAAACTGCCCCTAAAATCCAAAACCCCTTGGGGTAAACTGTCAGCAATTGAACAGCGTAGTAAGGGTTAAAGGCCCTGAAAATTCCCAGGTCATCTGTAAGATGGATTAACCCAAGAATGGCCAACATTCCAAACCATATAATCATTATTGGCCCAAACAGTTTACCAATTGAATCTGAACCAAACCTTTGTAAAAAAAACAATAAAGCCAAAATGGCCAACACTATATAAATTACCTGCCGTTGTTCAATAAGTTTAAACGCATCAATTTGTTTTAATCCTTCTATGGCAGAGGCCACGGATATGGCGGGTGTAATCATACCATCTGCAAGTAATGCAGCGCCGCCAATCATAGCCGGTATCACCAGCCATCTTTTCTGGCGCCTTACCAAAGTGTACAACGAAAATATTCCACCCTCCCCTTTATTATCTGCCCGTAATGTAAGTATTACGTATTTAATTGTTGTTTGCAGGGTTAGTGTCCAAATGATGCAGGAAAGTCCTCCTACAATAAGCAATTCAGAAATTTCCTTGCTGTTGATAATCGCATTAAAAACGTACAAAGGAGATGTGCCTATATCACCATATATAATTCCTAATGCTATCAGTATCCCTGCGGCTGTTGCCTTATTAGCCTTTATTGACAATTCTTTATTTTTTGGTTAGTAAAATATTTTTAACAACCCTGCTGTTTGCAGGTTATTATTGATGATGCAAATGTAATTGGAAATAGAATAATAGAGTTTACTTTTTAGTAATTGCAGTAAATAAGATGGTTTTGATGAACTGCAGGCAGCATTAATTATTAAACCGATAACAAATTACAATATGTTGCCAGTTGATCCATTTTTACCCGGCAGTAATGTAAAACTAAATGTTGGGTTAAGCCCTTCCTCTGCTCTGTGAGATACATACAAAATAGCAGTATTCGTTTCTGATGCAATTTTATTTATAAGTGCAGTAATAATGGCTGTATTTTTATCATCAAGCCCGGCAGTAGGTTCATCTAATATCAATAAAGGAGGATGTTTTACCATTGCCCTTGCGATCAACATCATTCGTTGCTGCCCCAATGAAAGTGTATAAAAAGGGATGCTTTTTTGAGGCAACATGCCAATAAGGCCAAGCCATTGTTTCGCCAGTTTAATTTGCCGTCCGGATGGTTTTACATATAAACCGATAGAATCAAAATATCCCGAGATAATCATTTGCTCCACATTGGTATGCCTGCTGAATAAATCTGTCATGGAAGAAGTAAAATAGCCTATCTTTTCTTTTATTGACCAAACAGTTTCTCCGCTTCCTTTTCTTTTACCAAACAGTATGATATCCTGCCCATAGCCCTTTGTATTATCTCCTGTTATCAACGACAATAAAGTTGTTTTGCCAGACCCGTTTGGGCCAATCAGTTGCCAGAATTCCCCGGCATTTATTTGCCAGCAAATATCTTTTACAATCACCCGTTCTTCGTATTGAACCGTTACATTATTAAATTGTATAAGCGGGCATGTTACTATGCCATAATGCTGATCTGATGGCGGTATTATTCGACCTTCAACTGAAATATCGTTTACCTGTTGCTTGGCAATAAACCCGGGAATATCATGCTCATGAACAAGTACGTTCTCATCATTGATACTAACGGCATTTCTAATAAATGGCAACCAGTCTTTTGTACGGTTAATAATTTGAATGATGGGTATATCGGCAGCTATTTGTTGCAGCATTACAAGTAAAGATTCCTGCGAAGCAATATCAAGGTTATCGAAAGGATTGTCAGCGATTATAAAGCCTGGTTTTTGTAAAAGTAAATAGGCAAGCAATGCTTTTTTTTGTTCACCACCTGATAAATAACGCAGGTGGCGATTGGTGGTTGTGGCTACTTCCACATATTCGTGACGCTCCTCTTCTTCTATCAACTCTTTGATAGCAATGGCAGAAAAAAGTACCCCGTCAATTGTATTGTAAAAAGCAAACTGACCGATTGCTTTTTTATTTAATAGCTGTTGTATGAATATATTTTTATCGGCTTTATTTGATAAAAAAACAACCCAATGATTACTGTTATCCATACAAAAAAATATTTTTTTACCCTGATATTGTAATGATACAATTTTTTTAAAAACAGTTTTTTAACTGATGACCAAAATTAACTATTTCATTTTTTTGAAGATGAAAAAGAAATATTTGCAAAGCACTAACCCCTCACTTTGCAGCAAGGGGCTTTAATACAAACTATAACACAAACAAATTATATCGTTTTATTTTATACAAAACGAAGGAATACAATAAATATTAATCGGGATTTTTGCCTTCTAAGAAAGTGTTGATGGTGCTTATTTCGGCCTGGTTATTTTCGTCAGATTTAACTGTGTAATTAGTATAAAAACTTTCAACGTCGGCTATAGAATTATGTAACTCCATATTGCGGCGAAGGTATGCAGGTACCGTTTCAAACTCGTTGTTCGGATCGGCTGCGTTAATATTGAATGACAAATTACGCAGTTTTGCAATGCGATCCGTAGCCCGGCGCCGTAATTCCTCTGTTTCGTCAGGCACAGCCTGCTCCTCAACATTGGACATCATGATTGGCTGAGTTTGTTGTACAATTGGTTGTTGCTCCTCCGCCGCCTTGTGGGAATCTTTAACCACCATTTGCATTTCAAATACAGGCTCGTCTTCCCGAACTATACTTTGCAGAGGGGTCAGCTCTTCCTTAGTGTTGGATTCTACATTTGGCTGCTCCTCTACATATAAATTAGAGGGCTTTACCAAAAATCCACCTGCAGACGAAGCAGGTGTGCTAGCTTCTTTTTTATCTGATGAATCTAATGAAAATATAGTTTTGGTATGGGGCATTGATACTGGTTTGGCAATAGGTACGGGTTGCTCGGGTATATCAAATTCTATTACAGGCACCTGATCTGATGCCGAAGATATTTCAAAAAAAACTCGCTCGTCATTCAATTTTTCCACAGTAATTTTACTTCGTAAATCTACTACCGGTTCTTCAACAGGTGTTGCAGATAAAACAGGCATCATCATTTCTATTTCTATTTTTTCAAGAGGTTTTTCAACAGGTTTTTCAATTACTTTTTCTGTAATTTTTTCAACCTCGTTTTTTACTTCTACGTCTTCAAACAATAAGGTTGGCTGTTTCATTTTAACCACTTCTTTTTCAGGCGTAGCCAGCACCATTACAATTTTATCATCCTCCTGTTTTTGTTCCTTAGGCTGTTTTACTGTTTTGGCAAATGGATCTTTATATTCAAAACCTGTTGCTATTAGGGTAATACTTATATCTGCACCCAATGAATTATCATAACCCAAACCTAAAATAACATCACTATCCTCACCTGCCTGGCCCATTAAATAATTTTGAATAATCTCTACTTCATCCATTGTAAATTCATGCTCACCCTCACAGGAGTTGATATTGATAAGAATCCATTTTGCACCACGTATATCATTGTCATTTAACAATGGTGAGTTCAATGCATTTTCTATTGCCACCTGTGCCCTGTTTTCCCCTTCGGCAGATGCGCTTCCCAAAATAGCCACGCCACCATTGCTCATCACGGTACATACATCCGCAAAATCTACATTTATCTGCCCGGTACTGTTAATTACATCAGTTATACATTTTGCCGCTGTTGCCAATACATTGTCTGCTTTGGCAAATGCTTCTTTCATTTTTAAATTACCAAACTGGTGCCTCAATTTATCATTACTGATAACCAGTAATGTGTCTACATGATCTTTTAACAGGCGTATCCCTTCCTCGGCCTGTGCCAGTCTTTTTTTACCTTCGTAAGCAAATGGGGTAGTAACAATACCTACTGTAAGAATTCCCAGGTCCTTACAAATTTTTGCAAGAATGGGAGCCCCACCTGTGCCTGTACCACCACCCATACCTGCAGTGATGAATGCCATTTTGGTATTTACTTCCAGGATGCGCTTTATTTCTTCCAGGCTTTCTTCTGTTGCCTGCTTGCCAATAATGGGGTTAGCTCCTGCACCAAGCCCCTGTGTTAAGTGTGGCCCCAGCTGAATTTTGTTGGGCACTTTGCTTTGGGCAATAGCCTGAGCATCTGTATTGCAGATAATGAAGTTTACACCTTCAATATTTTGCGAAAACATGTGGTTCACCGCATTGCTTCCGCCGCCGCCAACACCAATCACTTTGATGATGGACGATTGTTCTTTAGGCAAATCAAAATGTATCATAATTTGTTCCTCCAAAACATTGCTTTATTTATAAAATTAAAATAGAGCCGTGTTTTAATTTAGGCACTTTATTTTTCCGTTAGTAATGCAGAAAAAAATGTGCTGTTATTGTAAATTGGGTTATTGTTAAAACTATTTTTTTATTATTAATTTATAAATCTCTTTTATTTATCGACTCATATTCGGTTATTTTATTTTCTTCAATCGTACCAGTCTCCTTTATTTCCTCCTTGGGGGATTGAGGGGGCGATTACAGCTTCATGTCTTCTTCTTCCTTAAACAAATCAATTAATCCTATCTTGAAAGAATCCATAAAACCTTTTAATGATTTACGCTCTTTTACTTTGGTTACTTTTACTATTTCTTCAGATGCTTTATTTATTGTATCCAATTCTTCGTCTACAGGTAACTGTTGTAAATTTTCAGGCACTGCTATTTTACGGAAACTTTCTTCAAATATTTTATTCTTATTTTCATAATCGTTGTAACCTTTCAATATCAAACCAATACAGGTGCTGTACATTGGTTTTGCCAGTTCGTCAATATGCCCTGCAGCCAGGTGTTCGTTAGGGTAACCAATTCTTGCATTCAACCCTGTAACATATTCCGTTAATTGTATCAGATGTTTTAGCTGAGAACCTCCACCAGTTAGGATAATGCCGCCGTTTAACAATCTGGTATCTAAGCCAACCTGTTTTAAATGATAGGTAACAAAATCCATTATCTCGCTCATGCGGGCCTGTATAATACCTGCCAGATTTTTTACACTTATTTCTTTGGGCTGCATACCACGCAGTCCGGGAATAGTAATAAAAGCATTGGCTTTTGCTTCTTCGGCAAGTGCACTACCAAACTGTACTTTCATTTGCTCAGCCTGTGTTTTTAAAACACCCAGACCGTTCTTGATATCATTGGTAATATTTTCACCGCCAAAAGGAATTACCGCGGTATGTTTTAAAATACCTTCATAAAAAACAGCAAGGTCTGTTGTACCACCACCGATATCTACAATAGCCACACCTGCTTCCAGGTCCTGGTCGCACATTACCGCTGCTGCAGATGCCAATGGTTGCAACACTAAATCTTTTGTAAGCAAACCTGCTTTTTCAACACTACGGTTTATATTACGAATGGCATTTTTATCGCCGGTTATTATATGAAAATTGGCGCCCACTTTTACCCCGCTGTATCCAATTGGGTTAGGAATATTTTGAAAATTGTCTACCGTAAATTCCTGCGGAATAACGTCTATGATCTGGTCGCCTGCCGGGATATAGGTACGGTATTGATCTGCTACGAGGCGATCAATTTCTTCCTGCCGTATTTCATCTTCTGTTGTCTGTCGAACAATATCACCACGGGTTTGCAGGCTTTTAATATGATGACCCGCAATACCAACATACACTTCACTTAACACCAGGTTTGGATTGGAGGCATAACAGTTTTCCAAAGCTGTTTGAATAGCTTTGATGGTTTGGTCGATGTTTAGCACCATACCATGTTGTACACCATTACTGTTGGCACGGCCAAAGCCGAGTATCTCCAGTTTGCCGTATTCGTTTTTGCGCCCGGCGATAGCAGCTATTTTGGTGGTACCAATATCCAGACCAACAATAACAGGATTGGTATTAACCATTCCACTTTCGTTTGTTGTGTTTTGTTCGTTGCTCATAGTTTTTTGTTTGTATGTGTATGTTTGGGTGTTTATTATTAATGTTTGTGCTTTTTAATATTCATTGCCTACTTTTTTTATATATTCTTTTGTTGTTGGTTTTGGCATTACTGCTTTTGGTTGTGTTGTATTATTTGTGGCTGGCTTTGTTGTTGTTTTTGTTACTTGTTTTACAGGATTTGCCACTGGCTTATTTGTATTTACCGACTTAGCTGTTGCCGGCTTTTTTACTGCTGTAGTTTTTGGTACTGTTACTGTTGTTTTTTTTACAACTGTCGGCGGGGTTGTAACCGGAATAGTCACTGGCTGCGGCTTTTCACTTGCCATCGGTTCGTGCTCATCATCCCTTTGAATAGACTGTTGAACAATGTCAACATTTGTTGAGTTGTTGTCATTATCCGCTGCAATCATATGCAATGAATCATTGGTTTGCCTTTCGGCGTTTTCAACAATTGCCTGCATTAGTTGTAAAGTACGCAGGCTGTCAGCCAGTTTATCTTCTGCTCCTTTTCTTTTAGCAACTACCTGTCCTTTATACTGCACATTTATCACACTGTAATTATTCCACCCTGCTTTTACCATTACCTTTTTGTAAAATAATTGCAGCTTATTTAATTTTTCTTGAACATCTGTTGCATCGCCAAATACAATAATGTTGTTGCCAATTTTTGGAATCATTTCAAAATTCCGTTGTGCTGTTATATCTACCTGGTCAATAATAGCCATGCTAAAGCTATCTTTTTGTATGGCTGTACTAACAATCAAAATACCTTTTAACAAAAGACTATCAAGTGGAGATAAAACAATTTTATCAGAAGGAAAGCTCGTAAATACCGGCAATCTTGCAGAAAATTTATCGCTTAATGGCAGCATAGCCAATGAGCTATCAATATAAAAAGTAGTACCACCTGTTGTAAATACCCTTGCTACAGGTTCTCTTTCCAAAACATCCACCATCAGCCTGTTGTTGTTGTCAAAAAACAGTTGGGCTTTTTTTACCCAGATGTTTTTTTGCAATTCTGTTTCAAGCTTTCTTAAATCAAAAGCGCTTACGATATTACCAACAGGGTTTCCGCCAATAGCAAATGTTATAGCGTTTAGAATATCTTTTTTATCAACAAAATAATTATTGTCTACTCCTTCAATGGTTATATTAACGCCGCTGCAATGCTGGGCATCTTTTTTCTTAATGGCAGCAACCAGCAATGCAATAACTCCGGCGCCAATGGCAATCCAAAGTGTTGTGAGCATCCAGTTTATTATCGTTTTTTTGCTTACCATAAGTCGTTTCCCTTGTCCCCTAAGGGGGATTTGAATATTTTATTGTCGCCACCCGTTCCCCTTTAGTGGATAGGAAGAGCAGTCATTATTTTTTTTATTGGTTCAATTAATCTGTCGATATCTCCTGCACCTGCAGATATAATTACTGTTCCCTCAAAACCTTCTTCTACATGTGCATCTTTTTCCTGCTCAAGATGTTTTAACAGGTCATCTTTGCTTAACACCATTTTATATTCATTGCTCATCCGTTCTGTTATCATTTCGCTGCTCACACCTTCCATTGGCAATTCTCTTGCAGGATAAATTGGCAACAGTATAATTTCATCCGCCATGTCCAGCACTTCTGCAAAGCCATCTGCCAAATCTTTTGTTCTGCTGTACAGGTGCGGTTGAAATATCACTACAATCTTTTTATTGCCAAACAATTTTTTTGCTCCTGTAATTAATGCTCTTAACTCTTCAGGGTGATGAGCGTAGTCATCGATATATACCAGTTTATCAGTTTTCACAACATACTCAAACCTTCTTTTTACTCCTTTAAAACTGGCAACAGCTTTTACAATTTTATCATCCTCAATTTTTAAATGATGAGCTACTGTTATTGCTGCCAATACATTTTCAATATTGTGCAGGCCGCCCATATTTAATATTACATTTTTCAAAGTCCAATCTTTGGAGCTCACCACATCGAAGCTGTAACTTCCGTTGTGGATTTGAATATTTGATGCATACACATCCGCATTTTTATTATCCAGGTGATAGGTAAAATGCCTATCGCCTTTTAAATCATTATTTCTTTTTAAACCAAACTTGCTAAGCAATAAACCACCATGTTTTATCCTTCCCGAAAAATCGATAAATGCCTGTTCCATATTTTCTGCGGTGCCATAAATATCCAAATGATCAGGGTCCATACTACTAATGATGGCTATATCTGGACTTAGTTTTAAAAAACTTCTGTCATATTCATCAGCTTCTACTACACAAACATTATTATCGCTATTCCAAAAATTACTATCATAGTTTACAGCTATGCCTCCCAAAAAAGCATTGCAACCAAATTGACTGTGGGTAAGAATATGTGCTACCATTGTACCGGTAGTTGTTTTACCGTGAGTGCCTGCAATGCAGATATTAAAAGAACTGTCGGTAATGGCCTGCAATACATCGCTTCTTTTTACTACCGGGTAATTATTTTGTTGGAAATAATTGAGCTCTTTATGGCTTTTTGGAACTGCCGGTGTGTATACTACCAACGGAACCATTTTATCAATCATTTCAACATTGTCTTCAAAATGAATTGCTATTCCTTCAGCTGTTAATTGTTCTGTTAAAGGAGTATTTGTTTTATCATACCCACTTACTTTAACACCAATGCTGTTAAAATACCTCGCTAATGCGCTCATGCCAATGCCGCCAATACCTAAAAAATAAATACCCCTTGCACCGTTATCAACAGCGTTTATTTTTAACGATTTTAATATGTTTTTATAATTGTTCATTCTTTTGTAGGACCACACCGCGGCTTGTTCCTATGGGATTGAATTCAATATATTTTTTGCAATTATTTCGTCTGCATTGGTAATTGCCAACACGCCGATATTTCTTTTTAATTTTTCCTGTTTTTCTTCATTGTTTGATAAGGCAATAATGGCCGGTACCAATTGATGTAACGCTTCACTGTCTTTAATCATGAAGGCTGCGTTTTTATTTACCAAATTTTTTGCATTTGCGGTTTGATGGTCTTCGGCCGCAAATGGATAAGGCACCAGTATTACTGCTTTTTTTTGTACACATAATTCTGTAATGGCCATTGCACCGCTTCTGCTGACCACCAGGTCTGCGGCAGCATAAGCATATTCCATCTGCATAATAAAATCGTTCACCCAAACATTGCTTTTTCCAGCTGCAATTTCTTTTGCCTTTGCAATAAAAGGCTTGCCGGTTTGCCAGATCAGTTGCAAGTTGTTTTTCGCAAATTCATCTAAATTAGCTGCCAATGCCTCGTTAATACTTTTTGCACCGAGACTGCCACCGATAGACACAATAGTTTTTTTAGCCGGGTCAAGATTAAAAAACCTGACCGCATCTTCCCTTGTAAT
>JAYTTI010000198.1:0-12090 GCA_043745405.1 Ferruginibacter sp. | reverse complement strand
TTGAAAATGATAAGCTTGCAGCATTTATAGCAGACCTTGGTTTAAGTAGTGATGCAGAAGCGGCAAATAAATATTTTAAGCTAGCCATCTTAAAAATTGAATTGCCTGAAAAGAGAGAATTGAACGAAGAATTTTTTAACGAAGTGTTTCCTGGCGCAGCCGTAGCAACCGAAGAAGAATTCAGGAAAAAATTAAAAGAAGAAATTGAGCAATACTGGGATGGCCAAAGCCGCAACCAGCTGCACGATCAGCTATACCATTATTTGCTGGAGGAAACAAAAATCACTTTTCCTGACAAATTTTTAAAACGCTGGTTACAGGTTGGAAGCGAAGAGAAAAAAACTCCGGAACAGGCAGAGACAGAATTTCCTGTTTTTAGCAACCAGTTAAAATGGACTTTAATAAGTGATAAAATTGTAAAGGATAATAAACTGGAAGTTTCTGCTGAAGAATTAAAAGATTCGATGAAGACAGAAGTCATGCGCTATTTTGGTTCTATGAGCCTTGGTGATGATACCAGCTGGTTAGATAGTTATGTAGAGAGGATGATGAAGGATGAAAAACAGGTAGATGCCAGTTACCGCAGGTTAGTAACTGACAAACTGTTCAATTGGGCACAAAGCCAGGTAAAGCCAGCCGAAAAGCAGGTAACAGGCGAAGAACTGACAGCCATGCAGCACAATCATCAACATTAAAAAAGTAAAAATTAAAAACAAAATATTAAAGTATACAATTAGCCAGAGCGTTTTTTGCTCTGGCTTTTTTTGTCATCCAATCCTAAAAAATACCCGTAAAAATAAAATCGGCATCTAAAAATCAGATATCATCAAATCAGACATCCTACATTCTTCCCGCCTTTTTGTCGCAATTTTTTTATAGCATAATATTTGGGTTCATCAATCAACTATATTTGTTACCATAAATAATTATACCAGATGAATTTTGGAAAAGAATTTGAAAAATATGCTGTAAAGCACCGGGGCATCAGCAGTAACACATTAGATGGATACCTTAAACATAACGTAACCAATCTTACCCCAAACATTATTGAAGAAAGGCCCATGAATGTAGCAGTAATGGACGTTTACAGCCGTCTTATGATGGACAGAATAATCTTTTTGGGTTATCCTGTAACAGACGAAGTAGCTAATATCATCACGGCCCAGTTCTTATTTTTAGAAAGTACCGACCGTACAAAAGATATTCAGATGTACATTAATTCGCCCGGCGGAAGCGTGTATGCAGGTTTGGGCATGTACGATACCATGCAGTTTGTAACACCCGATATCGCCACTATTTGCACAGGCATTGCCGCAAGTATGGCAGCCGTATTAATGTGTGCAGGTTCGCCCGGTAAAAGAACAGCGTTAAAACATAGCCGCATCATGTTGCATCAGCCAAGTGCAGGTGCTGGCGGACAAGCTAGCGACATTGAAATAACTGTAAATGAAATCCGGAAAATTAAAAGCGAATTGTATGAGATCATCGCTCAACATACTGCCCAGTCATTTGATAAAGTTGCTCAGGATTGTCAAAGGGATTACTGGATGACTTCAACCGAAGCTAAGGAATATGGTGTTGTTGATGAAGTTTTAACCATAAATCCACGCAAAGCAAAAAAAGATAAATAACAATTGCACCGGCCTGGTACTACTATTAACATAGCTGTGTTATGACAATCCGGGTATAGGGACTTACTTTACAGCAAGTCAATATTGAGCGGAGCATTCAATTAAAAACAGCAATACAAAAAATACTACAATGAATTATTATAACAACAAACAAATACGCTTCGACGACGAAGAAGAAACTCCAAAAGAATTGCCCGAAAACCCTATGGAAAAAATGGTGAGCGGATGGCAGTTTGACAAAAAATTTATTGAGCAGCGTAAAATATTTTTATGGGGTGTGGTAGATGATAAAAGTGCCAAAGACATCACCGCAAGATTATTGTATTTGGAAGCAATTGACCCCGGAAAGGAAATTACCTTTTATATCAATAGCCCGGGTGGCGTGGTTACAAGTGGTATGGTAATTTACGATACTATGCAAATGATAAGCTCGCCGGTAAGTACAGTATGTATGGGCATGGCAGCAAGCATGGGTAGTATTTTACTAAGCGGCGGTGCAAAGGGAAGGCGTTTTATTTTTCCCAGTGGCCAGGTAATGATTCATCAGCCTAGCGGTGGCGGACAAGGCGTTAGTGCCGACCTTGAAATTATGGCGGTACAAATACTTAAAATAAAGCAATTGGGTGCAAAAATATTGGCCGATAATTGCGGGCAGTCTTACGAAAAAGTGATGAAAGATTTTGACCGTGATTACTGGATGGATTCTAAAGAATCGGTGGCCTATGGTATTGTAGATGGCGTTATGGATAAATTATAAATTATTGATTACTCCATTTGGCCGGTTTAATCACCGGTCATTTTTTTGCCCAATACAGGCTAAAATATTTTATCTCTTTAATACGGTTATTGGTTGGGTACATAAAGTGACGATGTAAAATCTTCAAAGGCGAGTTGTGTCAATTATCCCATTATCAATTATCCATTATCAACTTATCTTTACAATATGCAATTTGAAGATATCGTCAACGCAAAACTTAGCAAGGAAACCGACAGGCCCATGATGAAGAAGGATGCCTTTGCGGTAAGTGATGAATTGCAGACCTATTTAAAAAAATATGGCAGGGATATAAAATTGCCCATTGCTTATAAAGAACTGTTGAATTATCGTTTTACCACGGCATTAAGAGATAAAAAAGGAAAATTAACACATTGGGAGACCGCTGTGTACGATCTTAAAGAAATGGAATTTTTAAAGGAAGGGTTAATTAAAACCTACGCTATATTAAAAACGGAAGGAAATTTAAATTACATAAAACACCTTGATGTAGAAAGGATAGATTTTTGTGAGTTTGGCAATAGTGTTCCATTCAGGATACGCATTATTAACAGGATAAACGACAATTACGATCATTACTATATAAAATCAGTTGACGCCTCAAGAATTTACGGCTTGGAACTGGAGCACCTGCTTTCGCCCAACCGCATTACTTTTTTGTACCATAAAAATACCCTGGTAGAAGAACATATACCCGGTATACCCGGCGATGTTTTTTTACAGGACTACCTGCATTTACCCGAAACCAATAAAATACGCATTGCCAAAGAATTTGTAAAATTTAATGAGCGGTGTTTTGCACGTTTGCTGGGCGATATGCGCAGCTATAATTTTGTAATAGATATTACACCCGATATTGAAGACTACCAGTACCGTATACGTGCCATTGATTTTGATCAGCAATCGTACGAAGCAAAAAAAAATTTATACCTGCCGCAATTTTACAAAGAAAATTTTGAGTATGTGGATCTCGTATTAAAAAATTTAAGTGCAGAAGTAATTGAGCAATACCAGGCAGAAGAACGCACTACCATGGCTTACCGCGTAATAGCCAGCCGAAGGCAGATTATGGAGCTGATCAACATAATGATCAAAGATGAGATATCCGAAAATTACAAAGTGAAATTGCTACGCAACGAATTGAATGAACATTTTAACAGTAACTATTTTACCAGCTGCAATACCATGGGCGCTATTGTAAAGCGCCAGCTAAAACAAATGCTGCAAAAGCATTTAACGGCAGGTGGATAAAGATATCAATACTAAACGTGCTGGTCAACCAGTATAGAATTTCCGTCTGGATCCAGCACAAAAAAACCTGCCGGTCCCGAAGTTTTTTCATCAGCTTCAGTTTCTAATTTAATTCCTTTTTGTTTTAACTGCCGCTGAATTTCCCTCACGTCATCAAATGGTTCTACTTTGCCGGCATTGTCGTCCCAGCCGGGATTAAAAGTCAGAATGTTTTTCTCAAACATCCCACGGAACAGACCGATCAGGGAGTGTTCATTTTTCATTATCAGGTAATTCTTTTTAAGATCGCCTGCAAAAACTTTAAACCCAAGATTTTCATAAAACTGTTTTGAAGCGTTGATGTCTTTTACAGCAAGGCTAATGGAAAATATACCGAGTTTCATATTGCTTTCTTTTTTAGTTAATTGTTTTGGACTGTCTCCTGGAGATTTTTTGTAAAGGGGCTGTGTTATAGCTGCCAATGTTTTAAGACGGGCAAGTGCAATAGCTGCAAGTCCTAACCCAATTTTTTTTAACCAGTTTCGCCTGTTCGGTTCCATATTTTTTTATTTTAAAAATTAAACTATTGATGGAAATAATTTCAGTGCGGCTTATATGGATTAACTGAAACTAAATTTATAAATAAAAGTTGATGATTTATACTTTCTATGAGCACTATTTCCTGCGAGGATGCGTATTATGGAGGTAAAAAATTCTTATTGTATTAAATACAGTTGTTCATAAATGAGCAAATCCTGAGTTACAAACTCAGGATAACCATCGAGCATTTATTATTTTGATCTGATGAATAGATAACGCTAAAGATAGCTGGATTACAACACCGTTTGGTCCTGAATGTTAGCCAGCCAACACTATCTGCCTATTTCTCTACATAATTTAGTTCCTCCTGCAACGTTATAATATATTGAATTGTCTATTAAACAGCAGGCGATTAACTATATTTGCAGTCGCATAACTAAAAATGCAGTTTTCAAACAGGTTACAATGGCCAAACAACAAACATTACACTGTTCTTTCTGCGGCAGAAGCCGGGATGAGGTAAAGATATTAATAGCCGGTCAGGAAGGGCATATTTGCGAAAATTGTGTAGAGCATGCGCAGGAAATAATCGGGCAGGAGCTGATGATTTATCCGGAATCAAAACAAGGTGGTGGCTCGGTAAATAAGCTAACCGTTAGAAAACCTATTGAAATAAAGAAATTTTTGGATGAATATGTAATTGGCCAGGATGATGCTAAAAAAGTGCTGGCAGTGGCTGTTTATAATCATTACAAAAGATTAAATCAAAAAACAGAGAATGATGTAGAGATTGAAAAAAGCAACATCATTATGGTTGGTGAAACTGGTACCGGTAAAACATTACTGGCTAAATCAATAGCCCGGATGTTAAACGTACCATTTGCTATAGTAGATGCAACGGTATTTACAGAAGCAGGTTATGTGGGCGAAGATGTAGAAAGTATGCTGAGCCGCCTTTTACAGGCCTGTAACTATGATGTGGCAGCAGCGGAAAAAGGGATTGTATTTATTGATGAAATTGATAAAATTGCCAGAAAAAGCGATAACCCTTCTATTACAAGAGATGTTAGCGGCGAAGGTGTTCAGCAGGGTTTATTAAAATTACTGGAAGGTACTGAAGTATTGGTACCACCACAGGGTGGACGTAAACACCCCGAACAAAAATTGGTAAAAGTAAATACACAAAATATACTGTTTATATGTGGTGGCGCTTTTGACGGTGTTGACAGGATAATTGCCCGCCGTGTAAATACCCATGCTATTGGGTTTAGTGTAAATAAAGAACTGCAGGAATTTCAACAAAAAAACCTTTTACAATTTATAAATGCAGTTGATTTAAAACAGTTTGGTTTAATACCCGAATTATTGGGCCGTTTGCCTGTTATTACTTACCTGAATCCGTTAGATGCGCTAACGCTAAGGAGTATTTTAACGGAGCCAAAAAATGCGCTGATTAAACAATTTACACACCTATTTGAAATTGAAGGTATTGCCTTAAGCTTTGAACCTGAGGTGTTTGACTTTATGGTTCAAAAAGCATTGGAATATAAGTTAGGGGCAAGAGGTCTGCGCAGTATTTGCGAAGGTATTTTAACCGATGCCATGTATGAGCTGCCTTCTCAAAAAGTAAAGACTTTTGAGGTAACATTAGATTATGCACAGCGTAAATTCAGTACAAGTAAAATGAGTATGCTTAAAGTAGCATAAGAGAAGAGATAGTAAAAAAACTGCAATTAAAAGTTGCAGTTTTTTTTATGTCGTTTGGGCAGGGTCCATTTCTCCCCAAGTTTCAAACAAATGCATTTCATTTTAGGTGGTTGTATTATTTCAATTTATTTTTACGCCGAAAAAAAAGAATAAGGCAGTACATAACAAATAAAACTCACCATTTCTTTTTAGTAAGGGTGATAAATTTAAATCGATAAATATTTATAATGGTAGATGTAATTCTAGGGCTTCAATGGGGCGACGAGGGCAAAGGAAAAATAGTTGATTATTTTGCTCCAAATTATGATGTAGTTGCCCGCTTTCAGGGTGGCCCCAATGCAGGGCATACTTTATATGTAAACGGAAAAAAAGTAGTGCTGCATCAAATACCAAGTGGTATTTTTCATGAAGGTAAAACTAACCTGATTGGCAACGGTGTAGTATTGGATGCAGTAACCTTAAAAAGGGAATGCGAAACAGTTGCTGCAATGGGGGTTGACTATAAGAAAAGTTTATACATTAGCGAACGTGCCCATTTAATTTTACCAACGCACAGGGCCTTGGATAAGGCAAGTGAATTAGCCAAGGGTAACGAAAAAATTGGCTCTACCTTAAAAGGTATTGGTCCGGCTTACATGGATAAAACCGGCAGAAATGGGTTACGTGTGGGCGATTTGCTTGATAAAAGTTTTACCAGCCAGTATATTAAATTGCGCCTTAAACACCAACGCCTGCTTGACAATTATAATTTCCAGGAAGATATAAGCAGTTGGGAAGATGAATTTTTTGAAGCCATTGAGGATTTAAGAAGTTTCAAAATTGTTAATGGGGAGTATTTTATAAATGATAAAATTCAACAAGGTAAAAAGGTATTGGCAGAAGGCGCACAGGGTAGCATGCTGGATGTTGACTTTGGCACTTTTCCTTTTGTTACCAGCAGTAATACCATCTCTGCTGGTGTATGTACCGGTTTAGGTATAGCGCCACAGAAAATTAAAGAGGTATTTGGCGTTTCCAAAGCCTATTGTACAAGGGTTGGCAGCGGCCCTTTTCCAACAGAACTGGATGACGACATGGGTGAATTAATTCGTAAAACTGGCAGCGAATTTGGTGCAACTACAGGCAGGCCAAGGCGTTGCGGCTGGATAGACCTGGTAGCTCTTCAATTTGCCTGTATGATAAATGGTGTTACCCAGATTATTATGACTAAAACAGATATCCTGGATGCCCTGCCTGAACTAAAAGTTTGTAACGCCTATTCTATCAATGGCCAGGAAACAAATTGCGTACCTTTTCAAATGACGAGGGTAAAAATTGACCCGGTTCACAAAAACTTTGAGGGGTGGCAAACGGATATTACAGCGATTGACAATTATGCTGCGTTGCCCCAAAAAATGAAAGAATATATTGATTATATAAACAAATTCCTGAAAGTTTCTGTTAAGTATATCAGTAACGGCCCGGGAAGAGATCAAATAATTTTAGCTTAGGCAATAAAATAATAAAAAAATAATTGCGTTTTTTTTTGGCTAATTAAAAATCTATCAGAAATTTACATTCATAACTAGTTTATTATGGCAACCAAATTAGGTAAAGAAAAAAAGAATGCTCCGGATGAGGAGATTCCTGCAAAAAAAATAGCGTCAAAAGCATCGCCTAAATCTAAAAAAGAGGATGATGATGACGATGATGATGATGATTTGGATGAAGACGTCAAGTCTGTCAAAAAGGCGAAAGCTTCTGCTAAAAAAAGTGGAGATGACGATGATGACGATGATGATGTTGAAACTGAAGATGAATGGGAAAAAGGAGAAGCCGCCGATGAGTGGGATACAGACTTTGATGAGTTTGATGTTCCTAAATCGGCAGCAAAAAAATCTACCGGAAAAAAATCTGCCAAAGAAGAAGAAGATGATGATTTTAAAGATCTTGGTTTTGATGACTTAGATGTTGATGGCGGAGGTTTTGATGATGAAGATGATTTTTTATAAGTAATGGAAGTAACAGTAAATGGTTAGCAGGCACCATACTGCATGGTAAATCAACAAAGTGAAAAAAGCTACTGTATTTACAATAAATAATTTTGAAGAATTTAAAATAAAAATGTTGAACTGGGTAAAACCGTTCAACATTTTTTGTTTACTGGATAACAGCGGCTATAGTTTTGAAGAACCGGCATTTGAGTGTTTGCTGGCGGCAGGATGTAAAAAAAGGCTGGAACTTAATGCAGGCAATGCTTTTAGCGCAGTAAAAGAATTTTCTGCCAGTCAGCATGATTGGCTGTTTGGCCATTTAGGCTACGACCTTAAAAATGAAACAGAACAACTACAATCAAATAATTTCGACGGAATTGGGTTTAAGGATATTCATTTTTTTGTACCTGAAATAGTATTACAGTTAAACGAAAAGTCGCTTACTATATTTTTTGACGGTGATACGGAGCAAATATTTTCAGCTATAAAATTATCTTCGGCAATTATAGAAGAAAAAAAGTTTCCACCAATTCAAATTGAAAAAAGGTATACCCGGTCAGAATACATACAAACTATTAAAAAATTACAGGAGCATATTTTACGCGGCAATTGTTATGAAATAAATTTTTGCCAGGAGTTTTTTTGTATCGATGCTGTTATTGATCCTATACAGGTGTATCAAAAATTAGCCACCATTTCGCCCAATCCTTTTTCGGCTTTGTATAAGTCAGATGATAAATATTGTATTTGTGCCAGTCCCGAGCGTTACCTGAAAAAAATAGGAACAACCATCATTTCGCAACCCATAAAGGGAACGGCTAAACGCTATTTAACCAACCAGCAACTGGATGAAAACAGTAAAGAAGAATTGTTGAATAGTGATAAAGAAAGAAGTGAAAATGTTATTGTAGTAGATCTTGTGCGGAACGATTTGAGTAAGGTTTGTAAGGAAGGAACTGTACAGGTAAAAGAGTTATTTGGCATTTATAGTTTTCCACAGGTGCACCAGATGATCAGTACCATTAGTGGCGAGTTGAAAGACGAAACAGATTGGATTGATGTGGTAAAGGGTACTTTCCCAATGGGCTCCATGACCGGGGCTCCTAAAAAAAGAGTGATGCAGCTGATAGAAGAAAATGAGCGTACAAAGAGGGGGCTTTTTTCAGGAGCCATTGGGTATATTGATCCAAAAGGCGACTTTGATTTTAACGTGGTTATCAGAAGTATCCTGTACAATGAATCTGCAAAATATGTATCCTTTCAGGCCGGAAGCGCCATTACTTTTTATAGCGATGCAGAAAAGGAGTATGAAGAATGTTTATTAAAAGCGGAGGTTATAAAACAGGTGCTGGTGTAAATTATTATTGCTGCTTTTTTTTAGTCTTGGTGGAGTATACTGTTTTAAAATCGGGCACAACAGTACCGCGTAACAATGCCTGTACGCTTTCGTTTAATATCTGGTATTTATTGGCTACAAATAATTGCATTTTATCTGGTGGTAAACGAAGATCGAAATTTCCGGTGGTAGACATAGTAGCATCAAATGCCGGGTTAAAATGATTGAACTGGCCAATATCCATCAGTATATTTTTAGCAATAACCAAAGAATTATATTTACCGGTGATGGATAATACTTCAACATCTACCAGTTCATCTGCAGATAATGTTGCTTTTTGGTTATAAGGATTTTCGCTATTGTTGTTTGGGTAACTGGTGCGGTTAATATCATTTGTAAAAGGTAAAACACCGGCAGTAAACGTAGTAACGCCACCACCTCCTTCCATAATATAATGTGTTGCTATAAATCTTTTCACATAGGTCCTCGATTCTTCGGGCAGGTAAAATTGCAAACGCCAAAAATCTTTACTGTCACTTTTTTTTATAGCGCTGTACACCCTTCCCGGCCCGCCGTTATATGCAGCCATTACCAATAGCCAGTCGTGCAATTGTTTGTATAAGTACAATAAATATCTTGCTGCTGCATGGGTGCTTTTGTAATAATCCCTTCGTTCATCTATATTGCCATTCACCACTAATCCATATTCTCTTGCCGTATAGGGCATAAACTGCCAGGGGCCACCTGCCCCTACAACACTTGTTGCACCGCTGCTTAAATTAGATTCAATAACTGCAATATATTTTAACTCTTTTGGCAAACCATATTGCTGCAAAATATTTTCTATAAGGTTAAAATATGGCTGCCCCCATCCCTTCATTTTTTGTAAGTATTCACCATGGCCTTTCATATAATCCTGTATAAAAATTTCGGCATTGGGGTTTATTTGAACTATATATGGTAATGCTGTATTATAGCTATAATTGGCAAATAAGTTTTTAAAGCCGTATTTGGTAACCTGGTTAAAATATTCAACCTTTTCTTTTTTAGGAAGTGTCCTTGTTTTGATGACCTCTTCAATCAGTTCATCTTCTTTAGCTAAATTTTCCGGAACAGTATCTTTTATAATATTTTGTAAAGCGGGGGATTGCTGTAAAAAATTATCTGTACCCGCATTTGCAGACAGGGATAAGCAACATACAAAAGATAAAAATAGATACTTTGTCATTAGTTGTTTATTGCTAAACAGTTTTATACTGCTGCATCAACAAATTTGATAATGCACACAAAGTTACTTCATCCATTTTGTTTGTGATTAGCTGAAGACCAAAAGGCATACCATTACTGTGTTTATATAGTGGAATTGAAATGGCTGGTAACCCTGTCAGGTTTGCAAAAACCGTGTAAATATCTGCCAAGTACATGGCAATAGGGTCATCGGCATTTTCGCCTATATTAAATGCAGTTGAAGGAGATGTAGGAAGTATAATTGCGTCAAAATCACTGAAAATACCGGTAGTTCTGTCAACAAGCATACGCCTTACCTGTTGTGCCTTTGTAAAATAAGCATCATAATAACCAGCACTTAAAACAAAAGTGCCCAGTAATATCCTGCGTTGCACCTCTTTGCCAAAACCTTCACTGCGGCTACGTTTATAAAATTCTGTTAAATCAGCAACAGGCGCATTTGTACGATGCCCAAACCTTACACCATCAAAACGATTGAGGTTACTGCTTGCTTCTGCCGTTGTTAAAACATAATAGGCCGGAACAATATATTCCAGCAAATTAAATGCAACTTTTTCTACAATATGTCCGGCTGATTTTAATTGCTTAATAGTGTTAAAAATACCTTTACTTATTTCTCTATCTAATGAAGGGTGTTGAAGGGCGTCTTCAAAATAAGCAATCCTGTATTTTTTTTCTTTTGCGGGTTTTTCTACAGTATCCATTGGTTGGCTGATAGCGGTACTGTCAAATTCATCAGGTCCTGCAATTATTTCTAAGATTGTAGCAACATCATCTACAGTATTACCAAAAATACCAATCTGGTCAAACGAAGAGGCGTAAGCAATTAACCCATACCGTGAAATTCTGCCATAGGTGGGCTTTAAACCTACTATGCCGCAAAAGTCTGCCGGTTGTCTTACAGAGCCACCCGTATCGCTTCCAAGGCTAACCATACACATACCAGCCTGAACCGCCACGGCGCTCCCTCCTGATGATCCGCCCGGAACCTTTGTTTCATCCAAAGCATTTAGCACATTGCCATAAGCAGAATTTTCATTGGTGCTACCCATTGCAAGTTCATCGCAATTGCAATTACCAATTATAATGGCATCTTCATCCAATAACCTTTGTACTGCAGTTGCATTATATATAGATACAAAATCTTTTAAAATTTTTGAAGCTGCAGTAACTGTATGGTCTTTGTAACAAATAACATCTTTTATTGCAATTACTACTCCGTGTAAATGGCCTGTTTTTTCTGCACTGTTTCTTTTAGAATCCAGCGCAGCAGCCTTTTTCAAGGCTTCTTCTGCATATACTTCTGTAAAAGCATTCAGGTGCTTTTTAGTATTTATTTTTTGAAGATAATGATTTACAGCAGCTATACAGGTTGTATTTCCCCATTGAAGTTGCTGATGATATTCCTTTATTGAATTAAACAAAAAGAAGGGGATTTAATTGGTATTTATAAAACAGGCTGAAGTATGGTCTTCTATAAAAATCCATTTAGTTTGGATTAAAAAAAATACCCACTTCAGCCTTAATGTATTCATTAAAAGGAATTTTACAGGGATAAGTTTTAAGCCTGTGGTTCCTGTGCCCGTTTTTGATCAAGTTGTTTCTTTAATTCCCTGATCTCATCATCTTTATCTTTTTCTTTCATACCCT
>JAYTTI010000197.1:0-40589 GCA_043745405.1 Ferruginibacter sp. | reverse complement strand
AATCGACAACTCCATAACCAGCCGGCACCGAAGGTTCCGTTCAACAGTGCTTTCATTTCTTGCCCGTTGGGCAAAACGAAAGCTTAGTTATTAGCTGCTGCCTTGGTTGTCCACTCGCTGATTGTCGTAAAGAGAATGCTTGCATACTTTGTAATCTTTATTGTCAATATAAAAATAGTCAACGTAATTTTTGCAATTTATACAATTTCCAAAGGTAGGGTTATCTGATATTTTTTTGATTTCTTGCAGTCCTGCGTATAAAAATTTACTCATTTTATCTTCATTTTCTTTTTCTTCTCTTTGATTATCGGATGGAAATAAAATTACTTTTTCTTTCCCAATGAAAATCCATTTTCCGTTTGGTATGTAACCATAAATTTGACCGTTCCAAAATTCCCCGTCCACAATTTGTTTGAAAACAGAATGGCGATAAAAATGTGAGGTTTTTAATTCAGTTAAAGCTATCTTTTTTAACGGGCATTTGGCAACTCGTCCAAAATCATCTGCTTCAAAAATTTTGAATTGGCTATTGCCTATAAAATGTTTCTGTTTTTCATCATTTTTAATTCTATTTTTCTCGATTTCATTTAGTCGTTGTTTGTCAAGTATATTTTTTTCTTCTTTCCTCTTTTTTCGTTCGTCTGCAAACTCTTTGTCAAAACGTTTATTAACTATCCAATATTTTGAAGGTGTGTCTGAATTGAAAAAGCTGGTTAAAGATGGCTCGTCAAGCATTTGTCCTTTAAGATCAATTTCGATACAAGCAATTTCTGATTTTCTTAGTTTGGTTTTTTTGCCATCGTCAATAAAATGTGTCTTAGCAAACTCGATATAAACTTGTTTGCCATTTATTTCGCCTATTGCGTCTGGTATAATCTTTTCGCCGTCTATGTCAACGGATTTTTCAAGAATAATATTGTCAAATATTAATTCTCTTATTGGCTTAAAAACAGAATTTTCATTTTTTGGATTATAATCAAAATGAAATTTTGGTGTTGTCAACCGTTTGGTTTTCAATAATATTGATTTTGCAAGCAAGTGTAATGCTGTTTCTATTGCTCCTTCACATTCTTTTCCTGAATGATGTGCAAAGTGTCCAACTTTTTTATTTGTCTGATTATTTTTTGCGACTAATGGATGTTTGCAATTCGGACAAACGCAGTTACAAGTAAGTCCATTCTCAACTTCTGAAATGTGTTTCAGCTCGTCAGCACAAAGCCCATAGTTTAGAAGTTGTTCCATTGTTTAACTGTCAGCGTGATGGTTTTCGGGAAGGTAGCAGCTAACGTTCAGGGCTTGCCGCAGGGCTGGTATTTGAAAAACGTCAGACCGTAACAAAAGCTGATAAGTTGTTTGAAGATGAAGGTAACATAAAATGCTCAACAGGATTACTGTAAAGCTGGAACAAAAGATAACCAATGCTGAAAATGCACAAGTTAACTTCCGTCAACCCAGCCTTGTGGCAAACCCATTGTTGGCTGTATGTACCACGTCTGCTACTTTTTGTCTACGCTTTAAGGTCTAACAACATAGTAATTTAAAAATAAACTATTGACGTTTACAAACCAGGCTTGTGAAAAACAGGTCTGTATGCGTTTATGGATGTTAAGGCTGTTTAAACAGGGGTATAAAAATGGATGGGAAATAAATGTACTAATAAGCAAATTCAGTTTACGAATTGCCAGACACCAATTTGCATTTTGGATAAACTGTAACCCTGTATTTAATTTACTTTTTTAAGGACACTCTGGAAGGCTAAGTAGATTATTGGGTTGCTCACCATCATTTGCGGTTTTAAGGTATTCATAACCTGTATGTTTGGCAATAATAACATCTATTGGCTTTCCAGCAACATTTACAAAGAATGAATACTTGTTGTCTTTGATTGACTGAATAGCATTAGATAATGACATTTTCCATCGTGTGCCATCTGAATTAACACCGCCAATGTATTGGATTCTTTCATGCGGATTTAGACGGTCTGTTTTGTTGATGCAACTAATTTGAACTCTTTGTGACATTTTTTAAGATTTTTATTATTATACAATAAGCCGCCATTATTCTTAATGGTGGCTATTACAAAGATAATAATAAAAACTAATTTATTTAGGATAAAATAACTAACTGTTTTAGTTTACTAAATGTAGTAATCCTCAAAGACCTAATTTATACTCATTTTTAAGTCGTGCTCTTCTTTCATCTGTCAATTTACTTAGCCGTTCTTCGGTTGCGTAAAAGATGGTAGGAAGGGCGTTTTGTATAGGGAAGTAACTCCAATTCATAAGAATGACTGTATATTTTCTACATAGCTCTAATATTCTTTTAATAGATTCCTCTGAATAAGTAGTTGTGCTATCTGTTTTTAGTTTATTTAGGCGAGCTATTCCCATCTTTTTATTTTTTGCACCATTCCATCTATATTCATTTGAGAAGTCTAATTGCCAATGTGCCATAGCATTTCTCGTTTGTATAATTTCATCCAGTTCTGTATATATGTTTACTTCTGGGTACATTTTAGGAATATCTGGCTGGTACAACTCTATTAAACTTTTACAAATTTTCATTTTATTACCAAAGCCCATACCTATTCCCCAAAAAAATATCTTCTTAAATTCATCTAATTTTTGTTCATAATCTTTGTCATTTATGCCAATAATGCAATGTTTAGCTATAAAAGTTTCCATTACTTGTTCCAAATTTATTGCATGATTTATTACATCGCCTCTCCATTTATGGGCCATGTCTGAATAATCATACCATTCCTGAAATGGGTTTGGTTTTTCTGCCATTTAGTTAAATTATATTGTCATTGAATGTGTCCTACCAAATACAACTACCAAAAAGAAGAAAGCTATTGTCCTACACGCTACGATGTCCAACCGCTAAGAAGTCCAACCAAACAAAAAACCAAACAAAAATTTGATTAGGTATTATAGCCAACGTTTGTATTACTGCTAAAATACGCAACTCTTTCATATTAAACTATTTTCTTTCCTCAATGAAAACTAACAACTTATAAAAAAAGCGCAAGAAAGTTGCTTTAGAAAACTTGCGCAAATACAATTTGCAACAATTGAAAAACACAGGGTTTTTCTTTATTTTTTTGCATTTTTTTATCTTCAGTCCCGGCCAATTTCCCATTCAAAGTAAAGGTCTTATTTAGTTCATCCAAAACATTCCATCTTTAATTAGTGCAATTTATTTCCTCATAAAAATTACTAATTATCGTACTCCCCTTGCCATGCGTATTTTCCAAAAAGAAATAAACTAAAAGTTGCAACAGGTGTAATAATCAGCATCACAATAATACCAAATATTAAATCATCCTGGCTGCCAGATTTTATTTTAGGGAGCCCTAATTCAACAATGCCATAATAGGCGGCGGCAAGGCCCAGCAGCATCCATATAATACCCAGCCATCTTTTTATTTTTTGTTTGATTGTTGATTGCACTATGGGCACTGGCTTTTCAATGCTGTTTTCTTTAAGGTACAAAAGTCCGATAACAAGGCTGATGGCACCCAGTGTGGTTGGATAAGCAAGGCCCGCCAAATAATAATCGGCCATGCGGGCCTCTTTGGCTTTAGTAATTAAATAAGTGGCAATTACCGGGGCCATTCCGCCGAAGATGCCATACCCAAGATGAAAGGGTAAAGACATAGATGAATAGCGGATTTTTAAAGGAAACATCTGCACCAAAAAAGCTGGCAGCGGGCCATATGCTATCGAAAGCACCCCTAACAACAGGAAAAGCATAAATATTATTTTCCATTTGTCAGCATCATTAACCTTTATGGTTTTTATTATTTCGATATTTCCTTTTTTACCAAAGGAGGTTGTTTCTTTTTTTACTTCCGTATAAGCAGTTCCATCTGTGTAATAATGTTTAGTAGTAGTTGTAATTATGGAATCGTCAACAGATAAAAATTCGCGTTTGCTGTCAACAGTCATTGCCTGTTTATTTTCCTTTTTATTTTCAAGATTGGCAGCCTGGTACATTTGTTTAAAAATTGGGCGATAACCCACCGTTGCCAAAAACAGGCCCAGCATAATTAAATATTTGCCGCCCAGTTTATCTGAGAGCCAGCCTGCAATAACCAGCACCGGCCCACCAAATAAAAGCGCTGTTATTACCATGGTGTTGGCCTGGTCGTAATCGATAAACATAAATTTCAGCAAAAAAGTTTGTGCATACAAAATGCCTGCCCAGCCCACTACACCCATACCCATCAATACACCAACCAATACCAATAAAACTACTTTTAAGTTTTGCTTGTTGCCAAAAGATTCTTTCAAAGGATTTACTGAAGTTTTGCCTTCGGTTTTGGCTTTTGCAAACAGTGGCGACTCTGCCATATTTTTCCTGATGTATACCGACACCACCACTAAAATAACAGACACTAAAAAAGGTATCCGCCAGCCCCAGGATTCCCATGCATCCACTTTCATTGAATTTTTGGTAAGCAAAATAACCACCAGTGAAAGCGTAAATGCAAGTACCACCGTGGTTTGTATCCACGAAGTAAAAAAGCCACGCCTGTGTACGGGTGAATGTTCTGCTACATAAGTAGTGGCACCACCATATTCGCCGCCAATGGCAAGGCCCTGCAGGAGTCTTAAAATTAATATAAGAACGGGCGCAAAAAAACCAATGGTTTCGTAAGAAGGTACAAGGCCGATGGCAAATGTGGCACCGCCCATGAGAACCATCGTTATCATGAAAGTATATTTTCGCCCAATCATATCACCCAAACGTCCGAAGAATAATGCGCCGAAGGGACGCACTACCAGGCCCGCTGCAAAAGTGGCGAGTGTGGCCAAAAATGCGGTAGTGGGATTTTCTTTTGGAAAAAAATGTGTAGAAATAATAGTGGCCAGGCTTCCGAAAATATAAAAATCGTACCACTCAATTAAAGTGCCAACTGAGGATGCGGTAATGATGGGGATTAATGATTTGCCGGTGGTTTTTTCTTGCCTTTGTTTCATTTATGCTTCATGAAAAATTAATATAATAAAGTAAGCGTAGCCCATTTCTTCGATTTTAAAAATGGATAAGTACAGGAATGCATGATTTTAAATAGTATTCTAATTCAGCCTGTCTAATCCTTCAATGTTTCTATAGGGTGTTTTAAAAAAATCGCTTACCACCTGGTTGAATTGATCTTTGTAATTAACCGGAGTGGAATGACCTGAGTTAGGCAATATCCATAAATAAGACTTTGGAATGGATGAGGCAATCAGCAATGTGTGCTTTGGTAACAACACGTCATGATCGCCGCCTATCACCAACACCGGGCATTTAATTGTTGCAAGTTGCCCGGTGGTAATATGCGGTTCATAAGCCAAGAGATGAAATAACTTCCGCTCGTTTTTTATTTTTGGTGTTTGTTGCATATTTTTTAAAGAATCACTAAATGCCCTGGCCCATTTGTAAACAAAGGGATCTACCGCTGTTGTATCGGGTACCAAATTAGCGCCGGTTACCGCCAGCTTTTTTACTTTATCAGGGTGGCGTATTGCAAGCAGCAAGCCATTGATGCCGCCATCACTCCAGCCAATTACGTTACAGGAATCGAGGTGCAGTAATTCCAGTAAGCCATTCAAATCGTCAGCCATCATTTCATAACTCAAAGAATCAGCATTGTCAATAGATTTGCCCTGCGACCTGCTATCAGCAAGTATCACCCTATAGCTTTTGGCAAAGTAGGGAATCTGGAACACAAAATTATTAATGGAACCACCATTACCATGGATGATGAGCAGCGGCTCACCGCTTCCATAAGTTTCATAATACATGTCGAAGCCACGTAACTTCACAAACTTACCCACCGTTTCATTTTTGCCATATATCGTTGTATCAAATGGAGATTGTGCTTGAACTGAAGCAACAAAAAATATTATGACGATGGAGAGTAACCCCTTTTTTAAATTTTTCATTTTTTCTGTTTTAGGTTTTATAAATCGACTTCTGTTTGATGAAAATTAGTTGCGCTTTAAAGTGAATCCACAGCAGGTATCTTTTAATTAGCCGCTTAATTTTTTTCATTCGCTTTTAAAACCCGTAAAAAATTTCCACCAAGAATTTTATTGATATCTTTTTTACTGTAGCCCTTTTCAACAAGGGCCTTTGTTATTAACGGATAAGTTGTAACATCATCCAGTTGCTGCGGCCTAAGCTGAATGCCATCAAAGTCTGACCCAAGGCCTACGTAATCGGCACCCACCAATTGTACAATATAATCGATATGATCTATCAACATGGACAGTGGTGGACGCATTTCATTTGCTTCTGCGGCATGTTTGCTGTAAAGGGAATCCACTGCGTAAAAATCAGCCATCCCGGTTTTTCTGAGGGCATTATATTCTGGAAAATGCTTTGCCATAAAAGCCACTTCTTTTCGCTGAATAGTGCTGTCAATAAACCCGGGGTAAAAATTTATTTGTATTACTCCACCATTTTTAGCGATGGCTTTTATTTGTTCATCTTTTAAATTGCGCCGGCTGGGTACAAGTGTATATACAGAGCTGTGTGAAGCAATGATGGGCTTTTTGGTTAACCCAATTATGTCCCAAAAGTCTGCTCACCCACATGACTCACATCTATCAGCATACCTAGCTGGTTCATACGCTCCACTACCTGGCGGCCAAAATCGGTGAGCCCCTTATGCAGCAAAACTTTGCCGCTGGTTTCATCTGCAGCGCTGGTGGCCCAGGAAGGTGCAATATTGTGTGTTAGCGTAAGATAGCGGGCTCCCCGTTTGTACAAAGCTTCCAGTTTGCCAAGGTCATCTTCAATCATGTGCCCGCCTTCTACACCAAACATTGCTGCTATCTTTTTTTCCTTTACGGCTTTCATCAATTCGGCATAATTAGCCACTTTCACTATTTTATCGGGGTTACGTGCTACCACTGCATCAAGACTATCCATTTCCCTGTTGGCAAATGCGTAAGCGTCTTTTTTATCTCCATCGCAAAACACAGAAAACACCTGAACATCAAGACCGCCTTTTTTCCACCGTGCCAGGTCGCTGTGTGTTTTGCCGGTAAGGTCCTGGTCGAATACCATTCCTATATCCGCAGCCTTCATTAGTATATCATTATGTGTATCTACCACAATGGCTTTGTCGTGTATTTTTTGATACGATTGCGCATTTAGCTGAATTGTAACAATAACAGCGATAAGGGATAATTTTATTTTCATTTTTTATTTTTTCAATTTTAAAAATCTTGCAGCATTATTGTACAGTATATCTTCTTTATCTTTTTTTGTAAGGAAGGTTAAACTATTTAAAAATTGAATTGACTTTTCAATAGCATACGGCCATATCATTTGGTCAGAGCCAAACATCACCCGATCCAAATATCCAGCTTCCTTGATATTACGGAGGAACTCTTTGATGTATCGTTGTGTATTTGGCTCTACCCAAAGCATCACAGCAAGATCTGTATAAAGTTGCGGATAATAGGCCATTAGCCTGATGGCATGCTCCGGCCAATCTTCTCCCCCGGCATGCATCATGTAGATTCTAAGCTTTGGATATTTTACCAATACATCTTCAATTAAATACGGGTCTGCTAACCTAAGTCTTGCTTTTGGCGACCATGAATAAGTTCCCCCCGGGTCACCACCTCCGGTATGCACAGCGACTGGAATATCATACTTTTCACAAATACGCAAATAAGGCTGCCAGATAGAATCGCTTAATGTAGTACCACCATAATAAGGAGCAATTTCTCCAAATACTTCTAACTTTTTGTCTTTAATCATTTGCTCAAACTTGATTGTGTCCATACCATAATCATTGGGATTGAACATTAAAATTCCCCTGATAACAATATGGCTACTATCTTTTGCCACCCAGTTTTCTACACTCTCCGGATTGCCGCTTACAACAGCTTTTACAACATTCAATTTTTTGAATGCGGCGAAAGTTGCAATACGATGTGTTGCAGCACTGGCAGCACCTTTTGTGCCGTAGTGATCGGTTGCTGGTTCACGGCCGCCAAAATCACTATCAGTATACGAGTGAATGTGCATGTCAATAATTTTTGTTTGAGATTGGACAAACAAAAATGGCAGAGACAGGGTGAGTAACAAAAGAATATATTTATTCATGATCACTTTTTAATTACAATTTTTACAAAAACAAATAATAAAAAACCAATTGATGTATACACCAGCAGCCAATAGCAATTAAATAAGGTTGGTACTTCTTCTTGTTTTTAATATCCATTACCACCAATGCGCCAAGTATCAATTGTATAATAGCAAACTGAATATTTTGAGTAGCCAATTCAGAAAAGCCAACCAGGTTTGGTAAAATCCGTCCAACAGTAGGACCAAATAAAACTAATGCTGCAGCAATCATATACCGCATATGAAGGGGGCTTTTTTTACGATAAAAAATTGCCAACGAATAGAACAGTATCAGCAAAGTTCCGTCACCCAGTGCAAAAAATGCATATTTGGGTGTATCCGAATGTAGGTTATTGATAACACTGGGAATAAATGACAGCATCAATAACGGAAAGATGACATAGGAAAACTTACCTACTTTTCTATGCCATGCCAATTTTTTATTTGCAATTAAAAATGGCTGTACGATGATTAAAGTGAGCCAAACAATTGCAATGGCCGCATGTATGTGAATGAAATTGTGCTTCACTTTTTCAAATGTAGGGAACTGTACAAGATAAGTTTTGTAAAATCCCGCAATCACCAAAGGAATGAGCAGTAGAAAAAAATAGCCGAGGTTTCTGTAAGATTTTTCCATTTTATTTTTTTATTTAAAGGCGGACGTTTTGCTAAAATTCAGTCCACCCCATTTTCTTCAAATTCTTTGCTGTCATTTTTATAATATTCACATCCATTGTTACCGGCGTTAGTGGTGCATCTTCTTTGTTTCGTGGAAGGTTTACTATATGGTCAACTACATCCATGCCTTTAATTACTTTACCATAAACCGTGTATTTATTATCGAGCCGGGCCAATCCCTTTTTATTTTGAACAATATAAAACTGGCATCGTGCCGATAGCATACCCGGGTTATCATCTCGGCCTGCGGCAAAGCTGCCGTATTCGTTTATAAGTTTGCTGTTAAACTCTGGCTTTAAAAGCATCGTGCTGTCTTTAAATCCTTCGGGGGTATCGGGGCAGCCACCTTGTATTACAAAGTTTGGGATTACCCGGTTAAACGTAAAGGAATCCCAATAGCCTGCCTTTGCCAGTTGTATAAAACTTGCTTTATGATTGGGCGTTTCGTTGTAAAGCCAAACAAGTATTTCGCCGTAAGGTGTTTTAATCTGACCTACTTCATATTTTTTTTGACTAAAAATATTGGTTGTAATAAATAGTAGTGAGATGATAAAAATATTTTTCATAATAGTTTCATTTTTTAATACAGTCATCTGTCAAATGGCATTTTTTGCAGCAGTGCAATAAATCTTTTATTGCTTCGAATTGGTTCCCACAATCGGTTGTACCTTAACCACATCATCCAATTGCCACGTTCAAATCTTTTGATTATTGTTTATTCATTTAACGTGCACTGCCAATTGATGCAAACAAACCCTGCATTTTTAAAGCCGAGGTTCTTACTTACTCCATTCATTATTTTTTCTATCTACATCAGGCAAAACATTTTCAGGGTCAAGTATTGCTTTATCTATCTTAGTTGTAGATAGATATTTAAAGGTCCATGTGCCGCCACGCTGCCATATTTCTACAGGTAATTGAACGGTTCCTGTTTCGCCATTGCTTTGAATCACTTTTATAATAACTGGCATAATCATTTTGCCCTTGTTGCCAATAGTAATCAATGCGCCCTTGGAAGGATCGTTGTCAATATAGTTTATAGAAGTGATTGTTTGATCCAATTTCCAGGTGGTAAAAAACCATTCTTTCCAGAACCAGTTCAGGTCCTCCCCTGCTACGTTGTTGATGCAATGAAAGAAGTCGTAGGGCGTGGGATGTTTAAAGGCCCATGCTTCAGTATATTTTCTAAATGCATAATCAAACCGCTCTTTGCCCACCACAACGGTACGCAATAAATTAAGGCCATAAGCTGTTTTGCCATAGAACTGATAATGTTCCTGCTCATCCATCGCATCTGATTTTACCATCAGCGGGTCTTTGTAAAACATAAACTGCGTATAGTCACGTGATGCAAAAAAATCTTTTTCAAAAAATGCCTTGCTGTTTACATACTCTCCCTTATTAAAAAGATCAGTGGCAATATAATTTACATAAGTATTAAAACCTTCATCCTGCCACATGTACCTTCTTTCATTGCTGCCAACAATCATAGGGTACCAGTTATGCCCTATTTCATGTGCAATCAAAAACCACAGGCGGGCCCTTGTTTCTTTATAGTTATTAAAAATCACTCCGGGATATTCCATACCACCGGTTATGCCGGCATTGCTTACAGCGTTGTTCCAGGGATATTCAAAAAAGTTTTTTGAATATATTTCAATACTTGCTTTTAAGTATTCTGTAGACCTTGTCCATGCCGTATCGCCCCCGCTTTCTACCGGGTAACAAGACATAGCAAGTGCCTTACGGCCCGAGGGTAAATTAATTTTTGCGGCATCCCATATCATTGCCTTTCCGGCCACCCATGCCACATCCCTAGTGTTCAGCATCGTAAAATGCCAGGTGAGGTTTCCTTTGGTAGTTGGGCGTGTAGAAGTTTTCCCTGCTTCATCTGCACCAATGATGGTAATGGTTTTGTCGCTGCTTGCTGCAAGCGCCAATCTTTTTATCTCTTCGGCTGTTAATACTTCTTTCGCATTTTGCAAATCACCCGAACCATATATAATCATTTCTGAAGGCGCTGTGATGAAATATTCATAATTGCCATAATCGCAATAAAATTCGCCCAGCCCCATATAAGGCAGGGTGTTCCAGCCCTCCACATCATCATATACACACATGCGTGGATACCATTGCCCTATTTGATAAACAACACCATTTTTTGTGTACTGTCTGCCGAAACGGCCTGCACCATCAAGCGGTATTGTAAAACTGAAATTTATTTTTACCGAAACTTTGTCGCCTTTTGCTAACATGGGTGTCCTTAAACGCAGCTGCATTCTTGTATCGGTAACAATGGGTTGTGTAGTATAAGTTTTTCCACCCTGTGTAATGGTTACATCTTTAATGCGATAGCCTCCGTTATTTTTACCCAGCACAAAAAAGTAGTCGCCTGGATAACGGGTGGCTGCAACAGATCTTGATGAAGATTCAAAAATATTCTGATCCAGCTGCAGCCATAAATAGTCAAGCTGGTCGGGACTGTTATTGGTGTAAGTAATCGTTACGTCGCCTCTTACAGAAGTATCTTTTTCATTGAGCGATGCATGTATCAAATAGCTGGCGCTGTTCTGCCAATATAAAGCATCGGGTATTCCTTTAGCCGAACGGAAAGCATTGCCTGCCGGGGGATTAAAATTTTGCGCAAAAAGATCATGGGGATTATACATTGTATCATCAGTTCCATTTTGTGCATATAAAAAACAAGTGCATAACAATTGAAGACAGAGTAATAAGTTTTTTTTCATTGTATAGTATTTAAATTATTTTGCTTTTATAAGCCTTAGTTTAGATAATTATTGCTAGTTAATTAGTGAGTTTATTTTACTTGCTTTACAAGTAACTCAGCCACCACTTTTCCTTATGATTGGTTTTATATTTATCGTACCATTTGCACAATGGATATAAAGCAATTACCAAAGCAGCCCAAATAACAAATACCATCGCCAACCCAACACCTTCGCCCGGAATAACAAAAAGGAACGGTAATTTAGACATTGAATTAATGGCTTCCTGTACTGTATGCTGTCCTTTTACGAAAAATAAAATCGTTGCTATTATGTGGATCAGGTAAAGATGAAGGATGTAATAGAAAAAAGCTGTTCTGCCATAAACAACCATAATATTTGTAAAACGGTTCTTGATATTTTCCAGCAATGACAGCATCAGGAATGCTACCCCGATAGTAATGCTCATGTACAATAAAGAAGGTGGGTACTTATTTACTTTTAAAAAAGAGAAGATAGTAAGTAATCCATTCTTTTGTTCTGTCCATGGCACAGGGTCGCCATATATATTAATAAACCGGACAACAATAAAAAATAAGATCAACCCAAAACCAATACGGGCTGTAATTTTACTACGTTGTGCTGTTGTAAATTTTGATGTAAAGAAAATGCCTGCACAGTAACCCAGCATCATCAACCCTGTCCATGCTACAAAAGGATAAACCATTAATACAAAATGATTGGGTGCAAACGAATAGCGTACAAAATAGCCATGATGAAATAAATCCCACCAGAAACCTGCTTTAAATCCTGTTGCAGCTTCTGGTATGTCTAAAAGGTTGTGGCCAAAAACAATTATCAATCCCGACACCAAAATAAAATTGTATGGCAGGCGGAGGATGAGACCAAGTATTAGCATGCTGATACCGATGGCCCAGATTACTCCCATGGGAAGAAGATGAAACAATGGGTCAAATGTCCAGGCTAATCCAATAACTACAAACTCCGCAAAAATTAACCACAGCCCCCGTTTAATTAAAAAGACACTTAATTCATTTTTTGTTTTTCGTAAACTCTGTAAATAGATAGATATTCCGGAAAGGAATATAAAAATAGGTGCACAAAAATGTGTGATATACCTTGTAAAAAACAAGACAGGAGTGGTGGTTGCCAAATTTAACGGGTCATCTATATTGGCATTGATGTGAAAAAAATCACGTACATGGTCCAATGCCATTATCACCATGGCAATACCGCGTAGGATATCGATGGATTCGATTCTTTTTTTAGTGAGGGTTGTCATTGTGTAAAAGGGTTATATTTTTTGCTTAATTAATTTATAAATAACTCAGTTGCATTTTTCTCTGCCAAATAATCCATAAGCCCCGTCGCTACTCCTTTACAATTTTATACACTGCTCCTTTGGGGCCTGTTTTTGTATTCAAAAATCCCATCACGTAAAGTTCATTATTTCTATCTTCATCAAAGGCGCAAATTAAAAATGGATCAGCTGGCAGGTTTTTTATTTTCACTTCGTCTCTTACCCATTGGCCGTTTTCATCTTTGGTTAATGTAAATATTTTGCTATTAAAATCTCCGTAAACAAATTTGTTTTGTAAAAAGGGAATGCTTTTTCCATAATAAAAATTACCGCCAATAACACAAATACCATCCTTACGTGGATACTCATTAATACAGGGTGTAAAAGTTTTTTTATCGATTGATTCATTGTTGTTGAAAACACTGTCCCCTTCCATAACCGGCCATCCATAGTTCGCTCCCTTTGTTACAATATCTATTTCTTCGGCTTTAATTTCGCCCACATCTGCACCAAAAAGTTGTTGCGATTTTGAATCAAAAGAAAACCGCCACATTTTACGGAAGCCATAGGCCCATATCTCCGGCCTTTTATTACTCATTCCCACAAATGGGTTATCTGGTGGTATGGCATAAGGTGTTTTATTTACATCAATACGCAATAATTTTCCATAGAGGCAATTTAAGTCCTGGGCACGGTATACATAGCTGCTGTCGCCAAAGGCAATGTCGCCAATAGAAATATATAAATAACCATCCGGGCCAAACACTATTCCTGCCCCATCAGTAAATACCCTGTTTCCTTCCAATTCAAATACAGGATGCTCACTTTTTAAATCAGCTGAATCAGGATTAGTTTTGCTTGCAGTAAATTCTGCAACAACGAGCCTGGTTTTATTTGCAGTAATGGCAGTGGCGGCATTATAACACACATAAAATTTATGGTTTATTGAAAACTGCGGGTGAAATGCAATGCTGTTGATTGTTCCCACGGGATCAGAATCTTTATCCTTTTTTGCCAGCTTTCTACTGAGGGCAAGAAAAGGATGCGGTAAAAGGGAATCATTTTTCATTATCCATATTTTGCCGGTATTATCCGTAATAAACAGGCGGTTTGCACTATCTAAAGGCGCACTTATTTGAACTGGCATGGATACTGCATTGGTAATTACCTGAAGCTTTATGCCGGTTGAATCAATCACTACTGATTGATCTTTTTCCTGGTGTTTTGCTTTGGCCTGTTTACATGAATATAAACCGGCAATTGCAGTGAGTAGCATCACAAAATAAAATTGTACAATTTTCATATTAAGATGGTTGATTTAATTGAAATGATTTTTTATGCCACAGTTCTGTATAGCCTGTTATTTTATTGATAATTTACTTGCGGATCCTAACAGACTCATTCGATAAAAGGCGTTGATTTTATTTTTAATATTTTTTATTTTTTTGTTTAAGTTCAGTTCTGGCGTCGGTTGTTGAATAATTTACAGTGATAAATTTATTTATTGGTATTGTTATATTCGTCTATTGAATGTAGCACTTTATTTAATAAATAGCCTGCTCCATAAGATGTTGAATTATCTGCAATATTCCATGCATTAAATACAACTACCATATCGTATTCGGGTATTATCATAGGAAACTGGCCACCAAAGCCACTTCCACGCCAGGCCATTTTTGCATTGTTAGTACCGTAAGACGCCAGCCACCATTTATAGCCATATGACAAATTTGGCCCAAGTTTTATAAAGGGTGTAACAGATTGTTTAACCCAATCAGCACTCACAATTTGTTTATCGTTCCAGATACCGTTTTTTAAATAGAGATAAAATATTTTTGCCAGGTCAGATTTTTCAAGATACAATCCTCCCTCCGTATCAATCAAACCGGATGGTGAACGTTTCCAGAAATAATTATTTATACCAAGGGGAGTAAAAAGATATTGTACCGCATACTCTTCAATATCCCTGCCCGTCGCAACATGAAAGATATAAGACAATAATTCTGTTGCACCACTGTTGTAATTAAATACTTTTCCAGGTTCATCCCGCATTGGCCGGTTTATTACATAGCTAGCCCAATCATAACTGGCTTCCATATTAGTACCTGTATTATTGGTATCAATATAGGATAAATTTTCATTCCAGTCAAACCCTGAGGTCATTGTAAGCAAATCACGGATGGTGATGCTGCGTTTACGGGCATCTATATTTTTTATAATACTGGTATCAAAAAATTTTAAAATGGGTGTATTTATATCAGGAAACTCATTACGGGTTATTGCTGTACCAATAACTACAGAGGTAATTGTTTTTGTTACAGATTGTAAACTATGCAGTTTACTTTGATGATAAAATGGGTGCCACCATGCATTAAAATAATTGTATGGGCCGGTTGGGTCGCCAATGTTTAAACCACTTTTTTCTTTTGCCTCCTTTTTATAAATGTCCCCATAATCATGCTGGTATAATTTTTCGTACGCCACTTTACCATGTCTTATGACAAGCATACCGTCAACATTTCCAAACTTTCCACTGGCAAGTTCCTTATCAAGAAAAGAAAGAGAGTCTGCATTTAAACCTACCTCTTTTGGTGTGGCAGTAAGCCAACCATTTGTTGGCCACACGGTTTGCCCAATGGCTGAAGAGAGGGTAATTAATAATGACCCCGCAATTGAAATAATTTTTTTTGCTTTCATTTTTCAAATTTTTAAAATAGTGTCATATTATTTTTTAACTACTGCAAGTTGTATCGGTATACTTTAACATTACAAATAAATTCCAATTACCAATGCTGCTATACAAATGATGGTAAGCAATATCAACAAAGGCGTAATAAATTTAAACCATGCTTTCAGGCTTATATTTACCATCGCCAGCGATGGTAATATAAGCCCGGTAGGCGCTAGAAACGACATCAGGCTCATACCATACAGGTACGAATTGACAATTTCCCTACCCGGTATATTAACCATAATTGCCAATGCGCCAATGATAGGCATGGTCAGTACCGCCATACCGGATGTAGATTGTATAAAAAGAGAAAAAACCAGGTAAAATAATAACAGTAAAAGTATAAAAAAAGCAGGCTGCATTCCCTGAACCATGTTAGCGGTATAATATAATATTGAATCACTTACATGGCCCTCATTTAAAACGATGGTAACCCCTCTTGCTACACCAATAATAAACGCCACCGACAATAAACTTTCTGCTCCTTTAATAAATTCGCGGATAAATATTTTTTCATTTATCCGGTTTATCACTGCAAGCAGGATAGATGAACCAAGGAACAGCGACGACATCTCAGTTGTCCACCATTTTAAAAATACCACCCCGGCAATCATCGTAAGAAAGGTCATTATATAAATCAACAACAATAGTTTTGTTTTGCCATCCAGTTTGGGAATGCTGGTTTTGTTATCAATGCTTACAGCATACAATGGTTTTACCACGCCATCCATTTTAAACACCCACGAAGAAGCTGGATCTTTTTTTACTTTGGCAGCATATCTTAAAATATACCATAACATTAATGCGGTAGATATTCCCCAGACTATTATCCTTTCGCCCAATCCATCCATCCAGTTAATGCCTGCTGCATTGGATGCAATAATAACAGAGAAAGGGCTGGAGAAGGCGGGAAGACAACCGACAGAAGTGCCTCCAAAAATAATGGCCAGCGGTACAATCAGGTCGTAGCCTGCAGCAAGGAACAAGGGTACCAGTATAGGATAAAAAACAAGGGCCTCTTCTGCCATACCATACGAGGAAGCAAAAAAAGAAAATACAATGGTCAGTATGGCTATCAGCCAATGCTCCCGGCCCTTCATGGTTTGTGCCAGCCAATTGATACCTTTTACCATTGCGCCCGTTTCGTTAAATACAAACATAAAACCACCAATGATGAGTACGAATAAAATTATATCGACACTGTCAATAATTCCTTTTATGGGCGCCTGCAAAACGCTAACAAACCCCTGTTGGTTTCGTTTTTGTTTTGTAAATGTGCCGGGTACAGATATTGGTTTGCGGATATCGCCATCTATAAATTTTTGTACCTTGATTTTAATGCCCAGGCTGTCTAATATTTTTTGTGTAAGCGGAAGATTTACTTCGCTGCTATCCGTTATTAAATTAAAAGCCATTCCGTTTACGGCCAGTTTATTATACTGGCCTGCAGGTAAAAGCCAGGTAGCAATAGCAGCCAGAATAATAACCGCCATCAGAATGGGAATCGGCCCTGGAAATGATCTTTTTTCAGACATGTGGTTGTTTTAATTTTATTAAGGTCATATTGATAACATGTATCGATGCTACGCATCTACATTGACTTTACTTCTTTCATTCAACGGGTTGAAACCCGTTGTTACAAGATTTATCGATGCTACGCATCTGCATTCATTATTGTTTATAGCAACGGATTTAAATCCGTTGCTATAAGATGTACCGAGGCTACACATCTACACTCCATACCCTTACTCTTTCGCTTTTAATTGTAGAGCCGTAGGCTCGGTTTAGTTTTGTAACACCGGGTTTTAGTTGCTATAAGATGTATCGATGCTACTCATCTTCACTCCATACCCTTACTCTTTCGCTTTCAATTGTAGAGCCGTAGGCTCGGTTTAGTTTTGTAACATCGGGTTTTAGTTGCTATAAAATATACCGATGCTACACATCTACACTCCATATTCTTACCCTTTCGCTTTTAATTGTAGCGCCGTAGGCTCGGTTTAGTTTTGTAAGACCGGGTTTCAACCCGGTGATTAAAGCTACAATATAAAGCGAGAGCCGTAGGCTCGGCACATGTCTAAATAAGCTCTTGAAAAATATATTTTTCATCATACTCAATTTTAAACTTCTTTAAAAACTCCAGGTACTCATCCCTGAAGCTTTGCTTTTTATGATGTGCTTCCTGATTTTGGATATACTTGTACACCCTGTCTACCTGCGACTGTCCATAAGAAAATACACCATATCCATCCTGCCATTCAAAATGACTTTTGGTTAATGAATGGTCGTTGATATATTTAGAAGATTTTGCTTTTACTGTTTTCATTAATTCAGAAACTGAAACCACAGGTTTTAACCCCATAAAACAATGCACGTGATCTTCTACACCATTTACAATAATTGTTTTACAAGTTGTTTCATTTATTAAATTACCAATCACTGCATATAACTGACCGCTCCACACTTTGTCAATTACCGCCTTACGGTATTTTACCACAAACACTGTTTGCAGGTAGATTTGGTGATATGAGTTTGCCATGTGTTATATCTTTTTAATTGGGTCGAGCCTACAACTCTGCTTATTTTTTTGCCAGAGCACCGGGTTGAAACCCCGAGTTATAAGATGTACCGATGCTACGCATCTACATTCCACTTTGTTACCTTCATTCAACGGGTTAAAACCCGTTGTTACAAAATACATCGATGCTACGCATCTGCACTCAGCAACATTTGCTGCTTGCTTTTTCACTTGCAGAGCCTAAGGCTTTATTTTGCATTGTAACAGCATCATTCAATTGCTGCAGGTGAGATGCTAACCATAGTGTAAAATCTATTTTTTAAATTTATTGTATAAAAAAGCACATAGAAATCCCACTACGATGTACAACAGAAATTTCAATAAGCTTCTCTTCCATAATTTACCTGCCTGTCCCGAAGGCTGTTTTTTTTCTTCACTCATTTTATAAACCTGTTTAAAATTTTATTCTATCTTTTTCATTTCTCCCTTTTGCCCGATATTAATAAACCATGTTTTGGTAACATTGCCATTGCCATCAATTTCAAATTCTATTTGCCTGTCTGTACCATTACTATAAAAGAATTTTGTGTTCGACTCCGGCTTTAATTCAATATCTGCTGTGCCATTGCGGTGGCGGTACAGCTTTCCATTCTTTGCAATAAACTGTAATGTAAGCCCCGCCGAATATTTACCTACATACCTGCTTAAAATTGTGGTGTCAATTTTTACTTCTTTATGTTCATAAGGCATCAGCAATGGCTCATCTTCTACAATAGATTCAATTGCCGCACGAAAAAAACCAAGATTAGATTCGTTGTTGCTAAGCAGTATAATGGTTTCGTCAATATCGGGCCGACTGACAATCATGTGTGGTACCGGGGCCAGCCGCCGGTATGTGAAATTATTTTTCCCCTTGGTGAATAGGGTTGAACCATCACGCCAAAACCATAAAATGAGGAAGTATCCGCCGGCAACATTTGTACCAGCGGTGACAGCATTTCTGCCAATGCAGCTTTACTTACAAGTGTGTTTGCCTGCAAAGCCTTGCCCCATATAAACAGGTCGCCGGTTGTTGAGTTTACACAACCATCTCCTACAATACCATCAAGGTAATAAACCATATCAAATGCCGGTAGACTATCAGCCAAAATATATCGCTTCAAACTATCTGAATGCACAAAACCCAATGCGTAGTTGTTGGGAATTTTATAAGTAATTCTCCGTGTGTTACAAATAAAAGTATGGTGCATACCTAGCGGCTTAAAAATATTTTTCGTCATAAATTCATTATAACTGGTACCCGATACTTTTTCAATAATGGATGCCAGTAATGCGTACCCCGTATTGCTGTACTTCCATTTGCTGCCGCGGGTAAAAAACAAGGTATCTTTTTTTTGTTGCAACATGTCAATAACATCTTTATTGAAAGCTATCTTTTTTCTGTCCCAGTTTTTTTCAAACTGATCTTCATAAGATGGAAGGCCGGATGTATGGGTCAGTAAATATTGTATGGTAATGTTATCATAAGGCAGCTGGGGGAAAACCTTTTTAATATTATTGATATAATTAAGCAGGCCCTTTTCCTTTAATATCATAATTCCCATGGCGGTAAACTGTTTGGAAACAGATGCCAGTTCAAAAACAGAACTGTCATTCAACATTCGCCCGATATTGTAATCGGCATATCCCAGCGCCTGCTGGTAAATAGGTCGCCCTTTTTCTGCCACCAAAACATTTCCATTAAAATTAAAATATTGCTGCTGCCCTGTCATAAATTGCCTGAGCAGTTTTGCATTATTGCTTTGTGCAATAACAGTAATTGGAAGAAGTAGAATTAAAAGTATTTTTTTCATGTAATTTTTTTAATGATATTTTATGCTGTACATTTTTTCTTCGCTCCTTTTATTCCAGGTGATATTCTTTTTGTAAATATTCCAATAATTCTACCCCTGCAACTTTTAGTTCTTCTGCGGCCCCGGTCATTCCTGTTTTTGTTCCATGCATATAAACAGAAAAAACAGAGAGCTCCTGCAATAATTCATTATCAGTACTACGTAAAGAAGGGTTTTCAGTTATTCGTTTTATCTCACTATTATTTCCCTCCATCTTTACCAACACAGCAGGATCGAAAATTTTTGATGCAACTTTTTTGTATTCAGTGAATTCGGTTTCATTAATGGATTCCAGCAGATGTACCAACGGGAATTTTTCGTAATAGGTCATAATTTTATTAGAAGTACCAAGTTTTTTTATAAGCCTGAAATTGCCTGAGTTTTTTAGTTGTTCAAATGTTCTGGTGTTGGTTGATAATGGCTTTAATCGTGGTGCAAGCCTTGCCAGGTAATATAACCGGCCCGTATTATCAGCAACCTGCGAAGGGTTATTTAGAATAGCGATCAGGCTATCCATCATTAAAGTACCTGCTTTCACATCTGCAATATGTTTAGACAGCACTTCCTGGTCGCTTTTAAGGTCTGCAACAAGTGATTCGATGTATTGCTTTTCCCGTTCCTGCTCAACAATATGTTCCCTCCAGTTCTCTGCCAAAAATCCGCAGAACACAGCAAGGAACAACATAAAAAATTCAAAGAAATAATGTTTCCAGCCGTGGCCTGGTGCTTTGTGTAAATCTTGTGCGTGGGTTTCCATATTTTCAGTTTCTTGTTTTGCGTTTTGAGTTTCGCTTTGTTTAATAGTTTCCTGCTGCGAATCTGCCTGTCGGGCAGGCAGAATATTTTCATTCTCAACTTCCTCATTGAAGTTTGTTATTTGTTCCTGAGAATTTTCTTCTGATATGTTTTGGTCTTCTGTCATTTAATTTTCATTTGAACCCAACTATTGATTATCAATTAAGCTTTTGTTGCATCGCATATTGCCGATGTAAAATCGGCATTCCGACTTTACGTTGGGACTTGTACTTACTGCTCATTATTGATCTGAACGTACAATTGAGTGACACAACCGGAGACGATAGCAGCAACACAGCCGGGAACAAAATACTATTTATTTAATTCTTCATTTACTATTTTTAGAAGATGCTCATTTATAAGCAGGATGTCCTGCATGCTCAATTCATTAGTTACTGCGTTAAGATACCTGGCTTTGTTGAAAGCCACCATTGTTCTTCTTTCTCTTTCAGTTAATTCAGGGTAAGGCATTATTTCAACGGTATGATCATGAAAGAAGTCGTGCCAATCTTCCATTGAATTTATTACAGCAATGCTTTGAGTAATATAATTTAGAATAAAACTGTTGTAATTCTCAAAATCCTTTATTGCGTCTGCATATTTTGCCATCGTATCTTTAAGCGCTATGTTGTGTATGTATTTAAAACCACCTGAGTTTACCAGTTGCTGATATGCATCCATATCAATGGTTGTAAGGATAAGCATTTTTGATTTAACTACTAGACGGGCAGTCTTGATAAGGTCTTTGTTTTCGTTCTTTTGAAAAAACAAATCAGCTAAACTATCAACAGCAGGCTTATAATCGACCATAGCATTTTTTATGCCGAGCAACTGTTCTTTATTTATCAGCAGTTGTTGTTTATAAGTAGATAGATATTCCTTTTCTATTCTTACATCAGTAAAATGTTCCCTGATATTCTCTGCAAAAAAACCCATCGTTACAGCAAGAAAAATCATTATGCCTTCCAGCAAATATTCTTTTAAATTTTTCTTTTCTACGTTTGGGTGGTGATGTACTTCCATGTTTTGTATGTCTGATGTGATGAAGTCTGATTTGTTGATTTCTGTTTCCGGTTGCTGGTTGCCGGATTCCGGTGGCGAAATATTTTCACCTGTTGAAGTATTATTCAACTGCATTTCTTCCGGACTTTCCCGCTTGCGGTCTTCCGGGTTTTCCTGTATATTTTTTTCCTCACTCATTTTTATCTTTTAAAGAAAGTTTTATAAAAGAAATTCATCCATATTGCCGTGATGAACCACATGCGTTACTGCTTTTTTATACATATTGGTAAAAGCTTTGCTCACACCACCTTTTGCTTTGGGGTTCCATTTACATTCAAAGGCTGTTAGTTTTCCGTTTGCTTCTTCTATGTAATCTACTTCCTGCTGCGCCAATGTTCTCCAAAAAAATCTTGATACAAATTTTTCGTTGTAGCTGTTAAATTTTAACCGTTCTGTAATAAACCAGTTTTCCCAAAGCTGCCCAATATCCTGCCGCAGGTTTACAGGATTAAACTGATTGATAACAGCATTGCGTAAACCATTATCATAAAAAAATATTTTAAAACTTTTTCTCAATTCGTTTCTTGGGTTACGGCTCAATGCAGGCAGGCGATAAACGATAAATGCTTTTTCTAAAAGGGTAATATATTTCTCTACCGTTTCGGCATTCAGCCCGCAGTGCTGCCCAAGCTCATTATAACTAATCACCTGTGCCATTTGAAATGCCAGCGCCTGTACCAGTTTTTCTAATTGGGCAGGTTTCTGTATCCGCTCCCAGGTTAGCAGGTCTTTGTACAAATAGCTATCGGCCAATTGTTTTAAGAGCGCCACTTCGTTACCCGGATTGTTTACTACATCGGGATAGTAGCCATAAATGAGCCGTTGGTGCAGCAACCTTTTTTCTTCCAGCAAATTAGTATGGTTTACCATTTCACCAAACGAAAATGGATAAAGATGATACTCCCATTTACGCCCCGTTAGGGGTTCATTTATTTTATTGGCCAGTTCAAACGCAGAAGAACCGGTGGCGATGAGTTTAGCTGTTTTAATATTATCAGTAATCAGTTTCATACATAGTCCAATATTGTGTATGCGTTGCGCTTCATCAATAATTACTGTTTTGTTTTTACCAATTACTGAACGCAGTTTGGTAGAAGTTGCATTCTCTAACATTGTACGGTAATCTGTTTCATCACCATTCCACCAGGCAACAGGTTGTTTAAATGTTGCCTGGCATTGCTGCAATAAAGTACTTTTGCCGGTTTGCCTTGGCCCGGTAATGATGATTGCTTTGCTGTCGCCAAGTCTTTTTTTGATATTCCTTCCTAAAAAACGTTCTATCATATTTTCGGCTATATCCGTAAATTTAATACCTTTTTTTCGGATTGTACCGAAATATCTTTATGTACCGACCATTTGAATATTTATAGCTGCTTTTCTTCCTCACTCATTTTCTAAATGGTATTGCTTTTTTATAAGCTTGATTAAATTACCACCATCAGTAAGGAATATTTTTTCTTCTTCGTCCATATACTTTCAGGTATTTTTTATTTGGCAGCTCCAGCCCTTTTATAATCTCCCACCACTTAGCTTAATTTTTTATCTCATTAATAAAACCCAACTTTCCCTTTTACCGATTCAAATAATTTTTTGGAGTTATAACCAACCCCATTTTTAAAAACAAAAAGCACTTTTCGTATATCAGTAATATTTTTTGATGGGTCGCCGTCAATGATAAGTATATCGGCCGATTTACCTGTTTCAATGGTACCAATAGTTTTATCAAATCCTAACGCAATGGCTCCATTTGATGTGGCTATTTTTATTGCTTCCAAAGGAGCAAAGCCATCGGCTTCCACCAATAATTCTATTGCACGCCAGGTACCATATCCTGCCAATATTCCTCCATTTCCTGTTGGGTCAGTCCCCACGGTTAACAAGCCGCCCATATTATAAAATAGCTTTTCCATTTTTCCATTATTGGCATACGCTTTATCAAAGTCTGAAGGGCTTTTTTGTGATTTGATCCGTGCAAATTGTTTTAAATAATAATCTCTTGCATCCGGCGAAAAGGCATCGAGTACCTCTTCAGAAGGCGGAGGTTGCGTGGTTAGTAAACCTTCAAATACCGCCAATGTAGAAGTAATGCCTACTTTCCTGTCAATTAAAAACTGCAGCAATGCTTTTACACTATCGTTACCAATATTAAGATTAGCCAAAGATTGGGTAGCATTCGTTGGGCATTCGTTTTCTTTTTTACTGGCTGCAAAATCAGTGCTGGCAATAAATCCATGTTCCAGGTTATCTATGCCCAATGTAGCGGCTTCACGGTAGGTAACAGCACATAAATGGCCGGTTATTTTTAAATTTCTTTTATGGGCCGCATCAATAGCAGCTTTTAAAGTAAGTTTATCAATACCCATGTATGCTTTAAAAGAGGTAAAGCCCTGGTCGGCCCAATAGTTTACAAATAAGGTTGCTTCCTCCGGGCTTTTAAATTCTTTCATTTGTGGAAAACGGGCTTCTTTTCCTTCTATATATGGTGCGGTTAATTCGATGGAGGGCCCTGGAATTATTCCCCCATCAATATCTTTTTTAAGCCTCATATCCGAATAGGGTTCAATACTTCCACAGGTTCGGATGGTAGTAGCACCGCAGGCTAAATACATTCGGGGGAAAGTAAACGGCAATTGTTTTAAATTCAAATACCTTGGTGTAATAGAATGTGCTGAAATATACATATGCTCATGCATCATCACTAAACCAGGCATCAAAGCTTTGCCATTCAAATCGATTGTTTTAGCGCCTTTCGGAATTATTGCTTTTGCATCATCACCCACCCAATTAATTTTACCCTTGCTGACAATAACTGTTTGATGTGGTTTGGCAGCACTGCCCTTGCCATCAATTAAAAAAGCATTTGTAAACACAGTAACGGAGTCATTGTATTCAATGTACTTTTTTGTTTCGTCGCTGAATGTTGTTTGCGAATAAGCTGTGGCAGTTAAAAAACAAACAATAATAAAAGAGAGTGCTATTTTTTTCATAAATCCAAATTTTTAAGTTTTGATTATGTACGTTTAATAAGTGTTGAATGCAATACCTTAATCTTCCATAAGCTTTTATCCTTTACTAAAACAACGGTTTCCATCCATTGCACCGATGATTGTTTTCCATCCCTGGTAATTGCTGAATGGAGATTATAAATAACCCATGCTGTACTTTGATGAATGCTTGTGTTGATGAAGTCAATAGTATTTATCCGTTTAAAATCTGTCGACTGATTCAGTGTAATTGCCTTATAAATGAGTGTGTCAAGGTTCCATATCATGCCATATTCAATTAATAAAATTTCAGCGGCACAGTAATTTTTAAGACTTACTGAAACACGGTTTGATAAAGCATCAAATAATTTTATCACCGTTTGCTGCACTGCCTGCTGGCTTACCGTTGATGGCTGTTGAGCCTGCAGCAACCCGGTAACCATAATTGCAATAATGAGGAGTAATATTTTTTTCATTGGTTTGATTTTTATTTATCCCTGATTACTTTGCCGTCCTTCATTACAAACCGGATACTTTTTATTGCTTCAATATCTTCCAGTGGATTATTTTTTAGTGCAATAATATCTGCATAAAAAGATGGTTCGATAACACCTCTCTCTTTTTCCATACCTAATAATTCAGCTGCATTAATTGTCATTGTTTGTAAAATATATGCTGGCTGTATTGCTGCTGCTTTCCAACTGTGTAATATTTTAAGGTTTGATTCTATGCGGTTCAGTCCAGGAAGGTCAATCACTATATCTGTTCCAAAAGCCATCTTTGTTCCAATTTTATAGGCTCTTTTAAGCCTGTCTATAATCATATTTTCCCCAGCTTTTGCTCTTGCTGAATCCACTCCATAAGCATAAAAATTGTCAAATGAAAAATCTGTTCCTACTAAAAATATCCCCTTATCTTTCATCAACTGCAACTGGATACTATCCAAACCAAACCCGTGTTCAATTGCAGCAGCACCACCAGCAATTACATTTGTTGCAGCTTCGCCCCCCATAACATGCACGGTAACTTTTAACCCATATTTTTTTGCTTCATCAACAGCCGCTTTAATATCTGCTGCATCATAAATTCCGTTGTCGCCCGTTACCATTTTTATTACGGTGGCCCCATAATAAATATTTTGCCTCACTGCTTTTTTTATTTCCTCCGGCGTGTCTGCATCTATATATTCAAATTTCCAAAAAGATTCGTGTTCGGCATTGATTCCTTTAGATTGTCCCCCATAGGGCGCAATAATTTTTCCGGCATAGATTATTGTCGGCCCTTGAATCCAACCTTTGTTGATTGCCTTGATTACATCAGCAGTGGCATAGTTTGCATCATTGCCTATTTCCTTGATTGTTGTAAACCCGTTATCCAAAAATTGCCTGGCAACTACTGAACCCCTGATTGCACGAAGGGAGCTGCTTTCAGTTGCATACATCTCATTCCAGGTCCTGCTTCTATACGGAAGGTTGGCAGTAATATGTACATGGCAATCCATGAGCCCTGGTAAAACCCATGAGCTGGAGAGGTCAATAACCGTATCTGATTTGTTGATTTTCAGGTTTGCCCCTACTTCTTTTATTTTACCATCATTAATAATGATGATTTGGTTATCCAGCATTTTACCGCTTCGGGCATCAAACAGGTGCCCTGCTTTAATTACCCTGTTTTGTGCGTTTGCCGATAAAGCAAATAGAAAAAAGGATAGAAAAATATTGAAATTTTTTTTCATTTTATTTTAATGGTTTTGATGATTATCTTTTTCTAATAAGAAATATATTATGCAAGTAACCCATTCATCATTTTGCCTTATGCGCTTCCATGTCTATTTCAATCAACTGACCCTGCAATGCCAGGCCCTTTACTTCAAGCCAGGTACCGGTGGGGAATTGTTTTTTATAAATACTGTTGCGATAGGTGGAAACTTTAATAAACTCCTGCATATTGGTGGTGAATACATTTTCTACCACTACATCATCAAAACTGTAACCATAATGTTGCAGGATTTTTTCTAAATCACCGTAACAATTTTTCATTTGCTGATCAAGATTACCAGGAGCGGTTAAAACACCATTATCATCCATACTAACGGCACCAGATATTTTAATATCATTGCCAATTTTTACAGCATGGGTATAACCGTATTCTTTTTCAACTTTCGGGCGTAATTGAAAATAGTCAGGCGTTTCGGATACAACCGGTGTTTCCTTTGGTGTTTCTTTTGGTGCATGGCTGCAACTTTGTACTGCAATAAATAAAGTAATAACCAGTGTTGCTGATTTTAATTTAACGGGAAAATTAAATTGCTTTTTCATTGTTTAAATTGATTTATTTTATTAGCCATTTAATACAAATAATGAGGGGTTAAAAATTAACACCCTCATTATTTGTAATAGAAAATTTATTTAGCCGGTGCTGCCGGAACAGGCAAATCCGAATTGAAAATGTCGCGGAAAAGTTTCCATTTACCGTCTTCTTTTTTCCAGAGTATAATGTATTTTCCTTTGTCTATTTGTGTACCATCTTTGGTGGCCAATGTAAATTCACCTTCTTCAGCTACCAGCGCCTCTGTTCCCCAGGCATCCAGTAATTTTAAATTGAGTTTAGTAACTCCTGCATTGATTAAGCCAGCAACTGCCGACTGTATATTATTTCTGCCCGCAACAGCCGGTGCATTCGAGCTCATAAACTTTGCGTCAGCAGTATAGCAATTTGCCAAACCAACAGAATCGCCCTTACTTAAAACATTCATAAAGTTGCTATTGGCTTCTTCTATTTCTTTTTTGGCGACTGTAATATCGAAGGCAGCGATGGCCGGCGGTTTTGGCGAATTACAGGCAATCATAAAAAACGAAATGGCAACAGTGGCTGCCAGGGATTGAAGGAGATGATTTTTTTTCATTGTTTTGTTGTTTTTAAGTGATTAAAAATGGTATAAAAATTAGCGTTCATTAATTTTGCCTGACTGCCATCATTGCTTCCATATCTTCGGCAGTGGGGCCATATATCTGTGGGTTTCTTACACCCATATGCCGGTAATATGTACTCAACTGGCCTCGGTGATGAATGATATCAAACATAAACATCCAAAATATTGCGCTCTCGATGGATTCAATCCTGTTTTTATTAAGTATTATCATTTAGCAGAAGAGTTAAGTATTGAGTCATTTATTTTTTGAATGGTTGTAATTTCCAATAGGTTAAACTGCGCCAGCACCACTCTAACGGGCCAAAGCGAAAATATCTTAACCAGATATGGCTCCAGATAATTTGCAGCAACCATGTTGCCCCAACAACATAATATATCTCGTAACGCTGTAATTTACCAAACATCCCAAACCCAATTCCATAGAAAAACAATCCCATTAAAAAAGATTGCATCAGGTAATTAGTAAGAGCCATTTGCCCTACCGGGCGCATCATTGCAAACAACCATTTAAACCAACCCGATCTGTATAGCAGCATTATTAATCCTAAAATACCGATAGACCTGAAGGCCCGGGATATTTCATAATACTCAAATTTTACATTTTTGGTAATCTCATAATTATTAAAATTATAATTGATCATAGGCTGAAGCCTGAACCAGGACAGGATTAAGCCACTTCCCAATCCTGCAATAAACATCAGCCAATAAACTTTTAATAAGGCATTGCCCAACAATATTCCGTTTTTATAAAAAGCCATTCCTAGAAACATAAATATCAGTACATCCCATAATACGAAATAGGTATGAAATAATTCATTATGAAGACTCCTTTCACTTTGGTACTCGTATAATTCCCCATAATTGCCCCTCACTTTTTTCAGGCTTTCTTCCATTTCTTTCTTTTTAGCAGCAACAGAATTTTTTTCTTTAAATTCAGTATAAGCGTCTAATTGTACTTTTTGTTCATGTGTAAGTTTTATTTGTGTGGTATCCATTTTTGCTATTATTTCCCGTCTGGAAATAACATTTTTCTCCCGGTAATAATTTACATTATCTCTTGCAGTTTGAAATGCCAGGCAAACTACTGCTGCTATAATCATTGATTTAGGCGATAGCCTCCGGAAGGCAAAAAGGATCATACCACAGATGGCATATAGAAACAGGATATCCCAAAACCACAACAGCACAAAAGCATTGAACAAACCAAAGACCAGTAACCATAACTGGCGGCGAAAAAAATATTCTGCTGGCATAATCCCTTCTGTTTTTTTTTCCTGGCGGCTAATGAATAAAATTACTCCTGCGCCAAACAACATGGAAAATAAAGCCCGCAGGCTGCCTTCTAAAAACCAATCAATAATATACCAGGCTTTAAAATTGATGGTGCCCACTTCATTCATTACTGAAAGGTCGCCATTAGCAGCAGGGCTGGGTAACCCAAAGCCCGTAATATTCACCAGTAATATGCCCAGTATGGCAATACCCCGAAGACTATCAAGAATAGTAATCCTATCCTGCTGGCCTACCGGGGCTGCATTGCTGTTATTTATTGTTTGGTTGGGCATATTGGCTAAAGTTTAGCATGTATAGGTTTGTTTTAAAAAGAGTAAATTTTTTTATAAATAACTCAGCCACCATTTTTCTTTATTATTGGTTTTATATTGATCGTACCATTTGCAAAGCGGGTAAAGCATTAATACCACCAGGATCCACACCAGGTAGACAACGCCCAATGAAAATCCATAGCCATTCAGTTTGGTCGAATTATCAAAGTTATCATAGATCATGTCACTCCACTGATGTCCGCAGAAACGGGTGGCAAACATGGCCAGCAAATGGATGAGATAAATGTGCAGGATATAGTAGAACATCGGCACCCGGCCATATACTATAAATATTTTTCCCAACCACCCGGGTTTATTTTCGAACAAAGCCAAAAAGATAAGAGCAGGGCCAAGGGTCATCAACGCATACAGGAGAGAAGGAGGATATTTAGTTACTTTGATAAAGGAGAGGAAAGTATAAACGAAGGAATGCTGTTTGTTCCATAGTGATGCATCACCATAGATATTAACCAGGCGAATGACCATAAACAAAAGAATGGCGCCAGTTCCGATCCACAATAGAGTTTTCCTTCTTTGACCAGCATCTATATTTTTTGAATAGAGACTTCCCAAACTGTATCCTAATGCAATGATACCGATCCAGGGTATCACGGGGTACATTACAAAAATAGTTTTGCCGGCAAAACTGAACGTACCAGGCTCATGCAGCAGCGACCAAATAAATGCGCTCAATCCTTTTCCCTCTGCATGAACATTATCCAGCAGGTTGTGCCCGGCAACCAAAACAATTCCAATAGCCAGGATTATTTTTCTTGGTAAATATACCATCGCAGATAGTGCTATCATGCTTGCACCCAGTGACCAGATAACAAGAAAGTCAAACTCGGCAAAATGAATATTAAAATTCCACCCAAAATTGACGACAGTGTGTTCCATCAATACCAAAAATAATCCCCTTGTAAATAAAAATCTTGACAGCGCTTTTGTCCCCTTTCTTTCACCCACTAAAAAAGCAGAAGTGCCTGTAAGCAGCATGAAAATTGGTGCACAGAAATGAGTAATCCACCTGGAAAGAAAAACGGCGACGCTTGTTTTTTTAAGATCAAGCGGGTCAAACACAAACGAGTCGGCATGGAAATAATCTCTGGTATGATCCAATGCCATTACGATCATAACAATACCCCGTAACAGATCCATGGAATGAATCCTGGTTTTATTAAGTGTGGTCATGCGATGTAAGGTTTTTTTATTTTTATAAGCTGCTGGCAATGGTAACCAGCAATTTATTTTTTTGATGTTTTTATAAATAACTCAACCACCATTTTTCTTTGTGATTTGTTTTATACCGGTCATACCATTTGCAAAGCGGGTAAAGTAACATCACCACCAGTATCCATACCAGGTAGGTTCCTGCCAATGAAAAACCATAGCCCGCCAGCCAAGGCGCATCTTTTGCATTGGCGTTTAGGGGTAAAATCATATCCGTCCACGGTCTTCCGCTTAATACAACTGCAACAACCGCCAGCACGTGAATGAGGAACAGGTGCAGGATGTAAAAGAAGAGTGGCACCCGGCCAATGGGTATAATTATTTTACCAAGCCAGTTCAACGGTTTTTCCAATACCGCCAATAAAATAAGTGAAGGTCCCAATGTCATCAATGAATACATTAAGGATGGCGGATATTTTGTTACATTCAGAAAAGAACAAAGGGTGATAATAAAAGATGACTGAAACTCCCAGGGCGCTTTATCGCCGTACATATTAATGCCTCTTATCAACAGGAACAATACTATTGCTGTGGTACCTATCATCAGCAAATATTTTTTTCGTACAGCAGCATCCATGCCTTTTTTATACAATGCCCCGGCACAGTAACCCAATACCATTATGCCAACCCAGGATAGTACCGGGTAACCTGTAGCAATTGTTTTTGTACCGATGGTAAATCTTTTTCTTTCATGCAATACACCCCATAAAAAATCCCCGGCACTGTTGCCGGATGTATGAATATTGTCTAGTAAATTATGGCCAAATAAAATAAGCAGGCCGGTTATTAAAATAATTTTTGGTGGCAGATAAATTATTGCTGATAAAATAACCATTGCCAACCCCAGCACCCAAATTACCTGCAGACGAAAAAATGGGTAGGCAGGATTGAAACTCCAGGCAAAATTAATAACAACAGTTTCAAGCAGCATCAGCCACAACCCGCGTTTTAATAAAAAAGCAGCGAGTTCATTTTTTGTTTTTCTTTCCCCTACTAAAAATGCAGAAGTACCTGCAAGAAGCACAAATACCGGGGCACAAAAATGAGTTATCCAGCGGGTAAAAAATACGGCTGCATTTGTTTTAGTCATATCTGTAGGATCGTATAAAAAATTATCGGCATGAAAATAATCCCGTACATGATCCAACGCCATAATGATGATTACTATTCCACGAAGTAAATCAATCGATTCAATTCTTTTGCCTTTAACGGCGCTGTTGATGCTTGCTGCTGCCTGCATATATTTGTTTTTATAAATAACTAAGCGATTTTTTTTCTGGATGATTTGTTTTATAATGGTCATACCATTTACATAATGGATACATAGCCACAACTACTGTTATCCAAATGGCATATACCACCCACAGGCTGTAACCTTCACCAGGAATGATAAACTTGAATGGCAACTCTTTTACACCCTTCATACCTTCCGCAAAACTATGCCCTCTTGAAAGAAATAAAATGATATCAAGCGTATGTAATACATAAAAATGGAGGATGTAAAAAAACAGCGGCACACGGCCATATACAATCATAATTTTTGCAAAGCGGCTTTGTGTATTTTTTATAAATGCCAGAAAGATAAGCCCCGGACCAATGGTGACACAGATATATAAAAGTGAAGGTGGGTATTTATGTACATCCATAAAGGAAAAGAAGGTGTACAACGCATTTTTTTGATTCGACCACTGGAAAGGATTGCCATACGAATCGGTTGCCCTTAGCACTGCAAAAAATATCAAGAGGCTGATGCCAAGCCATAGTAAAATTTTATTTCGCTTTACTGTTTCAAACTGCGTAAATATTTTACCACAGCAATAGCCCAGCATCATTAGTCCACTCCATGAAAGAAAAGGGTATACAACAAATAACTGGTGATTTCCCCAGAGGGGGTGAAGGCCACGTACATGAAGCATAGACCACCATAAGGGGAATTGCCCTGTATGATTTTTTTCAATGTAATCCAGTGCATTGTGACCGAAGACAATCACCAGCCCCGTAATTAATATCGCATTAAACGGAAGCCAGATCATTAAACCAAGGATAGCCATGCTGATACCAATAGACCAGATTGTTTGCAGCACAAAAATTCCAAAATGGATATCACCCAAAATACCCAGGCTCATCACTGTTAAATCAACCAATACCAACCACAGCCCTCGTGTGATTAAAAATTTGCTAAGCTCCTTTGTTGTTTTACGCTGGCTTTGCAACCATGCGGATGTGCCTGCAAGAAATACAAAAGTGGGCGCACATAAATTGGTAATCCACCTGGTGAAATACAAAAAAGGGGTACTGGTAGCAAGGTTCAGCGGATCGTCTGAAAATGCGGCGTAATGAAAAAAATCACGACTATGATCCAGCGCCATGATAATAATCACTATTCCACGGAGCAGGTCGATGGATTCAATTCTGGTTTTAATTGCTGTGGCCATTTGGTAAAAGGGTTATCTAGTTTTTTAAAATTGTCAATTGATGAAGGCAGTTTACTTTAAACATCTGTTACCACATCAAATCCTTTAAAGCTGCCTACTACTGCAAGTCCTGTTATTTTTTTTGCGATGCCTTTTTGTTTTATTTTTCCTGCTATCTGATTCATTGTTGAGCCGCTGCCAACAGCATCATCAATTAAAAGCAGGTGCCTGTATTTTACTGTTTCAGTTACTGCAAATGTATTTTCTGCATTGCTGATACGTTCCTCAATCTTATTTAATGATTTTTGCGGAACAGGAATGATACCTGAAATTTTCTGGATATTAATTTTAGGCAGGTTTACTTTCAAATGTGTTTCCAGGTATTTCATAATCTGCACTTCCCGCCTGATGGTTGGTGGCACAAAACCAACTGCATCAAACTGCGTTCTTTTTTGCAGCGACTCCACCTTTTGCTTTATTTCTGATATCAAAATTTTCATTAAAAATTTATTTTGCCCCTGCTTGGCATAATGCAGTAATGTACCTAATCCTGTTTTGCCAAATCTTTCAATGGCATAAAAATCCAAGTACAATATTTCATCCAGATAAATTTTATCGTATCCCTTGGTACTTACCAATTTTTCTTTCCCATCAATAATTCCATAAGTGTTGATATAGCCGTCATATTTCAGCCTTGTTTTTACATATTCATCCAGCGTTTTCTCAAAAGGCAGCTTGCGTTGCCTGCACCAATGACTAAAACCTTCAATACCTTCCATCATTTTGCCAATCTCTGTGATAAGCAGAAAGTTTTTGGCTAGGTATTTTTTGCTGTCGCTGTTTATTGCTGTAAAATCATTTTCGGCAACAACGGTTCCGCTGTTTAACCGGTAAATGGTTTTTGGTGTGCGGCCAAACTTTACAATAATATCCTGCTCTAAAAGCTGGGTTATAGCGATGTGAATAGCCTGCTTGGACACATGAAGCATGTCCACCAGCTCTTTTACACTCAAATCACCTTTTTCTTTAAGGGCTATCTCTATTTTATCTTTAATTTTCATATTTTTTTGACTATTTACTATCAATAGTCAAAAGTAATTATTATTCTTACAAATAACTCAGCCACCATTTTTCTTTATGTGTCTGTTTATACATATCGTAACGTTTGCATAAAGGATACAATGCAATAACTACGGTTAACCAAATGATGTAAGCAACAGCCAATGAAAATCCATAACCCCTAAGCCCCTTTGTAAACCATATTGGCTCATTAAGTATCCAAATACTCCAGTGCTGGCCGGGTAGTATTGCTGATGCAATCATGGCTATTAAATGAATCAAATAAATATGAGTCAGGTAATAAAACATGGGTACACGTCCATATACCGAAACCACTTTTACAAAAGCGCCCTGTAGCTTTTCTGTAAATGCCAGGAATATAAGTGCAGGCCCCAGTGTTATTAAAAGGTATAATAAAGAAGGCGGGTACTTGTTTACATTTATAAAAGACAGGAAAGTAAAAAAAGGATTTTTTTGTGCACTCCATTTTACCGGGTCGCCATACAAATTACTATACCGGAGTACAATAAATAAAACGATGGCAGAGCAGCCAAGGATCAATAAATTCTTTCTTCGTTTATCAGCACTATATCCAGCTGCATACCATTGGCCCAGCAGGTAACCCAACGGCATTACACCAATCCACGGAATCAGCGGATAGCCCACTAAAAGAATTTCTTTATGCCAGGTAAAAAACTGTTGCTCATGCAACAGCGACCAGCCAAAGGCAGGTAAGGTATTACCGTCTATATGAACACCATCTAAAAGATTATGGCCGGCCACCAGTACAATACAAATAGCAAGGATTAATTTTTGGGGCAAATGAATCAATGCAGCCAGCACTATCATACTTATGCCCAATGCCCAAATAGTGATGAAAAAAACCGACGGAAACAGTATATTAAAGTTCCAGCCAAAATTTACCACAATCATTTCCAAAAAAATCAGCCATAGCCCACGTGTTAAAAGAAAAATTGACAGCTCTTTTTTGGTTTTTTTTTGCCCTATTAAAAAAGCGGAAGTACCGGCAAGCAGCATAAATATGGGCGCACAAAAATGTGTGACCCACCTGGTAAAAAATAATACGCCATTTGTTTTTTCAAAATCAAGCGGGTTAAAATAAAATGACCCGAAATACAAATAATCCCTTACATGGTCAAGCGCCATGATAATCATAACTGATCCGCGTAAAAAATCGATGGATGTTATCCTGCTTTTGCTAGTTGCTGTCATTTGCTGATAAGTTAATGCTGTTTTTAATTCGGCTCGTAGAATTGCAAAAGGTGCGGATAGGTAGTTGGCCGTTCAATGTAAACATTTTATTTACTTTGTCCAAATCATTAAAAGTATTCTTCTAAAGTAAGTTTCGTCCTCACAACCCCTCCCAGACGGGTTTAATATTTGGTATTGCTGTATTTGCTATTTGAATTTAAATCTTATTTGTATATTTTACGGCTGATTATGGATCAGATTTATCAATGCATTTTTCTGTATAGTGGATGTGATACCAATAAGGGGAAGTTTATTGGTATCAGCAATAATACTTTACTAATTCGAACAAAAGAAAACCAATTTAAGGAATATGATGCAAAGCTTTTGGGGCATGAAATATTTCTTTACTTACAATTTTTGACAGACATTACAGATGAGCAAAGAAAAGAACTCATTAAAAAAGGGCTGTCCATAGGCCGCCCTAATGGGTATGCTTTTTCTAATTATGCATTCCTATACCTGCTCTCCTTAAATGTCGACCTTTTCGGGTTGATAAATGCTGGTGTTGCAAGGGATCTAAAAATGCTTTCAAAAGAAGATTTTATTAATTAACTATAACTTCGACTGTGAAGGCTTTTGAAGCCCTTGGTAGTATCCAATTTTTAATCCAAATAAACTACCTGTCCTGAAGGTCGATGTTGTCTTTATAATGAGAGGTGAAGCACCAACAAAGGCGAAGAAAATTTACCACAAGCATTTCCAAAAAATTAGCCAGAGTCCATGTGTTAAAAGTAAATTTAGATGCGTTTGCCTCTATTGCATTTTATTATAAGTAACAGGGATATAATTTATTGGCAACATTTATATTATCTACGAGAAAAATTCGTTACTTGTATTAATTCTTAAGGAAAAATTTAAAAAAAAGGGAATTTATTATGTTCATGCAGAGGTTTACTATTTTTTTGTTGTTGTTTGTATTGCCGGGATTTACATTAAAAGCAGGTCAAACAGAAATCAGGTATTTTGCGCCAAAGGCAACCGAGGTTTATCTTGTTTGGGGTGTTAATGACTGGGGAAATATTGATAATCCCCCGCCTGGCACTGTTACAAATAAAGTAATGACTACCCCCATGATAAAAGAGGGCGATGAATTTGTGGTTAAAATTGATGTGCCTTCTGGGAATGTGATAGACTACTTTTTCACTTATAAACAAAAAGAAGGATTATTTCGGTTAACAGTGACTCATTCAGGATTCAATAATCAAAAAGATAATAAATTTTACCACATCAAATCAGGCAGTAATGTAACTGTAAAGATCACCCAGGACCCATTGTATGTCAGTTTGCAAAACAGCGTACAGTTGATCAAATACGGGACTGCAATTTTTATCCTGTTTTCGACAGTAGCCTTGCTGATGTTTTTTGCAAGGAAATATTATTTGGCGGTGCCCCCTGAATCTTTTAATCAAAGCGCTTTTTTTATATCAGCATCCATTGCAATGGTATGCTGTTTATTCTTTATCCGGGCTTATTTTACTCAGCTATTACTTCCTTTTTTGATTAAACCGGTAATTTTTCCTCAACTGCTTAAAGCATTTTTTTCCGATTTTTTATTTGCAGCTTTGCTCTTTAGCATTTTTGGGCTATTGTTTAATGTCCGAAAGAAAAACAGAAAAGCAATTTTGGCGACTTATGTTTTTTTTATTTTCCTCTCGCTGTTGATAGCCGTTTTAAATGGAAAGCTTATACAGACCGTAGGTAAACCATTCAATTTTCAATGGCTTTATTATTCAGATTTTCTGAAAAGTACCGATGCTTCAAAAGCGGTAAAGGCAAATTTTAATCCTGATTTCATTAAGGGATCCGCATTGATAATGCTTTCAATAATTCCTTTGTGCTGGATCATTTACCGGATTTACATTAGAAAGCCAGGAGTAATAGCACTCACTGTAATTCTGTTTATTTCTGCCGGTTTTATTCCGGCCAGCAATCAAAAAATAACAAAACTGCAAACTGTAAATCCTGTTTTTTATTTTCTCAGTTCTTTAAACGGTACAGAAAGTTTTTCTATTTTTTCCGGGCAAAGCCTGGCCAGTAAAAGTGAGTTCAATGTAAAAAATAGTGACATTTCTGCCCCCATGTATATCAATTTATTCAGCGGATCTAAAGTAAAAAATGTGGTAGTAGTTATATTGGAATCCACGCCAGCAGAATATCTTACCCCTTATAATAAGCATTTCAATACCACACCATTTTTAGACTCAATTAAGAATAAGGCCGTAATGTTTAATGCCGTGTATGCACATGTGCCGTCCACTAATAAATCGTTGGTTTCTTTTTTATGTGCCACATATCCAGACTTATCTTACAAATCAATCACCGCAGAAAATCCTGATTTTGCGATGCCTTCTATTTCTTCAGAATTAAAAAAAGCAGGATACAGAACGGCATATATTAATTCAGGTGATAACCGGTATCAAAATGCAGAAGGGTTTTTAAAATACAGGGGTTTTGATACGATACAGGATTTCAGGACCAATACCTGTGCTGATGGCGTTTTAACGGATAAGCGTTACACTAAGGAAAATCTGGATGGCACTTCTGATTCTTGTTTATCGGTAAGGTTTCTTAACTGGATTAGCAAGGATACTTCAAAGCCATTCTTTGCCATGCTTTGGACTTTTCAGACACATTATCCTTACTTTCCGCTGGGTAGGGAAACAGATTATGGAACTGGTAATCCTTCATTGGAAAAATACCTGAATGCCCTAAGTCATGCAGATGAAACGATCAGGCAAATTACAGAAGGTTTAAAAAAAGAACACCTGCTGGAGTCAACATTGATCGTTGTATTGGGAGATCATGGAGAAGCTTTTGGAAGGCATGGTCAAACTACCCATGCAGCCGGCATATATGAAGAGAATCTTCATATACCTTTGATGTTTATTAATCCTGTATTATTTAATGGAGAAAAAATAAATGCACCAGGGGGTATCAGCGATGTTGCGCCCAGTATTCTTTCTATATTGAATAGGCCAGCACCTGCTCAATGGCAGGGAGAAAATTTATTTAGCGAAAACAGGCGAAAAAGGGTTTACTTTTTCTCACCCTTTTCTGATTATCTATTTGGCTTCAGGGAGGATCATTACAAATTTATTTTTAACGCAACAGACAATACCTTTGCTTTATATGATCTTGAAAAAGATGCATTGGAGACAACCAATATTGCAGATCAGCAACCGGAATTTGTAAAGCGTGCAAAAATTAACCTGCAGTCGTGGATGCAATACCAGTCAAATTTTATGACCAATTTTTTTAAAGCAACAGCAAAGCCTTAAAGCATTCTAATACGTTCAAAGAAACCGGGTAATAAAAATGAAAAATAAAAAGAAGGTTATAACAATAACACTGATTGTTGCAGTGGTTTTTTTTGCCCTTTACAAATTATTGATTTTTACTGTTTTTAACAGGTACATTAAAGATACGGCGGGAACCAGGAAAGAAGAGCCAGTATTAGCTGTTTATGATGTTCATAATAATGAAAAGGGGTATCAGGTAAAGCAGTATAATCACACTTTTATACGTTGGATCGATGCACAAGAAAAGAATAATGCTGAACAACTGGATTCGTTGCTGGCAGGTAATCAACCGGTGTTAATTACACTTGAAATATGGCCTTCAGTAAAGGGAAAGCTTTTAAAAGATAATATTGTAGATCAAATTGCTGCTGGAAATTTTGACAGGAAAATTAAAGCTTTGGCAACTTTTTTATCTAAGCAATCAAAAGAAATTCTTATCAGGCTGAATCCTGAAATGGAAGTATATGTAAATGATTTTCCGTGGCAGATGAAGTCTGCAACGACTTATATAAAGGGCTTCCGCAATTTTGCTGAAATATTCAGAAAAAATGCACCTGCAATAAAAATAGTATGGGCTCCTGCAGGCCACCCTGGCACTGACGAATATTGGCCCGGCGGTAATTGGGTTGATATGATCAGTATTACGCTTAAGGGAAAGTCAGAAGGAATGGTCAATAATTATATCGAGCCATCCTCCATGTCGGAACTGGTAAAGCTTAAATTACTGAGGGTAAGGTTTTCTGATAAACCAGTAATCCTGATTGGTTCAGAAAAAGTTACAGCAGTCAACTTCTCATATCAAAGTTTGGATACCGCAGCTCAGCAGATTGTTGAAAGTAAGGACATATTGTATAAGGACATTAATACAACAGACCAGATTAATGGTGCTGAATTATTTAGAAAAGAAAATAGTTTAATTATTGGGGCTTATGATCCTGCTGTAAAAATAGTTACTAATCCTTCTATCAGTGTTGAACATTTATTTGTGAATTTAGGAGAACTAAAAGATGGAATTTTCCGAAAGCGTTTTGATACAGTTATTGCAAGGAACCACGATGTAATAGTAACAATGGAACCATGGAGAGATAAGGGACTGGAAAAGGATCCTATGCTGATAAAAAATATTTTGAATGGAAAATATGATTCGGTGTTCAAAGAATTGTTCTCGATTATCAGGAGCACCAATAGAAAAGTTTACCTGCGTTGGTTGCATGAAATGGAAATCCCCATCACACGATACCCCTGGCAAAGCCAGAACCCTCTTGATTATGTAAAGGCATTCCGGTATTTTGTAAATAAGCTGCAGCCAAAGCCTGCTAATGTGTCAATTGTATGGGGCCCTGCCGGCGATAGGGGATCTATAGATTTCTGGCCTGGTTCTGATGTAGTGGATTATATCAGTATTGCCATTTACGGATTGCCGGATAAAAATATTACAGATCATAATAAACAAGACCCTTTCGCTTCTATATTCAATAGAAAATATCGCCGGTTAAGATTTGCTCATAAACCACTTTTTATTACTGAATTTGGAGTAAAAGGACCGGATGATTATAAGAGAAAATGGCTCCAGGATGCCGCTGCTACCATCAATGCTCACCCCGAGATCATTGGAGTTAACTATTTCAATTTTGCAGATAGTCCAAAAGCTTGGGGTGATATTGAGACACCTGATTGGAGTGCCAGCCCTGCTGTGTTTAATGAATTTGTAAAACAGTTAAATACCGGGGTTAAAAAATAAAGTATTGTAGAATTTTAATTTCTTATCCCTGGTCATAAGCTTTTTGTAAACCTGCTTTATCAATTTTATTCATTCCAGGCATTGTCATCATCACCTGGTTTTATTTTACCGGATCAGTATCATTCACTAACCTACCAAAGCATCGGGTATAATTTTAGCCCTTATTGGTATCTAACTTTTCGATTCAAATAAACT
>JAYTTI010000196.1:0-40605 GCA_043745405.1 Ferruginibacter sp. | reverse complement strand
TCGGACTGAATTGACTCTTTTTCATAATAGTTTACATTTTTAAAGTTAACAATTTTGTCTACTTTTAAAACGTACTATTTTTGGGGGAGCTTACAGCAACAACAACAACAACAACAATCTCACCCGGAATTTCTTCATCCAAATCTAAGTCAAATTACCCTTCGTAAATGGGGAGCAAAAGAATTTGCCCTAATGGAGAAACAGCTTGGTATTATTATTCAGCAATGGTAAAATAAGTTAGATATGTTTAATTTTAAATAATAATAGTCATCAATGATATTTAAATTGTTTAGTGCTCTGCTGTTGAACCTGGTTTGTTTGATGAGCTTTGCACAAACTGTAGAAAAGGGCATAACAGAAGAACTAGCCGCCTGGCGTAAGAAGGAGATAAGCAACGTAAAGTATCAATTAAATTTTCATATCACGGGTAGTGATGAAAGCATCATAGCTCAAGAGGAAATTATTTTTGACTTAAATGATACCAAAACAAAAGTTCAAATCGATTTTAAAATAAATCCGGAGCAAATAAAAAAGTTAACTGTAAATGGTAAAACAATAAAGCCTGTTTACATTAACGAACATCTTATTATTGAACCTTACCTTTTACTTAAAGAGAACAACCAGGTAAAAATTGACTTTATTTCGCCGGGGAAATCAATAAAAAGAGACACGAGCGGATTAGTGTATTGCCTGTTTGTACCGGCAAAAGCAAGAGAGTGTTTTGCATGTTTCGATCAACCCGATCTAAAGGCCGGTTTCAAACTTTCACTAACGGTTCCGTATAGTTGGTTAGCGGTGAGTAATAGTGCTATTTCAAAACATAGTCAGGAGCCTGGTGAAACATCATGGGAATTTGAAGAGACAAAACCTATCAGCACTTACCTTTTTTCCTTCGCTACCGGTAAGTTCAAACTTTATTCCGAAACAAGAGAGGGGCGAACTATCAATTTCTATTACCGGGAAACGCAGCAAACCAAAATCGATTCGAGCCTGAAACAATCTATGGACCTTAACTTTAAAGCATTGGCATTTAATATTAACTACCTGGAAAGTGCATATCCTTTTCAAAAATTTGACTTTGTTGAAATTCCAGGATTTAGTATTAGTGGTATGGAACACCCTGGTGCAATCTTTTATAACGGAAATGTACTTTTTCTGGACAAAGCATCAGCTAGTCAACTATACGAACGTAACTGTACAATAGGACATGAAGTCAGCCATATGTGGTTTGGAGATTGGGTGACCATGAAATGGTTTAATGAAGTATGGCTGAAAGAAGTATTTGCAAATTATATCGGCGATAAGTTTGCCAACACGCAAAGCGTTGACAGCAGTTTCAATAAAAAATTCCTGCTTGGTAATTTTCCTCAAGCCTATTCAGTAGACAGGTTTCCTTCTGCTGATCCTATTTTGCGAAAATTACCGAACCTAGACCAGGCAGGGCTTGTTTATGGAGAAATTACCTATAATAAGGCTCCTATAATGATGCATCAGTTAGAATTATTATTGGGAGAGGGAAACTTTAAGAAAGGTGTACGTGACTATATTAAATTGTATAGAGGAGGCAATGCCGATTTTGCTCAGTTAGTAAAACAATTAAAAAAATACAGCCCGGATGATATTGATAGCTGGCTGAATGTGTGGGTAAAAAAAGCAGGCAGACCTATATTCTATTATAGGTTAGATACTACCGGAGACACTATACATAACTTCTCTTTAAGCCAGTATGGTGAATATGACAGCAGTTTATTGTGGAGACAGAAATTTGATGTTATGCTATTTTACGATAGTGGAGTAACACAAACTATCAGAATAAACATGAAAAACCGGACACATGAAATTGTTGAAGCTAAAGGTAAAAAGGCGCCTAAGTTTATCCTGTTTAACACTTCAGGCGAAGGTTATGGAGTATTTCCAATTGATAAGGCCTTTGTTGAACAAGGGCTGCGGATAACTTCGGTAGAAGCAAGAGCTGCGGCTGTGATAAACCTGTACGAACTAATGTTGCGATCAAAAGAAAAAGAGTATGCTGGTAATTTTTCGGCTGTGCATAAACCAGTTCCTAAAGAACTGCTCAATTTGTTGTGTTCACTGGTGAGTTGGGAACCTGACAGGCAACTGTTAGAAAGGGAGTTAAGATATATTGGGTTTATTTATTGGAGACTGCTTAAGCCAGGCACCAGGCAAAACACAAGCGCAATGCTTGAAAAGATTTTACTGGATGCCATTCCACTACAAACAACATCCAATAAAACTGCCATTTTCAGAACATATATACAAATAGCCGAAACTCCATTGGCAATGGACTCTTTGTTTGCCTGCTGGAACAAAAGGTTGTTGCCTAAAGGTATCAGCTTTGGAACAAGCGACTGGAGCGAATTGGCCATACAATTGGCATTAAGAAATTACCATGCGGACGAAGTTTTGAAGCGGGAACTTGACAGCCTTAAGAATTACTATGCGGATCATAAATCTTTCTTATTTAAAATGAAGGCACTTTCAACAAGTGCCAGTGAAAGAGACAGTTTTTTTAATTCACTACTTACATATGAAGGCAGAAAAGAGGAAGCTGATGTTATTTCAGCTTTATCCTATTTGCATCATCCCCTACGCCAAACAGACAGCAGAAAATATATAAAGCCATCCCTGGATATTTTACCTGAAATTTTATACACGAACGATTTGTTTTTTGCACCTAATTGGATTAACAGCACGCTGGGATTTTATAACGACGATGAAACTGTGCAACTATTGAAATTGTATCTTTCTAAACCTCATGCCGATGTTCCATATTTGCTGCTGCAGAAAGTAAGACAAAGTGCCGATTTGGTTTTTAGGGCGGAAGCGGTTGCGGAGTGATAGTACTCCTGTAAAAGGATAGAAAGAGCATTGAAAAATGGCTTTATATTTTCTACTAGAGCTGCTGTAATTAACCCGTGCTTAACACAGGACTGGGTTGCTGCTATGAGTGTTTGCACTTAATCATTCTTATCAAGAAGAAATATTTCCTCTACAGTTTTGCCAAATACTTTTGCAATTTTCAAAGCCAGGACGGTTGACGGTACATATTTATTTGCTTCCATCGCATTTATTGTTTGCCTGCTGACAGACACCTTATTTGCTAAATCTTCTTGTGTCAGGTTCTTGATTGCCCTTTGAACCTTAATATTATTTTTCATCTGGCACAGTTTTAGAATTCTTATATAGAATGTAATTAAATCTCCCAATAAATATTATTAGTACGGTAAACATATTGTAAACCATTACATCTAAAAAGGGAGAGCCGTAAACAAACAGAAAAGCAAGCAGCAATAATACATGACTTACAAATACTGCCCAAAGTAAAGATGAGAGACGTATTTCAGCGATAAATTCATCTTCGTATTTCTCTTTCGAAAAACTTACCAGCATCGCACCAATGATAAAACAAACGCCAATTACGGTATTGGTAATATTTGTATAAGTCAAAGAAAAATACTTATAATTTTCGTGTTCGCCGTCAATTGCAATTGCAAAAACTTTAGCACGGAACCAGGATTCTCCAAATTCATTAATACATAATATGATTCCCAAAATAGTTGAAGGTATAAGTATAACCCACCCAATTTTTTTTAGCCTGTTTGGTAATAATAATTTGTTTGCCATGATTTTCATTTTTTTTCAAATGTAATATATATTTTACATAATGACAAATAAATTTTACATTATGTAGCATATTTTTAACATAGAAGTACAGTATTGAATTACACAAGTGGGCTTTATTCCGCGCTGAGTCTACAAGAACGTTCCAAGGTGATGCCTGGCTTTAGCCGACCCACCTTGCTACGGAGCTGAAATAATAAAACCTTTATCGTTTTGCGATTTCTGCAATCCATTCTAAAAAATTACATTTTCATTTGCATTTCGTTTAGTTTCTTTATGGGTATTAGCAACCAAAATTAATAACCTTGAAACTTAAACCCGTACTCACGCTTAGTTTAACAATGATATTTGCTGCCATAACTTATGCTCAAAACCAGGTACCTGAAGATAAAATATTGAATGGTATTGTACTTGACAACGAAACAAATCAACCTTTAGCATATGTAAGTGTCGGGGTTTTAAATAAACCAGAAGGCACAGTAACCGATACTGCCGGCAATTTTTCATTTTCTATCAATCAAGAAAATTCTGCTGATACATTGCAAATAAGCATTGTTGGTTATAATACTTCACGTGTTGCTTTAAAAGATTTTATATCAAATAGGGACAAGCCTATTAAACTGACACAGCGCATTGAACAACTTGCAGCCGTAACCATAACAAATACTATAACAAGAGAAAATACTGAAATTATTGGCAGGCAAGGCGTAAGCAAACTCGTTCAGGTTTCAGTTCACAATAAAAAAACTGCTGATGAAACAATAGGTTCCGAAATGGGGATGCTTTATAAAACAAAAAAAGAAAATGCTATCTTAAAAGACTTCAATTTTTATGTTTCAGCCAACAACTTCAACTTCATTAAATTCAGGGTCAACATTTATTCAGTAAAAGATGAAATGCCAGACACATTAATTTATAACAAACAGCTATTTGCAACTGCAGACAACTTTAAAACGGATTGGATTAAAATTGATTTAGAACCATATAAGATTAAAGTTAATGGAGCGTTTATTGTTACCATTCAATGGGTGGAAAGCAGAATGGACAAAAAGGAAAATCCCGTAACGATTCTTGCAGTTGCGCTAACCCCATTTTCAAAAAATTGTTATGTTAGAATTGCCAGTCAGGATAAATGGAGAAGAATGGGTGTAAACCTGAGCAGCTTTGTGACAATAGCCTACTGAAAATAAAGAGGCTATTAACCTGGTACTATGAATATTGGTTAACAAATATTATTTTGCAAATATGTTAAACAACAATTTTACCGCTAGCCTCAATTACTGGATAAACGAATTAGATCAGTACAATTTTAGACAGTTATGTTCAAAGTCTTCTGCGTACAGCTGGTCGTTGGGGCAGTTGTATATGCATCTTATAGAGCAAACAAATTATTATCTTGAACAAATAAAAATTTGTGTTGCTACAAATGATAATGCAAATGAAGAAGCATCGGCAGTTGCTGCAATAATGTTTTTGGATAATGAATTTCCGGATAAAATAATTGAAGGGCCGCCTTCAAACAAGTATACACCACAGCCTGTGAGCAAGGAGCAGTTAATGCGCAGATTAATAACCTTAATACAGGAAATGGATGAAGCCGGAATATTGATTTCAGAAAGTGCCTTCAAGGGAAAAACAAAACATCCGGGCTTAGATTATTTTAATGCCGGTGAGTGGTTTCAGTTCGCTGAAATGCATTTTCGTCATCATGAAAGCCAAAAGCAAAGAATAGATGATTTTTTAAAAAAGAACAAATACTAGTGCAGTGTTAATTATATAATGTCGTAACCTTATTACACGAATTGCTAAATACAGTTTAAGTTTTCGGTTTTTAATATTTCTAACAGACAGTACCACTGTAAACCTGTGGTCAAAAAATGATTGGCTTCAATAGAACAAATCTATCCAGAAACAGGGCCGCAAATCATGAACTTCAACTGAAGTATTAATTGGCATTTATAGCAACTCCCTGTTAACCCTTTCTTAAAACTTCAGTGTTATTTATTGAAAAATTCAGCTTTCTGATTATCTTGCCCCAAAATATAAATCAACGCATGAAGCAATTTTCCGTAGTAATAAATATCGTATTATTAGTAGCAGTAGCAGTGTTATTTTACCTGCATTTTAACGGTAATAATAAACCTGTAGTAAAGGCTAGTGCTGTGCCTATTAATATAGTAAAAGACAGTAGCGGAAATAGAACTCCAATTGTGGCCTACGTAGAGCTGGATTCATTAAACAATAACGTAGGATTTATTAAACAGCGTAAAAAAGAACTGGAAGCAGAGCAAAAAAGTATTGCTGCAGAATATGAAAGCGCTTACCGTGCATTAGCTGCTGAGCGTGACCAGTTTCTTAAAAAAGGTAATGCCATTACGCAACCCGAGGCAGAAGCGTTCCAGGTCAAATTGCAGCAAAAACAACAGGAGATTGAATCAACCAAACAATCCAAGGCACAGCACCTGGCAGAAAAAGGTGCCAAAATAATGGAAGACATGCAGGCAAAAATAAGGACCTTTATGAAAGAGTATAATAAAGACAAAAACTATAGTTACATACTTGCAACGGGTACAGGGCTTGATTATTTATTTTATAAAGATTCTACCTTAAGCATTACAGCAGATGTAATAAAAGGATTAAATGATCAAATGAAAGAGCGGGTTAAACCATAATTCAATCAATTTATATATCTTCATTCCCGTTATAAAGTAACGGGAATTTTTATGCCCATATTTTTACAGCTAATTACCGGAAAATAAATTTAATATGACTGAAAAAATAACCACATTTAAACCATCATTAAGTTTGTTTGATGCTACCATGATGGTGGCGGGGTCAATGATAGGGTCTGGAATTTTTATTGTAAGTGCAGATATGCTAAAAGACATGGGCAGTGCTGGCTGGCTGCTGGCAGCATGGCTTATCACTGGCTTTATGACATTGACAGCAGCACTTAGTTATGGCGAATTGAGTGCTATGTTTCCAAAGGCAGGCGGTCAATATGTTTACCTTAAAGAATCCTATAATCCGCTTATTGGATTTTTATATGGCTGGAGTTTTTTTGCCGTAATACAAACAGGCACCATTGCGGCTGTAGCCGTTGGCTTTGCAAAGTTTGCAGGCTATTTTATTCCGGCACTTACCTGGGAGGGTGTAAATACTTTTAACCTGCTGGGTTTAAAAGTTCATTTTGCACAATTGGTTGCAATAGCACTGATAATACTTTTAACCCTTATAAATACAAGGGGGATACAAACCGGTAAAATAATCCAGACTATTTTTACTTCTACCAAACTGTTGTCTTTATTTGGATTGATCATCGCAGGTTTTATTGCTTTTAATTGGGATGTATGGCATGCCAACTGGCAAAACGCATGGGCTATGCAGAAACTGACTAAAACAGCCACTGGTATTGACTTTACGCCATTGATGATAGGTGCTGGCTTGGGTGCCATGGCGAGTGCAATGGTGGGTAGTATCTTTAGCAGCGATGCCTGGAACAATGTTACTTTTATTGCAGGCGAAATAAAAAATCCGAAGCGTAATATTGGCTTTAGTTTGTTGCTGGGTACTGTAATAGTGACCGTTATTTATATTTTGATGAATGTAGTTTACCTGGCAACAGTTCCCTTGCACCAGCTTGCATTTGCCAAAGACAACAGGGTAGCGCTTAGTGCATCAGAAGCTATTTTTGGCAGCAGCGGCACTGTCATCATTGCTGTAATGATTATGATCTCAACTTTTGGCTGCAATAACGGTTTAATACTGGCAGGTGCAAGGGTTTACAATACCATGGCAAAAGATGGGTTGTTTTTTAAGAAAGCTGCAACACTTAATAAAAATGCGGTGCCCAGTTTTGCCTTATGGATACAGTGCCTTGTTGCCGCCTTGTTGTGTTTAAGCGGTAAATATGGCGATTTGCTGGATATGATCTCTTTTGTAGTGGTAATGTTTTATGCACTCACCATTGCAGGTATTTTTGTTTTAAGAAAAAAAATGCCTGATGCAGAGCGGCCATATAAAGCATTTGGTTACCCCGTATTACCAGCTATTTATATTTTAATGGCTATTTCTTTTTGTATTTTACTGATAGTTTTTAAACCTGCCTTTACCTGGCCGGGACTGATAATAGTATTGATTGGTATACCGGTTTATTATATTGCAGTAAGGCAAAATAAAAATAATTAATTGAGCGGTTATTAAATATGTCGGCGATGAAAAAAATATTTGTAAACGGTACTTTTGATGTGCTTCATCCGGCACATATACAGCTTTTAAATTATGCCAAAAGTTTAGGGGATATTTTAATGGTGGCTATTGATACAGACGAAAGAGTGAAAGAAAAAAAAGGAGAAAGCAGGCCCGTTTTTTCACAGGAAGAAAGAAAATTTTTTCTCATCAATTTAAAAGCAGTAGATGAAGTTGTTTTTTTTAGCAGCGATGAAGCATTGGAAAATACCATTAAAGCCTTTTCGCCTGATGTAATGATTGTTGGAAGCGACTGGAAAGGCAAATCCGTTATAGGTTCACAATTTGCAAAAGAATTAAAGTTTTATGACAGAATTAAAGATTACTCCACCACCAATACCATACAAAATATTATTGATCGGCGATAGTTGTGTGGATGAATATGTATATGGCATTTGCACCCGGCTAAACCCAGAAGCACCAGTGCCTGTGCTGGATTATACCCGTACCGAAATGAAGCCCGGCATGGCGGCAAATGTGTACGAAAATTTGAAAGCCTTTCAGCTGGATATTGAATTTTTTACCAACGAAGAAAAGATTGTAAAAACAAGGTATGTAGATGATAAATACAATCACCAGATTTTAAGGGTCGACAGGCATGAAGTATTGGCTCCCTTAAAAAAAAGTATTGCCGCAGATAAATATGATGCCATTGTAATTTCCGATTACGACAAAGGATTTTTACCAGCCGATAAGTTATTTGAAATTGCCTCAGCAGCTACCTGTCCTGTTTTTATTGATACCAAAAAAAAGACGGTACCTGACAAAGCCAACTGTTTTATAAAAGTAAATGAAATGGAGTATAAAAATTTGCTGAACCCACCACAAAATATCATCACCACAATGGGTGATAAAGGGGCTTTGTACAGGGGTAAAATATATTCATCTGAAAAAGTTACGGTGTTTGATGTGGTGGGTGCCGGTGACACATTTCTTGTGGCCCTTACTTATTTTTATTTGTCGCTTGGAAGTATAGAACTGGCAATTCCTTATGCCAATAAAGCTTCTTCCATTGCGGTGCAGCATACCGGCACCTATGTGTTAACACGGGGTGATATTGAAAAGGTGAAACAAAACTAAAAATGTATGCATTTTAAATCCGATGGCTATCTGATGCCTTTAAGCCTTTTTTTATTAAGGCCGTTTAGCCGTTTAGACGTTTTTTAAATTTTCTACTTTTCAATAAAACGTCTAAATGTTTTAACGGCAATATTTATAGCCTGGGCCGGGTATCTTCACCAACCGAAATCAGGAACGGCAATCATTAGTGCACCCTGCCCCGGCATGTTTAACTATTATAGTTTATTTTCGCTCAATGGCAAAGTTTCTCATTATACGTTTTTCTTCTATCGGCGATATTGTTTTAACTACACCGGTTATACGCTGCCTTCGTAAAAAATTCCCTGAAGCTGAAATACATTTTTTGGTGAAGAAGTCCTTCGGGGCAATTGTAGAACACAATCCATACATAGATAAAATACATGTACTTGCTGATAATGTATCCGAAATAGTAGTACAACTGGGACAGGAAAAATTTGATTACATCATTGACCTTCACCATAACTTGCGTACGCTTAAAATAAAAAAATATCTAAAAGACGTAAAGGCGTTTTCTTTTAACAAACTGAATATTGAAAAATATTTGCTCACAGCCCTTAAGATAAATATACTTCCACACAAACACATCGTTGACAGAAATATAGAAACGCTTAGTTATTTTGGTATTGAAAATGATGGCCTTGGTTTGGATTATTTTGTACCGGATAAAGATCTTGTGCTGGAAGGAGATATACCGGCTACTCACAAAGAAGGTTATATAGCTATAGTAATAGGGGCCTCGCTGGCTACCAAAAAAATGCCCCTTCACTTATTGGAAAAACTTTGCCTGGCAATTGATTACCCGGTTATTTTATTGGGGGCCAAAGAAGAAGCAGCGGAGGGTGATGTGCTGGAAGCATTGGATAGGCAAAAAATTTATAATGCCTGTGGTAAATTCAATATCAATAAATCTTCTGATTTTACACGAAAGGCAAAATTGGTTATCGCCCACGATACAGGCCTGATGCATATTGCAGCTGCTTTTAAAAAACCAATCATTGCAGTATGGGGGAATACAGTGCCCATATTTGGTATGTATCCATACTATGGATCAAAATCAACCCAGCAGTTTTACAACAGTGAAGTGCTGAATTTATGGTGCAGGCCCTGCAGTAAAATAGGCTATAGAAAATGCCCGCTTGGACATTTTAAATGCATGGAGAAAAACGATGTTGCTGCATTGGCATTGCTTGCCAACAATATAATGAAGGGTGATACACTTCAGACCAAAGGATAAATTTTCATCGAAATTAGTTATCAAAATTTCTTCAACAGTTTCAAACAAAGTTCTAAAAACCTTAGATGTATTTCAACAATTGGTGTTAAATTGTCGAAATCATTGTGTGGTAAATTGGCTAATTTTATTCTTTATAAATGTAATGATATATGCAAAAAATTTCTTTGGCGATCCATGGCGGCGCAGGTACAATATTGAAAGAAGATATGACACCGGAGCTGGAAAAAGCATACCTGCAGGGGTTGGATGATGCACTGGCAGCGGGGTATGCAGTATTAGAAGAAGGGGGCACTGCATCTAATGCTGTAAAAGCTGCACTGGTTATTTTAGAAGACAATATGTTATTTAATGCGGGCCGTGGTTCGGTGTTTACAAAAAAAGGTGTACAGGAAATGGATGCCGCCATCATGAATGGTAAGGATCTTGCAGCCGGTGCAGTAGCCGGTGTACGCAATGTGCGCAACCCGATAGAACTGGCAATGGAAGTAATGCGCAACAGCAATCATGTTTTTTTAAGTGGTAAAGGCGCCAATGATTTTGCCATAAAACAGGGTATAAAATTAGAGCCGGATGAATTTTTCTTTTCGCAGTTTCGTTACGATCAATGGAAGCAGATAAGGGATAGTGATAATTATTCATTGGACCATACACACCAGCAATTGGAAGAGCTAATGAAGGATAAAAAATTTGGAACAGTAGGGGCCGTTGCCTGCGATTGTAATGGCAATATTGCAGCAGCTACCAGCACCGGCGGCATGACCAATAAAAAATATGGCCGTATTGGGGATAGTCCGCTTATTGGTGCCGGCACTTATGCCAATGATAAAACCTGTGCTATTAGTTGTACTGGTCATGGCGAACCATTTATACGTTGCGTAGCTGCTCATGATGTTAGCTGCCTGATGGAATACAAGGGGATGAGTTTAGCTGATGCGATGAACGAAGTGGTAAACGTTAAATTGCCAAAAATGGATGGTGAAGGAGGAATGATTGGGGTAGATGCGCAAGGTAATATGTCACTGATATTTAACAGTGCAGGAATGTACCGTGGCGCCAGAAGCAGCGATGGAACAAATTATGTGAGCATTTACAAGGACAATATCGATGTCTGATTTTTTGATGTCTGATTTGTACTAACTCACTGATGTATTTGTTTCTTGAATAGTACCCTCAGTTATATTTTTATATTTGACAAAAGATAGCCGAAAAAGTAGCCTGTTCGTCTTGAAAAAAAACAGACATCAGTCATCAAAAAATCAGACATACTAAGGTGTGATGGTAACCGTAATCTTCTTAAACCCTGCGCTTGATAAAAAGTTTCCCATAATTATTTTTGCTTTGGTTGGTGCCTCTGGTAAAATGTTTTCACGTAGTACAGTGATGACAAGCTTATCCCGTCATTTTATTTTTTCAGCATCTGCCCAAGAGCCGGTTTCCTCAAAAATTTCAAAACTGGATGGGTTGATGATTACATGTAGAATCAGTGCTTCTGCAAAAGAGGTACTAAATCTTTATTGTACCCGAAAATTTGTAATTTTATAGTAATGAAAAAGATTGCTGTAATAGTGGCCGGCGGAAGCGGCACAAGGATGAATAATAAAATACCCAAACAGTTTTTGTTGTTAAAAGGTAAGCCTGTGTTATATTATACTATTAATACTTTTTTGCAATCGTATACCGACCTGTCAATAATTCTGGTACTTCCGGAAGAATATATTGCTGCAGGGCAGGAAATCATCGACGCATTTTTTGATTATAAAAGAATTCAGATAGCAACAGGTGGCAGAACAAGGTTTCACTCTGTGCAAAATGGATTGGATTTGATAAATGAAGAGTGCATTGTATTTGTTCATGATGGCGTAAGATGCCTGCTGACAACTGATCTTATTTATCGCTGTTATGAAGCCGCAATGGAGTTAGGTTCTGCCATACCGGTAACAGATTGTAAAGATAGTGTACGTTTAATCAGGGGTGAGGAGAACGAAGCGATTGAACGTACAAAGATAAAAATGGTACAAACACCTCAAACCTTTCACAGTAAAATATTATTGCCCGCATTTAAAATTGATTACAAAGATAAATTTACCGACGAAGCCAGCGTAGTAGAAGCCTTTGGATTAAAGGTTAATTTGATAGAAGGAGAGGAGAATAATATTAAAATTACAAGGCCTGTTGATATTGTTGTGGCAGAAGAGATTTTATCTTTGATATAACGGTAGTTCTTATTGTTTTAACCATTTCATCCAAAAAGGCAATTTGTTCAGTTTTAATCCAGCAAACTTTTCTGTTATTGCCCCAAAGCTGCTGTAAAAAAATGCCAGGTTGGCAATGTCGCTTCCTTCAAAATCAAGTAAAATATTTTGCCCAGCATAATCTTTAATAAATGCATTAATCAGTGCGTGAGATGCCCCGATTGTTTTGCCATTGGGATGATTGCCCACCAATATATAATAAGCCCTGCCATGCGAAAAGAAAAATGCACCCGAAGCAACTAACTCACCGTTAGGTAAAAAACTACCATATGTGATTGCTTTTTTTTGCTGCTCAAGTTGCTGGTAAATATTTTTTATATTATTAAAATCATCTGTTGTAACTGGTGAAAAGTTTTTAGATTGATTTTTTGCAAGGGCAATAACATCATCCACCGGTATGTCCTTTTTTACAATACAGTTTAATTGTGCAGCTTTTTTTATGTTGCGTTTTGTATTGTTCCTGAAGTGGGCAAATAAATTTTCATAAGAATCATTTAATGGCAGTACATAATTTACCCTTTCGTATAAAACGAAATTATTTAATGAAAAACTATTTGCCGCATTTAGATAAATATCCCAATACAAAAATTTAGTAGGGATGGCTTTTAGAAAATCATTTACCAAAACCGCATTGAGCATATTGCCAAAAACACCCAGGCTTGCCGTAAAAAATGGCTGGTATAAATAAGCAATACCATATTTTTTATTCCATGTCAGTGGCATCACGGCTTCATAATCATTCAGTACAAGTGCATCCCAGTGTTTGGCCATGGTATCTAAATAAAAGGAGTAGGCATATATCAATCCATTACCTGCATTATTAATACAGGAATTCCATTTTACTTTGTCGATTTGTTGATATGTAATATATCGTATAGCCACTGTTAGAAAGCAAGTTGAGGTGCCGGGCTCTTTAGTTTAAAATTTTGTATGTCAATACTAAACGAAATAGTTTTTAAGAAAGTATTATCGGGACTGGTGGATTTATAATAATCCCTGTATACCTGGCTATAAAATAGCGGTATATAAATATTTACCAGTTCCTTAAAGAAAGATAGTTGTAAACCGGCATCGAAGATAATCCTTCCCGTTGTTGAATTGTTTTGCCAAGCTTCAGCATACGTGCCAAAATCTACAAAAACTCTTAACGGAATATTAAGGGGTAACACCTGCAAAAAATTAATTGCTTTCGGAATGTCTGTTGTAAAATTAGCGGCCATCAACCAGTTATCTGATTTACCAATTTTATCATTTAACAGATCGGTCCTTACTTTAAAAAAACCATCCCTCTTTATTATCTGTTGTGATGGCACGCCGCTGAATTCATTTCTTCCGATAAAATAGTCACTAAAGGTATAATCTTCTTTTCCGTTGGGGCCGCTCATGTTTAAATGATAGGCATCTGTTTCAAATTGTTTTAAAAAAGTTTTTTCACCCAGGTAGAAAAATTTGCCTGCAAAAAAACGAACATTCATCCCGCCGCTTTTTGCGTAATTAAAAAAGTAATTCCCGGTAAAGGCCAATCTTAAAAAACTGTTGCCCTGTTCTGCCAGCAGCTGGTAATTATATGGATACAACACACGGTTATTTTCATACACAAAGCGTAACTGATTTATATAACTATTGTTTACAGGAAAACTAATATCATCCTTTTGATTAACCGTATCTCTTTTAAAAAGCAATTCCTGTTGATTTATAAAAAATGTTTTCCATTGTATAAATTTTGTGACCTGGCTAAGAGGGTTTTTATTGGCAAAAGTATATTTTACTGAAGGGGCAATTTTACTAAAGCGTAAAATAGTTTTATTATTTACAGAGTCTGTAAATTCATTGTCACTAAAAGTTGCACCAGCTAATATCAGTTCAATTTTTTGCCCGTTACTGCCGGGATACCAATGGTAGCTCAATCTTCCCAATCCATTCCAATGCTTGCTTCCGGTGGCATACATGGGAGCAACTAAAAATTGAAATTTTTCCGCAGGTAAAGTATAATTGTGTACCAAAATACCCAACATCGTTTTGTCATAAGCATTTGTACCAACGGCTGGAGCAAAATAAATATAATGATGTTGATAGCTATTTTTAAATCCAAAGAGGGGCATAAATTTAGTATCTTTTTTAAAATGTTTTTGGGGCAGCGGCCCTTTTGTATGTAATAATTCAAACGCAGCATCAAGGTTTTTTTTACTCACTTCCTCCATAACATTTTTTAAATCCCCAGGATAGGGATGTTTAAATTGCCAACGACGGTAATATTCCTGCATGCAGTTATCAAACACGGTTTTGCCCAGACTGTCTTCAAGCATTTTCATCCATTGGCCCGTTTTATAATAAGCAACGGCATTGTAATTTATTTTGCTAAAATTTACTGAGCTTGTAGCAATCGGCTGATCTTTTTGAGAGGCATACAAATTGTCTGCTGCAAACGCATTGTCATCAGCAGGCATCATGCTTTCAAAAAAGCGCTTTCCTCCTTCTTCAACTTTGGTTATTCCATTGCCCGAACTATAATAACGGTTATCATAATAAGTATTGATTCCTTCATCCATCCATGGGGAAGCTCTTTCGTTGGTGGCAATGATGGCGTAGTTCCAGTTGTGACCAACTTCGTGTTCAATAGTGCTTTCTAAGGCAGCTTCACTTTGCACCGGCGAAATAGATGTGATAGTTGGATATTCCATACCGCCTAAAAAATCCATTTCGGCACCAACAGCAGTTACTGTATTGTATGGATACTCGCCTAAATAACTGCTGCGGGTAATTATAGATTGTTTTATAAATTGAATGCTTTTGCTCCAGTAATCTTTTTGTTTGGGTGGATAATACGCAGTTACTTTTATTATTTTACCAGATGCCAGTTGTAATGTATCTGTTTTTACCAAAAAACTTTTATCGGCAAACCAGGCAAAATCATGCACCTTGTTTTGTTTGTAAATAATTGTTTTTGTATGCAGGGCAGATGGTATGGTGTTATCTTCAACTATGTTCTTTTTGATAAAGGGCTGGTGTTTTGGCTGTTGCTTAACTTCTTTTTTATACAATACTTTGCCGTCGTCAACTGGCTCGGTTATTTCGCTTTGCAATTCACCGGTTGCAGCTACAACATAATTTTCAGGCAGGGTTATCTGTACTTCGTAATTACCAAACTCACTGTAAAATTCTCCCTGGTCAAGATAGGGCATAGGGTGCCAGCCGGTCTTGTCGTACACCGCAGGCTTGGGGTACCATTGTGTTACCTGGTAGGTTTGCCCCACATGACCACCTCTTGAAAAATTAAAAGGCAATTTTTCATGAAAGGGGGTTTCAATTTTTATATGGCTGTTGGGCGCCAGCGGTTGAGGCAATACCAGTTTAATAATATCCTGGTGTTCGGGATGATCCAGTATTTGCGCAGCCGAACCGTTTACCTTAAAATCGAGACGATTGATATACCCTCTTTTATCTTCGGTACAAAAATAAAAATCGGTTCGGCCATTTACTAATAACTGGTCACTAAAAGCAGTACGGTCATTTTTATATGCATTGGGCCAAACATGTATCCATATAAAAAAAAGTGTATCCGGCGAGTTATTGTAATAGTCCATTTTTACATATCCATCCAATTCATTGGCAGTATCATTCAGCGTAACATCTATTGTATAATTTACCTGTTGTTGCCAGTAATTGGTTTGACAAAAAACAGGAGCTAGAGTAAAAAAAAGGAATATGGAAAAAGTGAAATTTTTTTTCAACACGTTGGGTTTATCCAAAAATAATAAAAATGTTTTGTTTGGGTTGTTTTAGGATTATTTAATGCTTTAACAATCGGAAGAAATAAATGAATACCAGTGTTTATTCACAAAAGAGTATTTTACAATCCTGTTAAGAATGGGTATAAACATAAATTAAGTTGTCACGCTTCTTTGTATATTTAATACGGATTGGAAACCTGTAATATACCTCCCAATAACTATCGGGAGCATTGACCTAAACAGCATTCACATCGGCATTATTTTAGAAGATTAATTTATGTATCAAATTCGTATAAGTTCAACTTTATTGCAATGAAAAAAATATTACTGTTTACCGTTTTATTAGCAGCAAATAATTTATTTGCTCAAAATATAATTCAGCGTGATCCTCAGATTGAAGAAATGGCAAAGCAAGTATCCGCAGATTCTTTACAGTCGTACATTAAATCGATGGTAGCTTTTGGTACCCGAAATACCTTAAGCACACAAAGCGATTCAAAGCGTGGTATTGGAGTTGCCCGTAACTGGGTGCTGGCAAAATTCAATGAATTTGCAAAACAATCAAACGGCAGGTTATCTGCAATAATTGATACCACAACTTTACAATCCGATGGCCGAAAAGGGGATGGGGCATTACTTTTAGGGAATGTTGTAGGCACTTTAAAAGGAATTAATCCTAACGATAAGCGTATATTTATTATTAGCGGCCACCTGGATAACAGGCGCAGCAATGTAGCCGACCGTGTTGGCGATTCACCCGGTGCCAACGATGATGCAAGTGGTACTGCTGCTGTTATTGAATGTGCAAGGGTAATGAGCCAGCACAGTTTTGGGGCCACCATCATTTTTGTTGCCGTAACCGGCGAAGAGCAAGGCATGCTGGGCGCAGATTTTATGAGCGAAAAAGCAAAGAAAAATAATTGGAATGTTGAAGCAGTATTGAACAATGATATTATGGGAAGCAATAACAGCAACGAAACAAACATTATTAACAATACCAAAGTGAGGATTTTTAGTGAAGGTCTTCCTGCTTTTGAAACCGAAAAAGTAGCGGCCAGCATCCGTAACCTTGGTTTGGAGAATGATGGCAAGGCCCGGCAACTTGCACGCTACGTAAAAGAAATCGGCGAACGTTATGTTGATAATCTTGAAGTGGTTTTAATTTATCGTAACGACCGATTTTTACGTGGCGGCGATCATCTGCCTTTTGTACAACGTGGTTTTGCTGCGGTACGCATTACGGAAATGAATGAAAATTATACACGCCAGCACCAGGATATAAGGGTAGAAAATAATATTCAGTACGGCGACCTGGAACAATACATAGATTATGAATACCTCCGCAAAAATACAATGCTCAACCTGGTTAACCTTGCTAATCTTGCCAAAGCGCCACCCATGCCGGATTCTGTAAAAATGGAAGTACGTGTATTAGGCAACACCAGTTTACTAAAATGGCATGCACCGGCTTTTGGAAAAATAAAAGGATATTATGTTTTAGTAAGGGAAACAACCATTGCTTTCTGGCAAAAGAAAATATTTACTGCCGAAACTGAAATGCGTTTACCCTTTTCGAAAGACAATTATTTTTTTGCGGTACAATCTGTTAATGAAACGGGTAATGAAAGTTTACCTGTGGTACCCATGCCCGAGAGATAATAAATAAATAGATACAAAGCATATTTTACTATACGCCTACTTATCTTATCAATACAGTTGTTCCTTTCTGCTGAATTTTTTCGCCAGTATCGACATCGGTATAATTTAACAGCCATACATAAGTACCGGCTTCCTGCGGGGTTCCTTTAAATGTTCCATCCCATTTAACCGACCATTCATGTGTTTCAAATATTTTTTGACCAAGCCTGTTGTAAACAGCAAATAAAAGATCTTTTGCTTTGTAGGCATTGGTGGGATACAAATAATCATTAAGGCCATCGCCATTTGGGGTAAAGGCTTTGGGTATTCCGATATAACAGTTGCCTGCTACCTTTACGGTATTTATTGCAGTATCTATGCAACCAACACTATTGGTTACAATCAGGTGAACAAGTACATCATGAACTGCACTGGTTAAGGGATATAATTGTTTTGGGGGATTCTGCAGCGTACTTGTGTTACCGTTACCAAAATCCCAAAACCAGCTATTGTTAAGGCTTCCGGTGCTTTTGTCGGTAAAGCTGGCAGGGTCGCCAGGGCAAATAAATGATGGCGACTCAAACAATGCCGTTATTGGTTCTTCTAAAAAAACTGAATTAGAAGCTGTATCGCTGCAGGTGCCATTACTTACAATTAATGTAGTTTGTTTTTGACCAAATGCAGCGTAAATAATAATCGGATCTTTTATTGAACTGTTAATGGTATTATCAAAATTCCATTGCCAGCTGTTTACGCCATTATTTCCATCATGTGTGTAAAAAATGGTATCCCTCACACAGCCATAATGAATGTTTGATTTAAATGCTGCGGATACAGCATCTTTTGTGGTAAATAAAAAACTACTCCCGGGTGTAGTTTCTTTTCCGCATTCATTAATGATGGTATTACCATCAGCACCGGTTTTTAATTGTATTGTAAAAGTGCCAGCCTGCTGAATTGGGGCCCCAAGTTTTAGCTTTATACTATTTGTTAAACCATCGCTGTTACAGATGCCGGAGGCACCTGTAACTTTTACTGCAGCCGGACCTGTAACAGTAAAATCACTTCCATTGGCCGCAATAGAGCTGCACCTGATTGGATCTTTAAAAAACAATACTAATGAATCGGGGCCACAACCCACTTTACCGATACTGCCTATCGGTGTTTCAGCCACCGGCACTACAGTAAGCGGTATTGATTGCCCTGAAGCAATATAAACACTGCAAATATCAAGTATATTATTACCATCGGTTCCGGTTTTAACTTGTATTGCATAATTTCCGGGAGGTAGGGGGCCACCCAAAGTTATTACCGCTGAGTCCATATCAAATCCGCTATTGCAACCAATACCCGTGGCACCTATGATGGGCACAATTGCAGGTGTTAAATTAAAATCGCTTCCGTCCGATGAAAGGCTGCTGCATTGTATTTTTTTATTGAACTTGATGTAAATTTTTGAGCCATCACAAGAAGCCCTCGCATTTAAAAAATTGGGAATCTTAGCATCGGTAATTATTGCACTGCCACCGGTAAATTCCAATGAGTAACCGCTTTGAGAATTAGTAAAATGGGTTACCTCTAAAAGATAGTCATGATCAAATCTTAGCGTAGGCATGCTGCTGAATATTGGCACACCTACATTTGCGCATAAATCCAGGGTTGTGCCGGAGTCACTTGCCCCGGTTATACCACGTTCGCCAGACCAGTTGCAGGCTACAAAAAGGCTGGGATCGGTATACACATCATTTGGGTTGTGATTGGTAACATCAAAAAGCTGCCAGTCATAATCATCAAAAAGATTATTAGGTGTAATTAAAAAACCAAGTGTGCCTCCGGAAAAACAGGTAAACTTATACCAATAAGGGTTTTTATCTGTAAGTGTTATCCTGGGGCAGGGAGTAGGTATGACCCCGTTGTCGCAAATTGGAACGGAAGCCTTCCTGAAAATTTGGTTACCACAAAGTGGAAAAGCAGACCCAGGCATTTGCCCGAGTGTACTGCAGGGTTGAGCAAATCCATTTGTTGAAGCAAAACAGGTTAATATGATAATTGTTATTTTAACTTTAATCATAAAACTTAAAAGTTAAATAGAGTAAGTTTTACCAATATGTATTCCAGGCTTTCTTTCGGGCAAGATTTTTTACCCGGTAAATCTTCATCAATAATAAAGAAATTGGTTTTCAGCATGGTAGTTCAAGTTTAGTTTGGTAGCTTTTAAAACCATACATTGAAGTTACTATTATTTTGGCTACATAGCACCAAGGACTGGCTATTTACCTTTACCCGATAATATGATGCTGATCGAGTGCAGCATAATTTTAAGATCCAGTACCACAGAAACATTTTCTATGTACATAATATCGTATGGCATACGTTGAATCATTTCTTCGACCGTACTTGCATAACCAAATTTTACCATTCCCCAGCTGGTTAACCCCGGTTTTACTTTTAGCAGATATTTATATTCAGGCCGTTCCTGAACAATCTGGTCGATGTAAAATTTTCTTTCGGGGCGGGGGCCAACCAAGCTCATTTCTCCTTTGATGATATTCCAGAATTGCGGTAACTCATCCAGCCTCCATTTGCGCATAATTTTCCCCCAGGGTGTAATGCGTGGATCATTATTGCTGCTCAACATCGGCCCGTTTTGTTCGGCATGCTGAAACATGCTTCTGAACTTATAGATAACAAATGTTTTTCCTTTATAACCAATTCTGTCCTGCACATAAAATATAGAACCGGGGGAGGATAGCTTTGTTCTTATGGCAGTAAAGATCATTAAAGGAAACAAAACGATACAGCCGGATACAGCAATCAAAATATCCAAAAGGCGTTTTATATTTTTTTGCCAGGAGGGAAGTAAACCACTGTGTACGTCAATCAATGGTACACCCATTACATTATTTGTTTGTACTGCACCGCTGATAATATCTACTGCATCGGGCGTAATTTTAATATTTACATCTTTATCGCTTAACTGCCTTAAAATAGTTGTCAATAAATCCCTGTCATTTTTTTCTACTGTAATAACTACTTCTTCTATATTGTCCCTGTCAATAATATTGTTGATATCATTAAAGCTATTGTATTTTTTTATTGTTTCCGGTAACTGAATATGGTTATTGCCATTGATGTTTAAAAAACTGGTGATGGCATAGCCTGCATTTACATTTGTGTGTATAAAAGATTGATAAAATTGTGTAGCATTTTTTCCCGACCCAATCAGTAAAATATTAAAGAAAACTTTATTGTTTTTTAGCTGGTTGTTTGCTATGTGTAAAAATAAAAGTCTTAGAAACAGCGTAACCAAAAATACCGGTATAAGCAGGATGTAAAACTCATCGTAATATATATTGTTATCATTTTGCGGGTTCTTTAAAATAAAAATAAACAACAATGCAAGACATCCGATAAGGCTTACAATAGACGTACGCAAAAATTCTGATATCGCCGACTTGTGGTACACATCTTCATAAGCACCACTTAAAAAATGAAGGCTAAGCCAGCCGGCAATGTATAAAAAACCACCCAGGTAAAAACCGGGCGGTACGCTAAAAGGGTATTGACGAATAACCGTTCTTAAAAAATAAAAACAAAGCCATGTACATGCAGCGCCGAATATATCGCTACCGATATACCAACTAATATTTATCCGGGGCTGCTTCAAAATGATAAAAGGTTATTGGTTAAAATATGGGGAGATTAATTTATAAACCTGAGCCAATTTTTTCCAGTATCTGGTGTGCAACATCCATCGCCCTAAAGCCATCTAATATGTTTACCGGCGTATCTGTATTATTTATAATGGCCTGGTAAAAAGCTTCCAGTTCCAGCTTGATGGCATTGCCATCCTTAATAATTGGGTTGGCAATAGCAATTGTTTTTTTGCCGCTGTTGGTTTCAATATCAAAAGTAAAAACGTTGGTATCACTTGGTGCATTTAATTTAATGATTTCTGATTTCTTTTCTAAAAAATCAATGCCGATGTAGGCATCTTTTTGAAAAAGCCGCATCTTCCTCATTTTTTTCATAGAGATGCGGCTGCTTGTAAGATTGGCTACACAGCCATTATCAAATTCTATGCGTACGTTGGCAATGTCTGGCGTGTCGCTCATTACAGCAACGCCATTGGCTGAAATCGATTTTACGTTACTTTTTACAAGGCTTAAAATGATATCAATATCATGTATCATCAAATCAAGTATTACACTAACGTCGGTGCCACGCGGATTAAATTGCGCCAGGCGGTGTACTTCAATAAACATCGGTTCCAGTACACGGTTTTTGAGTGCTAAAAATGCAGGATTAAACCTTTCTACATGCCCCACCTGGAATTTTATATTGGCTTCCTTGGCAAACTTTACAAGTTCCCTTGCCTCTTCCATGGTGTTGGCTAATGGCTTTTCTACAAATACATGTTTACCTTTTGTAATAGCTGCTTTGCATAATTCAAAATGTGCAGTAGTAGGTGCCACAATATCAACCGCATCGCAGGCATCCATCAATTGTTCAGCATTATCAAACCGTTTAAGCTTATATTTTTCAATAACAGCAACAGCGATATCATCATTGGGGTCAAAAAACCCAACAAGGTCTACGCCTTCAATTACCAGCCAATTGTTTAAATGGAATTTTCCTAAATGACCAACTCCTAAAACACCAACTTTAACCATGATTCTATTCTTTATTCAAAGATAAGCGAAGCTGTGCCATAAGTTTGGTTTCACACAAAGAAACTAAGGTTACAAAGCCGACAAAGAACAAATAATATTTTATCTAAACAGTTTTACATTGTTTCCTTTGTTTTCGTTGTATGAAATAATTTTATTGATGCAACAACCCCAAAATATGGTTTGGGTTTAATAATTTCTGTAAGAGTTTTTATAAATTTCCTTTTTTTAATTCATCTACTGCATGATTTGCGGCCCTGGCTGTTAAAGCCATAAAAGTTAGTGATGGGTTTTGAGTACTTGTGCTTACCATACTTGCTCCATCGGTAACAAAAACGTTTTTGCAATGATGAAAAGCATTCCATTTATCCAATAAAGATGTTTTGGGGTCTTTGCCCATTCTTACGCCGCCCATCTCGTGTATATCCAGGCCAGGTGCCTGTTTGCTGTCATGGGTTTGAATGTTTTTACAACCTGCTTTTGTGAGCATCTCTTCACCTTGTTGTAAAAAATCTTTTAAAAGCTTTTCATCGTTATCATCATAGCTTACAGAAGTTATCAGTTGCGGTATGCCCCATTCATCCTTCTGATCTTTACTAAGCCTTAAATGGTTGGATTCTTTGGGAATGGTTTCGCCCTGCATCATCATAAATACACCCCATTCTCCGGCTTCTGACAATGCGTCTTTATAAGCCCCGCCAATATCTACTTTATTACTTCCGTCGCCATTACCCCTGCCTGCACTAAAATGCATCATGTAGCCACGCAGAAAATCCATTTCCTGCTTATGTACATTGCGGAAGTTTGGCAGCATGGCACCTGTTGGTTTACGGCCATAATAATATTGATCTAAATGCCCATCAACCTGTGCGGTAAGTGTACCACGGTAATTATGAAAAGCAACGTATTTGCCCAGTAGCCCGCTATCATTTCCAAAACCATTTGGAAAGCGGGTACTGGTAGAATTCAATAATATTAAATTTGAATTAAGACAGGCTGCATTTACAAAAATAATTTTTGCAAAATATTCGGTTGCCTGTTTGGTGTGTGCATCAATAACCCGTACACCTGTAGCTACGCCTTTATGCTCATCGTAAATAATGGAATGTACAACAGAGTCAGGCCGTAAAGTAAGGTTGCCTGTTTTTGCGGCCCAGGGCAGGGTAGAAGCGTTGGAACTGAAATAACCTCCATAAGGGCAGCCCCTGTCGCACAGAGTTCTTGCCTGGCATTGGTTACGGCCCTGGTCAAGATGCAATTGAGTGGGTTTTGTTAAGTGGGCGCAGCGGCCGATTATTGCACGCCGGTCTGTATAACTGCTGTTTATTTTTTCCTGTAATTCTTTTTCAACGGTATTCAATTCCCATGGTGGTAAAAATTCCCCATCGGGCAAAGTATCCAACCCATCCTTGTTGCCGCTAATGCCGGCAAACAATTCTACATGGCTGTACCATGGTGCCAGTTCATCATAAGTAATGGGCCACTCCACCGCAAAACCATCACGTCCCGGTCCTTCAAAATCATATTTGCTCCATCGCTGTGTTGCCCGTGCCCATAACAAAGATTTGCCACCAACCTGGTAACCACGTATCCAGTCAAATGGTTTTTCCTGTACGTAAGGATGCTGTGTATCTTTTACAAAAAACGGATCGGTTGCTTCGCTAAATGCATAGCATCTTGCTACAACCGGGTTTTCAGTTTCTACTTTTATGGGCATCTTTAAACGATGCGCAAAATCCCATGGGTTTTTAGTAGCATTTGGATAATCTTTTAAATGAACAACATCTCGTCCTCTTTCCAGCACAAGCGTCTTTAAACCTTTTTCACAGAGCTCTTTTGCGGCCCAGCCACCACTGATACCCGAACCAACTACAATGGCATCGAAAGTGTTTTTTAAAGCACCCCCGGAATTAATATTTACTTTGGAAGAATCGCCTGGCATATGGTTTTATTTTTTTTGATTACACTAATAACTTCTAATTACACAAATTAATATGGAGCATTTGAATTGCTATCAACTTCTAAATTAATAGCACTCTAAAGGTTTCCCTTTTTCAATTCCTCCACCGCATGATTGGCTGCTCTTGCAGTTAATGTCATATATAAAATTGATGGGCTTTGATTACCGGTACTGGTCATACAGGCGCCATCAGTTACAAAAACATTTTTGCAATGATGCAAGGCATTCCATTTATCCAGCATGGATGTTTTAGGATCGTTACCCATTCGGCATCCGCCCATTTCGTGAATATCCAGCCCTGGCGCCTGTTTGCTGTCTGAATGGGTAATATTTTTTACATTGGCTTTTGTAAGCATTTCTTCTGTTTGTACAAAAAAATCTTTTAATAATCTTTCATCATTTTCATCGTAACCAACAGAAGTAACCAGTAATGGAATACCCCATTGATCTTTTTTATCTGCACTCAGCCGAACATGATTACTTTCTTTTGGTATAGTTTCCCCCTGTACATAAGCATATACATCCCATGGGCCCGGCACTGTGATGGATTCTTTATAAGCTGCGCCAATTTGGGTAGGGCAATTTTCTCCATTAGCCCTTTGACGGTGAGCACCTGCAAATGTGGTAAAGCCACCCACAAAATCGGTATCAATTTTATGCAGATTACGGTAATTGGCAATGATGGCATCTGTTGGATTACGGCCATAATAATAATTGTCTTCAAAACCTTCTATTTTTCCACTCATCCAGCCGCGGTAATTGTGAAAGCAAACATATTTTCCCAGTATACCACTGTCGTTTCCAAGACCATTGGGAAATCGGTTGGAGGTTGAATTCAATAAAAGAAGATTGCTGTTTAAAGCAGAACCGTTGACAAAAACAATTTTTGCAAAGTATTCGGTAGCTTCATTGGTTACTGAGTCTATAACCCTTACACCACTTGCCTTTTGTAGTTTGTCATCGAAAATAATAGAATGCACAACTGCAAATGGCCTGATAGTAAGATTGCCTGTTTTTGCAGCCCAGGGAAGTGTAGACGAATTGGAGCTGAAGTATCCACCAAAAGGACAGCCCCGCATGCATAAATTTCTTGCCTGGCATTTCGCACGCCCCTGATCAAGGTGTATTTGATTGGGTTTAGTTAAATGTGCCCACCGTGCATGTACCAGGTATCGGTTGCCATAATTTTTTAAGAAGCTATCTTTCAAATGCTGCTCTACCACATTCAAATCAAATGGTGGTAAAAACTCCCCGTCCGGCATTGCTTCAAGTCCATCTTTATTTCCACAAATACCAATAAATTTTTCTACATGGCTATACCATGGTGCAACATCTGCATAACGTATTGGCCAGTCCCAGCCATAATTAAAACGTTGTGGGCCGGTAAATTCAAAATCGCTCCAACGTTGTGTAGCCCGCCCCCATGTTAAAGATTTGCCGCCCACCTGGTAACCACGTATCCAGTCGAACGGTTTTTCCTGTATGTAAGGATGATCCGCATCTTTTATAAAAAATTGTTCAGTGTCTTCGGAAAATCCATAGCACTTTGAGATGAGCGGATTTGCTTCTGCTGTTGCTTTTGTAATTCTTCCGCGGTGTTTTAATTCCCAGGGATCTTTGGTAGCAGTAGGGTAATCTTTGTTATGCACGACATCCCTGCCCCTTTCAAGCACTAAGGTCTTTAAACCAAGTTCGCATAATTCTTTGGCAGCCCAGCCTCCGCTGATACCGCTGCCAATAACTATTGCATCGTACGTATTTTTTGTAATACCACCCGAATTGATATTTACTTTGGAGGAATCGCCTGGCATCGTTATTTTTTTATTTGGTTTTTATATTTTAATAAAATCAGGTTTCACGCAACGAAACAAACTTACACTTCTTCTGCCTGTTCAGGCACCTCATTCCAAAATCCCATTTTTCCAAATTTCTCAATACGTTGGTCACAGCGCTGTTGGGCGGGTATTTGTTTTAGCTCTTTAATTATTGGTATAAGGTATTGTTTTAAAATGCCGGCAGCTTCAGCATAATCCCAATGACTGCCACCTGCAGGTTCAGGAATTACGCCATCAACCAATCCAAAGTTCAGCATATCGGTGCCGGTTAAACGCAGTTGTTCTGCAGCAGTTTCTTTTTTGTCCCAGCTGCGCCATAAAATAGAGCTGCAGTTTTCCGGCGATATTACTGTGTACCAGCTATTCTCTAACATCAGCACTCTGTCTCCCACACCAATTCCTAAAGCGCCGCCAGATGCACCTTCGCCAATAACCACGCAAATAATGGGTACTTTAAGCCGCATCATTTCAAAAATATTTCTTGCAATAGCTTCGCCCTGGCCACGTTCTTCTGCTTCCATACCTGGGTAGGCGCCGGGTGTATCTATAAAAGTAATAACAGGCTTATTAAACTTTTCTGCAAGGCGCATTAACCTCAACGCTTTTCTATATCCTTCGGGATTGGCCATACCGAAATTGCGTAACTGCCGCATTTTTGTATTGATGCCTTTTTGCTGGCCAATGACCATTACGGTTTCTCCATCCAGTTGAGCAAAGCCACCTACCATCGCCCGGTCATCTTTTACATTTCTATCGCCATGCAGCTCAATAAAATTTTCCGTCATTTTTTCAATATACTTTAAAGTATACGGCCTGTCGGGATGCCTGCTTAACTGAACTTTTTGCCATGGGGTAAGGCTTACAGTAAGTTCCCTTTTAGCTTCAACAATTTTTTGTTCAAGAGTTTGTATATAACCACTAACATCAGTCTTATTTTTTTCTGCGGTAGCTTTTATTTGTTCTAACTGGTCGTATAAGTCTTTGATGGGCTTTTCAAAATCTAAGAACTGGCGTTTTTTAAATTCTGGCATAACAGCAATTTACAGTTTTGTAATTAATGGATGATAATAAATAACCAAAGGAGCAAAAATAGGCGTTCAATTTTTTTAATAAAAATTTTGGCTTAAGAAAATGAAAAACATATCTTTGCCATCCCGAAAAACAAAGCAGGATTATTAATATATTTTGCTTAGCAAAAAAGGGCAACGGATTGGTAGTTCAGTTGGTTAGAATGCTGCCCTGTCACGGCAGAGGTCGCGGGTTCGAGTCCCGTCCAGTCCGCTTATAAATTGTCTAATGGTTTGTAAATCAATGATTTGCAAGCCGTTTTCCGTTTCGGGGTAAACATAGGGTAAACATTTCAAAAAGTGGGTGTAAAAGCATATAATCCTTTCGCTGATTGCTTCGCCAAAAAATTAAGTTGCTGATATTTTGCAAGATTGGAACAATATTATTCACCCATTTCTTTTGCATAGCCTTCTATAATTAGTATTTCATTCAAGCAACTGCCATCTGGTAAAATGATGTATGCTAATTGCCTTTTGTAGAAATCAAAAAAAACTTCTCTTCTGTTATCAATGTAACGTTTGTTCCACGTGGTGCAACCGACAAAATAAAGTCGGTTGATTTTCTTCCTTAATGCATTAAAAATTCTCCGGCTACCCTTTCAAACAAAGAGCTATTTAAGTATGGTACTTTACTGAATTTTTCCTGTATGTGGTTGCGCCTGCTTTCTGGCTTTTCTGCCAATACCTGAAAAAAGAGATTGCTCACTTCATCAAAATCAAATACCACTTTGCTATTAAGAAAAAGATAGTCTTTGTTTCCCTTATGATATTTATATAACTGAGCTTCCAGCAACTTAATAAACAAAACTCGATTTACCCAAGTAATACAACTCCAGTGCTACATTAAATAATTGTTATTCCTTGTTTGCGCCAAAGGTGGAAAAGTTGCTGATATTGCGTAAAGCATCTTTATCTTCTAACTTTATAATAGTGTTCTCCAGCAAAGAAGCTTCGTCCCATTTTGCTTTTCGGTTTATTAGCTTTTTACCGCCATCTTTTATTTCTTCCAGCCCAATGATATGCAATAGTTCAACATAAAATTTTGTATCAAGGCTATTACTATCATTTATAAATGGCTGCTTCAACAAATGTGCAGGCGATAATATTTTATATAATCCGATGAGTTTGGTATCATCGTCCTTATCGGTATTGTTTACATAATTTTCATAAGTGCGAACATCAAAATAAGTAAGTGGCATTTCTTCCGCTACTTCATCCAGGAAAGATTTGGCAATGCTTTCATAAAAGAACTTAGTGTCTTTTCCACTCAGTTTCCAATTCTCATAATCTTTTTTTAGTTTGCTGTTTCTAAAAACATTGTTTTCAAACCAAACTTCATCTATTACAAACCACTCATAAATATTGGTAATACCCTTCGCTGGTAACAATTACATGGTTTAATCCTGTGATGTCTAAAAACTTTCCAGCCTCCGATATTTTTCTTGTTAGGGCTTCATCAGCGTGCCATGGTTTAAGATTTCCAGATGGATGATTGTGAGATAATATCAGGCAGCAGGCATTGGCTTTTAAAGCTGCCATAGAAACCAATTTAGGGTCAGCAACTCTTCCAGAAACGCCTCCATTTGATAATTCATAAATTCCCAAAACTCTGTTAGCCCTATTCATTAAAACCACTTTAAACTGTTCTACAAATTCTATCTTGTTTGCATCCCAGGTTTGCAGCAATATTTGATATGCTTATTTGGTGGATGTTATCCGTGGCCTTTCAGATGGCTTTACTTTACTTTTGTAAACCAATTCAATTTCTGCCACTGTGTTTAATACGTCTAAATTCACTAGCTGTTTCATAACTCAATCTTTTAATTGTTTGAAAAATAATTATGGAACCATCACCGCCTTTTAGCGACAGAGGCAATGAAGCAACGGAATAAAAAGCACAGCGGTTTATGCCGGAATTTCATTGCCGCCACGGAGACAAAAGGAGAACTTTGTGGTAGAATTAATGAAGAAGAACAGGATAGCCTTACCTGCTATTGCATCAATGTAACCTTTGTTACCATTTTACCTGTTAGCTTATAACATCTTTGCAGCCAGATATAAATTTATTATGCAAATAGTTGGCTTTTTTTTGGCGGCATTGGTAGGCATTTCTTTAGGATTGATTGGTGGGGGTGGCTCTATTTTAACAGTACCAATTTTAGTATATGTAATGGGCGTTAACCCCATTTTAGCTACATCTTATTCATTGTTTATTGTTGGCTCTACTTCAATGGTGGGAGCATTTAATAACTGGCGAAAGGGATTTGTACAAATAAAAACTGCTCTTCTTTTTGGTATTTCTTCTATTACTACCGTTTTTATTACAAGAAAATTTATTGTACCTGTTATCCCGAAGCATATTTTAACCGTTGGAAGATTTGATTTAACTGAAGATATTTTAACAATGGTTTTATTTGCTATCCTGATGCTGGTTGCATCTATAGCCATGATTAAAAACGGGAATAAAAAAGAAGTTGCACAAACAACCGAAAATCTAAAAGCTAAAAAAATAAATTTACCTAAGTTATTGCTATATGGCATAGCAATAGGCTTAGCAACTGGGCTATTAGGCGCTGGCGGTGGGTTCTTATTAATTCCTACATTGGTATTATTAGTAGGCTTACCCATGAAACAAGCTGTAGGTACTTCACTATTGATAATTGCTTTGAACTCTTTAATAGGCTTTACCGGAGACTTAGGACATTTGGTAATGGACTGGATATTTCTTGGAAAGATTACCCTTATTGCTGTGGGAGGAATTTTCGTTGGGGGTTATCTCAGCAAAAAAATTGACGGCGCAAAACTGAAAAAAGCTTTTGGTTGGTTTGTGTTAATCATGGGCATCTATATACTTATTAAAGAAATATTTTTAAAATAAATAGAATGATATAGAAAATCGACTAAACCAACCTGACTTAATTGTAACTAATGTTACCAATCCTGAAAAAAATACAACCCATATTTGTATAACAAAATTTTAAAATAATAACGATGCAAGTAGAACAAATTTATACGGGATGCTTGGCACAAGGTGCTTATTACATTACCAGTAATGGCGAAGCTGCTATTATTGATCCATTGAGGGAAGTACAGCCATATATAGCCCGTCTTGAAAAAGACAATGTAAAATTGAAGTATATTTTTGAAACGCATTTTCATGCAGATTTTGTAAGCGGCCACTTAGACCTGGCAAAGAAAACAAGAGCAGCCATTGTGTATGGGCCTACTGCAAAACCTGAGTTTAAATTTATTTCTGCAAAAGACGGCCAGGAGTTTGTCATTGGAGAGGTTACCATTAAAGTATTGCACACACCGGGGCATACAATGGAGATTACCACATATCTTTTAAAGGACGAGGTTGGAAAAGACTATTGCATATTTAGCGGAGATACATTGTTTCTTGGTGATGTAGGCCGCCCCGACCTTGCACAGAAGGCGGCAAGTATGACACAGGAAGATTTAGCTGGATTATCTTACGATAGTTTGATGAATAAAATAATGCCCTTGGCTGATGATGTAATTGTATATCCCGCTCACGGTGCTGGTAGTGCCTGCGGTAAAAATATGATGAAAGAAACGGTTGATACATTAGGTAATCAAAAAAGAATGAATTATGCACTGAATCAACCCCACAAACAATCGTTTATAAAAGCTGTAACAGATGGTTTACAACCACCTCCTGCATATTTTGGATTAAATGTAGCGATGAATAAAACAGGCATTGAAAGTTTTGATACTGTATTTAACAATGGTATGAGGGCTTTATCACCTGCTGAATTTGAAGCAGCAGCAGAAAGCACAGAAGCCTTGATTTTAGACACAAGAAACAATACTGATTTTTACAAAGGGTTTATTCCGCAATCGGTTAATATAGGATTGAATGGAGATTTTGCTCCCTGGGTTGGTGCATTAATTGTGGATGTAAAACAACCGCTGTTATTAGTAACCGAAGACGGTAAAGAAGAAGAAACAGTAACCCGTTTGAGCCGTGTTGGTTTTGACAATTTGGTGGGTCATTTAAACGGCGGTTTTGGAGCATGGCTTGCTTCTGGAAAAGAGGCAGATACAGTAAACAGGATAACTGCTGCACAATTTGCAGAGCAGGTGAATATTGGGAAAGATAAAATAGTTGACGTTCGAAAAGAAACAGAATATGCAGCAGAGCATGTTGAAGAGGCATACAACAGGCCATTGGCATTTATAAATGATTGGGTTAAAGATATAAACCCTGATGAACATTTCTTTTTGCATTGCGCCGGTGGTTACCGCAGTATGATGGCTGCAAGTATTTTGCAGGCAAGGGGCTACAGAAATTTTATAGAAATAGCTGGCGGTTTTAAAGCTATTGCGGAAACAGAGCTGCCCAAAACTGATTTTGTATGCCAGAGCAAAGTGATGGAAGTTTAAAGAAAAAATATTTAACAATTCAAATTAATATAAAATATATGGGATTTTTTTCAAACCTGTTTGGTGGCGGAATCACGGTTAACCTGCAAAGTATCATTGAAGAAGGTGCATTTTTAGTAGATGTAAGAACACCTGGCGAATTTGCCGAAGGCCATGTAAAAGGCTCAGCCAATATTCCCTTAGATACAGTGCCAATTGAACTGGCAAAGTTTAAAAAAAAAAAAATATTATTGTGTTCTGCCGTAGCGGCAACCGAAGCGGACAGGCAAAAGCTATCCTGGAACAAAATGGATTTACCAATGTGGTAAATGGCGGAACATGGCAGGATGTGAACCAATTTGTAAAGTAAATAAGTAAACTTATGAATGATAAAAAACAACATTGGGAAAACGTGTACGCCACCAAAAATTCCGAAGAAGTAAGCTGGACTCAAACCGTGCCTGAAAGTTCTTTAAACTTTATACGGAGTTATAAGCTGCCTAAAACTGCAGCTCTAATAGACATTGGCGGCGGCGACAGCAAATTAGTTGACTATCTATTAGCGGAGGGATACGAAAATATTACTGTACTTGATATTTCTGCAAATGCTTTAAATAAAGCAAAATTGCGATTGGGCGAACAATCAAAAAAAATAAATTGGATAGTGTCGGATGTAGAAAGTTTTAAACCAACCCATCAATATGATATGTGGCACGACCGGGCAACTTTTCATTTTCTTACTACAGCCAACCAGATTGCCACCTATTTAGATACTGCAAAACAGTCTGTAACAGGCTATATGACAATCGGAACTTTTTCTGAAACCGGTCCTGACACATGCAGTGGCCTGCATGTAAAAAAATATTCAGAAGAATTATTAGAAAGTGAATTAAAAACAGGCTTCAAAAAAATAAAGTGCATAACAGAAGTGCATAATACACCTTTTAAAACTACGCAGGATTTTTTATTCTGTAGTTTTAAACGGTCATCAGCAAATTAATTTTAAACAGTAAAGAACTAAACAAATATGAGTATTCTTGAATCGATTAAACAACCCTGGCCCTGGTATATGGCCGGGCCATTAATTGGGTTAACAGTCCCTACATTGTTAATTATCGGCAATAAATCATTTGGTATCAGTTCATCTTTGCGGCATGTATGTGCCGCATGTTTACCAGCCAACATTCCTTTTTTTAAATATGACTGGAAAAAAGAAATATGGAATTTATTTTTTGTGCTGGGTATTTTCTTTGGCGGTATGATAGCAATGAATTTATTGGCAAACCCGGAACCAATGCATATAAGTTCCAAACTTTCAGCAGAGTTAGCTGGATATGGAGTTACAGATTATAATGGCTTAGTACCTAAACAACTTTTTAACTGGCAGGCATTGTTTACCCTAAAAGGATTTTTGCTAATTGTAGCAGGTGGTTTTATGGTAGGATTTGGAACAAGGTATGCAGGTGGATGCACAAGCGGCCATGCCATCATGGGGCTATCAACTTTGCAATGGCCTTCGCTGGTAGCAACCTGTTGTTTTATGGCCGGTGGTTTTATCATGGCTAATCTTATTCTCCCTTTTATTCTTTCGCTCTAACAAAAATAATATGCAGACAACAACAATTAAAAATACAGATTTTGAAGTTCGTTCTCTTGACATGATGTGTGTAAACGAAAGCCAGTTAACACATAAATGGTATCACAATATTAAATACCTGCTGGTGGGTTTAGCTTTTGGAATTGTGTTTGTAAAAGCTGAAATCATCAGTTGGTTCCGCATACAGGAAATGTTTCGACTGCAATCTTTTCACATGTATGGCGTAATCGGCAGTGCAGTAGTGGTGGGAATTATTTCTGTATGGCTTATTAAAAAGTTCAATATAAAAACAATGTATGGCGAGCCAATAACCTTTCATCGTAAAACATTTAATAAAGGACAGGTATATGGCGGCTTATTATTTGGGCTTGGTTGGGCAGTAACGGGAGCTTGTCCAGGGCCGCTGTTTGCACAGATTGGTACAGGAGCTACAGTAATTGTGGTAACATTATTAAGTGCTGTTGCAGGAACATGGGTATATGGATATATAAGAGAAAAATTGCCGCATTAAGGTTCAAAAATTTGCTTAGTGTGCAACAACGATGAAGTTAGAATGGTACAAAAATTTGCTTCCGCCATCAAAATATTTTATACTGATTGTTATGCGTTAAATTTAAAAAAATGTTTGCCAAATGGAAAATAACAGAAGAAACTTTTTAAAACAATTAAGTACAATGGGTGCAGGTGCTGCATTGGTTACTGCTACTCCTTTGCTGGCTGCTGCTGAAGAAGCAACAAGGAATAACGAAATGATGATAGATGATAAACCATTTACCATTTCCATTTTGCAAACAACCGATGTGCATTGCCAGGTGCATCCGCATGATGAATTGTTTTGGGAAAACGAAAAAGCGGTTTTTCGTAAAACTGGCGGCTATGCTCACTTAGCCACTTATTTAAAAAAAGAACGAAAAAAGAATCCTGATACTTTTATCATTGATACCGGTGATATGTTTCAGGGTAGCGAATTGAGTGTAAAAACAACCGGCAAGGCAATGGTGCCTGTTTTAAATAATTTGGGTTATGACTTATACCTGCCCGGAAACTGGGAAGTAATTTATTATAAAAAAGCCATGCAAACATTACTAGGTTCATTAAATGCACCAAAAGTTTGCGCCAATATGTATCATGATTTGGGAGATGGGAAAAAAGGAGAACTCATTTTTCAGCCTTATCATATCTGGACGGTAAAAGGCGTTAAGATTGGCTTTGTGGGCTACACAGATCCTTTAGTGCCTATTCGTCAATCTCCCAATTACAGCAAAGGCATTATTTATACAAAGCCCGAAGAAAACCTGGCACACTATGTTGATGTGTTACGCAATCAGGAGCAATGTGCTTTTGTATTGTTATTGTCTCACCTGGGATTATCACAACAAATTTATCTGGCTAATCTGCCGGAGTGTGAAGGTGTAGATTATATTTTAGGTGGCGATACACATGAGAGAGTTAGAAAGCCAATCGTATGCAAATATTCAAAAGTAGTAGAGCCGGGTGCTTTTGGTTCGTTTGTGGGGAAATTAGAATTAACCATAAGTAATGGAAAAGTTGTTGAAGATAAATATTCATTGGTTGAAGTAGACAGTAACCAACATAAGGCTGACAAAGAAATTGCAGCTTTGATAAAAACCAATGAAAGCGTATTTGAAAAAGATATTAATACAGTTATTGGCTACAGTACCATTCCGCTCTATCGTTATTTTGTTGTAGAAAATACCATTGATACATTAATATTGGATGCACTGAAATGGAAAATTAAAGAGGTGGATATTGTATTATCAAATGGCTTTAGATTTTGTCCGCCACGAACTACATCCGACCATACCGGCAATATCCCTATCACCAATGGTTATATGTTTGATATGCTGCCGGTAGATAGTACGGTGAGGACCGGAACTGTTACCGGAAAACAAATATCCGATTGGTTAGAGAAAGAATTGAATAATGTATTTGCGAAAAATGCCGGTGAACGTTTGGGTGGCTGGGTTATAAAGTTTAAGGGAATGGAAGTCTCTTTTAAAGCTTATGCAGAAATAGGACAAAGAGTACAGCAAATAAAAGTAAAAGGCAGTTTAATTGAACCAAATAAAACCTATAACATTTGCGCCTGCGAAAGAGATGGTGACCCTGCTGATATGCTTTGCAGAATGACGGGTGTAGCTAATGCTTCCAATACAGACTTTACATTGCATAGTGTACTAACAGAATATTTGACAGCAAACTCGCCTGTAACACCCACTGCGCCTTTAGCAGCAAAAATTTTAGACGCTCCACAATCATTACTTACACAGGTGTCAGGGGTTGACTATGAGTTTCGATAATAAAGTCTTAAAATATTCAATTGCCTAAAAATAATAATGAGTAAAAGTATAATATCCCCTGTAACCTCATTTAAAATCAATCAATAATTTCTTTTATGTAGCTTTAAGAAATAGTAAATAAATTTTTATCTATGTTCGATTTTCGCCTCCAGGTTTTTCATACAGTTGCCAAACGCCTAAACTTTACCAAAGCTGCGGAAGAATTATTTATTACCCAACCGGCCGTTACTAAACACATACATGAAATAGAAAATAATTTTAAGGTAAAGCTGTTTGACAGAAACGGAACAAAAATAAAACTCACACCTGCAGGCAATACACTTTTACAATACACCGAAGAGTTATTTGCAGTGTATCGCAATCTTGAATTCGAGATGAATACTATTACCCAAACAAATAGCGGCAAATTAAAAATTGGTTCAAGTACTACGGTAGCTCAGTATGTGTTGCCGCCCGTGCTGGCAGCCTTTCATAAAAAATTTAAAGACATAAAAGTTACACTCATAATCAATAATACTGAGCAGATTGAAGAAGCTTTATTAAAGAAAGAAATTGATTTAGGTATTATTGAAGGGCAATCAAAAAAATCAGTTATTAAATACACCGAATTTGTAAAAGATGAAATTGTATTAGTTTCAAATATCAGCAACCCATTGGCAAAAAAGCAAACCATTGCACCTGAAGAATTAAAGAAAATTCCATTGCTGTTAAGAGAGCCGGGCTCTGGTACATTGGAAGTGATTGCACATGCTCTAAAGCCCTTTAGTATTAAAATAGCACAATTGCAAAACGAGATGCAGTTTGGTAGTACTGAAAGTATGAAGTTGTATTTATTTCACAGCAACTGTATGGCTTTTATGTCTATTCATTCTATTTTAAAGGAATTGCAGAACAAAGAATGTTGCATTATAGATGTGAAAGGGTTAAGCATAGAACGTTATTTTTATTTTATACAACTACAAGGGCAGCCAGCAGCATTGCCAGAATTATTTATGAAGTTTGCCCGCCATCATAACTTTAAGTAATCAGTCATAACCAATAACAATTTCTTATCCTTCCCAATCATGATGAACTTTGTATCTACAAAACAAAGACAGCATCATGAAAGAAACAGTACAAATACCAGCAACTGCAAAACCTGGAAAACGAATATTAGACCCGAGCATCACCACAAGAGAAGTTATCTTTTTATTGGCGGTGGTATTTTGTCTTTCTCCATTAATTACGCCACCGATAGCCCTGTTGATGGGTTTGGTTATTGCTCAGTTTATCGGGCATCCTTACCTGCATCTTAACCACAAGGCAACGCATATTTTGCTACAGGTTTCTGTTGTGGGTTTAGGGTTTGGCATGAATGTAACCAATGCAATGAAGGCAGGTAGAGAGGGAATTTTATTTACCATCGTTTCTATTATCGGCACATTGGTGATTGGCTTTTTTATGGGTAAGTTTTTAAAGATTGAAAAGAAAACCTCATACCTGATAAGTGCCGGTACTGCTATTTGCGGAGGCAGTGCCATCGCAGCTATTTCCCCCGTTATTAAAGCAGAAGAAAAACAAATTTCTGTTGCATTGGGAACCATTTTTATTTTAAACTCCATTGCATTGTTCCTGTTCCCGGTTATTGGACATGCCATGAATTTATCTCAAACACAGTTTGGTTTATGGTGTGCCATTGCCATACACGATACCAGTTCTGTTGTAGGTGCAGCAAGCAAGTATGGTACACAGTCTTTGGAAATAGCTACCACTGTAAAATTAGCCAGGGCTTTATGGATTATACCGGTAGCTTTTTTATCTACTTTTATTTTTAAGAACAAAGGCGGCAAAATCAAAATTCCTTATTTTATTGGGTTGTTTATTTTGGCAATGATTATAAATACTTATGTGCCTTATGTTACACAGTATAGCCATTATTTAACAGATATTGCAAAAGCCGGTTTAACACTTACACTCTTCCTTATTGGTTGTGGCTTATCCCGTAAAGTATTGCAGTCAGTGGGCTTTAAGCCATTGATACAGGGTGTGGTATTATGGGTAATTATTTCAGCAACGGCATTATGGGCCGTAACTTCTTTGGCTCACTAAATTATTTTTCATTTATAAAACATACACAAAATGACAACATCAATTGGAATTACTGAACAAAACAGGCAGGCAGTTGCAACAGCTTTATCTATTCTTTTAGCGGATGAGTTTATACTATATACCAAAACAAGAAATGCACACTGGAATGTGGAAGGTCCGGATTTTCATGACAAGCATCTTTTCTTTGAAGGGCAATATCAGCAATTGGATGAGATAGTAGATAGCGTTGCGGAACGCATCCGTACTTTGGGCCATTACGCACCAGGCACACTCAGCAGTTTTTTAAAGCTTACCCATTTAACCGAACAGTCTGACAATGACAATAGCAGCGCAGGCTTTATTGAAGACCTGCTGGAAGCACATGAAAGCCTTATCATTTTTATAAGAAAGAATATTGCCGATTTTGATGATAAGTTTAATGATGCAGGCAGCAGCGATTTTATAACTGGTCTTATAAAAGAACATGAAAAAATGGCCTGGATGTTACGGGCTTCTTTAAATAAATGAGTACAAATATTGGATGGCTGATAACTTCTGATTATCTCCCATAAAGCCTTATGATTTCTCTGCGGTCAGTATCGTTTCTACCTTTGAATTGTCAAAAGAAAGAAATAATATTTATCAAACAAAAATTTAAAAAAATGACAACAATTCAAACGGCAGTTACACCCCAAACAGAGATGCCTGCCAATGCAACAGCAATAAAAAAAGCACCACTTACTGTTTTAAAAAAGAGATGGATAGACAATGATATCATACTAAATATGGGGCTTCGTGAAAGCTGGATTCGTGGTGCTCTTGTGCTCTTTATTCCATGGCCATTACTGGCAATTAATCCAACTTTATTGTTATATGCAGCACCGGTTATGTCTTACCTATTAATTACTGCCCTCTTACATTTTTGCTTTATAAAGTACGCATGGCAGCATTGGGTGTTAAAAATGAAAACTCCCGAGGTATGTGATTTTTCAAAAGAAATGGATATACCTGTAGATTCAATTTAAGCATACAAAAAACATATTTTATGAAAGAACATTGGTTACCTGTTATGTTATTTATCATCATCGGCATTGTAATATGCAGTGAGAGTATTTCTGGTTACAAAGCAAGAAAACAGCAGGACAAAGCTTTTGCAGAGTACCTGGCAGCAGAACCTGTGGACACAGTATGGCGGGGATGGAATAAATACCAGATACCAACTTACAGTGATAGCGGAAAATTAATTTGGTACGGGCATGAATTGATTGCCAATACTTCTTATTACCTGGGGCCAAAGGGAGTGGTAGCGCAAATGACCAATGGTATGAATTGTCAGAACTGTCATCTGGATGGAGGTATCATTCCCTTCGGAAATAATTTCGGGAAAGTATATGCTACCTATCCGCAATTCAGGGCACGCAATAATGGTATGCAAAGTATTTACGACCGGGTAAACGATTGTTTTGAACGTAGTTTAAATGGCACTAAAATGGATACTACCGCCCGTGAGATGCAAGCTATTTATGCCTATATGAAATGGGTTGGGGATGATGTTCCAAAAGGTGTTGCAAGAGGCGGCACCAGTATTATGAAATTAAAATATCTGGATAGGGCTGCTAATCCTGTTGCAGGTAGTGGGGTTTACATTGCCAAGTGCCAGAGTTGCCATGGTGATAAGGGTGAAGGGCAATTAAATTTTGAAAAGACTGGATACAGTTACCCTCCATTATGGGGCGAACACAGCTATAACGATGGTGCAGGTTTGTACCGCCTCAGCAGCTTTGCAGGGTTTGTAAAAAATAATATGCCCTTTGGCACAGATTATCACGACCCGAAATTAACGGATGAAGAAGCCTGGGATGTGGCAGCATTTGTAAACAGCCAGCCCCGGCCGCACAAAGACCAAAAGGAGGATTGGAAAAATATTGCCAAGAAACCAATTGATTTTCCTTATGGTCCTTATGTAGATTCATTTAGTGAGCAACAACATAAATTCGGGCCCTATGCCATTATAAAAGAATTTCAAAAAACAACCAAATAAAAATTGAATAACATGAAAAAAATCACTTTTTTATTGCTCAGTATTGTTTTAATAACAACAGCAGCCTCCGCACAAACAAACGATAATGCACTTGAAAAGAACAAGACTTTTACCGGAGCAAGAGCCACCCGTAAAATGTACCATGCCATTTATCAAATGGATAATAACGACCCTAAGATTATTGAGAAAACCATCCGTAACATTAATAATGCTTTAACCGACCCAAGGCTTGTTGGCAAAATACAAATTGAACTAATAGCTTTTAGTGGTGGCACAGATGCTTATATGCTCGGCAGTAAATATGAAAATGATTTAAAGGCATTGGTTGAAAAAGGTGTTATTGTATCGCAATGCAACAACACTTTAAAAGAACGGAAAATAACCAGGGAACAATTGTATGATTTTATAGCAATTGTACCGACTGGTAATGGCGAATTGATTATCAGGCAGGCAGAAGGATGGTCAGTTATAAAACCATAAGGATGGCAAGCCTTTATTGTATTGCCACTAAAGATTTAAAATTGCATGAAGCCGTTTGACTCAAATAAAATAAAAAACATTTAAAAATGAAAAAGATAATCACCTACTTCCTCTTAACAATCATTACAATGACCGCTACTTACGCACAGGAACATCGCTTTGATCCACCGTGGAATACAGCACCCCAAAGTGCTGTGATGTTTACAGTACCGGGTGTTGATAATGTACCTGATTTATTTGGCGATATTAATGATCCGCAACTGGTAGTTTTCTTTGGTGGAAATCAGTTTATGGTAATTGATGAATTGATAGCAGCCTTTAAAAAAGCTTACCCG
>JAYTTI010000195.1:0-3268 GCA_043745405.1 Ferruginibacter sp. | reverse complement strand
AAAAGGACCTGCAATGGCATTAAAACGGGCAGTAAATATTCCTGCAGCAAATATTCCCGAGGTTTGTAAAAATTTCTTGCGTTGCATATCAATATTTTTGTTCAGTAAATGTATAGGGCAATTCCAAAAACTATGTTTTCAATAATGTTTTTCAATAAATTTATGGAAACATAATAGATTAATAAATTTTATCTGATTTTTATGTTCATTAACTCTTTTTCAGGAATAGTTTTACAACCCACAGCATCCTGGCACACACAATGTGATAAATTTATGTAAATTCACCAATTGGCTGGCAATGCTTACCGGTATATTGTTAAAAATGGGTGCTGATATTTTAGTAATGACACAGTCAAATTAATGAGGTGCAGGAAAATGATGAAGGTGGAAAAAGTAGCGCCATGCCACATAAGAACAACCCCTTGTTGAGTGAAGCGTTGGTGGCATTGGTAAAGTTAAACGCCACCTTACAATCGCATCAATTGCAAAGCCTGGTGCATGTGAATGAAAGGGATGCCACCGCCTGGATATTGGAATGGAAAGCTATTCCGAAAATGAAAATCAATACCGGCGCCGCATTGAACCATGCAATAAGTATCAGTTTATCCATTAAAGTGAATGCAGATGCGATGCAGCAAAACATTGAACAAATTGAAAAATAAAGCAGGAAAAAAATAAATCTTATTAATTCATTCAAAATAATAAAAATTCATGCCATTCAATAAAATAGTATTTGCTGTTGCCCTCTTTTCTTTGATGAGTAATTTTTTAACAGCACAAATGAAATCTGTTAAAACAGAAAATGGATTGGTGGCGGGCGGCAGTCATGCTGAAATAAATATTTTCAAAGGAATTCCCTTCGCTGCCCCACCAACAGGTACATTACGCTGGAAAGCGCCGCAGCCAGCTACTGATTGGAATGGTATTCGCCAATGCACCACATTTTCTGCCAGTCCATTTCAGCCTAAGCCGGAGCCATTTTTATGCTGGTCGGAAGAATTTATTGCGCCACCTGAACCATTGAGTGAAGATTGCTTATACCTGAACATCTGGACAGCCGCAAAAAACAATAAAGAAAAAAGGCCCGTATTTGTTTGGATCTATGGTGGTGGTTTTAATTCCGGATCTGCTGCTTGCGCCATATATGATGGAGAAGAGATGGCAAAAAGGGGAATTGTGTTTGTAAGCATTAATTACCGTGTGGGACCCTTTGGTTTCATGGCGCATCCTGAATTGAGTAAAGAGCAAAACAATGCTTCCGGCAATTATGGTTTATTGGATCAGATTGCTGCGTTACAATGGGTACAAAAAAATATTACTGCTTTTGGTGGCGATCCAGCCAAGGTTACTATTGCGGGGCAATCAGCGGGATCAATGAGCGTGAATGCATTGCTTGCCTCCCCGTTGGCAAAGGGCCTTTTTAACGGGGCTATTTTACAAAGCGGGGGTTTATTGGGCAGCCGAATCCCGGCCACATTAAAAAATGCTGAAGCAATTGGTGTTGAACTGCAGAAACAAACCGGGGCAACCAATATGGATGAATTAAGAAATAAATCAGCAGAAGAAATTTTAAAGGCGTCAAAATCGCTGGGGGCGGTTCGTATGGGCTTGACGTTGGATGGATATGTTTTACCAACAGACTTTGTTAACCATTTTAAACAAGGCAGACATAATAACGTTTCATTAATGATAGGATGGGTAACTGGTGATGCATTATTATTTGGTAAACCTGATAGTATACCGGAAAAATTTATACAACAAGCCAACGAAAAATACGGAAACAATACAGAACAGTTTCTTAAAATATTTCCGGCCAACAATAATGAAGAAGCACAGCAAAGCCAAAGCCGGCTTGCTTTATTAAATTTCGCTTCTTTTTCTGCACATTTACTGGCCGGTTACAATAACAAACCTTCTTTTCTTTACCAGTCAGCTTTTATCCCAACAGACCAGCCCGGGTTTCCCAACTATGGTGCCTTTCATACGTCCGAAGTTCCCTATGCGCTGCATACGCTTCATTTATGGAACAGGCCCTGGCAAAAGCAAGACTATGATATGCAGGAAATGATGTCTTCCTATTGGATACAATTTATAAAAACAGGTAACCCAAATGGAAAAGATTTGCCAAAATGGGCTTCATATAATAAAGCGACAGGCGACATACTTGCCATTGATAATATTACAACCCTGAAGCCGGGTTTATTCAAAAAAGAATTTGATCTATTGGAAAAATTAGCAAATCATCAGTAATCGCAACATAGAAAAAGTTCTTAAAATATCAGCGGATCAAGCGGCGGCTAAAGTTAAAGATAGCGACACACTCTTGAATCATTGGACTATTTACATTGTAGCCATACACCTAAGCTGTCCATTTTGAACGATTGTATTTTGACATAATTTGTAAAATTTAATAACTGTCGTACTGTTGAGCAAAAATATGTTGCTGAAGTTTTCAACATAATGTTCATGGGTATTTAAAATATTGTGGGTAAAGCTCAATAAAGTTATGTAGTACAAGAGTGCGACGCCAATGAAGCATTATAGCAGTACTTTAGTCTGGCTCAAAAAAATAGCAACGACAATCTTCAGTATTTGACAGATAATATCAAATACATTGGCTTTGGTGAAAACCTCAAAGCCGACTTAGAAAAAAACATGAAGGAAGGCAAAGCAGATTTTCAATTGCACTACAAGGCTGAAATAAATAAAAAGCCTTTTGAAGCGGCTTTGAATTTTAGAAAATCAGATTCAAAAGACATGTATTTTTTCAACAATTATCATGCTTCACTTGAAAAAAATAACAGTAAAAAAATGGAGCAAACTTTCTACATGAAAAAAGGCAAAGGAATTACTTCCAAAGAAGCCTTGAATTTATTGGATGGAAGGTCTGTACACAAAGACCTCGTAACAAAAAAAGCCAGCCATATAAAGCCTGGGTTCAGCCTGACCCTACCAATAAGGATAAAAACAATAACTACGAGGTAAAACAATTCCATGAAAATTATGGATTTGATTTAAAAGCGGCTGTACAGAAATTTCCGATTGTGGATCTGAAAAAGCAGGATAAAGAAAAAGCCCTGATGCAATCACTTCAAAAAGGAAATGTTCAATCGATTACTATTGAAAAAGATGGTAACAGCCATAAAATGTTTATTGAAGCATACAATTACAGTTACAGATTAAAGAATTAGAAGAAAAACTTTCTTACATCAGAGAGTTGCTTTCCTCCAGGCAATTAGAGCCTGCTGATTTTAGAGACATGAAAACT
>JAYTTI010000194.1:0-40827 GCA_043745405.1 Ferruginibacter sp. | reverse complement strand
AGCGAATCTGTAAAGTCAATTTTATGCTTCATATGTTATTTTGTGCGAAATTAATTTTTTAAAGTGAAATAAAATAATTGATAAAGTAATGGGATTATTTTCATAAAAACGGCGTTCTTAAGTTTGTACTATTTGCCCGGCAGGTTCAACAGGCAGGCCATCAACCACTACTCTTTTATATATTGTTTCATTAATGGCATTTTCGCTTTTAGCAATTACCACCGTAGCCACAGTATTACCAATAAAATTAACAAGCGCCCTTCCTTCGCTCATAAACCTGTCTACCCCAATCAGTAATGCAAGGCCTTCCAGCGGTATTACTTTTAAAGCGGTTAGTGTTGATACCAGTACAATAAAGCCGCTGCCAGTAACACCTGCAGCGCCCTTGCTGGTTAAAAGCAATATCCCGATAATGCTTAATTGCTGGCCCAGCGAAAGGTCTATTGCAAACACCTGCGCCAAAAAAATGATGCTCATGCTTAAATAAATGGTGGTACCATCCAGGTTAAAGCTATACCCGGTCGGAATGATAAGGCCAACTACTTCTTTTTCGCAACCTGCATCCACCAGCTTTTTCATTACAGATGGCAAGGCAACTTCGCTGCTGCTGCTGCCCAGTACAATTAAAATTTCTTCTTTTACATATACCAGTAATTTCCACAAACTGAATTTATAATAGCGTGCAACCAGGTTAAGCACCACAAAAATAAAAAGCAAGCCACTGGCGTAAAAACAAAGCATTAATTTACCCAGTAATGCAAGGCTTGCAAACCCAAACTTGCCTATCGTAAAGGCCATGCCGCCAAAGGCGCCAACAGGGCTCAGCCGCATTACCATTTTTAAAATATTAAACAGCACTTTATTGATTTTTTCAAAATTAACCAGCAAAGAATGGCCACTGCTGCCGAGCCATTTTAAACCAATGCCAAACAATATGCTAAAAAATAGTACCTGTAAAATATCGCCTTTGGCAAATGAATCTACAATATTTGACGGAACAATATGCGCAAAAAACTCTCCCCAATTTAGGTCCTTTGCCTGTGCAGTATATTGGGCAACCTGATCAGACGACATATTGCTGTGAGCTATTCCTGCACCGGGTTTAACCAGGTTGGCCACTACCAGTCCGATGATTAAAGCGGCTGTTGTTACAATTTCAAAATATAAAATAGCTTTACCGCCAATCCTGCCGGCTTTTTTTAAATCGCCTGCCCCCGCTATGCCACTAACGATAGTTAAAAATATTACCGGTGCAATCACCATTCGGATCATATTGATAAATGTTTCGCTGATGAGTTGGGCAGCAGGTGCAAAAGCCGGAAACAGCCAGCCCACAAAAACGCCAACCACAATACCAATAATTACCTGTACATACAATACTTTAAGATATTTCAATTCGCTGTTTTTAAGAGGTTTAAATTATAACTTTTTATTGATTACATGGCCTGAAAAAATATGCCCCAAGGCTTAGGATTAAAAAATTTCTATTATTGCTCATCCTTCAAATTAAATACAATCATTATCATACTGCAAACAAACATTTATTACCGCTATGAAAACTAACTTTTTTTGTTGCTATTCATTACTTATTTTGTAAAAGATTTCAGCTGAGTAATTAAGCTGGTGAACCAATCAATCAATATTTTCAAAAATAAAAGATATGCATTTATACAAAACCTCCAAAGGGAATATATTGAAGCAGGAAACCCAGTTTTTTTTACTAAATGATGATTGGGACAACCTTATTAACCAGACAAATTTATATACCCATCTTTCGCAATTATGCAAAACTGCTGAAACAATCAATGAAGAACCGGCAACTGATTGTATAAATAATTATTTATTGCCTCCGGTTGGCAGCCAGGAGGTTTGGGCAGCGGGTGTAACCTATTTACGCAGCCGTGATGCAAGAATGGAAGAATCGGAAGATACGGGTGCGGCTGATTGTTACCAAAGAGTATATGAAGCAGAAAGGCCCGAATTATTTTTCAAATCTTTGCCACATCGTGTAGCTGGCCATAATGAGCAAGTGAATATCCGAAAAGATTCTGCCTGGAATGTGCCTGAACCAGAACTAACATTATACATCAATGCACAGGGAAATATCCAGGCCTATACCATTGGCAATGATATGAGTTCAAGAAGTATTGAAGGCGAAAATCCCTTATACCTGCCCCAGGCAAAAATGTATGAAAGAAGTGCTGCCATTGGGCCATGCCTGTATATAACTGATAAGCCAATTTCATTAAATACGGCCATCAAAATGAATATTTACCGGGATGGAGTGAAAGTATTTGATGACGCCACCACATTGGCAAAAATGAAAAGGTCATTAACCGAACTGGCTGGTTGGCTTTATAATGAAATGGATTTTAAACAGGGATGCTTTTTAATGACAGGCACCTGTGTAGTACCGCCGAATGAATTTACACTAAAGGAAGGCGATGTGGTAAATATCAGTATTGATGGCATTGGTACGCTTACAAATATAATTTCAAAGAAGAAACAGTAATTTCAGTATAAAGTTTTTTCGTCATAAAAACACCTGCCCGCAGGTATTTTAATAGGGATGTTTATTGGAACGAAGTTGTGCTGTATATTTATATGCGCATGGCCATACAACAACTGCCATGGTTGCCAAACCAATTTTAACGATTAATATGCCAAACCAAACCAAAGCAACAAGCAACAAAATTGCTTTCGCATTAATTACCAGCCTCTTTTTTCTATGGGCCTTTTTGCACAACATCAATCCTATATTGATACCGCATTTAAAAAAAGCCTGCCAGTTAACCGATCTTCAATCGTCTTTAATTGACACAGCAGTATACCTTGGCTATTTTATTGTTGCATTGCCGGCAGGTTGGTTTATGCATAAGTATGGCTATAAAAAGGGGATTCTTTTTGGTCTGATTTTATATGCCATTGGTGCAGCCTTGTTTGTTCCGGCGGCGTCTGCACGTAGTTATAATTTCTTTTTATTTGCCTTGTTTATAATTGCCAGTGGCGCAACATTTTTAGAAACAGTTGCCAATCCATACATCACTAAATTAGGGGATAAAGCTTCTTCTGAACAGCGCTTAAATTTTGCACAATCCTTTAATGGCGTGGGTGCTTTTATTGCGCCCATCATCGGTGGCCAGTTTATTTTGTCGGGTATTGAACATACACCACAAGAAATACAACAAATGTCGACTGAACAATTGAATACCTACCTTTCTTATGAAGCAGGTACCATAAAAATTCCTTACATGATTATTGCTGGGGTGGTATTGCTGGTGGCCATATTTTTTGTATTCACCCGGTTACCCGAAATAAAAGAAGACGATGTGGAAGATGATGGCCATGGCCATAAATCTTTTAGCTTAAGTGTATTTCGCCACCGGCATGTTTTATGGGCAGTGATTGCGCAATTTTTTTATGTAGGCGCACAGGTAGGTGTGGGTAGTTTCTTTATCCGTTTTTCAAGATATACCATGAATCTTCCGGAAAAAGATGCAGCTTACAGGTGGGGCTTTATTGCCATGGTTGGTTTTATGCTGGGTCGTTTTGCAGGAACTTTTTTTATGAAATATATAAAACCAGCAAGGCTGCTTTGTTTGTATGCAATAATTAGTGTTTTATTGCTCACTATTGCATTAATGGCAACAGGGCAAATTGCGGTGTATGCTTTGCTGGCTGTGCCTTTCTTTATGTCCATTATGTTCCCTACTATCTTTGCTTTGGGCATAAAAGGGCTTGGAGAAGAAAGTAAAATTGCTTCTTCATTTTTAGTGATGTCCATCGTTGGCGGGGCAATTATTCCTCCGTTGATGGGACAGATTTCCGATAAAACAGGCAGTATTCAAATGGCGTACATTGTACCGCTGCTTTGTTTTTTTGTAATACTTTATTTTGGGTGGAAGGGGTACAAAATAAAAGAGAATAATATGGAGCCGGGATAAAAATATGGGATTACTGATACATGCAATTCATTCCAATTCAAAAATAAATTTTATACAATCTTAAAACTTACCATCATGCAAAAAATTACCAGTTGTTTATTTTTTTGTGTTATTATTTGTTTCTCGGTACAGGCCCAAAAATACAATGGCATCGACGCCAATATGGGAAACATTTTTTTAATGTCAGACGCAAAAACGCGTTCTATAAGCCCTGAAAATTTTAATGGTGCCAAAGGCGAAGGCGGTAAAGCCACTACAGGTACCGGTTCCGGTCCATCAAAAGAATTAGGAAAAGGTTGGAAAGTTAGCCCAAGTGTGGTAATAGCATCTAAAACCACTTACACTGTAGCAGAGATTACCGGTTCGGGTTCTGTACAGCATATTTGGATGACGCCAACAGGCAACTGGCGCTACTCTATTCTTCGTTTTTATTGGGATGATGAAACTACTCCATCTGTGGAAGTGCCCGTAGGCGATTTTTTTGGAATGGGCTGGGGCAAATATTCTCCACTACAGTCTTTGGCGGTATGCGTAAATCCCGGCAGTGCGTTTAATTGCTACTGGCCAATGCCTTTTAGAAAAAAATGTAAGATAACGCTGGAGAATATTGATACAAAAAGTATGGTATTGTACTACCAGGTAGATTATGTTTTAACCGATGTACCTGCAGAAGCTGCTTACTTTCATGCACAGTTTAACCGCACCAATCCATTACCTTATAAAACTGATTATACCCTTGTTAATAATATAAAGGGCAGGGGACAATACGTAGGAACTTATATAGCATGGGGCGCTAAAAGCAATGGCTGGTGGGGCGAAGGCGAAATAAAATTCTTTATGGATGGTGATACAGATTACCCTACTATTTGCGGTACCGGAACCGAGGATTATTTCTGTGGCTCTTACGATTTTGATACCCATAAAAAAAATAGTGCGGGAGTAGAAGAGACAAATTATACAGAATTTTGTACTCCATATACAGGGTTGCCACAGGTTATTAAAGGAGACGGGCATTATGAAATTGCGCAACGTTTTGGTTTGTACCGCTGGCATATTACGGACCCCATTCGTTTTGAAAAAGATTTAAAAGTAACTATACAGGCATTGGGCTGGAGGGATACAGGCGGCTATCTTCCATTACAGGATGATATTGCTTCTACTGTATTTTGGTATCAAACGGAGCCGCATACCACTTTCCCTAAATTGCCGTCGAAGGAACAGTTAGAAATTAATTAGACACAATTTTATTAAGTACAACAATAAAGCATAAACATCTTGGTATGGTGGAAAAAGGAATGAAAAGGCAGGTAGTTAAAATGCATCCAAAAGATAATGTGCTGGTGGCATTAACTGATTTGGCTAAAGGCGAAAATATTTTTTTTAATGAAGAAACATTTATACTTCAGGATGCAATTAAGGCAAAACATAAATTTTTTACCAGCAATTTAGCAGCCGGTGATGAAGTAATTATGTATGGGGTTCTTGTTGGTAAAGCGCAATATGCTATTGCAAAAGGCGGCCTGATGACAACAGATAATTGTAAACATGCGGCAAACCCTTATGCTTTTAGAAAAGTTGATTTTAAGTGGCAGCCCCCAAATGTTGACAAATACAAAAACAAAACATTTAATGGTTATAAAAGAAAAGACGGCCGTGTAGGTACCGCAAATTACTGGCTGTTTGTACCGACCGTATTTTGCGAAAACCGAAACATGGATGTAATACGGGAAGCCTTGCACAACGAATTGGGCTATGCCGTTAGTGATAAGTACCTTCAATACACCAGCCAGTTATTAAAAGCATACCAGCAAGGCGAAAATATTGATGCGGTTACGGTGCAGCTGGTTCCTGTCCATAGCGCTAACCGGGTATTTAAAAATGTTGATGGTATAAAATTTCTTAACCACCAGGGTGGTTGTGGTGGTACCCGCCAGGATGCGGCAACACTAAGCGCTTTACTGGCCGCTTACGCCAATCATCCAAATGTTGGAGGAGTAACGGTATTAAGCCTGGGTTGCCAGAATTTACAGACACAGGATTTTATTGCTGATGTTAAAAAACAAAACCCCGATTTCGATAAGCCATTATTTATTTTCGAACAACAGCAATCAGAAAGCGAAGAGCAGCTGGTGGCCAGTGCCATTAAAAAAACTTTTGAAGGGCTGATAGAAATAAATAAACAGGAAAGAACCCCTGCACCATTGAGTGAATTATGTGTAGGGGTTAAATGTGGCGGCAGTGATGGTTTTAGCGGTGTTTCTGCCAACCCTGCTGTAGGGTATACATCCGATTTGCTGGTGGCCCTGGGCGCAAAAGTATTGCTGGCAGAGTTTCCTGAATTATGCGGGGCAGAACAAAACCTTATTGACCGTTGTACAACTGAAGCAGCAGCGCAAAAATTTATTTATTTGATGAAGACATATGATGAGCTGGCGCATACGGTAGGCTCTGGTTTTCACATGAATCCCTCGCCGGGAAATATTAAAGATGGTTTAATTACCGACGCCATTAAAAGTGCAGGTGCCGCAAAAAAAGGAGGTACTTCGCCTGTAACAGATGTGTTGAATTATACAGAACGTGCAACAAAACCGGGGTTAAACCTGGTGTGTACCCCGGGCAATGATGTAGAAGCAACAACAGGTAAAGCTGCATCAGGCGCAACATTAATTTTATTTACCACCGGGTTGGGTACGCCAACCGGGAACCCTGTTTGTCCCGTTATAAAAGTAGCCACCAATGGTGCTTTGGCAAAAAGAATGAAAGATATTGTTGACATTGATTGTGGCCCGATAATCAGCGGTGAAAAAACAATAGAAGAAATGGGCGAAGAGATATTGGATTATTGTATCAAAGCAGCCAGTGGGGAAATAATTCCAAAAGCTGTACAATTAAACCAGGATGATTTTATTCCTTGGAAACGGGGAGTAAGCCTTTGAGGCCCCTTCCTCCAACTCCTTCCCCGAAGGGAAAGGAGCGGAACAGTAGAATATAACCCAACAACTTGTTCTTCCAATTAATCATTTAAATTGTGACGAACGATCCTGGATTTTGTTCAAGTTTATTCAGCTGATAAATATCACATAGGCCTCAGGCTATTCTTAGTCTAACTCGTATGTGAATGAATATGGACGATATTTTCGTAAGATCTTGCAGATTAAAGAACAAATGTAGAAATGGAAGAACAAATTTTTTATTAAAGAAGCGAAGTGCCGCTCCGTCTCCTACAGGAGAGGGAGAAGGAGGTTGAGGTAAATAATAATTCATCACTCATAAATAAAAGAATGTTTTCGTTACAAAATAAAAAAGCAGTGATTACCGGCGGCGGTAGTGGTATTGGAAAAGCTATTGCTGTTTTATTTGCCCAGCAGGGCGCAGAAGTTCATATCATTGAATTAACAACAGAAAGCGCCAGTATTGCGGTGGAAGAAATTACCGCCAATGGCGGTAAGGTATTTGCACATGCTTGCAATGTAGCCAGTCAAAAAGATATTTTGGCCATCTTTAAAGAAATTGGCGGTATCCATATTCTTGTTAATAATGCAGGCATAGCGCATGTAGGTAAAGCAGATAACACACCCGAAGAAGATTTTGACAGGGTAGTAAATGTAAATATCAAAGGGGTGTACAATTGCCTGTATGCAGCCATACCTCAATTGCGTATTTCGGGTGGTGGCATTATTATTAATATGGCGTCCATTGCAGCATTGGTAGGCATCCCCGATCGCTTTGTATATTCAACAACTAAAGGAGCTATTATAGCGATGACGTTAAGTGTTGCTAAGGATTATATATCAGAAAATATCCGTTGCAATTCTATTTCACCCGCCAGGGTACACACACCATTTGTAGATGGATTTATTTCAAAAAATTACCCGGGGCAGGAAAAAATTATGTTTGAAAAATTGTCTAAAACGCAACCCATTGGGCGTATGGCAAAACCGGAAGAAATAGCGGCATTAGCTTTATACCTCTGCAGTGATGAGGCTTCTTTTATTACAGGTTGCGATTATCCAATTGACGGAGGATTTGTAAAACTGAATAATTAATAAATATAAACAATCAGCAACTTCTTAATAGCTAAAAAATAAATGATGAAAAAAATTGTAATGATTGTAAGTATTTGCGCAATGGCCATTGCATTGAAGGCACAAACCTACACACCCACTGCTGAAAATATAAAAGCCCGCCAGGAATTTCGGGATGATAAGTTTGGGCTCTTTATTCACTGGGGACCATTCAGCATTCCCGGTTCAGGCGAATGGGTAATGAATGAAAGGCAGATCACTTATAAAAACTACAAGCGCCTGGCAGATTTTTTTAATCCAATTGAGTTCAATGCCGAACAATGGGTAAGCATGGCAAAAAATGCCGGCATGAAATACATTACCCTTATTACCCGCCACCACGATGGATTTAGTATGTGGGATACAAAATATTCTGACTACAATATCATGCATACTCCTTATAAAAAAGATATTGTAAAAATGATGGCAGATGAATGTCATAAACAAGGCATTCAATTATTTTTATATTATTCTTTACTGGATTGGGGCAGGGATGATTATCCGCATGAAACCGGTAAAACCGGGCAGCATATCGGCCGCACTGGCAAGGGTGATTATGCAAGCTATCTACAGTTTATGAAAAACCAGTTAACCGAATTATTAACCAACTACGCCACCATTGGTGGCATCTGGTTTGATGGCCACTGGGATCAAACGCAACCGGAAGGAAGTGCAGACCGTACTTCAAGGATCGATTGGAAATACGATGAAATTTATTCATTGATACACCGCCTGCAACCACAGGCATTAATTGGTAACAATCACCATCTAAGTCCATTTGCTGGGGAAGATTTTCAGATGTTTGAAAAAGACCTCCCCGGCGAAAATAAATCAGGATTAAGTTTCCAGGAAGCTTCGCTGCAATTACCGGTTGAGACCTGTGAAACAATGAATAATTCATGGGGCTTTAATATTACCGATAACAATTATAAAACGGTAAAACAATTAATTCATTACCTGGTAAAAGGGGCAGGCCGTGATGTTAATTTTTTATTGAATGTGGGGCCGATGCCGAACGGAAAAATTCAACCCGAATTTACTGATACGCTGGCAGCAATCGGGCTATGGATGAAGGCAAATGGCGAAACTATTTATGGTACAAGAGGCAATATTTATCCACCGCAGAATTGGGGAGTAGTTACTGTAAAAAATAAATCCTGGTTCGTTCATATACTAAAACCAACTTCACAGGGATATATTTTTATGCCGGGATTTAGTGGAAAAATTATTTCAGCTTCCTTAAGAACCGGTAAGAAAAATATAAAATTTAAACAACTTCCTGAAGGTACTTTTGTGTATTTGGATGGAGTACAGTTTGACCCCATTGATACCATCATCAAATTACAATTACAATAAAATTAATATAATGAAACTGATTCGTTTTGGAGAGGCCGGTAAAGAAAAACCCGGTTTATTGATTGGAGAAAAAATATGGGATATGTCTTCTGTAGTTGCTGATTACAATGAAGCATTTTTTGAAAATAATGAAATAGAAAAATTGAAAAGGGCGATAGGTGGTGATGATTCATTTCCCGAAGTAGGTGCAGGTGTTCGTTTGGGTTCACCAGTAGCAAGGCCTTCTAAAATAATTTGTATCGGTTTAAATTATGTTGATCATTGTATTGAAACCAATGCGCCCATACCCAAAGAACCGATTATTTTTTTTAAATCAACCACGGCATTATGCGGCCCCAATGATAACCTGGTGATTCCCAAAAACAGCACTAAAACAGATTGGGAAGTTGAACTTGCTTTTGTGATAGGTAAAAAAGCAAGCTATGTAGAAGAAGCGGATGCTATGAATTTTGTAGCTGGTTATTGCCTGCACAATGATTATAGTGAAAGAGCCTTTCAACTAGAGCGAGGCGGCCAATGGGCCAAAGGAAAAGGTTGCGACACATTTGCACCACTGGGCCCATTCCTGGCAACAACTGATGAGATAGAAGATGTAAATAATTTGCCCATGTGGTTAACTGTGAACGGCAAAAAATATCAAAACAGCAATACCAGCAACCTGGTTTTTAAAATACCTTTCCTGGTGCATTACCTCAGCCAGTTTATGACCTTGCTGCCGGGTGATGTAATCAGTACAGGAACGCCACCCGGTGTAGGGTTAGGCATTAAGCCAGACCCGATTTATATAAAAGCAGGAGATGTTATAGAGTTGGGAATTGAAGGGTTAGGGAAAAGTAAACAAGTGGCAAAAGCGTATAGCGGTGAATAGTCAATAATGAAAGGTCAATAGTTCCAGCTTATCACGAATATTCACAACTCATCACTTATAATTCATAACTCATAATTAATCTCATGTCAACCCAAAAATATTGTCTTGCATTAGATTTAAAAGATGATGTGCAATTGATTGCAGAGTACAAAGCTTATCATCAAAATGTATGGCCACCAATAATTAAAAGCATTAAGGATGCCGGTATTGAAGTGCTGGATATTTATTGTATCGGTAACCGTATGTTTATGATTATTGAAGCAGGGGCTGATTTTTCTTTTGATAAAAAATCGGCAATGGATGCCGGTAATACTTTAGTACAGCAATGGGAAGAGCTGATGTGGAAATTTCAACAGGCATTGCCCTGGGCCGCACCCGGGCAAAAGTGGATGCTAATGGAAAAAATATTTCAACTGCCATGAGGATAGACAGCCACCAACATTTTTGGAAATACCATCCTGTAAAAGATGCATGGATAACAGATGATATGAAACTGATTCAGCGTGATTTTGGCCCGGCTGATTTATTGCCATTGCTGCACGAAAATAATATTGATGGATCTGTGGCGGTTCAGGCAGACCAGAGTGAAGATGAAACAAATTTTTTGCTTGACTTCGCCGAAAAAAATGATAGCATAAAAGGCGTTATTGGCTGGGTAGATTTACAGGCAGCTGATGTTGACAAAAGGCTGCACCATTTTTCGCAATACAAAAAACTAAAAGGTTTGCGCCATGTTGTGCAGGCAGAACCACAGGATGATTTTTTACTGAATGAAAATTTTTGTAATGGTATAAAAAAATTGGCCAACTATAATTTTACTTACGACATACTGATTTTTCCAAAACATTTGCCTTACGCTATAAAGTTTGTGCAACGTTTTCCGCAGCAGGCTTTTGTAATAGACCATTTGGCAAAACCCAATTTTACAAAGGCCAATTTTTTTGAATGGGAAAAAGGCATCAGGGCTATAGCCGCTTATCCAAATGTTTTTTGTAAAGTATCGGGCATGGTTACGGAAGCTGACTGGGCTAACTGGAAGGAAGCCGATTTTACTTATTGTTTAGATGTGGTTACAGAAGCTTTCGGGATTAACCGTTTGATGTTTGGCAGCGATTGGCCCGTTTGCCTGGTTGCTGCATCTTACCAGGAAACCAGTAATATTATACATCGTTATTATACCCAATTTTCTATACAGGAACAGGCTAAAGTCTGGGGACAAAATGCAATTGATTTTTATCATTTATAAAAAATGCAAATGAACTTACAGTTAAACAACAAAGTAATAATAGTAACCGGCGGCGCTAAAGGCATTGGCTTTGGCATCAGTAAAGTGTTGGCTGCTGAAGGTGCAATACCTTTTATTATCGGACGAAGCGAAGAAGATAATATTTCAGCCGTAAAAGAAATAACATCATCAGGCGGGCAGGCAAGATATACAACGGCAGAATTGACAAACCCTGCAGAATGCGAAAACGCAGTAAAGAAAGTAATAACTGAATTTGACCGTATAGATGGTGTTGTAAATAATGCCGGGGTAAATGATGGAGTAGGATTAGAAAATGGCAACTATGAATCTTTTATTGCATCGGTACATAAAAACCTTGTGCATTATTATTTAATTGCACACCATGCTTTACCTGAATTAAAAAAATCAAAAGGCGCTATTGTAAATATTGGTTCAAAAACTGCTGAAACAGGGCAGGGCAATACATCTGCGTATGCAGCTTCCAACGGTGGCCGCAATGCATTAACAAGAGAGTGGGCTGTAGAATTACTGCAATATGGCATCCGGGTAAATGCAGTTATTGTAGCGGAATGTTTTACGCCCTTGTATGAAACATGGATAAAAACATTTGATAACCCGGAAGAGAAACTACAAAATATTGTTGCTAAAATTCCACTCGAAAAAAGAATGACCACTGCTGAAGAAATTGCCAATATGGTTGCATTTCTTTTGTCAGAAAAATCGAGTCATACCACCGGGCAATTGATTCATGTAGATGGGGGATATACCCACCTTGACCGGGCATTATAATTTTTTAAACCGCCTTTTTAAACCACAGAGTTTTTTTCGCAGAGTTGCACGGAGTTTTTTATGTTATTCTCTGTGAAACGCTGTGCCTGTCTCCGTGTCACTCTGTGGTTAATTTATCAATCGTTTAATTCCATTTTTTAAAGAGGATACATTGAAATTGATCAACAATCCAATTTTACATTTTGATAATTTTAAGAACGTTATTACTTGCGCTACATGAATATCGTTAAATGCGTCAGCTGCTTTTATTTCTAACACAACTTTATTTTCCACCATAAATCAATCCTGTAGCCAATATCTAATTTTACCTCTTCATAAATTAATGGCATGGGCTTTTGTTTTTCTACAATTAACCCAGACATCTTCAATTCGTAAAACAAACATTCTTCATAAGCACTTTCCAATACCCCCGGCCCAAAGGCTGTATGCACTTTATAGGCGCATTTTAAAATTTGTTCTGTAAGTTGATTTAGTTCCATAATGATTTTTTTAAACACAGTTTTCACCACAGAGTTTCCCGGAGTTTTTTGTTTTTTTCTCTGTGAAACTCTGTGCCCACCTCTGTGTCACTCTGTGGTTAATTAGCTTCTTTAATATGGTACTCTTGTATCAGTGCCGGGTTTTCCGGAGAAAGTGTAAACTGAATTTCGATATTTGTTTTTTCTCCCTGCAGTATAAATGAACCCCGCAATTGGTTCTCAGCTTTCATCGGTTTTACTTCAATTATTTTTCCTGCTTTTGCATATAAATCTTTTGCATATTTTTTCAATGTGTCAATCGGGTAATCAGGAAAAAAGTTTTCGGCAAATATGCCGCTTTGCTGTGCATTGTTCCAGTCGGGCAAAAGTTTTACAAGATCATTTTTTCTTTGCTCAAGGATAGTTGATGGTGGTAATTGCATAGGTTGCAAATCGGCAAGTTTTATCAATGTATCCAGCACCTGCATATTGATAGAGCCAATCGGTGCATAAGTGCGGTTGGCAAAAGCAACAATACCGATTCCATAATCGGGCATAATGCGCCATTGGCTTCCAAAACCAGGCAGCCCGCCACTGTGTGCTATATACACCCTGCCTTCGCAATCTCTTGTCCACCCCAGGCCGTAACAATAGGCTGTTGCAATGGGGCATATTCTTCCGCCGGGATAAGTATAATTTAAATTCAGCCCATTAAATCTCCACGGGTGATGCATCTCCCTGACAGAACTTCTTTTTATTGGCCCATCATCTTTTGCATTGCCGGGAGGCCATGCAGAAAGATGAAAAGCCATGTAGTTTGCAAATTCATCAATTGAACTTATCATCGCTCCCATTGCACCCCAGCTGCCATCTTTTGTATCATGTAACAATTGTTCTTCGTTCCATTTTTCATTGAGCCAGCGATATCCGTGCGCCAGTTTATCCGGTGCAACATCAGCATATTCATAAGTAGATGTTTTCATGTCCAATGGTTCCCAGATATTTTTTTTAATATAATCCTGGTAACGCATGCCCGATACTTTGGTAACAATTTTACCAAGTAATGCAAACCCAAGATTACTGTATTCGTATGCAATACCTGGGGGGTTAGAAAATGAAATCTGTTTGCCAATAAATTCCATTAAATCTTTATCATCATCTGCCAGCTGCCTGTCGCCCCATGGATTGTCTTCGGGAAATCCTGCGCCATGCGTTAATAAATGACGTATGGTAATATGCGGTGCATCGGCTGTTGGGTATTTAAGATTTTTTAATTCAGGAATATAGAGATAGGCAGGATCATCCAGATTTAGTTTTCCTTCATCACGTAATTTTAAAATGGCCGTTGCTGTAAAGCTTTTACTCATGCTGGCCACACGAAATAAGGATGAGGAAGTAACCGGTATTTTTTTTTCAATATCGGTGTAACCGTAATTGCCGGTATGCACCAGTTTTCCATCTACCACCAAACCAAAAGCAATACCCGGAAAATGATTGGAGTCTGCATACTTTTTATATAATGAATCAATAACCGAAAAAGCCAATTGTATTTTTTGCATACGGCCGGTATCAGCGAAAACCGCGGATTTGTAGGAAGTATCGAATAGTGTAGCAACAGGCTTTGCTGACTGTTTATTTTCGGTACACGAAAAAAAGAAGGCTGCAATAAGAAGCAATAAAATAAATTGTTTCATGGCTGAATGATTGGTTATAGCTGAAAGTTACGGCACAATTGCCTATATAAAACAATTCAAAACCATATTCATCTTCTTTGTACATTTAATGATGCAATCAAACAGTTTTCTGCTTTATGGCGCCAATGGTTATACCGGCGAATTAATTGCCCGCTATGCCGGTAAATATAATTTACAACCTATTCTTGCCGGCAGAAGAAAGGAACTGATAGAACCGCTTGCCAACAAACTTCATCTTCCTTACCGTGTTTTTGATTTAGACGACAGTGCCGCTTTATTGGCCGCACTAAGAGAAGTAAATGTGGTGATACATGCCGCAGGTCCATTTGAATTTACTGCAAAACCAATGCTGCTGGCCTGTTTACTAACGGGTACGCACTACCTGGATATAAACGGTGATATTGCTATTTTTGAAATGATAAAACAATATGATGCCTCAGCTAAAAAGGCCGGTGTTATGCTGTTACCTGGTGTTGGCTTTGATGTAGTACCTACGGATTGTCTCGCATTGCAGGCAAAAAAATTATTGCCAGATGCCACCGCACTGCAACTGGCTTTTGCTACATTAGGCGGTGGTCTGTCGCATGGTACTTCCATTACAGTGGCCAATAAACTGGGCGAAGGTGGTGCTGTAAGAAAGGGAGGAAAAATAATCCGCCAGCCACTGGGGCATAAAGGAATGATGATTGATTTTGGGATAAAAAAATTATTTGTAATGAGCATTCCATGGGGCGATATTTCAACCGCTTATTTTACTACAGACATACATGACATTGAAACTTTTACAGGTATATCTAAAAAAACATATACTATTTTAAAACTACAACCCCTGTTTAACTGGCTACTAAGAACTGACATGGTTCGTAATTTTATAAAAAAGAAAATTAGCCAACGGCCTGCGGGCCCATCAGATGAACAGCGCAAAAAAGCCACCAGTGTTGTATGGGCAAAGGCCACCAATAGTGCAGGCAAAACAGCTGCCATAAGGCTCAACGGCCCCGAAGGATATACCTTAACAACACATAGCGCCTTAATAATTGCGCAAAAAGTATTGAATGGAAATTTTATCCCCGGCTATCAAACCCCTGCAAGTGCTTATGGCGAAAATCTTGTAATGGAAGTGCCGGGCGTTCAGCGTGAGGTGCTTGATTAGCTGTTGTAGCAAGTTGCTGATTGCAACCTGCTACCGGATGTATTAATAATTATTTCTGTAGAACAATTGCGTACAGGATATACCCGGCCAAGATTCCGAATTTCTATCCTTTGCCTTGTTGTGTGTTTACTAACCAGGGCTGAATATAACTTGAATAGCATTTAAAATTTTTTATCACCTACATAAAATAATACGTTATGAAATACATTTCTCTGTTCATCCTGTCATTAATTATTTCGTTATTCAGTGATGCACAAAAAGATAATAAAATTGTAATTGGAAAAGTAGATAGTGTGTATTCTACTATACTCAAAGAGCAAAGAAAGGTTTGGGTATATGTTCCCAATATGAATAGTGGTGGGCAGGATACCAGCAAGCACTATCCAGTTGTTTACCTGCTGGATGGCGACGGACATTTTGAATCTGTGGTGGGCATGATACAACAACTAAGCCAGGTAAATGGCAATACTATTGTTCCTGAAATGATTGTGGTGGGTATTCCAAACACAGACAGAACAAGAGATCTAACGCCAACGCATATAACAAACGATCCGCCCATGATGGATAGTAATTTTTCAAAAACCACCGGCGGTGGTGAAAACTTTACAGCTTTTATAGAAAAAGAATTGATGCCACATATTGATTCAATCTATCCCACACAAAAATTTAAAATGCTGATCGGCCACTCATTTGGCGGTTTAACGGTAATGAATATTATTACCAATCATACAAAACTGTTTAATGCCTATATAGCAATAGACCCAAGTATGTGGTATGATAAAGAGCAGTTTTTAAAAGCTACAGAAAAGAAACTCGCCTCACAAAAATATAATGGCATCAGCATTTACTTAGGTATTGCCAATACGATGTCTGAAGGAATGACACTGGAGAAATTGAAAAAAGATACTACTGCAGATACAAGGCATATCCGTTCCATTTTTGCGATGGATAAATTTATAAAGGCCAATCCGCAAAATGGATTGAAGTATGCCAGTAAATATTATGCAGATGATGATCACGGCTCCGTTCCGCTTACGAGTGAATATGATGGGTTGCGTTTTATTTTTAGCTGGTACCGTATGAAATTTACCCGTGCAGACTTTATGGATTCAGCAACTGCCATAGTGCAAAAGATGCAGCAACATTACCAAACCGTATCAAAGGAATTTGGCTATAAAGTTTATGCACCAGAAATGCAGATAAACGGCCTTGGCTACAATGCACTTTCCCAAAAACAGTATGCAAAAGCTGCAGCTTTATTTCAAATGAATATTGCCAACTATCCTAAGAGCGGCAACACATATGATTCGTATGCAGATCTATTAGCTGCCAAAAAAGATACTGTTGGTGCAATCACCAGTTACCAGAAAGCGCTTGCCCTTAATAACAATGCAGAAACAAGACAAAAATTAGATCAGATGCAGGGCAAAGCAATATTTACACTCACTGCAAAAGAGCTGGAAAAATATGTTGGAGAGTTTGAATTTGAAGACATGTCCCTTACAGCAACAACCACGGTAAAAGAAAATGCACTTTGGGCATCTGTGCCCGGGCAAGGGGATTTCGAACTGGTGCCAATATCTCCTGAAGCATTCAGTGTAAAAGGCATGGAAGGATATAAAGTTCATTTTGAAATGGATGGCAACAAACTACTTGGTCTTACCAGTACCCAACCAAACGGAACATATAAAGCCCATGTAAAAAAGTAATATAGTTGGTTGTTTTTCTTTGACCTAGTTGGTGAGAAACGAATCAGGGCTCAGAATATTTTTTGGCAATAAAAAAGTAAAATCATTTACCAACAATAATTGAACTATTGTTGAAAAAACTACTTTCTGCAAAGTTGTAGAATACGGTAGTGTTGTTTTCTTTTCTTTTTACAAACCTCGGGGAGGCCGTTTGCGGGAAGGAAATTTATGTGGGCTTATCCGAAGTATTTTTTATTAGGCCGATGCCTGATACAAAAAAGATGAGCCCCAATATGGCATACAAAAAAATGCTTTTTACATTACGTGTGCCGCTTGATGCATTCATAAAATAATAACCGGCCAAAATAAGACCAACAACTCCTAATAAAGTAAGAATGATACCGAGTATTCTTTTTTCCATGATTGTTTTTTAATCAATGTGCAAATGGGGTGCCCGCTTTTTGCTTAACGCATTTTGTACAAACATTGATTCATGGAACCCAACAGATTGTGACTAATACCCATATTGTGTAAAGTATTACTCACCCGCCATCGGTTGAAAAACTACCAGGGAAAAAAAGTGAACGATATAAAATGTTCACTTTGTTTATGATGCCGTATTTTTTTGCAGGCAGTTCAAGCAAATTATTTTTATACCAAAAGGATGTATAACTTAATTGCAATTGGTATTTATTGAATCTATCTATCTTTTAAAAAAACCGAAACAGGACTGATATATGATCCATATACATCTTTTATTGTTAGTTGAATATCGCCTGAGCCCATTAATTCAAATTGCAAAGAGGCGTAACTTCCGGCAGGCATACCGGGGTATTCAAATTTATTATTGCCCACATATTTGTATGCTTCACCAAACACTTCATTTTTCAACCACAGGTCATTGTCTTTTTTGAACAGCTCCTTTTTATTTTTAGCGTCTTTTTTATCGGTGTAAGTGCCTACCAATTTGTCAATAGCTACAGCTTCTGCAGCCAAAGTAAGCGCCATGCTAATATCGTATACCACTTTTTTGGTGCCGTCTTTCAGGTTTTGCACATTTAAAATCCGTCTTTTTGAAGTTGCGGCAGCTGCGGCGGCATCTCCAGAAATATTTTTATCACCTGAAAAATACAGTTGTGTTACCAGGGGCTGATAACCGTCTGCAGTAATCATTAAATGAAAATGGGCCGGCCTTACCAATCCGCCTCCTGCACTATAAGGTACAGGCAAAATAGTATTGAATGAATAATGGCCCTTATCATCAGAATAGGATGTCCCTCTATACCGGAATTCGTTTGTAGAATTGTCATACACACCTTTATTATCGCAATGCCACAATTCTATTTTCGCATTTTTATAGGGCGAAACGCAATCGCTGTGTTTGATGAGGCCGCTTAGTTCTATCAAAGGTCCTTTTTCACCACTTATCACAAAGCTGTTACGGACAGGGCTGCCAGGGCGATAATATGGCCCGAGGATATCAGTGGTAGTTTCGCAATCACCCTCATAATTTTTTCCGTTAAACCGTATAAAGCCAGGTGCAGAAATAGCGATAGCAGATAATGCTGCACTGCTGATAAAATCCCGTCGTTTCATGATTTTTGGTTTTAGGTTTTTTTAAATACAAATACCAATATAAACTTGCTAAGGCAATGTCTATAAAGGTGACAAACAGCAAAGTAAATATATGATATAAGAAACCATACTTCTAATTTTCCTAAGATTAATTATAAGGGAATATTTTGATGTTTTTTTCCTGGCCGCTTAACGCAGTAAGCGAAGGACTGTATCCTGAGTTATTTCAGGACAATACAAAATCCAGGACGGCCTGGAAATCTTAAAACCTTTCAGCAAAAAACTTATTTCTACTATTTTCTTGCTAACTTATGGTTACTTTATACCGCAGCTATAAAAATTAATAGAATATGGAAATAAACATAAACGGAAATAAACGCCAGGTAGATATCACTGATAACAGTACGCCGCTTCTTTGGATAATCAGGGATGAACTTGACTTAAAGGGAACCAAATTTGGTTGTGGTAAGGCAGCCTGCGGGGCATGCACGGTGCTGATTGATGGCCAGCAGGTAAGATCCTGTTCATACCCAATTGGTATGCTGAAAGAACAATCGGTTACCACCATCGAAGGTTTAGGATCACCTCAAAATCCTCACCCGGTACAACAGGCATGGATAGACGAGATAGTGCCTCAGTGCGGGTATTGTCAGCCTGGTTTTATGATGGCCACAGCTGCATTATTGAACAATATAGCCGACCCTTCTGAAGATGACATTGACAGCAATATCACCAATGTTTGCCGTTGCGCCACCCATTACAGAATACGTAAAGCGATCCATAGGGCTGCAGCAATTAAATCCCAAACCGCTAATTTATTAAACCATGGAAAATAACAATAAACAGCCAGGAAAAGTTTCCCGCAGAAAGTTTATCATCAAAGCTACTTTAGGTACGCTTGGCGGCCTGGTGTTGGGTACTTATCTATTCCGAAAACCCATATACCGGTCTTTGGCCGGCTATGTGAATACTTTAAAAACTCCTTATGACGGCAGCACGGATAACCCCATCATTTGGTTTGAAATTACGCCGGATAATATAGTGATTCTTCAAAGCCCAAAGGTTGAAATGGGACAAGGTACGTTTACGGGCCTTGCCCAGATAACCGCTGATGAACTGGAGGTTGCTATTGATCAAATAAAAGTGGTGCATGCACCTTCTGCTTCCGGTAATATGGATGGTACCGCTACAGGTGGCAGCACTTCTGTTTCCAGCCTTTGGCAACCCTTACGGGAGCTGGCTGCTACTATGCGTGAAATGCTAAAAACCGAAGCAGCCAACAAACTCGGGGTTGCGGTTTCAGCACTAAGCATCTCTAATGGTATCATTTCAGGCGGTGGTAAATCCATTACTTATGCTGAGATAATCAAAGGCGTTACAAAATGGAAAATTCCGGCTACACCAAAATTAAAAGCATTAAAAGACTATCAATTTATTGGCAAACCAATTGCCAGGGTTGATTTAAAAGCAAAGGTATTTGGTGAGCCTATTTTTGGAATAGACAGTGTGATGCCGGGTATGTTATATGGATCAGTTGTAAGGCCCGACAAAGTAGGTGCCCAATATATTGATGCCGATACCAGTGCAGCCGAAAAAATGCCCGGTGTAGTTAAGGTGGTAAAAGAAAAAGATTTTGTGGGTGTAGTAGCCAGGTCTTTCACTGAAGCAGAAAACGCCAAAAATGCCATCAAAGCAAATTGGAAAGTCGATAAAATATGGCAAACGCAAGACATCGAAAATCTGATAAAAGTCGGCAAAGGAGACCCCATCGAAATTCAAAAAACGGGTACTGCTGCAGATATGCTTGAAGATGCGGATGGTCTTATCACCATGGAATTTACTAGTCCGATTGGTGCGCATGCACAAATGGAACCAAACGGGGCCTTGGCATTTGTAGAAAAAGACAAAGCAACTATAAAGATGTCAACACAGGTTGTAAAAATTACCAGGGCAGAAGTAGCAGACAGGCTCGGGATGAAAGCTGAGCAGGTAAATATAATACCCACTTTCCTTGGTGGTGGATTCGGCAGAAGGTTACATACACCCCATGCCATACAGGCGGCAGTATTGTCCAAAGCCGTCGGTAAGCCGGTTAAATATTTTTTTAACAGGCAGGAAGAATTTCAGCATGATACTTTCAGGCCACCGACCCATCATGTATTAAAAGCCAAACTGAATAAAGCCGGAATGATCACTGCCATGGAACATAACGTTTCAAGCGGGGACGTAATGTATGGCTCAGCCCTGGTACCAGAAATCCTGCAAAGTATCATTGGTTCCGACCTGGGCGCATGGCGGGGTGGAATGATTAATTATAGTGCAATCCCAAATTTCAGGGCAGTGAGCTGGCGGGTAAAATTACCTTTTGCAACAAGTTGGTGGAGAAGCTTAGGACTGCTGGCCAATACATTTGCCATTGAAAGTTTTATCGATGAACTGGCCATCAGGTCAAACCAAAACCCTGTTGAATTCAGGTTAGCGCAGATACAGGACGATAAAATTGGGAAAAGGTTAAAAGAAGTAATCAGGGTGGCGGCTGAAAAATCGAATTACAATAATCAACCAGTTGATGGAAGAGCCATGGGCTTTGCCTGCTGTATAGACGTTGGAACGCCCTGTGCCCAGGTGGCAGAAGTTTCTATAGTGGATGGCAAAATAAAAGTGCATAAAGTTACCTGCGTAATTGATCCGGGAATTGCAGTAAATCCCGACCAGGTAAAGGCGCAATGCGAGGGTGCCATCATCATGGGTATGAGTGCCGCTATGTTTGAGCGCATGTATGTAGAGGATGGACAATTGAAGCCCGTTATTTACGGACCATATAAAATGGTATCGATGCAGGATGCACCAAGGGAAATAGAGGTAATCATATTGCAAAACGATGATACACCGGGGGCAGTGGGTGAACCACCGCTTGGACCCATTGGTGCGGCTATCGGCAATGCGCTTCGCAGGCTAACGGCTAAACGAATAACTTCCATGCCTTTAAAATTGGATTAGCGTGCTGGGAATCTTATTATTTTTAGAGTGAGGGTTTGATGTTGAAGACTTCGCATGGAAAGAAAACTGCCTGCAGCAAAGGCGTACAATAAAGTTTCTTTTTTGCATTGCCAAAAAAAGAAAGAGCAGAGATCAACTACCATTGAACTCTTCTTGCAAAAAAATAATTTAGAACGCTAGAATACAGTTTCTATTTGCAATTTGATAGCGCATTATTGTCACTTTTTTTGCACAAGAAAAGTAACCAAAAAAAGCCGCCCAAAAAGATTACATCCCCTTTTCGGGATGGTGCTGCTATTAGCTAAAGTACTACTGTAGCTTCTGCATTTGTTTACTACTCTTAGGGTAAAGTCAGCACGCAGGATAATAAACAGTATTTGTTGAAAGCGGCTTACAAAAAAATACAACCGCTCTTCGCTATTTCACTTCCAGGCAAAGTCTTTCAACGGGCAATCCGCAGAGCCGAAAGGTTGCTTGGAATCTTATTTATTTGGACACCCAAGTGTGACGAATAGCCTAAAACACGTGGTTGTAATGTACACTAAATTGGACGGTTACAATTCGATTTTTAGCTTGTAACCACCCAATTTTATTCAAATTATCCCAATCTTTGTCGACGTCTGTCCTGCTGAAGATTGTCAACTCAGGCTCGGGAGTACCTTAGAATCCTAAGTGACCAGTATAGGGGAAGTTCCCCGCTGCGATGTCGTCCTTAAAGTCCAGGCGCCCAGTAACACCTATGAAAATCCCTTTACCGCTGCCCACTACAATTGGATGTTGACAACGTCCAAAGATTTCAGCTCCTAAATAGGATCCATCTTTGGCGCAGCCCTCAAACTTAGATTCGAATTTGTAACCCGTCCAGAATTCCCCTGCTTCTCCATTGTAGGTGCCAATGAAGTGTTCTCTCCCCACTTCTCGGTAAGTTCCGCTCGGTGAGCAATCGAATTCGTCTATAAATACGTAGAGACAACCTTTAATATCCCCAGTCAATCTAATGGCATAGGTAGCAAGCTGACTTGCATCGCATTCACCTGTTGCGGCGTAAAAGCCAACCCCGGATATCTGGGTTGCTCCATTGAGCTTCCCAGATAACTGAGTTGCTCCCGTGGTGGATTGAATTTTTTCGCTTACTCTATTTTGATTTTGTACCGTCTCTTTTTTACAGGAAAGAAATAACAGTCCTGTCGCTGTCATTAGGAATAGCTTTTTCATTTTTTTTCATTTTTTAAATTAGTAATTTAAATTCTCAAGAATTAACAGATGCCAGGCACTGAATTTATCTAATTTTTCGAAGTGGAAAAAGAGGATTTGATCGGTAGATAGTATTGAACTTTTCTTATAAGCCTTCGGAGATTTCAAAATAAGAAATAGCAGGACGCAGCTACTTTCACGGTGAAAATGATTATTTCAAATGTAAAAAATAAATCAGGAGATTCCTAGCAAAATAACTTGTTTTTTAACCCAGCAATATTTCTAATCAAGATAGCTCCACATGGTATAATTCTTTAGTTAGGTGATTTGTTCATTTGTCATTCCCGTAACCTGCGAATTGCAACACCATCCTTCCAGGCAACGTTTTCTCACCGGGCAATCCGCAGAGCAGAAAGGTTGCGGCTACAGCGAGAATATAAATTCGCCTGAATGGCAATATCACTTTTGTAACAGGGATATCCCTTCATTTTATCTGTTCAAAAAAGAATACACCCTTTTTGTTGGAGACAATGATATCCGGCAATTGATCGCCGTTAATATCTTTTACCACGAAGCTGTTGCCGATGCCCGAATTATTATCAATTTCATGGGGCACCCATCTTGGATTTTTTCCGGGTATGAATTCAAACCAGTATAAAACTGCCGGCTCGTACGAACCCGGGTCGTGGCCATCCTGGTGGGCAAGGTAGCGTTTGCCGGTAACCAGGTCAGGGTGACCGTCACCGTTAATATCTTCCATTGCAAGGCAATGGCTTTGAGAAAACAGTTTACTAATCTCATGGGTAACCCAGACTGTGTTGCCGTTAGCAGTGGTTTGTTCGTGCCACCAGATACCATATTGATGTGCAGATGAACTGATGATATCCTGGTCGCCGTCTTCATCCACATCATACACAAACATGTTGGCACAATCCTCCCCAAAATCTGCCGGGTGAAATGCCCAGCCGGCAGTGGTTGCATCTGCCGGGCATTGCCACCAACCCGTTTTGATGAGCACATCATTACGGCCATCATTGTTTACATCTCCCCATCCAAGCCCATGAGTGTACTGGTTGGTAGCTCTTAAACTGTCATTGCTAATAACGAACCTTTGCCATACAGTATCATTTTTTGTTACAGGCGATTTTAACCAGATTACCTGTTTACTGTTAATATCATTGCATACCAGGTCCATACTTCCATCCTGGTCCACATCCACAAAGGCCGGTGTTTCTATACCAGCATTACTCAGTATGGTGTACCCCTGCCATAAAGTATTCTTATTTGCCGGATTTTTATACCACCTGCAAATACCGCCCGGGTAGTCGAACCGTATCAAATCGTTCCAGCCATCCTTGTCTACATCCATGCAGAAATTGATAAAACTGGTGCTGTAACCAGCAACAGCATTTAAAGTATCTGCATGCAGCAGGTGCTGTTTCCATAGCGGCGCTTCCCACCAGTAATTACCCGCCAGTATATCTGTGAGGCCATCATTGTTTACATCACCAACCGCTGCACCTTCAGCAATAAACTGACTGCAGATGAAGTGCTTTTTAAATTGCACCGTTGCTCTTTTTTTACTATCCTGTGCATAGCCCGCTAAAGAATGGATCATCCACAACATGAACAGGAAAACAATGCGGCAATATAAAAACCGGTAAACTGGCAACATATTTTTATTATTTAGTGAACCCCTGGCATGTTCTGTTATGGGCTGTAGATTGCTTATTAAAATTAGTTGTACTTATAAAGCTTACCAAAAATTAAATTACAGGGGAGTAGTGCCCACCTGCCAGGTTGGTTAAAATAGCAAAAAGTGTTTCCTGCTTGGCGCAACATCCCCTGCCTTGCTCATTACACACTTAAAAACGTTGCTGGGAATGTGAAGAGTTACGTTGCAGCGAAAAATAGCCAATAATACAATTAAAAAGAAGTACCTAAACCAAGATAAAAGGAAGTAACATATGAACCATCGCCAAAAAAAAGCGGGCTAATTCCAATCCTGGCAAAAAAACCTCCCTTGGCCTGTTGATACCGGTAGCCAAGATTTATATGTTCAATAATTAAATTACCAGTACTATTTCCTCCACCATCTAAATTGGAGTAAGTAGAGGTTGCAAATGTTACACCCGCCGCGAGTTCAATAAAATTATTTTTTTTACCAAATAAATAATTGATTGATACAGGCAATGAAAAGACGGCGCTACCCGATAAACTGAAGAATCCAACACCTGCTGCAAACCCAAAACCATTTAATTTTTTTGCAAAACGCCGGTCGTAAATTACGGAGAAAATAGGACCAGCACCAAATAGCCCAAAGTAAACCGCCTGTGGGGGGCGATCGGTTACCAACAGTGTTTCGTCCTGGCCATTTTTTTCTTTGCTTTTTAAATGGATGGTATCAACCTGTGCAACACAATAATTCACAATAAGAATTCCGACGGCAATTAAAATAACTTTTTTCATAAACTAGTTTTTGAGTTAAAAAATAAAAATCAAAATCAAAAAAATATTATCGCCTGGGTACCTGGCTGAATAATATATTTAATGGAGTAAAGCTAAAGTGAAGGGTTGCTAAATGCTAATCGATTTCTATTAACAGCGAGAATAATATTCGCAGTAAATACTAAAAGCCTACAAAAGAAATGATGGTTTACGGAATCCTGCATATCAGGCAATATGTTAATACCGATTTGGGATTTATTAAGAATCTTTTCCTAAATCAGGCTGACTTTAAAATAAACTTACTCCCTTCGTTTAATAAACCCGGCTGAAGCGTAATCTTAATCGCCGGCATAATTTACTTCCACAATCCGTGATGCAAAAACCCATTGGCGATACCGGCTGCCATAATTACAGCGCAAATAATACGGCATTATTTTTAAGGCTTGTATCACGTTAATAATTTTTTCAACTAAAAAAAACAACATGAACTACAATCAGTCATGCGCCGCAAAAGGCAACCATAACGGAAACAGGAGCCCCCTGTTTATCCGTTCAATGCAACGGGCATCAGTAAACATTTACAAAACCGATAACAGTTTTGAAATGCTGGTATTTGCGCCCGGACGCATCAAAGAACATTTTCAACTGAATGTAAAGGGTCAGCAATTGACCGTTTCTTACAGTCCACCAGAAGGCTTTCCCCGTCCGGAATGGATACAGCGGGAATACAGCCGTGGCGGCTTCAGCAGAACCTTTACTATCGATGAAAGCATCGACAGCAGCACTATTTCGGTCAAATATGCCGATGGTGTGTTGGAGGTAAGTTTGCCCATCAAAGCGGGAGAACAAATGCCGCAGCAGGAAATTGTGATTAATTAAAAAATGCAGAAAGCGTTAAACGGGCATCGAAAGGTGCCCGTTTTTTATTGGTCAATTTTTTTATATAAAAACATTCAGGCAAAGCCCAGCTGTAGGCCTGATTAGAAGATATAAAAAATATTACTTTATTTTATGCAGCAATGCATTAATCGCTAGAATATTTACAATAAAATAAATACATTCATACAATGAATAGAAGAAAATTTATTAAAAACTCGTCGCTGGCAACAGCAGGTATCACCATCCTTCCCTTTTCTATTTTTGGAAAAAATGCACCCTCCAATAAAATTACCGTTGCCGTTATGGGGCTCAATGGCAGAGGTACCTACCTGGCAGAAAATTTTTCAAAAATTAATAATGTGGAAGTAGCTTATTTGTGCGATGTGGAGGATGCTGCTATTGCAAAAGGGTTAAAAGCATTTGCCAATACCAGTAAAAAACCATTGATAGAAAAAGACATCAGAAAGCTGGTGGCAAAAAAGGATTTTGATGCATTGATAATTGCAGCGCCAGACCATTGGCATGCACCTGCAGCTATTCTGGGCGTAACAAATGGTAAGCATGTATATGTTGAAAAGCCTTGCGGGCATAATCCTTATGAAGGTGAATTGCTGGTAGAGGCCATGAAAAAATATCCCGGCCAGCTCATTCAAATGGGCAGCCAGCGCCGTTCGTTTCCAACATTGATTGAAGCAGCACAACAGGTAAAGGAAGGAGCCATTGGAAATGTTTATTTTGGTAAAGCATGGTATGTAAACAACAGAAAAACAATTGGCATTGGTAAAAAAGTTCGGGTTCCCTCAACGCTCGATTTTGATTTATGGCAGGGGCCTGCACCCCGTAAAGAATACCTGGATAATATTGTTCACTACAACTGGCACTGGCGCTGGCATTGGGGTACTGCAGAAACATGTAATAATGCCACACATGAACTGGATTGTTGCCGTTGGTTTATGGGCCTCGATTTTCCAACCCGTGTAAACGCTGCCGGTGGCCGTTATGCTTATAAGGATGACTGGGAAACTCCTGATACCCTAAATGTATCAGTAGAATTTGGCCCCGATAAAATGATCAGTTGGGAAGGGCGCAGTTGTAATAAATACGATATTGAGGGTGCCAGCCGTGGGTTTACTATTTATGGTGATAAGGGAACATTGGTAAACCTGGGCAATGATGATTATAAAATTGTTGATGCCGATAATAAATTAATCAGGCAAGTAAAAGCAAGTGGCGGCAACACCGGCGCCAATGCAGTTAGTGCCAGTGGTGACCTGGATATGTATCATTTTGAAAATTTTATACAATCAATAAAAGGTGAAGCAAAATTAACAGCACCGGTTTCGGAAGGCCATAAATCTGTACTAATGTGCCACCTGGCAAATATTGCCTATCGCACCGGAAAGCAGTTGAGCTGCAATCCTGCTAATGGCCATATTTTAAATGATGATGCAGCTATGGCATACTGGAGAAGGCAATATGAAAAAGGCTGGGAACCCGTATTTTAAACCGGTTACATATTGCGCTGCAAGTGGGTTGATGGGGGGAGGAACCGTTTCGGACCGGGCTGCAGGCGGGTGCCGCTATAACCAATAATGAAAAAGATAAACACTATTTCATGCCAGTTAATTTTAACTGGAAGATAAGTTTTAAAAACAATTGGTTGAAAATTAAAACCGTTTACAGTAGGCCTTTCTTTTGCATTACAGGGAAAGAAAACTACCTGCAACAAAGCGTAAAATGAAGTTCCCAAGCTCAGTTTACAGTATCACTAAAAGTACCAAATAGCGGTACGGCAGAAAGGGGCCGAACAGATCGCAACCTTTTCCCTTCTCCTGTTGGAGAAGGTGCCTGAATAGGGGATGAGGCCCTTCCTGCCTGGCGTTTATTGTTTCTTTTTTTTGGCAATCAAAAAAAGAAAAAGAAGGGACTAACGGTTATTAAACTGTTTCTGAAAAAAATAATTTAGATACTTAAAACGCAGAACCCGTGCGCTGACTTTGAAAAACAGAATGTCAGTACACGGATTCTTTTAAGGCGGTATTACAATTAATAATGATTGTAATACTCCAACAATTAGCACGGTTGTTATGCTACACTGATCATAAAAATTTAGAATGCCTGGTAATCTAATTTTTGTCCACCCAGCGAAGCTTCCAGCATCAGGCCACCTCTTTCTTGGGTAAACACTGCCACACCGTCTGTGTATTTTACATTGGCAGATGCTCCTTCTTTTGCCGCTGCTGCAGAAACCTGTCCGCTGAATTCCAGCTTATCACCCTTGAAGTGATCCAGTGCTGCTTTATTTTCAAAAAAGATCACTTCCCGGTAAGACTGTCCACCAACTTGCAGACCTGCAGTTACCTGCGACATTTTTGCCTTGCCTATAGCTACTCCTTGTTCAAATACTGTTCCCTTACCACCGGCACCACCTACTATTAATGCACCCTTGCCAATATTTGGGAAGATCACATAGCCGTAGGATTTTTTAAAAAGCTCATTCATGCCTCGGTCTGATTTTACAAATGAGGCTTTAGCCTTTTTGCTTTCTTCCACCATTTTAGCTTTGTCATTGTGTTGTGCATGAACTGCCGCCGGCAGAAAAATTCCCGACAATGCGAATAACGATACTGCCAGGAAAATGATACGGTTTCTTTTCATAAAAAAATATTTTAGTTGTTTAAGAACAGTTAATACAACTGTTTGATTCGATATATTACAAATACCCGGCCACCGGCGCAACAGACTTTGCCCTTTCAAAAAAAGAATTGTTAATATCGCTGATACAGCTATCTCACTTACTGTAAAATTGCCACTGTTATTGAGGCATTTTATTTTTGCCAACGCTTAACCCCTTGCTTCGCTGTGAATTTTTTTGCCTGATTTTTTGCCGGGATTATAATTTGCGGGTAATATCTTCCTCAGAAAAGACCGGTAACCTATGCCAGTTGAGCTCATTTCTTCTATTTAAAAAACTACTTGCACCAAAGGCGTACAACAAATTTCAATAGCACAGTTTACAGTAGTACTATCGTACCACATAGCTATAAGGCAGGAAGGGGCTGAACAGATTGCAACCTTTTCCCTTCTGCTGTTGGAGAAGGTGTCCGCTTTAAGCGGACGGATGAGGCCCTTCCTGCCTGGCGTTTTTTTTCTTTTTTTGGCAATGAAAAAAAGAACGAGCAGAGATCAATTTACCATTAAAATATTCGGAAAAAAATTTTACTTCTGTAATTGCTCCAGCAACGCCTCGCAACTGGCAATCAGCATAGCGGTTCGGTTGCAGGGAATTTTATTATTTATAGAATTTACTGGCGCAAGTGTTACATTTAGGATAAAATAAATAAAGTAATACTTTTTTATTTAGTAATACTTTTTTATTTAGTAATACTTTTATATTTTTGTAGTATAAAATTTAAATGTATGGAAACATCTGTTTTAACCACCAAAGGGCAACTGCTCATCCCAAAGCGTTTGCGGACTAAATATGGCATTAAAAGCGGCGTAAAAGTAGTATTTGAAGAAACCGCCAATGGTGTCTTAATTAAACCCATGAATGAACAATACTTTAAATCCTTTGCCGGGATATTGAAAGGAGGTAACCTGAAAGAAGATATGAAGAAAATGAAAGAAGTAGAGAAAGCGCTTGAAGAAAGAAAATTGAACCTGAAACCTTTAAAGAAATAAAGGGATGGCACATTTTGTTTTAGACAGTTATGCCCTGCTGGCTTATTTCAGAAATGAAACGGGAGCAGAAAAGATAGAACAGCTTTTAAATGAAGCAGTAGCAGATAAGCATGAACTGCACATGACCTGTATTAATGCAGGCGAAGTATATTATATGGCACACCGTAAGGATGGAGCAGATAAAGCAGCGCTTGTTTGGAAAGCAATGCTGCAATTTCCCATCCACATAACCGAAGCAGATATGAATTTAACCTTTAAAGCCGCCAGCTTAAAAGCAAAATACAAATTAAGCTATGCAGATGCTTTTGCGGCGGTACTGGCAATCAATAAAAAGGCGACACTGATAACAGGGGATAGTGAGTTTGATAATTTAATTGGAGAAACAAATTTTAAAGTGAGGTATTTATAGGGTATCCAAAAGAAAAAATTGTAAATACCTCTGCCTTGTTTAATATCCTTAACGAGCCAATTGGAAATGTAAAGGATATAAAAAATCGCCAGCAGATTATTTTACATGAAGAAATAGTTTGTAGACACTTGCCACGGCAACAGAGGGGTGCACGAAAAGAGAAAATATCATTTAGCGGATCGGAAATAAGTATAGATTTTGGTAAGTGCCCAAAATATCAGTGCAATAAAAGAATACAATAAAAGGCCCTTGGTATTTGCATAAATATCTTCTATATCAAATCTTCCATGAATGTGGGAGTGGGTTATTTTATTAGCCAATTGTTGTAAATATTCAATTGATACTCCAAATAAAAACAGCACTATAAATATAACCAAATGCCTTTTTTTAAATAAAAAATTTAAAAACGCGGCGGCAATACAATAAGCTGAAATATGCAATAGTTTATCATGGCCTCTTAACGGAACAGGAATTTTAATTAAAAAACCGATAGCAGCAAAAAGAAAACAAATTACCACGAATATTATTTTGCTATAAAAACTCATTCAAAAAATTTCTTGTTTTTTCATGGCCGGTGTCTTTACCGTACAGTGCTGTAATATAGTATTAGTCATTGCAAATTTTTCAAAACATAATGTTAATTCAGACTAATTAAACGCTTTTAATTGTCGTATGCTAAAGGTTATGTAAGGTGAGGGCAACGGCTGAGGAACAAAACTACACGATCATATATTTTATTACACTATTCCAGTCAGGAAATTTTGGGGAACCAAAATGTATTAACTCACCTTTAAATTTATCAGCCCCGTTTTTATTGTGACGATCATCAATGAGATAGTCCCCATTGTTGAGGTGCTTATGATGAGATAATATTAAACGCTTGTACGCTCCTTTACCCAAATATTTTTTTACCCATACTATTTTATCATGCCACGCAGTAGGATTTTCCCATGGAGAAGTAGAAAGAATATAGGTATCAAATTTTTCACTTAGTAGTTGATAGCTTTTAATTGCATTTGGCATGGGCTGCATTAAAGAAAATATACCAGGTACCTCATCCAGCCTTCCATCATATTCCGCCTTTACAGTTTCGGTTAATTGATTTATGGCAGAAGTAAAATCTACCAAAACGTTATCCATATCTACATATACTATTTTTGTCTTCATGTAACTATTTGATAAGCTTTCCTATTAATAATTCAATCATTGAGATTCCGTAAATCTATTTCTATGAAAATTCAAATATTCATAATTGTATAGACTTAAATTTTGAATTTTCTCTTTTCCCATAATGCCAATTTTTTCGTAAGCTTGCATTTCAATGCTATCGGATAAAATTATTTTGCCTGTGTTTTTAAACGTGATTAAATACTTGTCAAATAAAGCATCATAGTTAGGAGAAAGTAAGATTCCATTATGCACATCGAGTCGTTGGTTATCATCTGCAATTGCCCAAGGTAGAATATGAGAGGCAATTAACACATTTACTTTATCAAAACCTGTTACAGCGCATTTGTATTCCCACCTATGAATGATTCGTTTTCGATATGCCCCATGCCCAACACGTGATGTAACTAAACCGCTTCTTTCAGATTTATTTGGAATATTTATTTCATAATCTACTTGTGGTTCTGCAGCTATTGTTATATCAAATAATGAGGATTGAATAGGTATATAAGCACCCTTCCTTTTAAAGAAAAACTTTATTCCTATGCGGATGACACCCTTTGTATCATGTGTTTCAAAATAATCAGCATCGAAATATTCTACTTCGCAAATAAACCTAACGAAACCCTTCCGATCACTTTCAAAAAGAAAAACTCGTTTATTGTTTTGCAAATGTTCCCTAAGCGCAAGATTTCCTTTTGTAAATTTCATATCACCAGATTGTCCTTCGCCTGTATATGTAAATACATTTGGATTATCCCATCCATCCTTATACCCATGTTGATGACCAGTTTTGCCAGAAAAAATAAATATATATGGATAGATAGCAGAAGGACAAATACCACTTTGCCAGTTACCGCCGTAAATAGCGTGTATATCAGAACGCCTGTTATAAATATGATTTGGTATGAATGGTAATTGCGACATTTATATTAGCAATACTATTTTGTCAAATTGAAGAAGAGGAAATACATCTTATGACTTAAAATAGTCATTATGAATTTTTAATAATTCTCTTGATGGCAAAAATTTGTCAGGCAGTAAAATGCTTTTGCCTTCAAGGTTGATAAAGTTTTGTTCTATACTCAATACGATGTTTTTCTTTTTTAGTTTTGAAGAAACCTTAATACTATAATCATGTGCTGATATTGTAATCAACCCTTTGTCAAATGCCCTGTCATGTAAAGCATTTAGACAAACTCCATTCATTGGATTTAATCGATTTTTTTCATCTTTACTCCATGGCACAATATGACTGGCAATTAATAAGTCGGCATTTTCAATTCTTGAAATACAACATTTGGAATTGTATGTCGCCAATATCATTGTTCTAAAAATAGATTGATTTACTCTTACTTTTATCAACCGCTCTTTTTCTTTTCCTTCTCTTGGTAAATCAGCTATTTCTATCTCGTTTAATTTTTCAATAGTTGTGTGATTTGTTTTGGCCAGCAAGGATTCACTCTCCAATAATGCAGCATCCCAATTATTATAAAACTCATCCCAGATTTCCTTATCTAATTTACTTGCATTAGAAGCCCCTTTAATTCCTCTTTCCTTTAAGGTAGGGTCAAAGCTGGCAAAATTACCGAGCTTTAATGCAATGGAAGAGGGGGTTCTACCAATTATTTCTGCAAATTTTATTATTTCAGGAGTAGCCTTATGTATTTTTCCAAAAGGTAATTTGCAATAAAGATTAATTGCTAAAATTAATTCATTTCTTGTCCAGAGCTTTTGCCCTTCTTTCATAACTATTAAATTATCTCCACAATTTAAGATAATATTTATCTTCTTCTTCATAACAAATAAAGCCGCATTCAGTATTCATGCATTCCTCAATTAAAGCCTTTGCATTAGTATGATAAAAGTTACCAATTTCAAAGCATCTTGCACCGCAATATGGACATGTAAAAGGTTGGTCGTTCATTAAAAATATTTCAATTGGCTTTACTGCATTCAGTTTCATAAATCCTATTTTAGTTTAATGTATATTTCCACCCCTATTTTAGTTCGTCAAAAAAATCGGTATGTTTAGACCACAATGATACTTGCAATAAACCGGCGCAAAAAAATTTAGCTAGCAATACTATTCCATGTGACTTAAAGTACATTTGCTTTTAAGTCACTATGCAAAACTTTTATAACTTTTTAGGAAAGTTTTTTCAGGAGGGCCGATAAAGTCTTTTCAATACGGGCGGGTTTTAATTTACATTCCCAGATGGTGATAATTTTCCAGCCTTCTTTTTTTAATGCAGTGATGGCTTTGGTATCATTGGTAATGTTGCGGTTTATTTTATCGAGCCACCATTCAGTACGGGTTTTAGGTACAACATAATATTTGCAGTTGGCATGTCCGTGCCAAAAACAGCCATGTACAAAAATCACCGTTTTGTATTTTGGTAAAACAATATCCGGTTTGCCAGGTAATTTTTTATCGTGCAGTCTGTACCGGTAGCCATGGGCAAACAAAAATTTACGCACCAGCATTTCGGGCCTGGTGTTTTTGCTTTTTATCTGCTGCATATTAAAGCGGCGTTGCGCTGAATTATGTACATCTGCCATAGTACAAAGTTACTGCCCATTGTTTGGCTACTATTGTATAAATAGCAGCAGCTAATAAATGGCTTTTTTAAGTTGCACGAAAAAGCTGAAAAAAGTTAATCTGCCCAAAGGCTCCGAAAAATATCGGAGTAAACTGGCTGGATAGCAGTGGAAAGCCCACTGCTCAGGAGGCCCGGTAAGGAGCTTCCAATAATGTAGTGCTGGCAGGGCCGCAGCGCTGGCTGGTGGTGGTTCCAATAGCTATCGGAATGCAACAACGGATAGCTCCCGATAAAAATCGGTACAGGCGCAACTGCAGTTGATTGAAATACTACTTTACATAGCCCCACAGTGACTGCAGGTTTTGTAACAGCACCATGGCATTGAAAATAAAGTAGGGAAATTGATTATTGTACCAATGATAAAGGATTGCCAGCTTTAATATTTCAGCGTGCGTAAGCATATGCCGGCTTTAGTAACGATGGGCAGCAGGTGAGCGAACTGCTACTACCGGGAAAAATGCCCTGGCATTGAGCCCGGATTTTTTACCCATTGTTCTGTAATTTTTTTTACCTTAGTCACCTGATTTTTGAAGCCCTTTTAGTATGATGTGGAAAATTTCTATCACTTTTTATTCAAGGCCACAACCAGTCGTCATTTACTTCTACTATGCCTAATCCTATTTATTGAATCCGTTCAATTTTTTAAATAGTATTTTGCTGTAGTTCACAGAAAAAATTCTGGCCAACATATCAAGGAAGTGTGCATCTTTTCCTATCAATATCTTTTCTTTTTTCTGCTGAATTCCTTTAATAATAACACTTGCAGCGTATGCTGGTGTATTTATAAAAGATTCTTCTTCCATTTTTTCTATAATTGCAGCTTTATTGGCAATGCCTTCCCAGCCTTTTGAATTTTTGGCTATATTGGTTTTAATGCCGCCCGGATGTACACTGGAAACACAAACATTTTTTTGTATCATTTCCATTCTTACAGATTCAGTAAAGCCTCTAACTGCAAATTTTGAAGCACAGTAAGGCGTTTGCCAGCCAATACCCACCAAGCCAAAAACACTTGATACATTCACCAAACTTGCTTCTTTTTCTTTAAGCAAAAAAGGTAAAAATGCCTTGGTTCCATAAACGGTTCCCCAAAAATTTATATTCATTAACCACTCAAAATCTTCATAGGCCGTTTCTATCACATCTTTTTTTCCTAAAGCTACGCCGGCATTATTGATTACCACATCTACCTTGCCGTACGCTTTAATTACATTTTGCGCAAAGAGGTTAATTTTTTCTCTGTCAGAAACATCTACTACTTCTGAATAAACTACCTGGTTTTCAATTAGGGAAATCGTTTCTTTTAAAGCAATTTCATTGCAATCATTCAATGCCAGCTTAGTTCCTTCTTTTGCCATTTGTATGGCCAGTGCTCTTCCGATACCCGATCCGGCTCCACTTATTACAACGACTTTATCTTTTAAATTTTTCATTTCGTTTTTTTGAATTAAGTACTTAGTTCGAAAAGAATTATCTGTATTGAGTTAGACTCTATTTACTTTTTTGCACTGATGCAAAAAAATAACAAAAAAAATCAAGGCTGTGAATAAAAAGGCTGAAATTTTATTCACAGCCGCAGCAATATTCATTTGCGAAGTATGTGCCTAATCCTTTTAAATTTTTCATTTTGTTTCATTCAAATTTTAAGTATTTATCGCCCAGTTTTTTTATTCTCAACTCCCAGAAATCTAAAAAGTAGTTTTGATTTAATTTCCACGGCAGCTTATCTTTTTGTTTAGGGAAAACTGCCGGCGACCTTAAAATATAGCCTGAATTTAAATTCAATAAAGGAATATCTACGGCATCATTTTCTTCGATTGCTACTTTAAATATTTTTTTATTCAATTTTTCCATTTTACTTATTAACCGGCTGGCATATTGACTGGTTAAATCGCTTTTAAGTGTCCAGGCAGCGTTTGTATACCCTACAAATGCCAGTAAATTCGGTACATCACTTATCATAAGACCTTTGTAAATATATTTTTCAGATAAATTCATTTTCTTATTATCTACAAAGGTTTCTATACCACCAAAAGCAAGTAAATTTAAACCCGTAGCCATCACTACAAGATCTGCCTCTACAATTTTTCCAGACTTTAGCAAAATGCCTTCTTTAATAAAACAATTGATATGGTCGGTAACAATTGTTGCTTTTTTCTGCACGATGGCTTTAAAAAAATCGCCATCAGGCGCCAAACAAAAACGCTGTTCCCAGGGAAAATAATTGGGAACAAAATGGGGTTCTAAAGGAATATCTTTAAGACCGGCTTTTACTTTATTTAAAATGAATTTTTTAACTTTTTCGGGCCATCTTTTACAAGCGAAATAAAAAAGCACGTCCATTGATATGTTTTTGAAACGCATAATGTAATAGGCAAGTTTTTGAGGCAATATCTTTTTTAAGAAAACAGCATTTTTATCTACGTTAGCAAATGCTCCAATGTAGGTAGGTGACCTTTGCAACATCACCAACGATTTAGTTTCTTTTGCCATCTTAGGTAATAGTGTAACGGCTGTAGCTCCACTGCCAATAATAATCACTTTTTTATCCTTATAAACCAAATTTTCGGGCCAGTGCTGCGGATGTACCACCTGTCCCAGGTATTCATCCATTCCTTTAAAATCCGGCGAATATCCTTCGTCATAAGCGTAATATCCGGTACAGGAAAATAGTAAATTGCTTTCAAATATTTGTTCTTCACCGCTTAGCTTATTGATGGTGCTGGTGGTCCATTTGGCCGTTTTACTGTCAAAGCTTGTTTGCTTTACCCGGGTATTGTATTGTATTTCTTTTTCTATATCATAGCGCTGCATGGCTTCACCTAAATAGTTCATAATTTCATCCCCGGAAGCAAAAGAGTTGTCTTTTTTCCATGGTTTAAAGGAATATCCAAATGTGTACATATTTGAATCTGAACGAATACCTGGATATTTAAATAAATCCCATGTACCACCATATTTAGCTCTTGATTCTACAATTAAAAAGGTCTTGTCAGGATTTTCTCTCCTTAAATGACAGGCTACACCAATGCCTGATAATCCTGCTCCAATAATTATTATATCTACCATCTTTTTGTTTAAATAAAAGTAAAGGTAATTTTGTTTGATAAGATAGTCTTTATCATTTATTAAAAATAAAACAAAAAGCAAGCAATTATAGTGTAACTGAAAAAGCATATTCAATTACTGTACATTAAAGCATTTTTTGTACGTCAAAAGGGCGCCCATTTGGCGCAGATTTTCTGGCTGTTGCCACTCGTTACTAATGCAACGCTATGAATATATTATCTGGTTACGGCAGATTTTGTAACAGCACCATGGCATTGGAAATATAGCAGCGCATTTGATTATTGTGCCAATGAAAAAGGATTGCCTGATTTAATAATTTTAGACTGAGTAAGCTAATGCCGGCATTGGTAACGGTCGGCAACTGGTGTGCGACCTTTGCCTGCTAAAAGAGAAATGAACCTGCTTTTAAAGGACATCATAAAATGCAGCGATGATCTTTCGGTTTATTGGCAGTTCTTGCTAGGATGCATTTATCACCTTTATCGTCAGGCAAGTTGGAGTTTCTTGTTTTCGATTGTAACATTGAAATTTATTTCCGCTTTCAATGCCTTGAATACTTTCAGAATGGTATCTATTGTCGCACTGTTTGCACTACTTTCTAATTTTGAAATTTGTACTTTTTGAACGCCTACTAATTCTCCTAATTGTTTCTGGGTAAGGTTAAGTTCCTGTCTTGCTTTTTTAATCATAAAACTTAATACTTCCATATTCAGTTCATACTCGTATTCGTCTCTTTTTTTAGTGCCGGCTTTACCAACAAATTCATCTTTCATTTCAGAAAGTGAATAAGTCTTTATTTTATTTTTTGTTGCCATGATTATTCTTTTTCTGTGAAAAATATTGCTTTCTGATTTCTTTTGCTTTTTCAATTTCCTTTGACGGCATTTTGTCTGTCTTTTTTACAATGCCATGGGTTGCCAATGACAGGGTATCTTCCAATTGGGTCTTGTCCCAAAACGCCAACAGCCGGTATTGCAGGTTCTGATATTTTGTTCTAAACTCCCAAATATCATCAGTCAACTGCTTAAAAAGCCCTGGATCATTTGTTTGTTATGCAAGATCAATATTCCAAAGTATTTTATCAGCCGCTTTACGGTCAATTGAACGCATGAATGTAAAAAGCATCAACATGTGTTGATGCTTTTTACAAATATTTATTTACAGGTAAATTTACCTGGCTTTTGCCAATTGTTTGGGTAAACCAACCGCCTTTAACAGGGCCTTGGCGGTATTGGCTTTTTTTACAAAAAAGGGGTGCTTTTCGTAATTGCCAATTGTAGGGTCAACTACTGCAAAAACTTTTTTAGTTTTTGAACTAACTTTATTTTTTGCTATTGTTCGCATAACTCAAAATTACAAATTATTTTCTGTGTATCAAAAAAGCTTCATAATCCCTGCGTTCCTGAAATAGTTCCCAGTTTTCGTCTTTCAGACCATATATTTCAAAATCGATACTGATTTCATTCCAGTGGTTTGTAATGCCCATTCTGTAAAGTCTTGTTCTTGAATGGGTGCTGCCTTGGGCAACAATTATTGCTTTAGGATAATGAGTGGTAAAATCATGAACAGTAGCAGCAACGGTGGCAAGTACAATGTGGCTGTCATTATTATTGGTAACAATAGTATCTCTAATCTCGCCTGTTTCTTCATCAAGGTCACCAAACCCAAGATTAAAAATGCCAGAATCAATTTGCGTAAAACGAATGACTTTTTTGATATTGCCTTTAGGTCCCTCACTCATAAATTCGTAATCAAGAAAAGCTGTATTAGTTTTATACTGATATCTTGCTAAGTACATTCTTAATTTAAAAAGTTGTGAATAATATATTAACTCTAAAGTACTTATTTGTTTAAACGTTGCAATAGCTTTTGAAATATCTTTTCAAACCTTGCCGGTTTTAATTTATATTCCCAGATGGTAATGATTTTCCAGCCTTCCTTTTTTAATGCAGTGATGGCTTTGGTATCATTGGCATATTGCGGTTTATTTTATTCAGCCACCAATCAGTATTGATTTTGGGCACCACATAATATTTGCAGTTGGTATGTCCATGCCAAAAACAGCAATGCACAAAAATCACCGTTTTGTATTTTGGTAAAATAATATCCGGTTTGCCGGGTAATTTTTTATCGTGCAGTGTGAACCGGTAGCCATGTGCAGACAAAAATTTACGCACCAGCATTTCAGGCCTGGTATTGTTGCTTTTAATGCGGCTCATATTAAAACTGCGTTGGGCTGTGCTGTGTACCTCTGCATTGTACAAAAATACTATCCCCCGCCACCAAAAAAATTATACTATTTTTGTATAAACGGGTTTATGCAGATGAATAAGGAAATAATACTGGAAAAACTAAGGGCGGTAAAACCCCGCCTGCAGCAAGAGTATAACCTTACCGAACTGGCGCTGTTTGGCAGCTATGCCCGGGATGAGCAAACCGCACAGAGTGATATTGATATCATGGTAAAAATGTCTACCCCCGATTTTAGAAACTACATCCATATTTATCATAGCCTTGAAGAAGTGTTCCCTGGAACGGTGGTACAGGTTGTAAGCAGGGGTGCCATAAGGCCGCAGTATTTTAAATATGTAGAACCCGATCTGTTGGTGGCAACTCTATAAAACGCTTCACAAATATTTTATAACTATTTAACTTTTAAAAATCATGAAAAAATTACTTTTATTTTTTTTATTAGGGCTAACAATAATTGGATATAGCCAGACAAAAAGTTCAAGAGTTTATGTATTTGTACCTGGTGCATGGGACGGTGGCTGGGACTATCGAAAAGTAGATTCCATTTTGACCGCAAAAGGAGATATTGTTTATCGTCCTACACTGACAGGACTTGGAGAACGCAGTCATTTGGCAAATGCAGACATTAATCTAACAACTCACATAAACGACATTGTGAATGTTTTCAAATTTGAAGACTTAAGCAATGTTATTTTAGTCGGACACAGTTATGGGGGAATGGTTATATCGGGCGTAGCTGAACAAGTACCTGAACGCATCAAGCAGTTAATATATTTGGATGCTTTTGTGCCTAAAAATGGGGAAAGTATTAAAACTATTGTTGACTCTATGTGGGACAAATTGGTAACGCCATTTATAAAAAATGGTTTAATATCCTATCCATTTGGAGCAACAAATCCAATTCCGCCAACTGATGTACCACAACCTTTAAAGACTTTTACTGAAACTTTAAACATTAGTAATCCACTCGTAAAAAAAATCCCGACGGCTTACATTTTGATGATGAAAGATGGAAAAGGAGGGTTTGAGGAATGGGGAGCAAGCAAAGCCAGAGAACGAGGATGGAAAATTTTTACATTCGAAGGTGGACACTACTCAATGCGAGAGCAACCAGAAGCTTTGGTGAAAAAATTAGAGGCAGTTCTAAAATAGTGCAAGGACATTTTACCAAGTGGATAAAAAGAGCAGCCACCAATAACTAAGCTTTCGTTTTGCCCAACGGGCAAGAAATGAAAGCACTGTTGAACGGAACCTTCGGTGCCGGCTGGTTATGGAGTTGTCGATTT
>JAYTTI010000193.1:0-12239 GCA_043745405.1 Ferruginibacter sp. | reverse complement strand
TGATATTTTTTTGAATAAAGTATGTAGACTGTATAAAGCATATTAAAAAAGCCTTGATTTCTCAAGGCTTGGTATCGGGAAGCAGACTTGAACTGCCGACCTTCGGGTTATGAATCCGATGCTCTAACCAGCTGAGCTACCCCGACAAATATTTTTACTCTTCCCCTAAACATCGGGATACCCCCGACATTTAGGGGTGCAAATATAGGCGTTTTTGTGAAAAGCTAAATGCTTAACCGTTTAAAAGTTGGGCCAATCTCTCAAAAACCTTGTCGGCATTGGGTAACATGGCTTTCTCTAATGCTGTATTCATTGGCACTGCCGGCAGGTTTAGTGCACCTAAAACCTCTACCGGTGCATCTAAATAACGAAAACAGGCTTTTGATATCCTTCCTGCTAAAGCTTCAGCAAACGAATTATTCTGTTGCTCTTCAGTTAATATTAAACATTTTCCATGTGTATTAACAGTAGAAAAAACCAGTGCTTCATCTAAAGGAAATAAAGTGCGAAGGTCTACTATTTCAATGCGGCCAGTCAGTTTTTTTGCAGCTGCCTTTGCCCAATATATACCCATGCCATAAGTAATTATACAACAGGTTTCGCTATTGGCAATACATTTCTTGTCTGCCTGCAAAACAACATTGGCTTTGCCTAAGGGAATAATATAATCCGCTGAAGGCTCAACAGATTTAGCCTCTTCTGTACCAGCTACCTTACCCCAATACAATCCTTTATGTTCCAGCATTATTACCGGGTTGGGGTCCAAAAAAGCCGCTTTTAATAAACCCTTCATGTCAGCAGCATTGCTGGGATAAACAATTTTAATTCCTTTAATAGTAAGCAGGGTACTTTCTATACTGCCGCTATGATATGGCCCGCCGCCGCCATACGCACCTACTGGTACCCGTATAAGTGTTTGTACCGGAAATTTTCCGCAACTGAGGTAACAGCTTTTTGAAATTTCTGTTACCAGTTGGTTGAAGCCGGGATAAAAATAATCTGCAAACTGTACTTCAACTATGGGCTTAAGCCCTACTGCACTCATACCAACAGTAGAACCAATAATGTATGCTTCCTGTATAGCAGTATTGAATACACGATGGTCGCCAAACTGTTCAGCCAAAGTAGCCGCCTCTCTAAAAACACCTCCCAGCCTGCGACCTACATCCTCGCCATATAAAACAGCTTCGGGATAGGCCTCCATTATTTCCCTAATGGCGAACAAGGCTGCGTCTACCATTAATATTTTTTCTTTGTTGGCAGGGCTCCGCTCTCCCTTTTCTTCAGTTACTGAAGTGGGGACAAAAATAAAATCTTGTACGGTAGCAATATCAGGTTCAGGCGCTGCTACGGCATCGGTAAATTGTTTTGATGTTGAAGTAAAAATATTGGTTTCTATTAATTGTAACTCAGCTTCTGTTATACCTGTCTGCAGCAATGCCAATCTTAATTTTGGCAAAGGATCGTTGTTATTAAATTTACCTAAATCTTCAACCGGCCTATAGGATTCTTTCCGAACACCGCTTGTATGATGCCCAAGCAAAGGAACAGTGGCATGAACCAAAAATGGATGTCGTTGCGTTCGTACTTCATCTACAACATTTTTCATGGAGATATAACTTTCAATAAAATCGCTTCCATTAATGCTGATGGTTTTAATACTTCTAAAACCTTTTATATATTCATCAGCATTTGTGGTTCTGGCTTCTCGGGACGTTACACTTATGCCCCAGTTATTGTCCTGCACCAAATAAATAATAGGCAACTGATGCAATGCTGCAAACTGAAATGCTTCACTTACTTCTCCTTCAGTTACAGCAGCATCGCCTAATGAACAAATAACAATACCTGCTTCAGGTTGATGAACTAAGGAAGCTTCTAAACCAGAAGTATAGTGAGTTGTGCTGAAAAGCGGAATGCCTTTACTTTTCATTATTTCTTTATATTTTATGCCCTGGGCAATACCTGTCGTGGGTATGGCCTGCATACCGGTGGCGCTACTTTGATGAATGATGGTTGGCTTATCGTTTCCTCTATAATTTGGATGAGAATAATATTCCCGACCGCCTGTAAAAATATCATATCCTTTAGCTAACAGTTGTAACATTAATTGATAAGGCGAAAACCCAAGCCCCAGCAATAAGCTCTCATCCCTGTAATAGGGACTTACGTAATCGCAGGGTAATAATTGAAATGCTGTGGCTAACTGTATGGCTTCGTGGCCCCTTGAAGTAGAGTGTACATATTTACATATTGGCCTGTTTGCTTCATAAATATCTGCCATTATTGTAGCAGTATACATCAATTCATAAGCTTTTAACAAAACATCGTTGCTCACCATGTATCAAAAGTAGAAAAAATGTATGAGGTAATATTTTTTAAAGGATAGCCGTGGAGATGTTTAGACGTCAAGCAAATAAAACGCTTCTACGGCTTAACGGCAAAAACTAAACAACCAAAATAAATAATAGCCGTGGAGACGTTAAGACGTTAAGAAAAAAAACGCCTTAACGGCAAAATTGCCTTGATAATAATGCAATAAAATCTGAAATAAATTTGATGATTATTTTATCTCCATTTTCAGCAACATTTCCTTTTCTATAAAGCCTTCAAGATCGTCGCCTACAACACATTCGCCAACACCCGCAGGTGTTCCGGTAAAAACCAGGTCGCCAATGTTTAAAGAAAAGTAATTGGAAATATGAGAAATGATATGATCAAAATTAAAAATCATCTGGCTGCTGTTAGCCTGCTGTACCAACTCTTTATTTTTATAAAAACTAAAGTTGATGTTCTTTTTATTTAATGCGGGAGTGATGTCTATAAATTTTCCTAAAGCCGCTGAATTATCAAAAGCCTTTGCTTTTTCCCATGGTAATCCTTTTGCTTTAAGGTCATCTTGAATATCTCTTGCAGTAAAATCAATGCCTACAGTAATACCATTGTAATAATTAGTAGCATGTCTTTCCTGGATGTATTTGCCATTTTTACAGATGCGCAATACCAGCTCACATTCATAATCAAGTTGATTAGTAAACTCGGGATAATAAAAAGGCGTATGACTCTGCAACAGCGCACTTTTTGGCTTCATAAATATGACTGGTTCGTCTGGTATATCATTGCCAAGCTCTTTGGCATGCTCCGAATAATTTCGGCCAACACAAATTATCTTCATCGTTTTTTATATTAGGATAGCCGGGTTTAGAGAACGAATATAAACAAATCACATAAACAAAACAATTATGTGTTTACTTAAACACTTTTTGGGTTTATTGAAAGTTTATTTACTTCGTTCATAGTTTGTTCAATGCCAATAGCAGCAAAACTTTCAATAACCTCTATACATTTTTCAATCTTTAACTGCACTGTAGTCATTTCAGTTTTTAACCATTTACTCAACACAAAATCGACCTGCATACCTTTTGGGTAATTATTGCCAATACCAAAACGCAGTTTAGGATACTTATCTGTACCCAAAATATTTTGAATATCCTTTAATCCATTATGGCCGGCATCAGTACCATTAGGGCGTAAACGCAGTTTATCCAATGGAAGCGCCAGGTCATCTACTACTGTCAAAGTATTCTCAAGTGGCAGCTTTTCTTTATCCATCCAATATTTAAAGGCTCTGCCGCTAAGGTTCATAAATGTAGTTGGACAAATGCAAACAAATTGTTTTCCTTTCCATTTTACTTCCGCCACATAAGCCAACCTATCTATTTTAAAAGTTCCGCCTTGTTTTTGTACAAAGGCGTCTACGACATCAAATCCAATATTATGACGGGTATTAGCATATTCGTTACCTATATTACCCAGGCCTATGATTAGAAATTTTGACATCATTAAAGACGAAGGTAAAATAAATGCCTGTTCTGCCAATAAGCTTTCCTTAATTTACGTAAAAACGTAATACTATGAAGCTTTAGTATGCTACTAAGTGGAATTTTACTTTGCTCTGAGGAAAATGAGAAGGAATGTTACTAAAAGATGAAAAGTTATTTACTGATTTTTAGAGGTTCTTTTAGATTTAAATATTTTACTAAGTAAGTTAAGCCCGCGAGATTTAATTGAATCGGAATTTTTTGATACTATATCAACCATACCAAGTTCTAAACCAGTTATTATCAATTTTTTGATAATACCTGTTGATTTTCCAATTAATGTTTTTGATAACAGCCCTGTGCCGAGGCCTACAGTGGTGTTGATAATAGTGTCGACAGTGGCCGGAGATTTAACTACATGCCTTAAAGAGTTTTTCAAAAGATTAATTGGTCTTAAGCTTTCGGATGTTGCATGAAATTGACCGATTAATTGTTCTTTATTAATTTTTTCCTGGTGCTGCAGTTGCTTAATTGCGGCTTGCAGTTCTGATGAATTGGTAATTTTCATGACAAATCAATTAAGCATTTTTTTTATAAAAATATCCATTAGAGGGGCTTTTAACCACTTACTTTTAAAAATAAATAATAGTGTTGCCGATATTGCATAAAACCCACCAACCGCAAAAAAACCATACCATATCTCACCCATCACATTGCCTAGCCAAATTGATAAGCCAATATTTAATATAAATACAGCAAAAATTATGATTATTAAAATAACCAAACCGGAAACAAGGGAGGATATTATATCCGAAGACTTATCAACTGTCTTTAGTTTTAATAAATCTATCCTTGTTTCCAGGTAGTCGTTTCCACTTTCAAATAATGACCCAATGGTATTTGGCTTACTTTCCATTTGTATAATTTTAGCCTAAATATAAAGTAATTGAAAATGTTATCAGGACAAAGAATGCTTTATCTGTGATTGGGCCGCACTTACTTTTCCCATTCCTTCTTCCAGTTTATTCTCTCCTTGTGATTTTGCATTTTCAATTTCATCTGCAATACCATCTACCAGGTCATTAATCCTGCCCTTTAAATTATCTTTTAAATCAGCTCCTTTTCTCCGTAATTTTTCACGTGTATCCTTCCCTTTTTCGGGAGCAAATAAGATTCCCAACACTGCACCTGCAGCTGCACCGATTAAAACGCCGGTAATAATTTTTGAAGATTTCATTTTTTAAAATTTTAAGGTTTGAAATAATTTTTTCGCTTATTGAATAAATCCAAAATAGTGCCAATTTATCTTAGCATCCAACAGTTTTTTTAAAAATATAAATTTGCTGAAAAAATATCGAAATTGTGGAATTTATTACCCAGTTTAGGAATCACTTATTATTAAATAAAAACAATTTAACAATAAAAGAAGGTGGGCTATTTGCAAGGCTAAGATGCAATGATCAATACTTTTTTTACATGGCGGGAGATATAAAAATTAATAAGCAGGTTTACTTTTATTTAGTCATGCTTTATACAAATAGAAAATACCCATCTTAAAATGACATTAGCTATTTAAGATGGGTATTTATTAAATATTGAATGTGCTACAACACGAGCTTAAATTGCCCTTCTTTAAGATCTCTGCTATTGCCCCCAATAAAAATTTTGAAATCCCCGGGTTCAGCTACAAATTTAAGATTACTGTTATAAAATTTTAAATCATTAACACTTATTGAAAAAGTAATTTTTCTGGACTCCCCTGCCTTTAGTTCTACTTTTTGAAACCCCTTTAACTCTTTTACCGGGTGGGTAGTTGATCCAATAAGATCTCTTATATATAATTCCACCACTTCTTTGCCGGTGACATTTCCTGTATTTGTTACTGTAACACTGGCGGTTAATGTTTGGTTGGCATTAATAGTTGGGGAACTCAATTTTATATCACTGTAACTAAATGTTGTATAGCTTAATCCATAACCAAAAGGATAGAGCGGATCATTGGATACATCTAAATAATTAGAACGAAATTTCTGAAACCATTTTCCTTCTCCCAATGGGCGACCGGTATTTTTATGATTGTAAAAAATAGGTACTTGTCCAACATTCTGTGGAAAAGTAGCACTTAATTTTCCTGAAGGATTTACATCACCAAACAATACATCAGCAATAGCATCACCTGCTTCTGTGCCACCAAACCAAACATTTAAAATAGCGGGTACATTATCGTTTTCCCATTTTAAAGCCAAGGGCCGCCCGGTAAACAATACCAGTATTACCGGTTTGCCGGTTTTTAATAGTGATGCCAATAGTTCCTGCTGAATTTTTGGAATAGTTATATCAGACCTGCTTGCAGATTCACCACTCATTTCAGCTGACTCACCCAATGCTGCAACGATAACATCAGATTGATTTGCGATTGCTAATGCTTCCTGCAGGATTACCTCATCAGTGCGTTTATCTCTATGCAGCGTTTTACCAAACAGGGTTGCCCTTTCTTCAAATAAACTATCAGCATCCAGATTAGATCCTTTTGCATACAACAGTTTAGCATTATTGCCCAACGCATTTTTTAATCCCTGTAAAACAGAGATTGGGGTAGACATATCTGTTGCAACACTCCATGTACCCGACATGTTTTCTTTTGCATCAGCTAATGGCCCAATCAATGCAATTGTACCACCCTTTTTAATTGGCAAAATGTTTTTGGCATTTTTTAATAGTACAAAACTTTCTGCTGCAATTTCCCTCGCAGCTTTTCTGTTGGCTGGTGTAAATATTTCTGTTTTTGCCCTTTGTACATCACAATACTTATATGGATCTTCAAATAAACCTAATTTATATTTTGCCTCCAAAACAAGGCGGCAGGCAATATTAATTTGTTGAAGGGTAACTTTTTTTTCCTGTAAAGATTTTTGTAAAGTCGTCAAAAACCCTTCCCCTACCATATCCATGTCAACCCCGGCATTTAAAGCTAAAGACGAAACTTGTTGCAAGTCGCCCATACCATGATCAACCATTTCGTTGATGCCCGTGTAATCGGTCACAACAAATCCTTTAAAGCCCCATTGTTTGCGCAGAACATCAGTCATTAAAAATTTATTAGCAGTAGCAGGTATACCATCTACCTCATTAAAAGAAGCCATAACACTTCCAACGCCGGCATCTACTGCAGCTTTATAGGGTGGCAGGTATTCATTATACATTCTTACCCTGCTCATATCAGTAGTATTATAATCGCGCCCGGCTTCTGCTGCGCCATACATGGCATAGTGTTTTACACAAGACATGATAGTATTATTTTTTGAAAGATCGTTGCCCTGATAACCTTTTACCATTGCGACAGCTATCCTGGAACCCAGGTAAGCATCTTCTCCATTACCTTCTGAAATTCTTCCCCAGCGTGGGTCACGGCTAATATCTACCATCGGGCTAAAGGTCCAACAAATACCATCCGCACTTGCTTCCTGCGCTGCAATTCTTGCTGACTTCTCCACTAAATTCATATCCCAAATACAAGACATTCCTAACGGAATAGGAAATGTAGTCTGGTATCCGTGAATAACATCCATACCAAATATCATAGGAATTTTTAACCGGCTTTCTTCTACTGCCACTTTTTGAACTGCACGGATTTTTTCTACAGATTTAATGTTGAAAAGGCCGCCTACTTTTCCTTCCCGTATCTTTTTACCAATATCAGAATTAGCTGCCTGGCCTGTAAGGATATCGCCTGAAACGGGTAAATTTAACTGCCCCAGTTTTTCTTCCAGTGTCATCTTTTTCATCAACACATCAATAAAGCTTTTCATCTTTACAGCATCGCCGCTTTGACCAGAGGCCTGTAAAGAAATAAAAATGATTATTCCTGTGAGTACTTGTTTAAATAATTTCATAAATGGCGTTTTTATTATTTAGTAATCGCGTAATAATTATTTAAGTAAATAAGGTACAATTATTTTTTGCCAAATTGCATAACCTTTGGCGTTCATGTGTAATTTATCTTCAATAAAGATATCATTCATTATTTTACCATCGGCATTAAACATGGCAGGATATACATCTATAAACCTTGCATGCTTTTGTTTACGTAAATATTTTTTTATAAGAGTATTGCCTGCAATTATCGTTGGCCAAAATTTTTCACGGCTGGGGCTTGGCTTCATAGAAATAAAAGCTATAGAAACTCCGGGGAGATGAGTTCTTATCAATACAAACAATTGCTTAAATCGCTCAAATACAATTGTGGAAGAAATGGTATCAGAACTTGCTATATCATTTTCGCCGCAATAAATTACAATTTGTTTAGGTTGGTATGGAAAGATAATATCATTGGCATAACGTATTATATCCGGAAGGGTTGAGCCACCAAACCCCCTGTTAATGATTGGATATTTAGGAAAATAATCCTGTACATCTACCCATTTTGTAAAGGATGAGCTTCCTACAAAAAGAATGGCACTTTTTTTAGGAAACTGAGTACTGTCGAGCTTTTTAAAATGTTGTATATCACTAAAAAATGGTGCTTGTGCCTGTACACTTATAATAAAAAATAACAAAAAAGATCCTGACAGTATTGTTTTACATTTCATACTTATTCTGCTTTTTTTAAAGCTGTTTTTTGTGATAGCCCATTTTCATTGATTGCTTCAATTGTAAAATTATAAGGTTTTTGGTTTTCTATTGTATTTAACCAATACTCATTAAAAATAAATATGCAATTTCTACTTTATCAAAAATGAAAAAAATGCTATTGATGGAAATGCAAATATAGATGTATGTCAATCTTCACAATAAAATTTATGATTGAATTATTAAAAAGAAATAAACGACAGGTAAAAAGAAAAACAATAATTGACAAAACGGTCGTAATTAGTAACCGGGTTAGAATACGATATTAGAATTATATTTTTATACAGATATGGAAAAGCTAAAACAGTTTGTAAAGTCTTTAGCAGCAAATCGAAAGTTTAAATTTTAACTATTCAATTTATTGAAACGCAATATTGGAGAATTTTATCCTGCTTTTTTTAACTTACGCTAAATGGCAATTGCTCAACTTTATCTATACTTGCCATTTTCTTATTAGGCAAGTGATTAAATTCTGGAAGCATTTTACTAAGAAGCGGAGTAATCATTTCATTACTATGTGCTACTGCTATAGATTCCAGCTTATTTAACAAGGTATAAAAATCGGGATTGGTATCACTACACTTTTTTGCCCTTAAAATTTTAGGATGGCTTGTTGGTGCAAATTCTTCAGAATCTTTAAACAATTCTTCATACATTTTTTCGCCGGGGCGAAGCTGTGTATATTGTATGGCAATATCCTTTCCAGGCACCAGGCCAGCAAGTTGAATCATACGTGTTGCAAGATCAATTATCTTTACAGGCTTACCCATATCAAAGAGCAAAATATCACTTGATTTTCCAATTTTGCCTGCCTCTAAAACTAATTTAGCAGCTTCAGGTATTGTCATGAAAAACCTTGTAATATCTGGGTGTGTTAATGTTACAGGCCCCCCGTCTGCAATTTGTTTTTTAAAGGTTGCTACTACTGACCCTGCAGAGCCTAATACATTTCCAAACCTGGTGGTTATAAATTCAGTATTTGATTCTATACGGTCATTTAGTGATTGTATGTAAATTTCTGATATGCGCTTGGTAGCACCCATTACATTGGTGGGGTTAACAGCTTTATCTGTGGATACCAGCACAAATTTTTTAACACTATGCAACATTGATAAATCAGCAATCACCTTGGTGCCAAAAATATTGGTTAGAACAGCCTCACTGGAAAAGGATTCCATCAAGGGCACATGTTTGTATGCTGCTGCATGAAAAACAATATCGGGTTGTTGTGCAATAAATAATTTTTTTATACGCATGTAATCCTTCACAGATGCTACTTCTGCCTGCATTATTCCATGGGGCATCCCTTTTTGCTTTAATTCATATTCCAGATCAAACAAACCCGATTCTGCCTGATCCAGCATAATAAGCTTTTTTATACCATGCCCAATTAACTGACGACAAATTTCACTACCTATAGATCCCGCGGCCCCTGTAACAAGGATAGTGGAATTCTTATAACTTGCACTAGACAAATCCTTAGGAAGGAATATTTCATCCCGTTCTAAGAGTTCTTCAATATTCATCTCCTTTACCTGGTTTTTCTGAAATAAACCACCTGACCATTGATTTGCATGCGGAACCACATTTACCTTTATTTTGAAAGAGGTACACAAATCTGTAATAGCTATTTTTCTTTCTACAGTTAATCTGTCTATAGCAATATATAATTGTGTAATTCCTTTTTCCTGAAATAATTTGGTAAGCTGGTTACTGTCTCCGCTATAAATGGGTAACCCTTCTAATTTTTTACCAATCTTATTATGACTATCATCTATAAAACCTACCAAGGTTGTATTTATTTTAGCATCCTGCTCCAAAACTTTCCTTGTAATCTGGCCCATCATGCCTGCTCCAAAAATAAGGGTCCGATGTTCGGGACTTGGCTTTGCCTGTGCTCTAAAATATATTTCTTTTACTATAAGCCTGAAGGCAACCAACATAAAAATAACAGCAAATAAATTAACTAGCAACAAACTAATAGAAACGGTGCCAGAAACATAATGATTAGTGTCTGCAAGAGAGATAAGTAACCATAGTATAAACTGAAGAAATGCAAATTTAATAATCCTAACAATATCCCTGACTTCAGAGTACCTGATAATCCCTTTATAGATGGCAAATACTACGAAACACATAATACTTATAAAAAGATTCGTAATTAAGCCTGGTACAAAAACCTTTAGTCCTTTAAAATTAACCGATAAGTGTTCATCAAGAAAAAAGGAGAAAATAAAAGCGAAGGAGATTAACACTATATCACAACAAAAAATAATCCATCGGGGGGCAAACTTTTTAAAAAAAAGATTAGACATATTGATCAGTTTATTTGAGGGTACTGAGATGATATTTTAAACAAAAATATTAATTAAAATACTATAAATCCACAATTATTTCTTTAATTGTTACATAATCTTATGTATACCAAAGAAAAGTGATAAAAGCAAAATTATTGATTTTATTAACTATTAACTTTTTTTATGCTATTGCAAAAGTACTGCCAAAGTAAAAAATTAAATAAGTTAACAGGAAATTTCGATTTAAATATACCTCTTTTTTTGAATACGTTGAATAGAATAAGTTTTGCGGTTTCGTTAAATTATTCAAATGCTTTTGATCCATTAAAAAAGTAAGTTTGCCCGATTAGGCATAGTCTTTAAAAAATTTAAATCGGAATGAAGGCAAAAATTCAGATATTCCAAAGAAGCATATAATCTTAAAAAATAAAATTATACCAAACAAAAAAATTTTGACCAAAATGAAAAATAAATTACAAAAAATTAACGATAAAACTCAGTAATTTATTTTGTAGTCAACCTATTATACAATATAAATAAAATTTATATTTATGTCCCAATATAAAATACTTGATTGTTTTCTATTTTGTATTTCATCTTACTTTCTAAACAAGTGGCTATATTGTTTTTATTAAAATTCAAACGATGGCCAAATTCGCTCATCCAGCCAATCTGTTTAGCCGGGTTTCCTACAACCAATGCATAATCTGGAACTTGTTTAGTTACTACCGCACCAGCACCAATAAATGCATATTTGCCGATATTGTGCCCGCAGACAATTGTTGCATTTGCGCCAATAGTTGCACCCTTACCAACATTGGTTTTTAAAAACTGATTTTTTCTGTTTAGAGTTGACCTTGGATTTATAACATTTGTAAATACCATACTCGGTCCTAAAAAAACATCATCATCACAGGTAACCCCTTCATAAATACTTACATTATTTTGAACCTTTACATTATTACCCAAAATAACATTGCTGCTGATAACCACATTTTGACCAATATTACATTTTTCCCCCAAAACACAATTAGTCATCAAATGAGAAAAATGCCAAATTTTTGTTCCTTTTCCTATAATACAACCATCATCAATAAAAGTGGTTTCATGGGCAAAAAAATCTTTCAGCATAAGTATTTTTTAAGCAAATTAATGTTTAGAATTAAGGAAGATTGCTAAGGTATGATAATCCTCTTTAATCCTGTTGGAACGGCATGTCTTGTAATGTATTATTTCAATCACTTTTTGTTTTCTCTGATACCATATTTTTACCAGAATTACCAGAAAGAATTTTATTAGTTGAACTGATTATTGCAATTAAACTATTCAATAAAACAAGGTAGTAAAAAAATATTTTTCACGTTGATTTATAATGAGTTTAAAACTAATAGAGTATCACTACTGTCCAACTATGAATCGAACAAAATCAACTGTTTCAGAGGGTCTGTTATTTTATTAGATGATTCAATCCTTGTGAAGGCTTGATTTAACT
>JAYTTI010000192.1:0-41237 GCA_043745405.1 Ferruginibacter sp. | reverse complement strand
TAAAATCGACAACTCCATAACCAGCCGGCACCGAAGGTTCCGTTCAACAGTGCTTTCATTTCTTGCCCGTTGGGCAAAACGAAAGCTTAGTTATTAGCAGCATACCCCATTTTCTCAATCAATTCTGTCCATATTTGTCTATTTCAATATTTTGTGTCAATCACTTTTAATGTGCCGTCTGTTTTTACGAATAAGTAGAAGTGCATTGACAAACAAAAGTCCCATGAGAGTGAAGTAAGAAATTTTCTCAATTGTAGTTCCTTTGAAACTTTCGTTAGTGCCGTTATACAAAATCCATAAAACAAATAAAATGTTGCATGCAATGGCAAGTCAAGAAAGCAATTCAATGATTGGCGAATTTTCTTTTTCAATTTTGTTATGAGTTTAAGTTCTTGCCTGAAATTTTTCTCGCTATCAGGACAACAGTCACATTAAGAAACCATGAAATCAGCGGAAAAATTAGAAATATAAACGCATTTTTTGTCTCGGGTGTATTAAATGCACCACTGTAAGCAACCAAAGAAACAATTGTGAGAACTATTATAAGCCAGTAAAGTAATGCACGGGCAGGAACTGTCCAGCGATTGGAAATTTTATTTGAAATAAAAAGCCCAACGAATGGAGAAAGAACCCAAGCTGTAAAAAGTGCAAGCAGAATAATAGAATTTTGTTTACGACCTGCACTGAACATAAAATAGAGTGAGCCGATTGCACCGACCAAAGCAACTATTAGGGCTGTTGTTCGCAAGAAATTTTGTTTGAATATTTTTTTGTCTGCCATTACTTTTAATTGTCAAAGTTAGTTTTTCGCATTGTCTGTTCAAGTTTACACGGTTGTCATGGGTTTGCTGCTAAAGTCCACGGCTAGTTGATGTGGCGTATTTGAAAACCGTTAGCCTTTAACTACAGCTAAATTTATAAATAAAAGTTGATGATTTGCATATAGCTAAATTAATAACGTCAAGCTGGATAAGAAGCCAAATTGAATAACAGAAAGTTGAAATACGACTTCCGCCGGCCCCCATTTTGGCAAGTACAGTTCATGTTAGCGGTATGCCCTTCTACCAACTGTCAACGGAAAGCTGCTGCACATTGTTAGGTTGTATCCCAAGAAGGGTTGGGCAAGGCAAGCTGTTTGGGCAGGCTGGCTTCTGTGTGGTTGGTTTTGTGTCTGCCCAAAGTGCCTGTCTTTCTGCGTGGGACAAGTATCTGAAATAATTCAACATGAATAATTTTAATTCCAAATATTGGTAAAAAAAGCTACCGAAGTAGCTTTTGAATTAATAATGAAATGGGTTAAAAAAACACTGCAAATTTGGCTCTTATGAAAAATGGTATGCCCGGTGTAAAGTTTAGTTCAGTAACCGGAGCAGGTTCATTTTTAAGCCTGCTTTCTGTTGCAAATTGTGCTTCATTCCATTCGGTATTTAAAATGTTTTCCATTGCTATACCTACTTCATATTTTGGTTTGGAATAGTTAATGGATGCATCTAATAAAAAATAGCCTTTAGCAACTATTGAGTTGTCTTCATTTGCTGGTCTGTCTTTAATATATCTGTAAGTTAATCCGCCGTTGAAGCCTTCTTTCCTTTTATAAAATAAACCGCCTGTACTTGTAGCTCTCGGAGCTAAAGGAATATAATTAGCACCTTTAGGTTTGTCAATAGATTGTGGTTTTGTGAAGTTGATATTTATATTCGCAAAGAATGTTTTTGTAAACTGGTAACGTGCAATGATGTCAATTCCCTTCCTTCTTGTTTTACCACTGGGTTCAATATTTCCATCATCACCTACATAAACAAACTCCTGGTTCAAATGAAGATAGTAGGCTGCTATATTTAATATTAAGTTGCTGTTTGGTTTTAAGATAATACCTAAATCAGCACCATAAGCAGCAGGTAAAATTTCTTCACCTTTATTGGCTACCACTACTCTTGTATCATTGGAGTGAAAACCTTTACCAACCTTTGCATATACCTCAACTTCGTTATTAACTGTATATTGAACGTTTAATTTTGGGCTTACAATTGTTTTGCCTTGTGCCGGCAACTGTGCAAATTGTAATTTGTCTAAGTAATCAAAATGAAGATAATCTAACCTTACACCTGCATCTATGACCCACTTTCTAAAAGTTGCCTGTTGTTGTATGAAACCATAGGCATTTGCTTCTTTTATGTCTCCCAATTTTACATAATCAATAAACGCTCTTTTCACTGTATGTGCTAAATACGTATTTTGCGTTGCATCATAACGAAGCCCAATACCATATGTAGAATTTAAAGACCAGCTATTGTAAATATTTTTTTTAATCAGCTTTGAACTATAGCCAAAAATATTTCTCTTTTCTGCCTGATTTATTTCGTCTGCATTAACCGGGTCGTTTAAATAAAAAGTGAAGTCTGAATACAGGCTAAAAATATTACGGGTGTAGAAGGCCTGGTTAACTAAAGAAAGGCTTTCACTAAAGGTATGAGACAAGATAACATTTGCATTATACCTTTCTGTATGCCCGCCTTCAGTAGGGTCAATAGAACCGAAGCGGTCAATAGTTCCATTATCTACTGCTCTTGAAGGAACCTGACCTGAAGCATTCCATTTGCTTTTAAAGCCTGACGCTGAAAGCGTTAATTGTGTTTTAGGAGATATTGCAAGATTATACTTACCAAATAAATTGAAGCGATTAAAGTTTTGTTTGTTGACTGTAGCTCCGTCGGTGTAATTAAATTCACCTGCAATATAAGCACTTTGTTTATCCTTGTTCTTCTTTAATAGGTCAATCATTGCCAACGTGCGAAAGGTATTGTATCTCCCTGCTTCTACCTGTACCTGGCTTCTTGCAATATTATTATACGTTGAGAAAGCTACATAACCGGCAGTGTTTAAATTACCATGTTGAGTATAATAAGGACCTGTGCCATAATCGATATTATTGACGGTTTCAGGAATAATAAAGTGTGAATCTGCATATCCTTGCCCGTGTGCGTGTGATACCATATTTACAGGAAGACCATCTACACTAACCTCAATATCGGTGCCGTGGTCGCAATCAAATCCTCTTAAAAATATTTGTTCGGCTTTTCCACCGCCTGCATGTTGTGCAACAAATAAACCGGGCACAATCTGCATAAGTTCCTGTGTATTTCTTACAGGGTGTAAGTCTAAATCAACTTTCGCTAATGTGGCAAACTTTTGCTGTACGCTTCTATTATCAAGTACCACATCTGTTAAATTTACAGCACTTGGATAGATTTCTATTCTTATATTTTTTTGGCCATTAACTTCTATCGTGGCATTTTGAAAACCTATAAATGAGGCTACCAGTTTAGCATTAGAATTATTAACCCTTATTAAAAAATTACCATCCTGGTCGGTAAGTGCCGCATGGTCTTTGTTGCCTTTTTCTGTAATGCTTGCTGCAACCAAAGGCTGTCTGCTTGTGGCATCTATTATTTTTCCTGTTAATACCGTTTGAGCTTTAACCATAGAAGTGAGTGAAAAAAAACTAATAAAGAAAAAACTAAGACAACTTCTTTTTAGCCTGTAGGTGATAATAATGTGCACTAAATGAACACTACTCTTTTTAAGTAGATTTATTGCTTCCATAATATAATGAGTTGAGAATTATCTAATAATAATTATTTTTAAGATAGTATAGTAGCCTGCATGAATAAGTCAGATGTTCAGTAAACATAAAGCTAGGCATTATCACTATAGATGAAATTCACTATTAGTGATATTGATTGTAACTGAAATAAAGATTATACCTGTAGACTTATAAAAGGGTGTTAGATAAATTTGGGAGGAGGACCTTCCCGGGCTATTAAGATGAAAGGAAGTGCTAAGTGTGTAAACGGAGAAAAATGTTTATCAAAAGCATCTGAAATTAAAGTGGTTTTGTATTCACTTGCCAAAACATGAAATGGAACCTGGTCTTCTGATTTTAAAGTATTGGGGTTTTTATCGCGGTCATCATCATGACTGCTGTTTGCTAATTCTTTTTCTAAGTGGTGACTTCCATATTTTTCATGAACTAAAGAAAGATGCTCTGTCTCATTGAACTCATGTTCCCAGGCATCTGTTATTATAGGTATCAAAGGCTTAAACATCACCGATAGGTAAAGCAATATGAGGTAATATGCCGTTGTAGATTTCAATTAATTTGGCTTATAAGTATACCAAAGTAAATGTACGAATAAAGTGTTAAAATAGATTTACGAAGTGAACTCACTCTTTTATGTAAAGTTTCAAGTATTCATAATTTATCGTATCGCATACATGCTGTCTGTAAAACTATTGGAAACTTAAAATGTTCTGTCAAATGAAGGCTGTCTGTCGTGTGCTGCAATGTGCGGTCGCCAAATAGACAGACTTTGAATAAGTGTTCTCTTGAAGCACCAGGGTGTGCCCAAAAGGGTTACCGCTTGCGTGTGTATTTACGCTAATATACGCTACTCAGGTTGCAAAACAATTTTTTTAACTCCCTGTATTTTAAATCATTATTTAAAAATACGCGGATGCTATTTTATAGCGCAAATACAATTTATAAAAATAATTTTTTACCTGTTGGAGTTGCTCATTTAATACCATGTCCTATCACGAACGCCCCGGTAGTGTCTTAGTGACCAACCGGCGAAACGCTGTAATTGAATACTGGACTAGTTAATAATATTTTCTGGAGAACAATGATATTCAGTTCGGTCGTTGGTCAATAAGATACAATCGATGGCTCACCCGGATAGCTAATTGTTTTAATTTCATAATGATATCACCAACAGCGGCAAAACAAGGCGAAATGACGGCTCACACGGGTAGCAGATTGCTTTAATTTGATAATAACATCACCCACAGCGGCAAGGAAATAATACCTCAACTAATAAACAGATACTGCTTTCAAAAAAAATAATTTTCAGGTAACAATTTTACTTCAATTTTGCAATACACTTTTATAAAACATAAAAATAAAAAATATGATACAAGCAAAAGGTTACGCAGCACAGTCGCCGGAAACAGATTTGGCACCCTGGAGTTTTGAACGCCGTGAGCTGGGCGAACACGATGTGCAATTTGATATTATTTATTGTGGCGTTTGCCACAGTGATTTGCACCAAATAAAAAATGACTGGTTCCCCGGAATTTTCCCCATGGTGCCAGGCCATGAAATTGTTGGTAAAGTGGCAAAGGTTGGAAGCCATGTAAAAAAATATAAAGTGGGAGATCTTGTAGGCGTCGGTTGCCTTGTTGATAGTTGCCGTACCTGCGAAAACTGCCAGGAAGGTTTGGAGCAATATTGTTTAAACGGGGCTTCAGGAACTTATAACGCTGTAGAGCAGGATAAAAAGACACCTACCTACGGCGGCTATTCAAATACCATTGTGGTGCATGAAGATTTTGTATTAAGCATCAGCGACAAATTAAATCTTGCAGCCGTAGCACCACTGCTTTGTGCAGGTATTACTACTTACTCACCTTTAAGATACTGGAAAGTAGGTAAAGGTCATAAACTGGCAGTGGTTGGTTTAGGAGGCCTGGGGCATATGGCAGTAAAATTTGGAGTTGCTTTTGGTGCAGAAGTAACAGTGCTTAGTACCTCGCCTTCTAAAGAAAAAGATGCGAAGGAATTGGGCGCCCACAAGTTTGTAGTAACAAAAGATGAAGCACAATTCAATGCCGCAAAAGGAAGTTTCGATTTTATTTTAGATACAGTTTCCGGCAAACATGATATCAACAGCTATCTTGGATTGTTAAGAACCAATGGCGTGATGATCTGTGTGGGAGCACCTTCCGAGCCTTCTCCTGTTAGTGCCTTTGCAATTATTGGTGGAAGAAAAAGCCTCGCCGGTTCAGGTATCGGTGGATTGCCCGAAACACAGGAAATGCTGGACTACTGTGCTGAACACAATATCGTTTCAGATATTGAGATCATCAATATGAAAGATATAACTGCTTCTTATGAGCGTATGCTAAAGGGGGATGTGAAGTACCGTTTTGTAATTGATATGGCAACATTGTAACGAAATTTTTTAGGCTATTTTCTCTACGCTCATTCTTATCTAATTCTTAGTAACAATGAGCGTAGATATTTTTAGCCTTCGGTCTTAAACCTTTCTAACGCCCCGGGTTGTGTCTTATTGACACGAAATCCATGGCGAAGTAATTGAGCAAAAATTTATTTTGCTTTTCACAATTGTACAATTATTTATTGCACTGGAGATGTAGATTATTTTAAATGCTTCGATGCGTTTTCAAAGTATTTTCTATTCTCAACAATTTCTTTCATATTATCGTATGGATTGGTTTCATATTCCATAGCAATAATGCCTTTAAAGTTTTGCCGTTTTAATTCTGCAAGAACCCCTGGAATATTACTTTTACCGGTACCCAGGATAGTGTCTTTGCTGTCAATACCAAGTGTTACTATATCTTTTAAATGAAGGTCCAATATCCTGCCTTCAAACTGCTGTAAGCTTATCACTGCATCTAAACCACTCCGCCCCCAATGACCTATGTCAGCACACACCCCAAAGTTAGGTCTGTTAGCAATTGCAGCGAGTACCGAATCAGGATGCCAGTAGGGTGACCCCTTTTTTTCCTCATGAATGGCCACTTTAATATTATATTGCCCAGCCATTGTATTAATCATGTCCCATTGATTTTTTAAAGGCGAGGCAGTAATCAAAGGTATGTTCAAATCTTTAGCAAATTCAAAAGTGCGTTTCCATTCATCCGGTGTTTTGGGAGTAACTACGCCAAAGGCAGAAAATGCCATACCAAGGGAATCCATTAAGTGTTTAACAGCGTTACGTTCGGATGTATTCAAATCAATTCCAAAGGTAGATTTAGTGCCTGATTCAAGTAATTGCCCCGGATAAGCTTCTATAAATTTAATACCAGCGCTGTCTGCTTTTTTGATAGCGGTAAAAAAAGGAAATACATGAAAGCTATAGGTTTGAATACCCAGTTTCCAGTCTGGTGTAACATTGGAAGTTGAATCCGCAGAAGTTGATGCAGTATTTTTATTACTTGCTGAGTTATTATTGCATGCTGCAAAGAAAGAAAGAAAATAAATAAGTAGAATAAATTTTGAATTGGTTTTTAGCATAGCAAGTGTTTTTGAATAAAATTTTTTATAGTTGTCAATTAAAACAAATATACCAAAAACAATTTTCTAAAAATAGTATTTTAATTGAAAATCCCCATAGACGCAGGTATCCAACCTGCCAATCGTTACTTATCTAAAAATTAATTTAGTGCTGGCAGTTTTCGCTTTTTAATTTTTTAAAGAATATAGACTTTGGCGGCGAACCCCCGGCAAATATTGGACTATAATGTAAAGGTTATCTATCCTCAAAAATAAATTTTTTTTCAAATCTTGGAGAGGATTTCTTTTGATACAAATAGTATTCAACGTCGGGGTTTCACAGTTAGAGCATTTTTAGTTGAGGTGCATTAGGTGAAAACCCCGCGGGGACAGAAGATTGCTTTAATTTCATAATGACATCACCAATAACGGCAAGAGAAGACGAAACGATGGCTCACCCGGATAACCTTGTTACTGTAATTTCATATCGGTAACACAAATAACGACAAGAACATTTGAAGAATTATTAAATAAGTTGATCTTAATTTTTTTTCAAAAAGAAATAATTATCATTGCATTAACGTTTAAAACCCAAATGTCCTCATTATGAAGCCACTTCCTCCATATGGATTTATCCAGACAATCGCTGCACTTTACAAAAAAAAGATTGTTCAAAATTATTTTCAAAAAAACCATTTCCTGATTCAACGACTATTCATCATTTTAATAGTGAGTTCGGTTCTGAGTGCTTGTTCTAAAAGTGAGAATACTCCTAATATTCCTGACCCGGTAGTTACTGGTGTAATACCTGCATCTGGCAAAAAAAATACACCGGTTTCAATTAATGGCACTCATTTTGGAACAGATATCTCTAAAATAAAAGTGTATTTTAATGGAGTGCAAGCAAGTGTAACACAAGTATATGATGGAGCTATTATTTGTACTGTGCCGCCAAGTGCAGGAAGCGGAATAATAACAGTTAAATTCTCAAATGGTAAAGAAATCAACGGACCTGTGTTTATTTATAAATACAACGTTACCGTTACTACTGTGGCTGGTGGAACAAACGGATATGCAGATGGAACCGGATCAGCAGCACAATTTGGTCAATCGTATGGTTTGTGCAACGATGCCTTTGGAAATGTTATTATGGTAGATTATTTTAACGCCAAGGTTAGGAAAGTTACTCCTATTGGCGAAGTAACTACTATTGCCGGCGGAGCTAATGGCTATGCAGATGGTGCCGGATCAGCAGCACAATTTTCCGGCCCACAGGGAATATGCAGCGATGGACACGGAAACTTTTATATAGCTGACAGTTATAATAATATGATACGCAAAATGACATCAGATGGAGTGGTGACTACGATTGCTGGAAGTAGCACCAGCAACGGCAATGCTGATGGGTTTGGAACTTCAGCAAAATTTAATGTACCAAGAGGGATATGCATTGATGGTGATGAAAATTTATACGTTACAGATATTCAAAATAACCTGGTTAGGAAAATATTACCAACTGGCTTTGTTACTACATTAGCTGGGAGCCCTGCTGGTTATGCAGGAACTACTGATGGATCCGGATCATCCGCAAGGTTTAGTGGCCCTAGTGGAATTTGTATAGATGCACATGGAGTTATTTATGTTTCTGAAGTTATAAATCATAGAATCAGGAAAGTATCTGCAGGGGGCGAAGTCATTACTTTTGCGGGAAGTTTTGCAGGTTCTGAAGATGGAATCGGAACAGCTGCAAAATTCAATGCCCCATCAGGAATGTGCATTGATAAGTCGGGAAATGTTTTTGTAGCAGACATAGGTAATAATACTATCCGGATGATTAACCCATCAGGTGTAGTCAGTACTATCGCAAGTGACGCACCAATCCCTGATTTTTTTTCTCCTACTGATATATGTTTCGATGGAGAAAAGACTTTCTATGTAATGGATTCCTATAATTACAGAATCAGGAAATTAGTAATAGAATAAATTATAAATTTCTATTGTCCATAATGATTTAGTAAAAAAGCTTAATTCAAAAATGTAATCACCAACAGCGGCAAAAATATTAACAATGATTTAGAGTGGCGTAAAAGTGACATTTTGGCCTAATCTGTTCCATATGAAATTCCTGATTTTCTAAAAAGAGATTTTAATAAATCATATTTTTCATTACAGAATTTAAATGGAGTTACTTTATTTGAACTTATTCTAAAGACCGAACATTGAAAGCTTAATTCAATAAATGCAAATGCCTGTCCTGCTGTATCAATAAAAAGAATAGCATTTTTTGGATAATAATATCCTTCTGAATAATATAAGAATGTTCCACTATAGCCAACATTATAAAGTATATCTGTTAAAGAATCAATTTGTGAATTATTCAGTATTATACTTTCTCTTACCAGAGATAGATCAATTTGGTTACTTTCTATAAATTTGTCTCCTAGTGAATTATTTATGGAGACAATTCTTATTTCTTTAGACCTATTAAATGGATAATTATTGGCTCTTTCGGCTACTGTAAATTTATTTCGATGAGTGCATTGGTGGTTTATGCTATCTTGTATTTCAGTACTAGTTTTATCTTGTCCATATGATGATTGAATCAAAAATATAAGAAGGACCTGTATAATTAATTTCATTGTTTGATATTTAAAGCTGATTTTGTAATTGCTATCGACTAGGTAATTACTCTAATATACACTACACTAAATAGTAAACAATTTTTTCAACTTCTTACCCATGCCCTAATTTTTATCTTTCCAGCATTTTATTAAGCCCTTCTTTTTCAAATAAAATACGGCCCAGTTTTAAATCGCTCCAGCCTTCTTTTAATTTATAGGTAAAGGCCGGGATATTGTCAGTGAGTATGCAATCAATATAACAAGTGTATATTTTATTGTTTTTTATCTCTTCCATTTCCTTCAGCTGGTGAAGATGGGTTGAAATAAAAAATAATGAATTGGGGAAATGGGTAAGCCCTTTTAAAGTAGCCGTACTTATTTCCAGTGCATCTTCAATATTGGTGCCCCTGAATAATTCATCATAAACGGCAAAGCATTTTGTGTTTCCTTCGGCTTCTATGAGCACATTTTTTAGCGTAATTATTTCCGACATAAAATGACTGTAACCACTTACAATACTATCCGTAAGATTAATGGCAACTGAAATAGTTGCAAAAAAAGGCATTTTTGCTTTTGAAGCAGGCACAGCTAGCCCGGTATGCCCCAGGTAAACACATAGGCTAACCGCTTTCAGCAAAGTAGATTTACCAGACATATTGGGGCCGGTTAAAAGGATCACATTGTGGCGGGCAGTCAGGTTGTTCTTTACTGGATTTTTTAGTACTGGGTGATAAAAACCTTCCAGCGAAAAATGATCATCATCAAATGTGGGAAACACGAGCCCATGCGTGGCGATACCCGTGCTGATGGAAAGATAAGCTTCAAATAAAAACCAGCGTTTCCAGAAAGCCGCCGCCTCACCATTGGTTGTTTTTGTTGTAATAATCATCATCAGCTCCACCATATGGCTGATCTTGAATCTATTTTTATTAAAAGCAGTTTCGTAACGCTCAAGGTTAAACGCTGTAAAGAATTTTTTTATCTCTTCCAGTTCAGTGGCATATGCTGCAGGAAAAAGAGAGGTATCAATCCAAGATATATACTCTGTGTCGATAGCGTAAAAAAGCCGCACCAGCAATATCAGTTTTCCTTTTTTTTGCTGCTTTTCTTTTTCAGAAAACATAAACCTCCACCTGAGTTTTTTGGTTGAAACAGAGCCTACAAAAATAGTTTCTAAAAACTCGTATACTTCTGCCAGGTTAAAACGGTAGTATGAATAGTCTTTTAATATTTGGTGGTTGGCTGCAAAGCCTTGTAACAGCTGCTGCCGAATTAGTATGGCTTCTTTTGAGCTAAGAGGTTTTGTAAGAATATCCTTTACTTCTTTACCTGAAAAATCATTATACGTAAAATCGAATAATGGCCTTATCTCATCTTCTATGTGTAAATCCTGCGTGTTTATCATTTAATAAAGGCTGTTGTTGTTTATGAAATGTTGTAAACTAATTCAATTAACAATGTATGAAAAATTATTGAACAGCTATTGGAGTGTTTTATTGATGGTATTGCCGGATGATATTTATTAATGATAATAATATGCATAGGTAGCACAAAAAAATACAGGCAACATAAACTATTAACGCTGTTCATGTTGCCTGTAGTATTATATAAGTCAGGTATGCTCTTCGTTAACCTGAAAGATTGTTTAGCAAGGAAAGTTTATAAAAAGATTTAAGACTAATTTAATAGTTTCTTTTATCGTTTTTGGTGAGCCTGATTTTGCAAAAACTTTTGTTGCAAAATCGTCGGCTTTAGCATCACTGCTAATGTTAACTTTTGGTGCCGGTAGTTTTGATGTCTTCGCCATTTTATTATAGCATTTAAAGTGTAAAAATAAAAGAATGCCTTCCAATTTGATTTCAGCCTTTAATCAGCCGGGTTAACACTATTCTGCTGCCCCGGTTATTCAAAGTTAAATGTATACTTAAAAGATAAGGTTAACAACTAAAAACTTAACGATGCCTTTTACATACTGCTGGCATAACATTATTATTTATTCGGCTTTTCAGCCCTGCTTACCATTCTTGTTTTTCTTAAGAAAGTCCTGTTTTCCCGGCGGTGCATTAATTTAAAAACAAGGGCATATATTACCGGAAGTATCAGCAGGGTAAGAATGGTTGAAGTTATCAATCCTCCTATCACTACAACAGCTAATGGCTTTTGTGTTTCGCTGCCAATGCCGGTGGAAATGGCAGCCGGCATCAATCCTATCATGGCCATTAAAGCCGTCATTACCACAGGGCGTACCCTTGAAATTACGCCTAACCGAATGGCATCGTCAAGATTCATTTTGGCATCCAGATTTTTGCGGAACACCGAAATTAAAATCACACCATTCTGGATACATACACCAAATAAGGCAATAAAACCAATACCTGCACTGATGCTGAAATTAATGCCGGTAATATGCAGGGCCAGTATGCCACCAATTAATGCAAAGGGAACATTCAGGATGGTGAGTGTGGCATCTTTTACGTTGCCATAGGTTATAAATAAAATAAGAAATATTACCAGCAAACAAATAGGTACAACTTTAGCCAGGGTGCCAGATGCCCTTTGCTGGTTTTCAAACTCGCCGTTCCAGGTAGTTTTATACCCTTGCTGTAATTGTACAGCAGCGCTTACCTGTTGCTGTGCATCATTGATAGTGCTTCCTAAATCCCTGCCACGCACAGAAAATTTTACGGCTATGTAACGCATGTTATTATCCCGGAAAATAAATGCGGGCCCTGTTAAGGTTTTAATTGAGGCTATTTCTATTAAGGGCACTTTTGAACCATCACTGGTAGGTACCATCAACGCTTCAATAGCTGCCTGTGTGGCCCTGAAATCTTTTTGATAGCGTATGCGTATGTCGAATTTTCTTTCACCTTCGTACAACTGGGTAGCCGCCTTGCCACCAATAGCCATCTCAATTACCGCATTGGCATCTGAAGTAGTTACTCCGTAAAATGCCATCTTTTGCTGATCTAATTGTATCCTGAATTCAGGCTGGCCCAGGTTTCTTAAAACTCCAAGGTCTTCAATACCCTTTACATTTTTAAGTACGTCCATTATTTTATTGGCAGTACTATCCAGAACCTGAAAACCGGGGCCAAATATTTTTACTGCCATGGCCGCATTTACACCTGCCACTGCTTCTTCTACATTATCCCTGATGGGTTGAGAATAATTGTAAACAATACCTGGAAATTTCCTTAATTGTACATCCATTTCATCTATCAACGCTTCTTCAGTAATATTGCGTTTCCAATCTTTTTGTTGTTTTAAATCAACCTGTATCTGCACATTAAAAAATCCTTTGGGGTCTGTTCCGTCATTGGTTCTGCCTACCTGAGATAAGGTTTGCTTTACCTCCGGAAACTCTTTCAGCACATCAATCATTTTATTAGAGATTGTATTGGCTTCATTTAATGAAACACTCATGGGTAATTCTGCTTCCACCCACAATGCACCTTCATTTAATTCGGGTAAAAATTCGGTGCCTAAAAATTTTGCAGAAGCAAATGTCAGTACCATAATTGCCAGCGCTATCAATACACTTTTCTTTTGATTGCGGTATACAATGGCCAGTAGTTTTTGTACCCCATTTTCAAAAAACAGTACAATGGGGTTGTGCTTTTCTTTTACATTTTTACGCAGTAAAATACTTGATAATGCCGGTACAAAAGTAAGGGTGAACAGGAGTGCGCCAATTAAAGCAAACCCTAGCGTATACGCCAGCGGCGAAAACATTTTGCCCTCTACTTTTTGAAAAGCAAAAATGGGAATAAGGCAGGTGAGGATAATAATTTTAGAAAAGAAAATAGATTTCCCCATTTCTGTTCCGGTACTTTTAAACAGGCCCAGCTTGGCCAGTTTATTAAACTTTTCCATACCTACTTCCTTTGCCTTATAGTCTAATGCAACAAATAAACCTTCAACCATAACCACGGCCCCGTCTATAATAATACCAAAGTCGATAGCACCCATACTAAGCAGATTAGCGCTCATGCCTTTTATACGCATACAGATAAAGGCAAACAATAGCGAAAGCGGAATAATGATGCTTACTGTTACCGTTGTACGCCAATCGGCCATAAACAGTAATACTATTACCGTAACCAGGATAATACCTTCAATTAAATTATGTATTACTGTTTCCTGCGCAAAATCCATCAGGTCGGTACGGTCGTAAAACGGAGCAATCTTTACATCTTTAGGAAGTATGTTTTCATTCAGTTCTTTTACTTTTGCCCTTACACCATCCAATACCTCTGAAGGGTTTTCTCCTTTGCGCATTACCACAATACCTTCCAGCACATCTTCATCCTGGTCTCTTGCAACCTGCCCCAGCCTTGGCTTTCCACCTTCCATTACATCGGCAACATTTTTTACCAGCAGCGGAACACCGTTAATTTTATTGATGATGATATTGCGTATATCTTCAATATTATTCAACAATCCAATACCTCTTACCAGGTAAGACTGTCCGTTTCTTTCTATTACATCGCCCCCAACATTTACATTGCTTTTTGAAATGGCATTGTACACATCCAAAGATGTAAGGTTATATTTTATCAGTAACTGGGGATTTACGCTTACTTCGTATGTCTTTTCTTCACCACCAAAACTGTTTACATCTGCTACGCCGGCAACACTTTTAAATTGCCTGTCCAGTATCCAGTTTTGGATGGTTGTTAAATCCCTGATGTTTCTTGTTGCACTCTTTAAAGTGTACCGGTAAATCTCACCGGTAGGGCCGTAAGGAGGCTGCACATCGGGCTTTACACCATCTGGTAAATCTGCACCACCCAGTCTGCTTAATACCTGTTGCCTGGCAAAAGCATCATCCACATCGTCATCAAAAATAATTCGGATATACGATAAGCCAAATGCGGATGTGGTACGCAGGTTTGATTTTTTTTGTACAGAATTTAAAACCGTTTCCATTGGAATGGTAATAAATTTTTCAACTTCTTCTGCACTTCTGCCGGGCCATTGTGCAATGATGATGATTTGCGTATTGGTAACATCCGGAAAAGTTTCAACCGGGGTATTTTTATAACTGAATACACCAATAACCGCCACTACAGCGGTTAAAAAGAAAACAAGGTAGCGGTGGCGTAAAGAAAAATGAATAATATTTTTTATAAACCTGTTCATGAAACGTATTTTAATTTAAGGGTGATGACGGCTTATATATTTGCAGCTACTGTTGAAATATGCAAAAGAAAACGCTCACCTGGTGTATTGGCAACTGTATTTAATGGTGCGTTTTGGTTGCTCATTTTATTTTTCAGTTAATGCCTTGAATAATAAAATTTGATTGTCTGTTATTACCAGGTCACCTTGCTGTAAGCCACTCCTGACGTATGTTTTATTCCCAATAGTTTTTAGTACTTCCACCTCCTGTACTTTTAAATTACATTTGTCTTTGTAAACAATCATGTAGTTTTTTCCATTTTCGGCTATCAACGCTTTTGAAGAAACCGCCATTACTTTAATCCCTTCTTTATTGGTGATAACAATATTGGCAAACATTTCTGGCTTTAACAAGCCCTTGCTGTTAGGTAATTTTACCCTTATCTTCATCACTTTTGTCACAGGATCAAGTATATTGCTTACTTCATCTACAACGCTGTAGAATGTGCTGTCGGGATAGGCCAAAGTAGTAATAGCAGCAGTATATCCTTTTTTTACTTTTGCAATATCTGTTTCGTAAACATTTGCCCACACCCATACATCGTTGATATCACCAATAGTAAATAAATTATCATTGGCATCGTTGCGTATAAAACCACCCTGGTTAATTTTTTTCTCTACCACATAACCATTGATAGGCGCCGTAATTGTATAAGTGCCATTTGCATTTGTACGCCCGCCGCCATTTATCTGAATTTGGTTTTTTAGTTTATCAGCAGCCGTTACAGCTTTTTGATAGTTTTCTTTTGCTTCTAAATACTCCCGCTCACTGGCAATACCGCTTTCAAAAAGCGATTGCTGGTTATCCATTTGCTTTTTTGCAATGGTTACGTCGTTGCCGGCAGTTGATAAATCGCTATAATTACCTGATACATCTGCACTTTTGATTACGGCCAGTGTTTGTCCCTTACTTACTTTATCACCAATAGAAACATTTACCTGCAGCACCTGTCCGCTGCTAAAGGGATATACCTTCGAAACTTTTTTATCATCAAAATTTATCTCGCCACTTAATTTTAATTCGTCGCCAATTGTACTGAGTGAAGCTGTATCAAAAGCAATCATTTTTGCCATTGAATCTGTAATACAAACTTTTTCTTCTTTGGGTGTTTCCTGCTGCTTGCTTCTACAGGAAAATAACATGCCGCCAAAGATTGCCAGGCCTGTTACATACTTTAGTGATTGCATTTATAGGTTAATTTAAATTTATTGCAGGGAAATTACTGTTGTGTTGGTGGTATAATTAATGTCTTCAATTGATTTGATAAGGTTGTTGTGTTGCTCCAGCAGCTTTAGTTTGGTATCCTTGTAGGCATCAATAAAATCTATAAACTCCAGCAGGCTTATTTGCCTGGCCTGGTAACTTTTTAATATACTTTGAAACAGCCCATCATATTTTTGAGAGAAATCCAGTTGCTGTAAATTATTTACCTGCTGCAGGTATTTAAATTTTGTAAATGTTGTATTAACCTCGTTTTGAATTTTGCTGTATTGTAAGCTGGATTGTACTTCCTGTTGCTGGATACTGTATTGAGCCGATTTTATATTGCCTTGATTTCTATTAAAAATATTGATTGGTAATGATATTGCCAATCCAACATAGTTTGGATTGTAACTGCTCCGCTGATCATATTCAGATCCGACGGTTACATCCGGGCTTGCCAATGCCTTTTGGTAAATGAGGTTATTTTTTTGAAATTCTAAAGCAGTTTGCGCTATTTTGGCGTCGGGCCTGTTTTGCATGGCCGTTGTTACCAGGCTATCCAAAGTGGGAATAGGAACTGTGGTAAGCTCTCCAAATTTGTAGGTAAGCGCCGGTGCAATAAAACTACTATCAGTAGATTGCAATAGTAATTTCAGTTCACTTTCCACAGGTATTATGGACGACTCTATATTCACCAGCTCATTTTGCAAATTAAATAGCAAAGCTTTTAAACGCATGTTGTCTTTTAGGGCGATATTGCCGGCTTTTAGTTCCGCATCCATACCGGTTATCAAATGCTGCAATTCTATAATCTCCACATCATACACTTTTTTCATTTTCAGCTGATGATTAATCTCCAGTAAATCGCCGCGTAGGGTATAACGCAGGCTTCGCATTACATCATCAAACTGCTCTTTTGCAAGCGTTGTATTATCAGTTGCCAATTGTGCCAGCTTTGTTCTTTTTCCTGCAGTGCGCAGCAGTTGTGTAACCTGTATATAAAAAGTACCCCTGTTGGCTTCATGCGCAAAAAATTTACCATCACCTTTTATACCATCATAAATATTCTGATCTGTGCTTAAAATGGGGTTATCCCATAACCTAGCTTGTTCTATCAAAGCCTTATTGACATCAATGTTATATTTTGCAGCCAGTAAAGACAGATTTTTTTGCAGAAATATTTTTTCTGCTTCGGGCAGCGGAAGACGAAGGGTATCGGCCGGTGTTTGTGCCTTTATCGAATGGCACAAACACAGTAATATACCTAATAATTGTATGAAAGCTTTTTGCATCAGTATTTTATATTAATATCAATAAAATTATTGGTGCAAAATTGACTGCTTCTTTAGTTAAAAGGTGATTAACAAAGGTTAACCAGAGGTTAATGTTGGACTTATAAATATACAGGCGTAATTAAAATTATAGAATAATGAATATTGACCGCAAAGGCATAACAGGAAAGGACTACCTCTCATTTTATTAGCGTATAAAATTAAATAGACTGCGGCACAGTAAAACGGAATCCAATACCATGAATTGTTTCTAATCCAATGCCGGGATCTGTTCTTAAGAATTTGCGTAGCTTGGTTATAAAAACATCCATGCTTCTTCCTAAAAAATAATCATCTTTACCCCACACATTCAACAATATTTCTTCCCGTTTTATCACTTTGTTCTGGTGCTGGCAAAAAAACTTTAAGAGGTCTGCTTCCTTTTGGGTGATATTGAATGTTTCAACCGGGCTGCTAACTTTGAGGCTGGCAGGTGAGAAAACAAGATTGCCAATTATAAAATTTTCTGTAGAATCTGAATGTAATTTTTTTGTACGGCGCAGAAACATGGCTATCTTTTTTAGCAACTCCGGCATACTAAATGGTTTTGCCAGGTAATCATCTGCGCCGGTATCATAACCCTTTAACCGGTCAGTCTCCTGGCTTTTAGTACTTAAAAAAATGATGGGTATAATATCTGATTGCTGCCTTATTTTTTTTGCCACTGTGTACCCGTCTTTGTTGGGCATCATAATGTCTAGCAGGCAAATGTCAAACTTTGCTTTATCAAATGTGTCGATGGCTGTTTGCCCATTGGAACAATGCACAACTATATACCCCTCGTCTTCGAGTGTATCTTTTACCATAAAGGCAAGGCTGGCATCATCCTCTGCAAATAATATGGTGGCTTTTACTGCTGACATACTGCTGTTATTTAATGATTAGGTAATACAATGATAAACTCGGTACCGATATCTTCTATGCTGTTTATTGTAATAGTACCGTTATGCGCATCTATAACTTTTTTTACAAAATACAATCCGAGCCCAAGGCCTTTTACGTTATGCACATCACCTTTTGGAACACGGTAAAATTTTTTAAATAATTTGTTCTGATATTTTTTGGCAATGCCTATTCCATTATCTTTTACAGTAATAGAGTAGGAGCCGTTAAAGCTTTTTGTTTCAATAATAACCAACGGATTTATTGAATACTTAATAGCGTTGGATATAACATTCAATAGTGCAACATATAAATTATTGCTGTCGGCACTAATGGTGTGATTATGCTCCTCAAAGTGTAATTCAATTTTTGCATTTTTTTCTTCAATAGGGGCATATAATTGTGCCACGGCATTTTTTATTAATTCGCTGGGGGCAATTTTTTCTTTTTCCAAAATCAATCCTGTTGCTTCTGTTTTTAACACTTTCATCAGGTTTTCAATATGCTGTTTTAAGTAAGCTGTTTGCCCTTTCATCAACTGGGTATATTTCGCCAGTTTTTCCGGCTGCTCTATAATGCTGGGCTTTGAGATATTATCCAGACCAACGATTAAAGTAGTAAGCGGCGTTTGAAATTCGTGCGTTACATTTTGGATAAAATCATTTTGTATTTCGTTTAAAAACTTTTGCCGGTATAAATGAAATACACTGATGCCCAATGCAATTAAAATAATCAGCAAAAGCACACTTGAGGTAATCCACCAGGTCATTTCACTTAAGATATATTGATGGCGGTTTGGAAAATATACATTCACATAGGCATAAGGATTATTATACAATTGCAAATCATTTGCACTGTTAACAGGATATTTTGTAACAGTTGTAGGTAAGTATTCCTGGAATAAGTAGCTATGAGTATCATCATTATACAAGCCTACTTTACAATCTGCAAATACACCAAAATCTTCTAAATTACTTAATAAACTATTTAGCAGTGAGTCTTTAGCAGGTATGCTGTCTACTCTGAATAAAAATGTTTGAGGGTTTGGTTGCTCTATCAATTGCTGCAGGTGTGCGGAGTTGGAATGCGTCAGTTTAAGATCTTCATATACGCCTTTAATACTTTTTACAACACTGGTTTCAAATTCTTTTTGCTCATATTTATATATTTTATTGAGCCAGAATAACTGGGCCGCTACCAACAATCCTACAACGATGGTAGATAATAAAATAATCCATTTAAATGTATCAGATCGCATGTACTCAGTTCAATTTACGCAAAATAAATACAAAGGTCTGCACAATTGTTTATTAATGTTAAAGCAATAAGGTTAAATACTGGTTAATGGAATTTTGCCAGCGATTATTCATTTTACAAGCAGTTGATAAATGTAATTCTGGTTGGCACAGGAAGCAAACGTCAATTGCCTTCCCCTTATTCCTGTGCCGGGCTGAGGAATGGATAAATTTTGGACTCACATTTCTATTTTAATTTTGTTCTTTTAACCTTCTTCGATAATTCTTATCCATTATTAATTTTATTAAAATGTTGTGTCCTTCTCTTAAGCATGACCACAATGGCTGAATGAAAATAAAGTGGCTCAATTCAACATTTTTTTTACATTTATAAATAATATTATGAAAATAAGCTTAATATTATTTCTTGTTTTAGCCGCATTTATTTCTTCCTGCAATAAGGATACAAGTACTTCGGGTAATACTACTTATCACAAGTCAAGTATTAAACCTGCGGGTTTACTCAGATTATTTACTTCAAAGGGTGAAATAACAAATCGATCAGCAATCAATTTATTTGATTTCAACAATAAAGAAGATTCAGCATTATACAGTTCTGCTGTTACCGATTTAACTACTGATAAGTTTATGGATAAATATACATTTTTAGATGCGAATTATGCATTTGTATATATGTATTACGGAGACGTTAGATGCACCATCAGCCATGAAAATGGTATGCTTGTTTTATCCTCACTGGATACTTCCAGGGTTCAATCAAACGATATTGTTTTTTCGCCTAATCTTTATGAAAATATTGGCGAAATAAAGTTCAGCATTTTTTCTAACTACTTACTTTCTTCAACAAGGGGTAATTATGTGTTTGAACATTTGTTTCATCAAAAATATGTGTTTGAAAAGCCTCCCGGCAGACTGTTTGCCCCAATTATTTACTTTAACATCCATAAAGCGTCTTATAGGTGGAATACTGTTGGCCAACTAAATAATATTCTTAACAAAGATTTTTATAAAAATATACCAGCGGGCGATACCGTAACGCTTAGAGAATACAAAATTGAATATGAAAAAGAGTAAGTATTTAAAGGCAGATACGGACAGTATCAAAAATTTTAATGCGGCAAATTTTTCAGCTTATAATTTGTTATTAATTGCTTATGTAATTGCGGGGTTATTTTTTTTAAATTCCTGCAGCAAGAACGAAGATTTGGTATACAAAGAAGTTCCCAAACTGAACACCGTTTCAGCAGATGTGGCTTTGCAATGGGCCGATATGAGCTTATATACCATTCGGTTTTCTTCTTATAATACACCCACCTATGCGTCCAGAAGCCTTGGGTACCTGGGATTGGCCATGTATGAATCAGTAGTACAGGGCGACTCTGCACAAAGGTCAATGAATGGACAATTGAACGGGCTTACGCTTCCTTTACCTGAAGCTGGAAAGCCCTACCAATGGTTATTGTGTTTAAATGCCGCAGAATTTACCTTGCTAAAATTATTGTATCCTGTGCCTGCCAATTCTCATATGTATGTACATCACCTGATAGATTCAGTTGCAGATAAAATTTATGCAGAACAAAAAATAGGTATTACCCAGGAAACAATAAACAGATCTGTAGAATTTGGCAATGCTGTTGCTTTGGCAATCTATCGCTGGTCAGTTACGGATGGCGGTGATGCAGCTTATACTAGAAATTTTGATCCAAATTATGTGTTCCCAACAGGGTTATCATATTGGGTGCCACCTTTAAATGGGCAAACAGTAAGTGATTATCCCTTGCATCCCACGTGGGGCAGTAACAGAACTTTTGTTGTAAGCAATGGTATGATACCAGTTCCTGCAATTATGCCTTTTTCTTCCGACACAACATCTGGGTATTACAAAATGTACAAGGCTGTTTATGATAAGAACATTATGCTCACGCATGAAGAAAAAGAAATAGCAGCCTGGTGGGGCGATGACCCAACTGAGACATTTTCGCCACCAGGGCATTCTTATTATATTGCCACACTTGCTATAAAAAGCAGTAAGGCAGATATTGTAAAAGCAGCAGAAGCTTATGCAAGAACGGGTTTAGCAATCGCAGATGCATTTATCAATTGCTGGAAAGCCAAAACAACTTACTTTAATGAGCGGCCATCCAGTTATGTAAAAACCTTTATTAATAAAGATTGGATTCAATACTGGCCCGAGCCTCCTTTCCCGGCCTTCCCTTCAGGTCATGCTACACAGGGTGCAGCAACTGCAACTGTACTCACAGATATGTTTGGGGGAGCGTTTCCGTTTAAAGATAATTGTCATGAGGGGCGTCGTGATAGTCGTTTTTATGATTTGGGGTATCCAGCCAGGTCTTTTCAAAATTTCTGGGAAGCTGCAAGAGAGTCAGCATATAGTCGTTTTATAGGCGGTATTCACACACAACAGGATAATGATGCAGGATTAAAAGAAGGCGAAATAGTAGGCCAAAATATAAATGCACTTCACTGGTTAAAATAGCCTGTCAAATTGTTTTCAACCATTATCGATCCTTAATAAAAATAAACAAAAGTAGTTATCACTGATATCTACTATGGCTTCGTCATTTTTCAGAGTGTTTTATTCTTATACCAAAAAATATTTATTCAGGAAATTGTTTGCTGTCGAGCCCGGGTATTATTTTCAATGCATTTTTATAATATATTTTTTTAAGCACTGCATCAGATAGCCCCATGCCATACATTCTCCAGAAAGCATGGTATTTTTTGTGATAGGGAAAATATTCGTCTTCGGTTTCCAGCACCCTGAAATAAGTGGCATATTCATCAGGTTTCCAGTTGTCTTTGCCAAATAAAATCCTGTCCTGGTATTTTTCAAAAAAAGCTTTGGCCGCTCTTGGCTGTCGTCCTAAATCTGAAATTATGGCACCAAATTCTACATATACATTTTTAGCAGAATCTAAAAATTTTCCAAGGCCCTCCAGGTCGTTGGCCATCCAGCCAAAATGTGCTGCAATAAATTTTGTATTGGGGTGTTTTAAAAATATCTTGTGTTGCTGTGCTATTAAATCATCCCATGAAACATCACTGGCATTTCGCTTTCTGTCGGGATGTGTTGTAAGTTCCAGCCAGCGTTCATTGTATTTATCAAGGGGCAGCCAAAAACTTTTAGGGTCCGCAGTATGTATCAGTACCGGTATGTTCAATTCGGCACATTTATCCCAGATGGCATCCAGCCTTGCATCGTCTATATGGATAATATTATTTTTCTCATCTTTAAATTCAAGCCCAAGATCTTTATAAATTTTTAATCCTTTTGCACCTGCTTTTACATCTGCTGCCAACTGTTGAACTGTATAGGCAACCCAATCTTTTTCGCCAAAGCCAACAAAAGATATATTGGTAAACAACACCAGCCGGTTGGGATTGGCGGTGTTAATATTGTCAATACTGGCTTTTAAATACTCAGGGCCCTGTATATCAAAAAAACCATTTCGCCCTTTGGATTCTTTATAACTACGGCCACTTAAATTTACCATTACCTGCAAATTGAGCGAGTCCATTTGCTGGAGCAGTTCAGTTAAATTTTGTTGCGGCATCTGCCATTGATGATTGTGCACATCAATAAACGGAAACTTAGCCGTTACTAATTTATCTTCTTTTACCTTTAATGTAGATACTGGCTCATACTCCTCAAATCCCATGGGAGTTTGTGCGTAGCTATTGTAAAAAAAAGCAAACAGCAATAATGTGGAAATAAAAAATGTATAGTAGTATTTTATAGGCATCTTGTAAAGTTAGGGAAACAGCTTATCCATTTATTACCGTTCTTCAAACTTGTAGTGTTCTCTTTGCCGAAACCGGCTCAAGTTTTAGTATCGCCTTAAATAATTATCTTTGTAAAACAATTTGGTTTGCCTGCAAGCATCCAATCTTAAAAGATTTTCCGTTTGTAACGGAATCAAATTTATTTTATGGCAGTATTACACAACAGGGTTTCCCAGGCGGAACTAAAAAAATTATTGTACCAGGAAACTACTCCCCGAACCACCATTTCATTTTACCATTATTTCCAAATCGATAATCCAAAGCAATTCAGGGATGAGCTTTATTCGGCGCTAAACCATTTAAAAATATTTGGAAGGATTTATGTTGCTCACGAAGGTATCAATGCGCAGGTAAGCGTGCCGGCACCTAATGTTGAGGCGTTTAAAAATCATTTGTATTCAATTGGGCCACTAAATGGTATTCGTTTGAATATTGCGGTAGATGATGATGGTAAGTCTTTTTGGGTATTAAAAATAAAAGTAAGAGAAAAGATTGTTGCGGATGGCATTATGGATAGCACATTTAGTATGGCAAAAAAAGGCCGCTATGTAAATGCACAGCAGATGAATGAACTAATGAACGATGAAGGCACAGTAGTGATTGACATGCGTAATCATTATGAATACGAAGTGGGGCATTTTGAACAAGCGATTGAAATACCCAGTGATACTTTCAGGGAGCAGTTACCCATGGCGGTGAATATGATGCAGGATAAAAAAGATAAGAATATTATTATGTATTGTACTGGCGGTATCCGTTGCGAAAAAGCAAGTGCCTATATGCTGCACAATGGTTTTAATAATGTATTTCATTTAGAGGGAGGTATTATTAATTATGCAAAACATGCAAAAGAAAATAATATCAAAAGTAAATTTATTGGTAAAAACTTTGTGTTTGATGACAGGCTGGGGGAGCGGATAACACCGGATATTATTGCACAGTGCCACCAATGCGGACAGCCTGCTGATACACATACCAATTGTAAAAATGAAGCCTGTCATTTATTGTTTATACAATGCGAAGCCTGCGCCGTAAAGTATAATGGCTGCTGTAGCGAAGCCTGCCAAACCGTTTATAATTTGCCGGTAGAACTGCAAAAAGAATTGCGTAAGGGAATAGAAAAAAACGCAATGATTTTCAATAAAAGTAAACAAAGGTTAAGGCCGGTGTTAGGGGATAAGGCTGAAGGCCTAAAGCACAAAGCGTAAGGCAAAGGTCATGCAGCTTTGCGCCTTCAGCGTTTAGCTTTTATCCTTCAGCCTTCAGCTTTTTCAATCAATCCATGTAATACACACCGGATTAGGCACCGAAATTCGTTTACCCGTATCCGTTAATAAACCTTTCTTTCTGTCAATTTTAAAAATAACAATATCGTCACTATTTTGATTGGCTGCCAGTAAATAATTGCCTGAAGGATCAAAATTAAAATTGCGGGGCGTTTTACCTAAGGTAGACTGGTAGGCAGCTACAGCAAGTTGCCCGTTTTTTTGATCGATGCTGAATATGGTAATAAGGTTAGCATCGCCACGGTTGCTGCAATACAAAAATTTGCCATCCTTCGATACATGGATATCTGCGCAACCAACTGCACCTGTAAAATCTTTTTGCAAACTGCTGATACTTTGTATTTGTTTTAATTTGCCATTATTGTAACTGTATCCAATAACATTTCCTGAAAGTTCTTCCATCAGGTAGGCATATTTTTTATTGGGTGCAAAATCAAAATGCCTTGGTCCTGAGCCTGGTTCTGTACTTACAAATTTTTCAGGTGCAGGTGTAAGCTTACCCTTGGTTGTGTTGATAGAATAAATCATCACTTTATCATTACCCAAATTTGGCACAAACAAATAATTATTATCCGGCGATACAATAGCTGCATGAACATGCGGCCCTTCCTGCCGTTGTTTATTAGGGCCGGTTCCGCTTTGTGCAATTACCTGGCTGGCAGCAGCAATATTTCCATTGATTGTAACAGGAAATACAGCTAATGTTCCGCTGGAGTAATTGCCTGCAAATACCCATTTGCCTGTTTTATCAACCGAAACATAACAGGGGTTAGTACCGCCTGATGGATGTGTAGCCATAGGTATAAGTTTGCCATCGGCTCCATTAAAAGAAAATGCAGTAATACTTCCGCCTATTACTGATCCGCTAGTGTCGGCATTTTCATTTACCGCATACACTGTTTTTTTATTGGGTGAAATGGCTAAAAAAGAGGGGTTGGATGTTTTTACTGAACTAACAAAATGGTTATCGCCTGTTACAGAATTAAATTTATACACGTAAATGCCTTCACTGGCTCCATTGGTATATGTACCAATTAAAAGATAATTTTCGTTTTGGGCCGATGCACTTATGTAATTAAATAACAACAAAGACAAAGCAATCATTTTCATATAAAATTTATTTAAATAAAAATAGGGGTAATTGCGGTATTAAAAAAATAAGGGATTGCCTTTTAGCGCCTGGAACAATAAAGCCGATACAAAAATGAAATACAATACCGCTGCAATAGCGATTTGTTTTTTTGTTTTGGTAATATAAAACCCCAACAGCGGTAATATTTGTAAGGCATGAATGCCAAAGAAATGTGCAATGCGCAGATCGCCATAATTTTTGCTCCAGTTTATTATAGGCAGGCCTGGCGTTCCATCTGATGCCCCTACCGTATGTTTTAACAATACCAGCATAACACCTCCCTCTAATGAGGAAAGGATAAAAAAGACCAGGCCCAGCCTTATTCCCCAAAGATATGGCTCGGAAATTGAAAATTGTTTTTGGCGAAAGAAGGCAAGGGTTATTGAAATAACGGTAATGGTAAAAATAAGAATGAATGTTCCCATCAGTTGAAAACACACATTATCAAAAACTGTTTTTATATTAAAGTGCGAGGTGGTTTTACGGATAGCCTGTAATAAGATAAGGCCGTTTTCAAAAAACATGGTAAAAATGATTAGCCATGTAAATTGTTTTACTCTTTTGGTATTTGATAAATAATACATTAACCAGCCCATGGTAAATACCATTATACTTACCGCAATATAAAATTTCGTTGGCTTTAACCAGCGGCTTACTCCAAGAATTTCAGTGTCATCAAGGGTAATAAGAAAGGCACAGATGAATGCTATAATAATATTGTAAAAGCCAAACCAAAATAGTAAACTGTTACGTTGTTTGAGCTCTGCAAAAAAATATTTCATGCATTTGCATTTAATAGTTTACAGCAAAATAATTTTTTGTTTTAATAAAGCGGATCAGGAAATAAAGTATCAATCCAACGGGGCCAAACATGAACGTAAAAAATAAACAGGGGATGATGAGTAAATGATTGATGCCATGTTTTTGTGCATTCTTTGTTTCAAAAAGCCCTGTCATCAGGTCAAATGCCAGGTAATGGAACCACCCTGCCAATACTGCGGTTTTATTGGTAAATAACTGCATTACTCCTTGCAACGAACCAAAACTTTTTGTACTAGAAGGCTTAAAAGATTGTGCAATATAATAAATGTAAAAAAGCGCCAGTATGGTTACTATAATGCCCGTGATGATCTTATCCGTCCATTTCCATTTGGGTAAAAAAATAAGTAATAGCCAGCCAGGCAAAACAAAATTATTTGCAAATTGAAAAATTTGTGCCGGTGCCATAAAAGTATTTTTATTATTTAGAGTGCAGCTACAATTCTTTTATAAGTTTCCTCATCAGATAATTCTTCGGGTAAAAATGTTTTACCAATTACTTTTTCGTATAGTTCTATATACCGTTTACTGATGGTGTTTATCCAGTCATCACTCATTTCAGGAACCACCTGCCCTTCCTTACCCATAAAATTATTTTCAATCAGCCATTCCCTTACAAATTCTTTGCTTAATTGTTTCTGGCGTTCGTCCCTGGCCTGCCTTTCTTCATATCCTTCTGCATAAAAATACCGGCTGCTGTCAGGCGTATGCATTTCATCCATTAAAAATATTTCATCACCAATTTTGCCAAATTCATACTTGGTATCAACCAGTATTAAACCTTGTTTTGCGGCCAGTTGTCTACCTCTTTCAAAAAGCAGTTGTGTATATTTTTCCAGTATAGCATATTCTGCTGCTGAGGCTATGCCGGCTTTAATAATATCAGCTTTGCTGATATCTTCATCATGGCCAACAGATGCTTTGGTTGACGGAGTTAGAATGGGTACCGGAAAAAAATCATTTTCTTTCATTCCATCAGGCATGGTTACACCGCATAATACTTTATTACCGCTTTGATAGGTTCGCCAGGCATGCCCTGTAAGGTTACCGCGAATTACCATTTCAACTTTAAAGGGGATACATTTTTTGCCAATTGCGCTGTTTGGAGTAGGTGTATTAAGGAGCCAGTTTGGACAAATATCTGTAGTTGCCTGTAGCATATAAGCAGCTATTTGGTTTAAAACCTGTCCTTTATATGGAATTGCTTTTGGAAGTATTACATCAAACGCACTAATGCGGTTGCTTGCTACCATTACCAACTTATCATCACCGATGGTATAAACGTCTCTTACTTTTCCACTATAAAAATTTGTTTGCCCGGGGAATTGAAATGTAGCCATAAAGCTAAATTACAGGCTACTGATTTAATCACCCAATTTACACTGTTATTTTATTTCAACATTTTTTGTAAAATAAAATTTTTAAAGCACCATAACATTCCTTACTTTACCTGATATTTATTAACTAAACAATGCTATATGAAAAAAAGTGTAAGTTATTTATGCGCTTTAGTTTTCGCCAATTGTATAACTATTGCGGCTTTTGCGCAAACCACCACCATTACCGGTAACATTTTAAACCGGTCCAATAAAGAAACTGTTTCAGCGGTGTCAATTACCATAAAAGGTGAGGATGCAGGGACCTTTTCCAATGATAAAGGAAACTTTAACCTAACGGTAAGTAAACTACCCGTAACCCTGATAATATCCTCTGTAGGGTATACTGTACAGGAATTAACGGTTAACAGTGCTGCACCTGTAACCATTAATCTTGAGCCAAACAATGCACTGGGACAGGAGGTAGTAGTTTCTGCTTCCCGTGTATCTCAAAAAATAATGGAGTCGCCGGTTTCAATTGAAAGGATTAGTGCAGCGAGTATACGCAACGCCCCGGCACCTAATTTTTACGATATAGTAGCAACTTTAAAAGGAGTTGATGTTACTACTTCATCTTTAACTTTTCAAACGCCTACCACCCGGGGATTCGGCGGTAGTGGAAATACAAGATTTAATCAGCTGGTAGACGGAATGGATAACCAGGCACCAGGTTTAAATTTTTCTGTTGGTGCCATCGTTGGCTTAAATGCTTTGGATGTAGATAATATAGAATTGTTACCGGGCGCTTCTTCTGCCTTGTATGGTTCGGGGGGTATGAATGGCACATTACTGATGACGAGTAAAAATCCATTCAAATACCAGGGTTTATCTTTTGAAGTAAAAGAAGGAATGATGCATGCAGGTAATGCATCAGAAGGCCCTGTTTCACTGTACAGTAACTGGTCTTTAAGATGGGCGCAAAAAGTATCTGATAAATTTGCATTTAAAATAACTACAGAATTTATACAGGGCAAAGACTGGATAGGCATAGATAATAGAAATTACGACATATCCAATACCAAAGTTATAGCGGGCACCAGGGCTTCAGATCCTAATTACAATGGTATAAATGTTTATGGAGATGAAACATCAGCCGATCTTCGCCAGGTATTAAATGGAATAGCCGCCCAGGCACCATTTTTGGCTCCGTTTATCGGCACATTAACAACACAACCAATCTATGTATCCCGTACCGGGTATACTGAAAAGGAAATAATCGATCCCAATACAGTAAATTATAAACTGGGCGGATCGTTAAACTATAAAATTACTCCCGGCACAGAGGCAATGCTGGCTGGTTATTGGGGTACTGGGAATACCATTTATACTGCTGCTTCAAGATACTCCATTAAAAATTTTAAAATGGGGCAGTACCTGTTTCAATTAACTAATAAGAACTGGATGTTTCGTGCATATACAACACAGGAAAACGCCGGCGATACCTATAATATTGGTGCTACTACACAGGTTTTTAATGAAAACTGGAAACCCAGTGGTGGATCAACAGGATGGTATTCACAATACGGCCAGTCTTATTTAAGTTCCATGCTTGCAGGTTCTACCCAGCAAAATGCGCATACGGCAGCAAGGGCTGTTGCAGATGTGGGAAGGCCTGCCGCAGGATCAGCTGAATTTAATGACATCTATAATAAGGTTCGACAAATCCCTGTTCCCAATGGAGGTTTGTTATTAGACAGGTCAGATCTTTATGCCATGGAAGCCAATTACAACTTAACTCCCTTTACTAAATCTTTTGCAGATATTATTATAGGTGCCAATTTTAAAAAATATAGTTTAAACTCTCAGGGAACATTGTTTGCTGATACTTCCGGCAGCCCTATTGGTATAACAGAGAGTGGGGCTTTTATACAGGCATCAAGAGCAATAGGAAACAAACTTAATCTAACAGTTTCCGGCAGGTACGATAAAAACCAAAACTTTGATGGCCGTTTTACTCCAAGGGTAACAGCTTTATATAAGGTTGCAGAAAACAATAATATCAGGTTTTCTTATCAAACAGCTTATCGTTTTCCATCTAATCAAATGCAATGGATAAATCTCGTTTTACCTTCTTACATACTGATTGGAGGCAACAAAGCATTTATTGATATATACAGTTTCGATACTAACCCTGCTTATTATCTTGATTCATTGTCAAATAATAATAAATTGGTCAAATTTAATTTTACTACATTAAAACCAGAATCAATCAGTTCATTTGAACTGGGATATAAAGGGTTGATTCTGGATTCAAAATTACTGATAGATGTATTTGGATATTGGGGACAATACAATGACTTTCTTGCACGTACCAGGGTAATTCAGGCAAAAAATGGAGGAGCGCCTAAAGATGGTCAAGTCTATTCTGTGCCTGTTAACTCCCCATCCAAGGTTCAAACCAATGGTTTTGGCTTAGGATTGAGCTATACGCTGCCCCGCAATTATTCAATAAACTTCAATTTTGCTTCAGATAATTTAACAAACGTTCCTGCAAATTTTATTGCTTCATTTAATTCACCAAAATATAAAGTAAATGCAAGTGTTGTCAATTCCGGTTTTGGTAAAAACAAACTGATGGGATTTACTGTGGCTTATAGGTGGCAGGATGCTTTTTATTTCCAGGGTGATTTGGCAACAGGTGATTTACCATCGGTACAAACCCTGGATGCACAATTCAGTTATAAAATTTCAAAAGCAAAATCTATTATTAAACTGGGGGCGACTAATTTGCTGAACCAATACTATTACAATGGAGTCGGTAACTCCTACGTTGGTGGCTTGTACTATATTAGTTTTGGGTATAATGTTTATTAATAAAAATTGAATCAAAACGTATCGCTCTTTTTAAAATTAAAACTTTGTATATGAAATATATAATCCAAAAAATTAAAATTCATTTATTGTTGATAGGTTCAGTGATATTGGTTTTATCGTCCTGTAATAAGCCGCCTGCGGAGTTTGCGGTAGAACCTGTTGTGCCTCCAACGGGGCCTACACTGGGCGCTACCATTGCTGCTACACCAACTGACAGTCTTTATTACAGGCTTATTACAAAAGCCGGCATGGTACCAGTCATCAATAATATGGATGCAACCTATACGATGTTTGTACCCGACAATAACGCTATGAAACTTTTTATAAATGCCATCTCGGGTGGGTTAGTCCCGTTAACTGCACCGGATGCTGTTTTCTCAGCATTTATTACTGCCAACATTCCCACTTCAACAGCAGGCGCTATAGTAAGCTATAATACCTGCCCTCAGGCATTAGCTTCCGCAAATATTCCATCAACCTTTCCCAACTTTCAATACCCAAGTATTTTAAACCCGGCACCTTCTGTTAGTGCTTTTTTAAGATTGACAACATTTCCAACAACACGTAATGGAGCCTGGGTAAACAATATCCCTTTAATATCGCCCAATATTTTTGCAGCTAACGGGGTAATATATAATACAGCATTTGTTCCTACACCGCCACAACGATATTTATGGGACAGGATAAATACAGACACTAAATTAACTTATTTAAAAGCGGCTATTAACCGGGCAGATAGCGGCACAGCGGCACCGGGTACATTGCAGGGGGCTTTGTTGAATATAGGCGCAAACCTTACAGTATTTGCACCTACAGACGCAGCTTTTCAGGTAACACTTACAGGTGCTATTTACAAGGGATTGGTGGCGATGGGGGTTCCGCCTGCAATAGCATTTGGCCAGGCTAAAGTACTTGCCTCTACACCGGCAGTATTCAGTAATCCTGCATTATATGGTGTTTTAACCGCACAAACTGTAAAGGGTATTGTAGTATATCATATTTTAGGCAAAAGAGCTTATACAAATAATTTTCCTACAACTGCTACTAAATATCCAACACTTTTAAATGCCGGAATACCAACTCATGAGGGCGTAGAATTAACAGCAGTTTTTGGTACCCCATTTGTTACTGCTGCAACTGTTAAAGGTATAGCCAATGCAACCGCGGCAAATATTATTATTAACGCATCACCACTTATACCCGATCCTTCAGGTACAAGCGACCAGCAATATTTAAATGGTGTTTTGCAAAAAATTGACCAGGTATTACTACCTCAATAATTGATACAATAAAAAAGTCCCGAAATTTTCGGGACTTTTTTATTTTTAAAATTTTGATGCTATACTTACACATTAAACCTAAAGTGCATTACATCTCCATCATTCACTATGTATTCTTTTCCCTCAATTCTTAACCGGCCATTTTCCCTGCAGGCTGCCTCCGATTTATAAGTAATGAAATCTTGATAAGCAATTACTTCTGCCTTTATAAAACCTTTCTCAAAATCAGTATGTATAACACTTGCAGCCTGTGGCGCTTTCCAGCCTTGGTGAATGGTCCATGCCCTTACTTCCTGCACGCCTGCAGTAAAGTAGGTAGATAAATTTAATAGTTTATAAGTAGAATGTATCAGCCTGTCCAAAGCGGGTTCTGCCATTTTATATTCTTCCATAAACATGGCCTTATCTTCGGGATTGTCCATTTCTGCAATTTGTGCTTCAATGGCATTGGTCATAATAATGGCTTCTGCATTTTCTTTTTTTACAGCCTCCATCAATGCATCAGAATATTTATTGCCGGTATGCATACTTGCTTCATCAACATTGGCAACATATAAAACAGGTTTGTCGCTTAAAAAAAAATTTTCGGCAATAGCTTCCTTTTCTTCTTTTGACAAGCCCATCGATAAGATGCTTTTTCCCTGGTTAAGGTGTTCTCTGCACTTTAATAAAACCGCATATTCCAGCTTCGTTTTTGCATCTGCGGTTTTTAATAATTTTTCCGACCGGGCAATTTTTCTGTCAATACCTTCCAGGTCTTTTAACTGTAATTCTGTTTCGATAATTTCTTTATCGCTCAACGGATTAATGGCGCCCTCATCCCTTAAAATATTCTCATCTTCAAAACAACGTATTACATGAATGATGGCATCTACCTCACGTATATTCGCTAAAAATTTATTTCCTAATCCTTCTCCCTTACTGGCACCACGAACCAATCCTGCAATATCTACTATTTCAATTTGTGTGGGTACGGTACGGTTAGGTTGTACCAGTTCAGCCAGTTTATCTATTCTCGGGTCGGGTACATTTACCAAACCTGTATTGGGTTCAATGGTACAAAACCTGTAATTGCTTGCCTGTGCTTTTGCACTATTGCTTACTGCGTTAAATAAAGTTGATTTTCCTACATTGGGTAACCCCACGATGCCTGCCTTTAAAGCCATGATATTGTAAATTTATTTTAATTGTTGTGTTTAAGCTTAAACTTTACAAACAAACGCTGAAGCTTTTTTAGAGGTGCAAAGGTAAGGTTTGCTTTGAAATATCAGTTTTCAGTATAAAACACTAATTTGTGGCCACATGAGAATAGTGGTGGTGAATATAAAAATGTGAGCAACAACTTTCAACGGTAAAGCAAATTATCAATTATTAATTATCCATTATTACTATGGCATTAAGTAGAATTTGGTCGGCGTTTATAATTATTGCGATAACTGTGGCAGGTATTAAATGTTTTTTCTTTGGCGACTCGCAGATTTTTGCCTGGATGGTAAGTGGTAAAGCAAGCGACCCTGCTAATCCGCTAAAATTAGATGGCATTATTGAAACCTGCTGGGTAGCTGTTGAAATTTGTTTAAAGCTGATAGGTATATTAGCATTATTTATTGGCTTTATGAATATTGCCGAAAAGGCAGGCGGGATAAGGCTTTTGTCACGTATTGTCGCCCCTTTTTTTTCAAAACTTTTTCCTGAAATTCCCAAAGGGCATCCTTCAATGGGGCATATGATCATGAATTTTTCTGCCAATCTTTTGGGCCTGGATAATGCTGCCACACCATTTGGATTAAAAGCAATGGAAAGTTTACAGGAAATTAATGTTAATAAAGAGGTTGCTTCCAATTCGCAGATAATGTTCCTTTGTTTGCATGCGGCAGGTTTAAATTTAATTCCGGTAAGTGTGATTGCAGTAAGGGCTGCACAACATGCTTCTGATCCAACAGATGTTTTTCTTCCCTGCATGATTGTAACTTTTGTTGGTACGATAACTGCTATGATAATAGTTTCCTTTAAGCAAAAGATTAATTTATTTCAACCCATAATATTGGCCTGGATATTTGCCATTTCTGCTATCATTGTATTGTTGGTTTTTTATATAACCAGGTTAGATGCAGCGGGTATACAACTGTTTTCTAGTAAACTAAGTAATGGATTGATTTTATTGGTTTTTCTGCTGATTGTTTTAGGGGGCCTCTATAAAAAGATAGACTTGTTTGCTGCTTTTGTGGATGGTGCCAAAAACGGTTTTGATACAGCGATCCGTATTATACCTTATATACTTGGAATATTGGTTGCAGTAAGCATGTTGCGTACAAGCGGCACATTTGATGCAGTGATTTCGGGAATGAAACATTTTTTCGTCATGCTTGGTGCAGATACACGTTTTGTTGATGGCCTACCAACGGCGTTAATAAGGCCATTGAGCGGCGGTGCCGCAAGGGGAATGATGGTGAGCACCATGACTACTTTTGGGCCTGATTCTTTTGCAAGCAGGTTGTCAGGAATTTTTCAGGGTGCATCCGATACAACATTTTATGTGGTGGCCGTATATTTTGGGGCGGTATCTATAAAGAATACACGTTATTCAGTAGGAGCTATGCTGCTGGCTGATTTAGTGGGTATTGTTACTGCCATCATTTTATGTTATTTGTTTTTTGGAAACAGCCTTTAAAATACAATTGTCATTTTTATTTTTTTCTTTTCTTTTTACTATTTGTTTTATGATGATGCGAAAAGGTTTTTGTTGATGCACTCTTTGTATTTATTGCAGTGCTATCAGTTTTTGCAGGCATCAGTATGGTATTGATTTTAGAATTTTCATTCTCATCTTCTTCAGATCCTAGTCCATTATAATCGCCAAATAAATCGGCCAGTTCTTTTGCGTGATAAATGTTACGGTTATATTTATTTCCCACCACAATGATAACAGCCGAGTCTGGTAAAAGACGCACAAAAGAAGCATTATTACCATGCCACCATCCGTTATGGTAAATTGTTTTTTTACCATTGGGATAAATATTCATCCTCCATCCCAGGCCATAATTTCTTATACCCGATTTTTCATTACTATAAGGAGCGTAAGCTTGTTCTAAAGTTTGAGGTGTAAATATTTTTCCACTGGTTAAAGCCCTGTCCCATATTAACAAATCTCTTGGGGTGGTGTAAATATTTTTATCGCCATAAACACCATCTAAAAAATTCAATGGTATTATCCTGCCACGCCAATCGTAACTGGGGTTTACTTTGGATGTATCCAGGCTGTTAAAAAGAAAAGTATGTTTCATTTGTAGCGGTGTAAAAAAAGTTTGCTGTAAAAAATCCGGAAACCTTTTGCCGCTTTGTTTTTCTACCAGTAATGCAAGCAAGGCATAATTGGTATTGCAATAGGTAAAGTGGGTATTAGGTGTCGCAATATTGGTAAGCTCTGCTTTTCGGGTAACCAGGTAATTCAGTACATCTTCATTTTTTATCAGCGAATCTTTATTCCACCCAAGTGTTTCCATAAAATAAAGATAATTGGGTAAACCACTTCTGTGATTTAGTAAACTTCTTACAGTTACTCCGGGGTAATTAAACTGTGGAAAATATTTACTGTACTCATCGTCAATATTTAATTTACCATCCTGCCACAATTTTAAAACGGCCATGGCAGTAAAAGTTTTTGAAACAGAAGCTATATGAAAAGGGGTGAGTGAATCAATAACATCATGACGGTTTAAGTGACCATTGCCATTATACGCTTCAAAAACTATATTGCCGTTTTTTGCTACCAATATTCCTCCATTAAATCCACTCGATCTTAAAGAAGTGTTATACCATGTTAAACAATCCAGGGATAATTGCTGTGATTCTTCTTTTGAAAGCGGGATGGGGCTTGATAAAGCCATCGATTGCAAACTATCTTTTACGGCAGGTATTTTTTTATTGTCGGCAGAATTACATGATCCCATTAATAAGATTATTGGGATCATGTAATATGGGTATATTAGGCGCATACCTATAACGGCAAGGTTAAAAACGGATTTTTTTGAAGGCATCATAAAATATTAAAGGATAGAAAGAATATATTTGTGCAAAATAAGGAGTAATATTCATGGCAGACAAAAAATTAACAAGTTATCCCAAAGAGAAGATTAATATTCTTTTTTTAGAGAATATAAGCGACGTAGCTGTAAAGTATTTTAATAGTAAGGGCTATGCCAATGTGCGCAAACTAAATGGGGCATTAAGCGAAGAGCAATTAATAAAAGAAATTAAGGGCGTACACATGGTGGGCATCCGCAGTAAAACAAGGCTGACTGCAAAAGTAATTGCGGCTGCAGAAAAGTTGCAGGCCATCGGTTGCTTTTGTATCGGCATAAACCAGGTTGACTTAAAAGCTGCCACCAAACAGGGTGTAGCTGTATTTAACGCACCCTACAGCAATACAAGAAGTGTAGCCGAATTAGTAATTGGAGCCTCCATAATATTAATAAGAAAAATAATAGATAAAAATAAGGCGGCTCATGAGGGCTTTTGGCACAAAGAAGCTACAGGCAGTTACGAGTTACGTGGTAAAACACTAGGCATTATTGGCTATGGCAATATCGGCAGCCAGTTAAGTGTATTGGCCGAAGGGCTGGGGATGAAAGTGATTTATTATGATACAGAAACAAAACTTCCATTAGGGAATGCAGTTGACAGCAAAAGCCTTAAAGATCTGGTGGGTAAATCAGATATCATTTCACTACATGTACCCGAATTACCCACTACCAAAAATTTGATTAATAAAAACCTGCTCAAAAATTTTAAACAAGGAAGCATTTTAATAAACTATGCCCGGGGCGAAGTGGTGGATATAGATGCCCTTGCAAAATCTTTATCGGATGGACATTTGGGTGGTGCAGCTATTGATGTTTTTCCATGGGAGCCGGAAAAAAACGGAGATAAATTTACCAGCCCATTGCAGGGTTTGAAAAATGTGTTGTTAACACCACATATTGGCGGAAGCACCCAGGAGGCGCAGCAAAATATTGGAGATGATGTAAGCGGCAAGTTATTTAACTACCTCGAAAAAGGCATCAGCTTTGGTTCTCATACAATACCTGCTTTGAGTCTTCCACCACAGGAAGGCACACACCGCATATTACACATACACAGAAATGTGCCGGGTGTATTGTCTGAAATAAATACACAATTGTCCAAGCATAAAATAAATATACTGGGGCAATATTTAAAAACCAATGATGCTATTGGCTACGTTGTATTGGATGTAGACAAGAGTTTAAGCAATAATGCACTGGCATTATTAAGAAATGTAAAGGAAACAATAAAAGTGAGGATGTTATATTAAAGTTGCGTGAATGGTCTGGTGAATGGGCAAGTATTGGTAGAGTTTTTTGTATTGTTAACTATTAAAAAAAAGCAAAATGTGAGGGTGGAGATTTTAAAGATTTCACCATTGAATATTGCCCATTCGCAATAGCATAACTCTCTTTATTAATAAGATAACCGTATCTATGACAAATGAAATCATAAAAAATTTACTGAAAGCTTTAGAAGTGTCGCCTGAGAATGTACCACTGCGTTTACAGGTAGCCGGTATGCTGATGGATGAAAAAAAATATGAAGACGCCACAGTACAATACCAGGATGTACTGCAAAGAAGTTATGGAAATACCAGGGCGCAATCTGGCCTTGCGGCGGGTTATTACTACCAGCAAAAATATTCTGCTGCTATTGTTGTGTACGAGCAAATGCAAAAAGAAATTACATTGGCCGACCAGGTTTTATATATCAAGTGCCTTATAAAGGAACAGTCGATGGAGCAGGCGCTTTCCAATTATCAGCAGGTGCTGGCATTAAACCCCGGTTTTACAGACGAAGAAATTGATGCACATTTAAGGATGCCTTCTGCCACAGATACAGCAATGGATGACTTTGATTTTGGGGATGATGACGAAGCTTATCTGATGGAAAAACCTTCGCTGCGTTTTAGTGATGTGGGTGGGATGGAAAAAGTAAAAGAAGAAATTTCCATCAAAATAATTCAACCGCTTAAAAACCCCGACCTTTTTAAAGCATTTGGCAAAAAAAGTGGCGGCGGTATTTTATTGTATGGCCCACCTGGCTGTGGTAAAACTTTTATTGCCAAAGCTACTGCCGGCGAAATTGATGCAAAGTTTATCAATATCGGCTTACATGATATTTTAGATATGTGGATCGGCAACAGCGAAAAAAATCTGCATGAAATTTTTGAACTGGCCCGCCGCAATAAACCCTGCGTGTTATTTTTTGATGAAGTAGATGCGATGGGTGCAAGCCGCAGCGATTTAAAACAATCGGCTATGCGCCATGTTATCAACCAGTTTTTAGCAGAGCTGGATGGTGTGGAATCTGATAATGAAGGCGTATTAATTTTGGCAGCTACCAATGCCCCGTGGAGCGTAGATGCGGCTTTTCGAAGACCGGGAAGATTTGACAGGATAATATTTGTTGCACCGCCCGATGAAGCTGTAAGGGTAAATATGCTACAAGCATTGTTGCAAACAAAACCTGTTGGTGAAGTAGATGTTAAAAAAATTGCAGCCGCAACAGCAGATTATTCTGGAGCGGATTTAAACGCCATTATTGATATTGCAGTAGAAGAAAAGTTAAGGGAATCTATGCGTAAGGGAAGTATACAGGTGTTAACTACCAAAGATTTATTAGCCGCGGCAAAACAACATAAACCTACTACAACGGAATGGTTTTCATCTGCCCGTAACTATGCATTATATTCCAACGAATCGGGTTTGTATGATGATATACTAAAGTATTTAAAGATAAAAAAATAAGCGGAATCTAGTTATAAGTTATGAGTTATAAGTTATACACCACACTTATAACTCATAACTTATAACTCATAACTTCTCTGCATGAATCCATATATTGAAAGAGCCAATTTACTTTTACGGCAAGGGCGTATAAATGATGCCATCACGCAGGTAAAAAATGCGCTCGAACAAAATCCTGATGACCATGAAGCGTTGGCGATGTATGCCCGTTGTTTTTTTGATAAAAAACAATTTGACGAAGGCATAAAAATTGTGATGAATGCTATCGCCATCGACCCAGATAATCACTATTATTTTTACTTATTGGCTTTTGCATATTACAGAAAATATGATAGTGCCAAAGCCATTGACCAACTGCAAAAATCTATACAGCTAAATCCATTTTTTACTGAAGCCTATGGCTTGTTTTCTTTAACACTTTGTGAAGAAAAGGAATTTGAAAAAGCCCTGCAAAAGGCAAATGAGGGACTGGCTATCGATCCTGAAAATATTACCTGTTTAAATGGGAGGTCTGTTGCACTAAATAAGCTAAAACGCACGGACGCCGCCATTGAAACAATGCAGTTTGCCTTAGCCCAAGACCCGGACAATGAATTTACACACGCTACTGCCGGATGGAATTACCTGGAAAAGGGAAAGAATAAAATTGCGGCCACACATTTTAAAGAAGCGTTGAGAATTAACCCCAATAATAATAATGCCCGGCAGGGATTAAAAGAATCCCTCAAATCTGCTATACCGCCCTACCGTTGGTTATTGCAATATAATTTCTGGATAAATAATAAAGGTAAAAAAGCAAGATGGGCCATTCCTTTAGCTGTCTATTTTGGGATACGCATTTTTTCTGCTGCTTTACAATCCAATACTGCCACGCAGTCAATTGGTGCAATACTTATAGGGTTTTATTTATTATTTGTTTTAACTACCTGGCTAATATACCCGCTGGCCAATTTTTTTCTTTTATTTCATAAAGATGGAAAGTATGCAGTAGGTACTACCGAAAGATGGACAGCAATAACAGTTGTAAGCAGCCTTGCTGGAGGTTGCCTGCTATTTGGCATCGGCGTATTAAATAAATCAGATAAATTTTTCGATAATTTTATGATAGCCGCAATTGCTTTTTGGGCAATGGCTCTGCCACTTGGAAGTATTCAATATCCTCTTTCTTTTAAGGAATCTACCGGCAGAAATAAAGTAGCCATAATATTGGTTGTGTTGGGATTGCTGACTGCTTTTTTCGCTTTTATTAATGTAGATGTTGCCACTGCTATTGGTCTTGTATTTGTGGTATTATTAGTTATCAATAGCTGGGTAAGTATTTTCAGGTAAGGTTGGAATATTAAGATTCGGGAACGGTAAAAAAAATACAGGTACCTTTTCCTTGCATGCTTTCAACACGAAGGGTTCCGCCATTTTGGGTAACAAAATCTTTTACAAGTATTAAGCCAAGCCCAGAGCCTTTTTCATTATTTGTGCCAGCTATAGAAGTTGTATTATCTTTCACGAAGAGATTTTCTTTGATAGCTTCCTCCATCCCTATACCCAAATCAACTATACAAACCTCTATCAGCTTATCTATTCGTTGGGCAACTACAGTTACCAACCCTCCATGAAAACTAAATTTAATGGCATTTGTTATTAAGTTTTGAAGAATAGAACGCAGCATTAATGCATCGGCTTTTACATAAATATCACAGGTAACTTTGTTTTCAAGGATAATATTTTTTTGCGAAGTATTGGCTTCCAACAATTCAAAACTCTGGCTTACTGCGTCAATCAGGTGAATTCGTTCAGAATTTAAAGAAGTTTTCTCCTGTTGCTTTTTTGCCCAGTCAACCAGCTCATTCAGTTGTTGCAGAATATTATGAGAACTGCGGTGAATTATCTTTGCAAAAGGCTGTACATCCTCAAAAATATGATTGTCTATATCGTGGTTTAATTCATCTGATGCAAGCAGCAAAGATGTTAACGGGTTACGAAGATCATGAGAAATAACCGACAAAAATTTATCTTTCGATAAACTAAGATCCTTCAATTCATGATTTAAGTTTTCTAGCTCTAAAGTTCTGTCCAACACCCGTTTTTCAAGATGCTGATTTAAATTCAGCAAGTCATTATTTATCCTGATTAGTTTTTCTTCCTGTTGTTGTAAAAGTAAAGTTTTTTCATAAAGTTCTTCATTAGCCCGCTTTAATTCCTCTTTCTGCGCTATTAACACATTTGACAAAATTATTAAATCTGCTGCCTGTTTTTCTTTCTCTTCGTTTTGAAAAAGCAATTCTTTGTTGGCAATGATCAGCGCAGCTGCTTGTAGCTTTAATTTTTCTGATGTTATTTCTTTTTCTTTCCTTTCTT
>JAYTTI010000191.1:0-12427 GCA_043745405.1 Ferruginibacter sp. | reverse complement strand
TACACATTGCTTAATTGGTACGCTTCATCAAAAGTACAGCCTTTAACAACTTTCATAATATCAATACACACAGGCGGTGTTCCGTAAGTAAAAACTTCAATTTCATTATTATGTAAAAAATTATATGCGGTTATATCTGTTGTAGGCAACCCAAAAGAAAGATAAGCGTTAATTAATTTTTTATGATTTGCAGGTGTAACTTTTACCCAAACATCCATATCACCTGTCGTTCTTCTGTAGCCATTCAGGATAACAGCATACCCTCCCACAAGCATGTATTCAACCTCATTTTTATTGAGCGAATCAATAAAATCTCTAAAATCGACATTAAAAATATTAGGCATTACAGTGTATGTTTACGAATGCTCACTAAACGCTTCTCCATTTTAGGAGGGTTGACAGGATCAATACCAAAAGCCATTGCACTTAAATACCAACCTTGCCTTAATCTTTCAGAAAGAGAATCTGTAGGTAAGAACAATTTATCTTTTTCAGCATCTGCTAAAGTCTGAACCTTTGAATATGATTTGTTCATTTTGTACATACCGTAAACTTAATACTTATTTCATGCATATTAAAATAAGTTAGTAAAAAGCAACGCTTTAATATTAGCATCTACTTATGTATCTCACTGGTAAAATGAAATTCTATGTAGGGGTTGTTTTGGCGTTCGGTATTTAAAAACCACTCGCTTTGTGCCAGGTAAACAAGGTGCCCGTCTTTATCCTGCGCAATATTGGCTTGCTTAAATTTTATAAAGTCTTCCAGTTTTTTTGGCTCCTTACTGGTGAGCCAGCAGGCCTTAAAAAATGGCAGGCTGTTCATTTGTACCGAGGCACCATACTCCTGCAGCAAACGGTATTGTATCACTTCAAACTGCAATTCGCCTACACAACCAATAATTTTTTTATTGCCACCAAATTGTGTAAATAACTGCGCCACTCCTTCATCTGTCAACTGCAACAATCCTTTCTCCAGTTGCTTTGTTTTCATCGGATCTTTATTCACTACTTCTTTAAATATTTCAGGACTAAAAGAGGGGATGCCTGTGAAATAAAATTTTTCGCCTTCGGTTAAAGTATCACCTATTTTAAAATTACCGGTATCAAATAAACCTACTACATCGCCGGGATATGCTTCTTCAATAATATCTTTTTGACGGGCTAAAAAACTATAAGGGTTATTGAACCTGAAATCCCTTTCCATACGAACGTGGTTATAGTATTTGCTGCGTTCAAACTTACCGCTGCAAACCCTTAAAAAAGCAATCCTGTCCCTGTGTTTGGGGTCAAGGTTGGCATGTATTTTAAAAATAAAACCGCTGAATTTATCTTCTTCAGGATTTACATCCCTTACTGTAGTATGCCGTGGGCGTGGTGTTGGGGCAATACGCACAAAAGTGTCCAGCATTTCTTTTACACCAAAATTATTCACCGCACTGCCAAAAAATACCGGGGCGGTTTTACCACTTAAATAATCTGCAGTGTTTAATGCACCATACACTCCGTCTATCAGTTCTACATCGTCCCTTAAAATACTAGCATCCTTCTCTCCAATTTTTTCTTCCAGTGTCTTATCGTTCAGGTCAGTTATTTCTACCACATCTTCATCGTTGGCCTTGGTGCCTGCGGCAAATAGTATCAGGCTTTTTTTATGGAGGTCGTATACGCCTTTAAATTCTTTACCACTGTTAATCGGTACCGTCATAGGGTGCAGCTGAATCTTCAATTCATTTTCAATTTCTTCCATCAGGTCAAAACGGTTTTTACCATCCCTGTCCATTTTATTGATGAATACAATTACCGGTGTGTTACGCATGGCAATAACTTCCATCAATCGTCTTGTTTGTGCTTCTACTCCATTCACGCTGTCAATTACCAGCACTACACTATCCACAGCTGTTAGCGTACGGTAGGTATCTTCTGCAAAATCTTTATGGCCGGGTGTATCCAAAAGATTAATCAAATGACCGTCATATTCAAACGTCATTACACTTGTAGCCACACTGATACCACGCTGTCTTTCAATTTCCATAAAATCGCTGGTAGCATGTTTTTTTATCTTGTTGCTTTTAACGGCACCGGCAGTTTGAATGGCACCGCCAAACAAAAGAAATTTTTCTGTGAGGGTAGTCTTTCCTGCATCAGGGTGAGAGATGATTGCAAATGTTTTACGCCTGTTTATTTCGTTATTATACTTCATTATTATTTCAGATGGGTGATGGCTGCTGCCACCATTATTTTGAGGCGCAAAGGTAAGGATTGGCAAAGGTTAAAGCAAAAAGGGGCAGAAATAACGGTAAAACCGCATTATAACCATTTATCAATTTTTAATACCTAATTACTTTGCTTGCTGTACATTTGGTGTATGCGAAAAATGCTGCAAATTCTTAGCAACTCTCTACGGCTTACTTTACAGGAACTAAAAGTGAACAAACTGCGTACAGGCCTTAGTCTTACAGGAGTAGCCTTTGGTATTTTTTGCATAATTGGTGTACTGGCAACCGTTAACAGCCTTGAACGCAATATTCAAAACGAAGTAAAAAGCCTTGGCAGCAACACCATTTATATAGATAAATGGGAATATAGCGGCGGCCCCGACAGGCCATGGTGGAAATTTAGGGCAAGGCCCACTATGAAATACGAAGAGGTTGCTCTTTTAAAACAACGTTCCGAACTGGCAGATGGCATTAGTTTTTTAATGAGGGCTGATGGCAACCTCACGTACAAAGATGATGTGATTGAAAACTCAACTGTATACGGTATTACGGAACTCCAAATGACAGTGCAGCCAATTATGTTTGATTTTGGCCGTTATATTTCGGGTGCAGAATTTAGCAGCGGTAGTTCGGTAGGGCTTATTGGTTACGATAATGCAGAAAAATTATATGGCTCTGCACAAAGGGCCTTGGGCAAATATTTTGAAATAAAAGGTATGCGTGTAACCATTGTTGGTGTAATAAAAAAAGAAGGTAAAAATTTTATTGGATGGGATTATGATAAATGCATAATGCTGCCATATAAATTTGCCAAACAAATCATTTCAGAAGAAAATAGTAACCCTGTGATTATTGTTAAGGGAAAAGATAATGTAACTCCTACACAAATAAGTACTGAATTACAAGGTGCCATGCGGCAGATAAGAAGATTGAGCCCAACACAGGAAGATAATTTTTCATTAAACAGTGTAGAAGCATTTAGCCAGGCCATCAGTGGTTTATTTGGCACAGTTGATATTGTGGGTGGGCTGATTGGTGTAGTAAGCCTGATTGTAGGTATGTTTGGTATTGCCAATATTATGTTTGTAACAGTAAAGGAAAGAACAAGTATGATTGGCCTTAAAAAAGCCATTGGCGCTAAAAAATCAAGCATACTTTTTGAATTTTTACTGGAAGCTGCCATACTTTGCCTGATGGGTGGCGCTATTGGATTATTGTTAGTGTATATACTTACGGTAGTATTTTCTAAACTGCTGGAGTTTCCGGTATATGTTTCAATGCCGCTTTTAATAGGTACCGTTATTATTTGCCTGGTAGTGGGCGTATTAGCTGGTATTTTTCCTGCCTCCAGGGCCGCTAAAATGGATCCTGTCGTTGCTATTAGAAGTTAACAGCCACTTTTTTTACTACTCAATTTTACAGTGTCTATCTTTTAATTCTTGCTAAAAAAATATACTTCACCGTGCCGGTATTTTTATTGTTTTTTTTCAGCGTTAATACCCAGCTAAAACCCATTGCCTGCCCGTTTTTAAGAAAAGATTGAGTATCTGTATAAATGGTTCCATCGCAGAAATTACAAGTATCAGTTATCTTTGAACCAATTATGGCGATAACTATTTTAGCAATTGAATCTTCCTGCGATGAAACCGCCGCATCTGTATGCATAGACGGAGAAATATTATCCAATTGTATAGCTAATCAAACAGTACATGAAAAATATGGCGGTGTAGTTCCAGAGCTTGCCAGCAGGGCTCATTTACAAAATATTGTACCGGTAGTTGATACTGCTTTAAAAAGCAGCAGTTGCTCACTATCATCTATAGATGCTATTGCATTTACACAGGCTCCTGGTTTAATTGGTTCTTTATTGGTGGGCGCACAATTTGCCAAGTCGCTTGCATTGGCCCTGGATAAACCTTTAATTGCCGTTAACCATATGCAGGCACATGTGCTGGCAAATTTAATTCCCCAACAAAAACCAGCTTTTCCTTTTTTATGCTTAACCGTTAGCGGCGGGCATACTCAGATTGTTTTATGTGAAACACCTGTTTCAATGAAGGTAATTGGCGAAACTATTGATGATGCTGCAGGCGAAGCATTTGATAAAACTGCCAAACTGTTGGGCCTGCCCTACCCCGGAGGGCCTTTAATAGATAAATATGCAACCGGTGGTAATCCATACCGTTTTCAATTTCCCGAACCACAGGTACAGGGATTGAATTTTAGTTTTAGCGGATTAAAAACTTCTATTCTATATTTTTTACAAAATGCTGGTGCCTCTAATGTTTACAAAGAAGCCTTTATTGCAACAGCAGAAGATAAGAAAAAATTTATTGACGAAAACCTTGCCGATATCTGCGCTTCGGTGCAACACAAGATTGTTAGTATTTTAATAAATAAATTAAAGAAAGCGGCAAAAGAAACTGGTATCAGCAATATTTGCATTGCAGGTGGCGTAAGTGCCAATAAAGGTCTGCGGCAGGCACTAATTGACACAGGTAGTCAACTGGGCTGGAAAACTTTTATCCCTGACTTTGAATATTGTACCGATAATGCTGCAATGATTGCCATTACCGGCTATTATAAATTTCTTGAAAACGATTTTGTTCCATTAAGTATAAGCCCTTCGCCCAGGGCCACATTTAATGTGTAACAGGTTGTGATAAAAATGAATTTGAAATGATGTAACTGTATTTACCAGTTTCTAATTAGTATAGTAACGCTACAATAATATTCTTTTACCTGTCGTAATCATTTTTACACTTTGGCAAATCAATTTTTTCATTTCAAACAATTTACTGTTCACCAGCAATTTTGCGCCATGAAAGTGAGTACTGATTCCTGCATTTTTGGTGCAGCTGTTGCGGAATCACTTGCTGTTAAAGAGTTAGAGGCTCTTGACTCCATTAGTCATTACCTGGATATTGGTACTGGAACCGGTTTACTAAGCCTGATGCTGGCACAAAAAACAAGGGCTTTTATTGATGCAGTAGAGATTGACAATAGTGCATTTGAAGAGGCAAAAAATAATTTTAATAAGTCGCCTTTTACAGAAAAAATTTCCATTTACAACAACGACATCCTGCATTTCAACTCCAGTAAAAAATATGATGCAGTCATTTGTAATCCACCCTTTTTTGAAGGAGATTTACAATCAACAGATAAAAAGAAAAATACCGCAAAGCATGATACCGGTTTAACGCTGCAACAATTATTATTGACAGCAGATGCCCATTTAAAAGATGAAGGAACTTTCGCTGTGTTATTACCCTACCACAGGGTAGATAATTTTATAAAAGAAGCTTCTGCATTAAATTTTTATATAGCAGAAAAAATACTATTACGCAACAGCCTGCATCATCCCTATTTCAGGACCATTCTGTTTTTATCAAAAATAAAGACTCCCTCAACAAGCGGGCAATTGGTAATTAAAAACGAAGATGGTAATTATACCAGTGAATTCGTGGCATTATTAAAAGATTATTATTTGCATTTATAATTAGCTGCCTTCAACATATGCCTGCATATATGCAAATGGCTCATTTAATTTACCCTCTTTAATAATGGTGGCTTTATCAATGGTTTCACTGCCGCCTTTCCTGATATCATCCAGTACAAATTTTATCAGTTGCTCACCAAAATAACGGCTTGCATCCCTTGGTAATTCGTTGGGCAAATTTCCCACTGCCATTACATCTACAGAGCTGGGTAAATAAGGCGCAGTGCGTTTAAAACTATTTTTATCAACCCCGTAAATTGGGTCAACAATAGTACTGTCGCCTAAATTACAGGGTATCGATCCATACAGATCATCCGTAATATCCGCAATGGTAGCAATATTAAAATTTTCTTTTGTCATTTCTTCCAATTCAAATAAACGGGGCACATTTTTATTCCAGTAAATACCATTTAATAAAATATCTGTTTCGCCAACATAGTGTAAAAATTTACAGGTATAATTTTCCGGGTGTTCGTGAAAATTATCACGGTTGTATTTGCCGGTTTGTTTATGAACATATAGATCAGCACCTTTCAGGTGAACATATACCGGGTAAGCAAATTTCTTTGCCAGGTATTCTTCAGGCTCAGCTTCGTAAATACCAAGCAGGTTCATAATTTCCAGTACACCGTGTGCAACACGTCCGCTGCCGGTTACGGCTATTTTTACAAGCGGCACTTTTAATCCAAAATAAGTATGTATCAGCTTTTGAAAACTGTTAACGCTAGATACCCGTTGTAATTGAAACTTGCCGGTACGGTTACCGTAAGCCATCATACCATTGTGTGCGCCAACTATACCGGCAAAAAAACCAAAGCCAATTATTCTCGTACCATCCTCATGTTCCAGGCATTCATAATCAATCAGGGTAATTTTTTTTTCAGCAATAGCCTGTATCAGCGGTTGATTGTAAGGTTGTAATTTTTTTGTATGCGAAAAAAAAAGGTAGGTCTTGTTTTTTATAAGCATATTAACCGGCACTTCTTTTATACCCAGCATTACGTCGCAATGACTTAAATCTTCCTGTACTGTTATACCCGCCATCTGGTATTCCTTATCGCTATAGCAACGGTTGCTGCTTTGCTGTGCCGTTACTTTTATATCACCAAAATTTTTATGCAGCCATTTACATTGAGCCGGGGTAAGGGCAACACGATTATCTACAGGCAATTTTCCTTCGCTTATTAAACCAATTTGCAACATCTATTAGCCTATTTTAACCGGCAAGTTATACCATTGTATTTATAAATTAGTGCAACTATTTTTGGTATTCCCGACTAAGAATCGGGATTTTAAAAATTCAAAATGCTGGTGTTGCAGCCGTTTGGTCCAACATAGTTGGAATATTACGGATGCACAATCGGTATTATTATTAATTTGGAAGTTGGCGTTTGCAATTTGAAATTTGTGCTATTGCAATATTATTTATTAGAAATTTTGAAACACGAATTAGAAATTATACATACAGACATACATTTGTTTAATAGGTATACCCTTTTCAATTTTAATAGAACACAATGAACTACTTTGAATTATTTGATATACCTGTAAGCTTGTATGTTGATAAAGGAAACTTGCCAAAAAAGTATTTTGAATTACAAAAAAAATACCATCCCGATTTTTATGTACAGGCCGATGAAGCCGAACAGCAGGAAGTACTGGAAAAATCATCCGCCATCAACAAGGCCCTGAAAATTTTTCAAAATAAAGACAGTACCATTAAATATGTTTTACAGTTAAAGGGCTTGCTCCAGGAAGAAGAAAAATACCCCTTGCCACCAGATTTTTTAATGGAAGTAATGGAACTGAATGAAAACCTTACAGCCAATTCTTTCGGAGCAATTGTTGCTTTTGAAAACGATATTTATGCAGGTGTAAAAACAATTATTGAAACATACAATGATGACACTATCAGTACTGCTGACTTATTAAAAATTAAAGAATATTATTTTAAGAAAAAATATTTGCAACGTATTTTGGACAGATTGGATGATTAACGTATTATTGCAGCCCGTTAATAGTTGCCCATGTGGCGGAATTGGTAGACGCAGCAGACTCAAAATCTGCCATTCGCAAGGGTGTGAAGGTTCGATTCCTTTCGTGGGCACTTGATTTTCAATCAATAATAGAAGCCAGTTAATTCCGGCTTTTATTATTTGCAAACAATTTGCAAACATGTGCTATGCTGAGCTTCCAAATTGTTTTCTGCTGAAATATTTAGAATGGAAAAGAACTTTAATAATATAAAGGTATTAAACATTCCCAAATTCTTTGGTAAAAGAAATTAACAAAAAAAATAAGTAATCGGGCCAGCACTTTTTTGAAACTTTACACAACCCCTTTTTGAAGCTGATGGAATTTCGGGGTTAGGCTTAGCCTGCCTATTTTCTTTACCCTGATGTAGCTCAATACTTCGTCTTTATCAAAATAAACCCTGCCCCGCTGTTTGTGTGATGGTAATCCTCGCTTTACCCAGTCTGTAAGGGTTACTAATGAAATGCGGAGAAACTTTGCAATCTCTTCACGGTTTAGTAATCCATCAAATGCTTTGGAATTATCCAGAAAAGCCTGATTGGTTTCCAGTATACATTCGTTTACTGCTTCTTTCACCCATTTCTTAAAATCGCTTTCGGTAATAATTATTAGGTTTTCCATAACTGACTTTTCTTTTCACAGTTTACTAAAAATACCATGCTGCCTGTGAACCCATTTGCAGGAGGGTGATAACACATATAGCCGTATTCATCCAGGTTATTCATAAATTTATTGTAAGTATGCCGAGGGTTAATTTTTGCCTGCTTCATTATTTTTGTCACGAAAACCAAAATCGAATTAGTACCACCATTCAAATTCCATTCCTGAAGCAATGCCATGTATATACATATATGCAATGGCTCAATTCTGGAATCATCCTCTATGGCATTGCAAAAACCGGTTAACGGTAAAAAGAGTTCCATTGTATTAACTTTCGTGTTTTAATTTTCTTCTTTTTGTGACGATTCTTTTCTTACGAAGTAAACCACTGCCATTGGTAGATTTTGATTCCTCGTCTTCACTAACTGGTTCATCTACCTGTTTTCTTTTTAACTGCATCTGTTTCTCCAACCAACGATTTTGTAAAAACCGATAGGCCTCATCTACTGATATGCCTGTTTGGGCTTCAAAAAAATAAAACCGCTGGCTTACTTCCGATTTATTTTTTAAAGGGCTGATATTGTCAAACAAGTCCTGGTATGAAATACCAGCCCAATATTTTAGTTTAAGCCCTACGGCAACTACTTTACCATCTTCAGATTTTTCTAACTCCGAAAGGCCTTCTATTACCAATTCAACTTTCTGTTCTATTTCCCAGCTTGTTTTATCTTCCAGATTCAATTGTTTTTTTGTAACAAAATCGAAAGCATTTTTCCAATCAATTTCTATCATTGATTTTTCCAGTTTAGATGTATTAATGCCATTAATGACAGCATCAATTAAAGGCGTATCCTTTTGAAGAATAGCATCATAATGCGACAAAACATAAATGTCTTGCTTGATATCCTTTTCAAAAAATAGTTGAAAGCTCAATTTGTCTTTGGCCTTCTCTAATTTTTGAGAAAGGATAAAATTCTTAGGATTAAAGCTGATTCGCTTTAACAATGAATAGCCTGCATTTTCAAAACCTAACGATTGCAACTGTCCCATTAAAGCAGAAATATTTTCGATATTCATTTTGCGAATTTTTAAAATGAAAAATGGGTTTAGGGTTTCTGCTAAGATACCCCTAAACCTTTTTTACTCCTTTCCCTCTTCTTAGGTAAAAGCGTTTTGTCATTTTTCTTTTCTACTTTTTCTTTCTCTGGTTTAAGATCCTGTTTCAAGTCTTTTTTTTTATCATTTTCCTGTTCTTCTTTTACCGCCAGGCTGGCTTCTATTTTACCGACAGATTGGTAAATTTCTATTGATTCTTTTACCACCAGCTTCATATTGGAATCATATAGATTTACCTTTTTGAATTGTGGATCGGCTTCAATAAACATTTTATGGCTGCTGCCATCTTTTTCGATGGTAACAGATTGCACATTTCCTTTTTGAAGTGATTGCATTAAAGCCTTTTCTTTATCAGGTTCTTTCATATCCGTTATAGGGAATTTCTCAACGGCTGCTTTCAAATCAAAGCCATACTTTTCATGAAATTGTTTTACTTCAAAATTGTTGTTCTTGTCTTTGTTTTCAAAGTCAAGCTGCATCCAGGCTTTGTATGGCTGACCTTCTTTTGTTAAAAGGTCTTTATGCACTGACCGGCCATCCAACAGATTGAATGCTTCCTTCCCTGTTACCCCTTTACCTTTATTCAGGTAAAAAGTTTGCTCAGCCTTTTCGTCCTTGCCTTTTTCAAGTGAAGCATGATAATTATTAAAGAAGTACATGTCTGTAGTTTCAGACTTGCGAAAGTTCATCGTTACTGCAAAAGGCTTTTTATTGATATTCGCATTGTAATGCAACTGGAATTCCCCTTTCCCTTCATTTAGCTTTTTTTCTAATTCAGGTTTCAGGTTCTCACCGAAACCCATGTACTTGAGGTTGTCGCTCAGGTACTGTAAATTTTCATTGTTCATAAAATTTTCATTTTTAGTTTTTAAATTGATTAATTGTGTCCGGTAGTTTTGTGGTATAAGTTTTATTGATTTCCATATTTCTGCCATCCCATTTTTTATTTTTTTTTGTATATTTTGTCTTTTAAGAAAGCTTTTATTTGAGTATTGTATCTTATTAAGAACCCTTTTCCAACTTGCTGGGTATAGATTTTGTTCTAATTGCTTTGTTTCCCCTTTAAGGACTTTTAATAGCACATCATCTTTCACCCCAGGGTTATGATAATTCTCTTGGGTAATTTTTCGGTATTCCTGTAATTTCCAACGCAGGAAATGTGGTGAAGCCAATACATTATCTTTAAACAATTGGGCGACCTTTTGCTCTTGCAGGTTTATTTTTTCAATTGCTTCAAATATTGCTTGGTTAGACATAAACTTTACAATTTATTAATTATCCTAAATAATTTAAAATCCGGTAATGGTATTGCCTTTAAAATATCTTTGTTGCTCAGCTTCATCATCAAATGCCTTCCTCCATTCTTTTCCATTATCTGAATGCCCATAAACTTTTTATCCGGGATGGTAAATTTGTCCAGGGCTACCACAATAATATTTTGATTGAAAGATTTAACCTGTGCTATATTACCAGCCACATGCAAAGGCTTTAATTCATTTTCCTGCACAGCAGTCCGTTTTCTTACCTTTTTATCACGGATGTAAAATCGCAGGACATCAATATCATAATCAATCGTACTATTGTTTTTAATTCTCAATTGATAGTAAATAATGTCGCCTTTTATATAGGTACCGATAACTGCAGCATCTATATTCCAACTATTGTCTCTTACACCCCGTAATGTTCGACGGTTATCAAGGATGCCGTTGGCATAAGTGGCCATTGTAGCTTTTTGGTTTTCCGGTATATTATAAACCCATATTGAGGGTTTTTCTTCGTAGTTAATTACAAAAGTGTAAACACTGCCGTCTTCTGTTACCACGCTGAGGTTTGTTTCAGAAAAGTTTTTTGCAGCAGCCTTTACCAATAAAACATTGTCCGCTTCTTTTACCTGCTGCACCAGTATATCTTTTGTTCCCCTATCCACATGCCGGATTGAAAATGGAAATACCAGGCTGGTTGTTTTATCTGTTGAGATAAACAAAGCAGCAGTTTGTGCAATTGCCGAAACGAATAACCAGCAACCGCAAATCAAACACACTAATCGTTTCATAAAAATTGATTTAATTGATTATAATTATTGTTGAATACTCTTATCTCTCAGCAGTATTTTGTAACCAGCCTTCACTAATACTTTTACCTGTTTTACTTTTTTGCTGAGGAGAGATTTTGCAGCATTGATGCCAGTTGCAGCAGCTTGTGCCTTGAAGGACGGGTCCATTGATGTAAGCTCCATTATCTGCAATCCATTATCTACAGATTGCTTGGCAACATCTCTTGAAATTGCACCGGGAATATATATGCCGGGAAGACCATCCATGTCAAACACTTCCAGTTTAACTGGAAATAGAGAATTGTTGTTGCGAATTGAGTTAATGTTTATTTCAAGTCTTTCATCATTCAATTCAGCAATCCCAAAAACAAAGTTTCCTTTTGGCACCAATGAACCGTTTAGATATATATCATTGAGCAGACGCATTTTTACTACAGCACCATTTACTAAAGTTTGTGTTTGATGAACTACGGCCTCGACAGTATTTTGCTCTTCGGAATCTGCATCCTCTTCTACACCAAAAAATTTATTTTCAGCATTCCTTTTACTTTTGCCAGTATCAAGCAAACTGATATTGTTTTTCACAAATTGCCTGGTAACGATATAAACTTGTTCCTTATTCATCAATGACTTTTCTTTGAGTTTTTCCTTTACTCTGTCAGGATGCTGTATGTCTAATATTTTTTCCAGCGTTCCATTTAATTGCTGCATTTCCGGATCAGCCTCCGGGCTGCCATTCATCTGCTGCATCATATCCTGCAGCCTGTCAACTTCATTTGAAAACTGTTCATTGCTATCGTTATTTGTAGCAGGCTGATTAGGATTGCTATTGGTTTGAGTTCCATTATCAGGTTGATTAATTTGTTTATTAATTTCATTTATCTTTTGATAAATCCGTTGCTCGTTT
>JAYTTI010000190.1:0-3334 GCA_043745405.1 Ferruginibacter sp. | reverse complement strand
CCCGGCAAATTGCGGTACCATCAAAACTCCAACCGAGCATTTTATTTATGTCATATTGTTTGCCTTGTTCTGCATTAATCCTTGCAGCCAGGTAAGCGCCAAATGGCATCAGCAGTTCATAAGTGGGATTAGTAGATTGCGATTGCAAAGCAGCTAAAGCACTCAATGCCCCTTTTAAATAGCTTGGATCGCCAAATTTTTTGTAAGCGGAATATAACAGCCATGCATGGCCAGCTGCCACATCTGGCTGGGCGCAGATATTGTTTTTCATTGGCTGCATTTTGCCATAGTCAAAAAATGACCAATCGTAATTGCCGTTTAAAATTGAATCTGCATCATAAAATTTATCTGCAATGGTTTTTGCAATTTCGGTGAAGCCCTGTTCATTTGGGTACTCATCATAGATTGCATAGAACAACAGGTTAGGATAGACGTCATACCACCAGTCACGGCCATAACCTCCACCCAGCAATGCCACTTCGGGGCAGGTATTATTCATCATAATATTCCAACCGGTTTCTTTATTGAAATAATTCTTCAGCATGCCTACATAATTCAAACCCTTTTGATTTGTTTTATCAATGCCCACCAATTTTGCCCCCAATACTGCTCCCATTGTTGCCAGAGCTTCATGAAACATGCCTTTGTTGTTAGTACCCTGTCTTACATCTGCAACAGCAGTGTATAAGCCCACCACATTTTGAGGAAAATTCTTTTTATTACTGTCAATCCAAATCATTGGCCAAAATTTTCCTTTGGCATTAAAATCATAAATGGTACTGTCGAAACGAAGCGCCAGTTTTTTAAAATCAATTATTTGCAATGGTTTCGGGATATTAGCCATCTGGTTAACACGTAGTAGTAGCTGTTGCTTAACCTGCGCCTTTGAAATGATTGTACAACCAATTAATAAGATACAGGCTAAAGAAATTTTTAAACTATTTATCATTGTTGAATTTTTTTGCAGAAAAAATCTGCCGGTTGCTACAATTACTAAATTAATTATTATATTCTGATAATGGCGAAATCACTTATACGATGTCTTCGGCCACTTCACCAATCAGCTTACTATCAATTTCTGGTTCTTCCGGTGATAATATTTTTTCAGCTGCAATAATTTTCTTTGCTACAACAATAGAATACAACTGTAAAACGGCTATAATTATTACAGCATAGCGCAAAGCAATTTCAGTGGAAATACCATAGGCTAATGCTAAAAAAGTACCTGCACCCAAAAGCCTTCCAGCATACAAACCCCATTCGTGATTTAGAATGTAGGTGTACTCCCCACGTTTTTCAATTTTATTCACAATATCTATTACCTGGAATTGAATAGGGAAATAAGCCAGGTCAATTAATGGTTTTGCAATGAGCAATAAAAGAATAAAAATAATTACTCCAGGGCCGCTAAATAAAGCTCCGTTTACCACCGCACCCAATGCAAATAAGCCAAGTCCTACTGCAAATATTTTAATCCTGTCTTTTGGCTTTGATAACCTACCCAACAGATACATTATAAAAGCAGCAATGATGGCTCCGATGGATTGTGCAGTTCCTAAAGCGCCTTCTTTTCCAAGCAATGTCATGATTAGCATAGCAGGTGCGGTCACCAGGAAGCCTTGTGCCAGACCCTTTAATACAGCCAGTGAAAGCAACTTGTACCATAAAGGATGAAATTTAAAAAATACAAACTTTTTATGTATCGGATTTGGGAATGTACCTCTAAAGCAAACAATGGATGCTGCTACTGTAATTAAAAAAACAACCCCCGTGATAATTTTATACGCCAAATGAATGGAAGTATCATCATGTGTAGCTCCGCCTCTTGTTTCGATAAACCAGCCAATGGTTACCGGAATAATCACAGCGATAATGGTATAAAAAAAAGTCTCCAGTCCATAATAATAATTTCTGTTACCGTCATTGGTGATTGCCAATGCAAGTACATCCCTGTTTGCCCAATAAAACCCAAATGATAACCCCATAATAATACCGGCTACGCCCAACCCAATATTATTCAGGTTATTTAAGCTCATCATAAATATCATAGAAACTGCACTCAGCATCATTCCTGCAGAATATAATTTCCGGATATTAAAATGCTTTAATAAAAATCCATTCAATAAAAATGTTAGCGGAATGCCGGTATACACAGTAAGTTGATAAATCACCACTTTGGTAGGGTCGTTTGAATTACGCATTACGTAAGCAGCTACAAACGTATCAATTACAGGCAGTACAAAAGCGTAGGTTAAATTGGTTAAGATGAGTATTTGAAAATTATGCGGCTGCCGCCTGAAATGATCAATTTCTATTTTTAGTTTATTAAGCATGATCAAATTTTAATAGTGATAGAATTTCATTTAAGGAAAATCTTGCCCCGCAAACAAACTCATCGGATGCACCGTAGTAAATGGTGACTGTATCCCCATCCACCATATGCCCGTTGGTAAATACAACGTTTCCAAAAAAGCCACTTACTTCGTACTCAGCAGTGGGTACCATAATTGGTGCTTCTGTTCTTGCAATTACTTTGGAGGGTTCCTGCAGATCCATTAAAAATGCGCCGAGGCAGTATTGATGATTTTCATTGGCACCATGATAAATTTCGAGCCAGCCCTTTTCCGTTTTTATGGGTGCTGCTCCTGCTCCTACTCTTGCGCTGTCCCAGGCGCCTTCTCTTGTTTTAATAAGGCATTGATGATTACCCCAGTGAATTCCATCAGGTGATTGTGCAAGCCAGATGTAATTGCCACCGATATCAACACTGCTTGGGCGGTGCAATGCATAAAACAGGCCATTGATCCTTTCTTCAAAAATGGCGCAATCTTTATTATGAGGTGATAATATCATTCCATGCGACTGGAAGCTTTTCCAGTCAGTGGTAGTTCGTAAACCTACACCAACACCATTGCCAGAAACAGCGGTAAACGTTAGGTAGTAAATACCTTCCAGTAAGCAAACCCTGCAATCTTCTATACCAAATGTTTGCAGCGCTCCTTCACCCACCAATGGTGGATAGCCTTCTGGTTCATTAAAATAAATACCATCATCACTGCAGAGTAACCTTAAGTGAGAGAGTGTAGTAAGGTAATCAACACCCTTATAATTGATGACCCTTGCATCGGTTGCTTTTAATTCCGGATCATCTTTTTGGATTTCGATTATTTCTATACTACCCTTTTCTATTAGTATGGGAAAGGAAATGATATTGTCTTTTTGTGCAGGTCTTTCGGCTACCCTTACTATAAGCCATGTTTTATTTTGATATTGAAATACACCTGGATTTAACAGGCAGGTAATTTCAAGTCCATCAACACTTGCCTTAAGATCT
>JAYTTI010000189.1:0-41621 GCA_043745405.1 Ferruginibacter sp. | reverse complement strand
TCTATGGTGTAAACAAAGAAGGTAGTGGCGATATGTATTACAAAGCGGGCAATATGCTGCATACCATTCGCCAGGTTATTAATAATGATGTTTTATTTAGAAAAATTTTATGGGGGCTAAATAAAACGTTTTATCATCAGACAGTAACAACAAAACAAATAGAAGATTATATCAGTAAACAATCAAACATAAGCTTCAGTAAAGTATTTGACCAGTATTTAAGAACCACTCAAATACCTACCCTTGAATATAAACTGGATGGATATAAACTGCAATACCGTTATACTACCTGCATTAAGGGTTTCAGGTTACCGCTTAAAATTAATTTTAAAAGCGAAAGATGGATAAAGCCTACTGAAAACTGGCAAACATTAAATATGTATCCTGAAGGCAATATTGAATTTTCCGTTGACCCAAATTTTTATATCAATACAAAAAAGGTAGATTAATTTAGCGCCAAATAAATTTATGAGTCAGATAAGGAGGCAAAGTATTATTTCGTCGCTGATGGTTTACTTTGGCTTTTCGCTTGGCTTTTTAAATACCTACCTGTTTACAAGAGATGGCGGTTTTACTAAAGAGCAATATGGCCTAACAGGGCTTTTTATTGCCATAGCTTCTTTAATGTATTCCTTTGCCAACCTTGGTATGCCATCTTATATCTACAAATTTTATCCTTATTATAACGACAACCTCAATAAAAAAAGAAATGATATCCTTACCTGGGCGCTATTATTTTCTTTAGTGGGCTTTTGTTTTGTTGCCATTAGTGGTATCTGTTTTAAAGATGTTATCATCAGAAAATTTGGAAAAAATTCACCTGAATTAGTACAATATTATTACTGGATATTTCCCTTTGGCCTTGGCCTTACGCTCTTTTCAATTTTAGAAAGCTATGCGTGGCAGTTAAAAAAATCTGTGCTCACCAATTTCTTACGGGAGGTTCAGTTTCGCCTGTTCACTACCATATTGATTGTACTCACTTTTGCAGGCCTGCTTACAAAGTTTGATATGTTCATTAAGGTTTATTCTTTTACCTACCTGGCCATTGCGTTGCTATTGCTTATCTATCTTTTTGCAAAGGGATACATTCACTTTACATTTACAGTAAGTATTGTTTCAAAAAAATTCTATAAAAAAATACTTACACTTATCTCTTTTGTTTACGGTGGCACATTAGTATATGCCATTGCCCTGGTATTTGATTCAATTGTAATTGCATCTGTATTACCAAACGGACTTGCAGAAGTGGCTGTTTATACATTGGCACAAAATATTGCCAGCCTGATACAGGCGCCGCAGCGTGGCATAATTTCTTCATCGCTTGCTGCTTTGTCGCAGGCCTGGAAAGATAAAGACATGGCGAGACTTGCAAGAATCTATAAACAATCATCTATCAACCAACTTATTTTTGCAGTAGCTATTTTCTCTCTTATATGGCTAAACTTTTCTGATGGTGTTTTCACTTTTCACATGCAAAAAGGATACCTTGATGCAAGGTGGGTTTTTTTCTTTATTGGGTTAATGAGAATTATTGATATGGGAACAGGTGTTAACAGCCAGATTATTGGTACATCGACCAAATGGAAATTTGAATTTTTTTCAGGTATTATTTTACTGTTGCTAACATTGCCGCTAAACTATATTTTAACCAAATATTATTATGGTGTGTTGGGGCCAGCCATTGCAAACCTTTTTGCTTTTACAGTCTATAATATAATACGGTACTGGTTCTTGAAAAAACGCTTTAACCTGCAGCCCTTTACCAAACAAACGCTTTACACCATCTTGCTTGGCGTATTTTGTTATTTTACCTGCTACTTTTTATTCAGTAATATTTATGGTTTTTCGGGTATGTTTGTCAGAAGTATTTGCTTTATTATTTTATTTGCAGCAGGTACGTTGGCATTAAATTTATCGGCAGATGTATTACCCGTTTGGAATACCATACTAAAAAAGGCAGGCATAAAAAAAGGAGAATAATAATTCTCCCTGGATATATTAAACCAATATTTTAGCATTCTAAGGTTTACAAATTCTTCCGCCACCAATAAACTTCCGGCTATAATAATCGTCTTTTAAACTGCTGATTGTTACGCCATATTTTACGCTGCTATGTACAAAATAATTATCCCCTAAATAAACACCCACATGGCTTACACCGCCCCTTGTATTAAAAAAAACCAGGTCTCCTTCAACTAAATTTTCAACAGGTATTTTTTCAGCCATATTGTATTGTTCGGTTGCAGTGCGTGGCACTGCTATGCCGTAAACTGATTCCAATACTTTACCTGTAAAAGAGCTGCAATCAATACCTTTTTTAGTAGAACCACCATAGCGGTAACGGGTGGCCCACCATTCGTCAATAAAATTATATAAAGAAGTATTAATAATAGTTTCAACTTCCCTGTCCATTATTAAAGCATATTTAAATTGAATTGGAGAACATTTTTCTATATCCGGTGCATTATTATTTTTTGAAGATTCTGTGGGTACCAAAACTGTATTTTTTTCAACAAAAGCATCAATAGATGAATTACCCCAAGTCTTGCCGGGAGTAAATTCAATATTGTCAATAAATTTTAAAGAAATTTTTGATTTAGTACTATTAGCAACATTTTCCAGGTTAACACTGGTCTGTGCTTTAACTGTAGATGGTTTTACTGAAAAAACGCCAATGACAACTGCAATAAAAAATAAGTTTTTCATACGTAAACTTTAAATGTCTTATACGTAGCACGACTTAGTCTTATGTTATTTGATCTTCTTTTGCTTCTTTAAAACCGTTGCTTATCTTTTCCTTGCTATCAATCCTGTCCTACACACAATTAATAAAATAAATTTTCTTAAAGTGGGTGCAAATATAGAGCCTAAACCCTCAAAATGCAACCTTTACAACCAATGCTCTCATTATCAAAACATTGACTTGTGGAAAAACGCATTAGTAAAGCATTTTATTGTGAACGATATTTGTAAAAAAAATTTCTGGCGAGTTTTGAATTAGTGCCAACTTTGAGATTCAAAATAATTAGGTATTGCAATAAATCAATAATTTGTAAATCATTTTAATTTAAAAAGTCCCTTTAGGGATTTAGAGTATGCAGTTTTCTCATCTTCATGTACACACTCAGTTTTCTTTATTAGATGGAGCAGCTTCCATCAAAAATTTATATAAAAAAGCCATTGCCAATAAAATGCCTGCGTTAGCTATCAGCGATCATGGTAATATGTTTGGCGCATTTGAATTTGTAAAAGAAGCTTATAATCATAAAAATGAAGATGGTACTTTAAAAGTAAAACCGATCGTTGGGTGCGAATTTTATATTACCACTGACCGTACAAGGAAAACATTTAGTAAAGAAGAAAAAGATCCCAGGCATCACCAGATACTGTTGGCAAAAAATGATACCGGCTATAAAAATTTAGTAAAGCTTACATCACTTGGTTATATAGAAGGGATGTACTCTAAATATCCACGGATAGATAAACAACTCATCCATAAATATCACGAAGGATTAATTGCCACTACCTGTTGCCTTGGCGCTTTGGTTCCTCAAACCATATTAAAAAAAGGTGAAGCGGAAGGCGAAAATGAATTTAAATGGTGGCTGAATATTTTTCAGGACGATTATTATGTAGAGCTGCAACGGCATGGCATATCCGACCAGGATAAGGTAAACCTGGTACTTTTAAAATTTGCCAAAAAATACAACGTAAAAGTTATCGCCAGCAACGATTCGCATTATGTAGATCAAAGTGATTTTAATGCACATGATATTTTACTTTGTATCAATACCGGCGAAAAGCAGTCCACCCCTGCCCTGCGTGAATTTAGTGATGATGATGTAATGACCAAGAACAAACGCTTTGCATTTCCGAACGATCAATTTTATTTAAAAACAGGTGACGAAATGTCAAAAGTATTTGACGATATTCCGGATGCAATTGATAATACCAATGAGATAGTCAGTAAGGTTAATTTACTGGATTTGAAAAGGGAAATATTATTGCCCTTTTTTGAAGTACCTGCCAATTTTAAAACACAGGATGAATACCTGGAGCATCTAACATGGAGTGGTGCCAAAGAGCGGTATAAAATAATTACTCCCGAAACTGAAGAAAGGTTACAGTTTGAATTGAGCATTATAAAAAAAATGGGCTTTGCCGGGTACTTTTTAATTGTAGGCGATTTTATAAAAGCGGGCAGAGATATGGGTGTTTTTATTGGCCCTGGCCGTGGATCTGCAGCGGGCAGCGCTGTGGCTTATTGTATTGGTATCACTAATATCGACCCTATCAAATACAACCTGCTTTTTGAAAGGTTCTTAAATCCGGAACGTAAATCAATGCCGGATATTGATACAGATTTTGATGATGAAGGAAGGCAGAAAGTATTGAATTATGTAGTAGAGAAATACGGCAAAAATCAGGTAGCACAAATCATTACCTATGGTACAATGGCGGCCAAATCAAGTATTGCCGACGTGGCCAGGGTAATGGATTTGCCAATAGCAGAAAGCAGGGCTATTTCTAAATTGGTGCCGGAACGCCCCGGTATAAATTTAAAGCGTTTGTTACATGCTCCTTTTACTGCGAAGGAAGCAAAAAATGGTGAAAAATCTTTAGAAGAAAAAGAGCAGTTGCAGGGAGATGATATTGAGAATGTAAAAAAGTTACGAAACTTATACGCAGGCGATACATTGCAAAGTAAGATATTGCATGAAGCTGAAATTTTGGAAGGCTCTGTAAGAAATACCGGTATCCATGCATCGGCCATCATCATTGCCCCAAAAGATTTGACCGATTTATTACCTGTAGCCACTTCAAAAGAATCAGAACTTTGGCTAACGCAAATTGAAGGTGGTTCTATTGAAGAAGCGGGTGTTATAAAAATGGATTTCCTGGGATTAAAAACGCTTAGTATTTTAAAAACAGCTCTTGCCCTTATAAAACAGAATCATAATATTTCTATTGAAATAGATGCCATACCATTGGATGATGAAAAAGCTTATAAGCTCTACCAGCAGGGCGATACCAACGGAACTTTTCAATTTGAAAGTCCGGGGATGCAAAAACATTTACGTGAATTAAAGCCCGATAAATTTGATGATCTTATTGCCATGAATGCCCTGTATCGTCCCGGCCCAATGGCTTATATACCTGAATATATCGATCGTAAACATGGCAAAAAGCAGGTTGAATACGATTTGCCCGATATGGAAGAACACCTTAAGGAAACTTATGGAATTACAGTTTACCAGGAACAGGTAATGTTGCTGTCGCAAAAGCTGGCAGGCTTTAGTAAAGGAGATGCGGATGTATTGCGTAAGGCAATGGGTAAAAAACAAATAGCAGTACTAAATAAAATGAAAGTACAGTTTGTGGATGGGGCTACATCAAAAGGCCATCCAAAAGATAAACTGGAAAAAATATGGACAGACTGGGAGGCATTTGCACAATACGCTTTTAATAAATCGCACTCTACCTGTTATGCTTTTGTAGCATATCAAACTGCTTATTTAAAAGCACATTATCCCAGCGAATATATGGCAGCGGTGTTAAATCATGCAGGCAGTATTGATAAGATCACTTTTTTTATGGAAGAGTGTAAACGCATGGGTCTAAAAGTACTAGGCCCCGATATAAATGAATCGCAGAATGGGTTTGCGGTAAATACGAAAGGTGAAATAAGATTTGGTTTCAGTGGGTTGAAAGGTGTGGGCGAAAATGCTATTGAACATATCATTGCTGAAAGAACAAAGCATGGGTTTTACACTTCCATTTACGACCTTGCTAAACGTGTAAACCCAAGGGCTGCCAATAAAAAATCTTTGGAGAGCCTTGTATATTCCGGCGCATTTGATTGTTTTAAAGACATCATAAGGGCTCAATATTTTTACCAGGCTCCAGGCGATGTTCAGGGGTTGGAAAAAATAATAAAATTTGGAAACATCTACCAGTCGCAAAGTGCCGGTTCAAGCAATACTTTATTTGGCGATTTACAAATGCCGGATATTGTGCCTCCCAAATTATCGTCTTGCGAACCATGGCCGTTAGCTGTGCAGTTAGATTATGAAAAAGAAGTTACAGGTATGTATATGAGTGGTCATCCGCTGGATAATTTTAAGTTTGAAATGCAGCATTATAATATCACACCACTGGCAGATTATAATGAATTTAAATTGGCCGTAAATACCCATGCTAATCCCGCCAGGCAATTTCGTGTAGCCGGGTTGGTGGTTGATACGCAACATAGGGTTACTAAAACCGGCAAAAACTTTGGTATTCTTACTATTGAAGATTATAGTGGTAAAAGCGAATTTATGTTGTGGAGCGAAGATTATGTAAGGTATACGGCTTATTTGGAGAAAGGGTTGATTTTACTGGTGGAAGGCGGTTTTAAAACCAGGTACAATAGTGATCAATATGAGTTTAAATTAGGGAAAATACATTTGCTGGAAACGGTAAAACCTGTTTTAACAAAACAGGTTGTTTTAGAGGTTGAACCTCAATTTATCAATAAAAACTTCATCAATTTTATTGAAACCAATGTAAAAACAAACCCGGGAAAGGCATCCCTAAAATTTAACATTATAGATGTAAGGAATAATTTTAAAGTGGGCATGTACAGTCTGGAAAAGGGATTTACCATGAATGATGATATGGTTGTTTTCCTACAGGACAATCCGGATGTAGAAGTGAGTGTGCTTGCGGGTTAGTGGGGACCCCTTTAGCGTATGGGTGTGTCTTTGTGGCAATAAAATGATATCAACACTGCCAAATAGATTGTGAATATGTCATTACAACACATTTAAATATTTGGATGTAAATTTGTCCTTTCTAATAACAATAATCAAAAAAATATATAATTATGGCACACGAATTCACAGACGCAAACTTTCAATCAGAAGTTTTAGATTCAGATAAATTATCAGTAATAGATTTTTGGGCAGAATGGTGCGGTCCATGCCGTGCAATAGGCCCGGTAATTGAAGAGTTATCAAAAGAATACGATGGTAAAGTAAATGTGGGTAAAGTAAATGTAGACCACAATCCACAGATATCTATGAACTATGGTATTACAAGTATTCCTGCAATTCTTTTTGTAAAAGGCGGACAGGTAGTTGATAAACTGGTTGGTGCTCAACCAAAGGCTAATTTTGTTAAAAAGATAGATCAGCATAAATAATTTCCCTATCAAAATATACAATCAGCCCTGCTGATTAATAACAAAAAATCTCCTGCAATTACAGGAGATTTTTAGTTCCATTTACTTTCGGTTTATTAATAAGTATAGGTGCCGAATGCTTAAATATTCAGAACATTAGGTGAAGTTATTCATCAATAAAATCAGAAACATGCTTTCTTATAAATTTAATTTGGAGCTTTGCCAAATCTTCACTTTCATACAATACATAAAACCTGTCATCGAGCTTACTTAGGGGATTATTTTCATAAGATTTTTGAAACCCTTCAATTGTTCCATCCTGCTTTTCAACTATTTTATTTTTTTCTTTTTTATATGTGACGTTAGCATTTATCATTAAATCAAAAAACTTTTTAGCACCAATAGATTTTAATGCTTCTGGTACTAAATCAGCATATTTTCCACTAGAATTATAATAAAATTGATTGTATCCTCCATTATTAACCTCAGCTTCCAACCGCCCAATCACATAAATTGTTTGTTTCGATTTGGACCAACCATTTACGGTTTCGTATTCTTCTTCATTGTCTTCTGGAAGTTTTGCATTTAAGTTGTTTAGTATTACTTCCAATAGCATCTGGTCTGAAGTAGTATCAATTATATTTTTTGTTAGAGGTTTAGGTGATTTCTTTTCAATACTATCCAATGATTTAATCACAAGGTCATATATAGTGTCCTTAATTGAAGTACTACTTGTTTTTTTATTGGGAATTTTACAAGATGTAAAATATAGGAATGCAGCAAATGTAATTAGTGATATGAATTTTGAAGTGAGATTCATTTGGTTATAGTCAATGTCATTCATTAATAAGTACAGATGCTGAATGTATGTTGTTTATTACATCAGGATCATGTTTGTGTTTAAATACCAGCAAAAATAAAATGGCAATTACAAAGGCATAACTGGCAAATGCCATCCATATGCCATACCAGTCTTTACTGTTATCTGGGTAGGTAAAATATTTTTGTATAATCAAGCCACTGACAGAACTTCCAATAACAGCCCCAAAACCATTGGTCATCATCATAAAAAGCCCCTGTGCACTGGCTCTTATAGCAGGATTACTTTGCGATTCTACAAAAAGAGAACCAGAGATATTGAAAAAATCGAAGGCCATTCCATAAACAATACAGGAAAGAATAATCATCCAAAGTCCATCGCCAGGATTACCATAGGCAAACAATCCAAAACGCAACACCCAGGCTACCATACTAAAAAACATCACATATTTTATTCCGAATTTTCTTAAAAAGAAGGGTATGGCTAAAATAAAAAGCGTTTCAGAAATCTGTGAAATAGACATGATGATGGCGGGATATTTTACAGCGGTCAACCCTTTGTATTTATCCACAGTAGCAAAATCGTGCAAAAAAGTATCACCATATGCATTGGTTAATTGCAATGCAGCACCGAGTAACATGGCAAAAATAAAAAACAGCGCCATTCTGCGATCTTTAAAAAGCGAAAAAGACGTTAACCCCAATGCATCAACAATTGATTTGTTTTGTTTAAGCCCCAGTTGTGGCGGGCATTTTGGTAAAGTAAAAGAATACAGGCCCAAAAATAAAGAAGCTGCAGAAGCTACATAAAACTGGTTAGCAGAAGTTTCAAACCCCAATAAACTTACTGTCCATAAAGCCGCAATAAAACCAACCGTTCCAAAAACTCTTATCGGCGGATAGTCTGTTACAATATCTTTTCCTTTATTTTTTAAAGCAGTATAAGCAACTGTAATAGACAAGGCAAGTGTTGGCATATAACACATCATATTAAGCAGCAAAACCCAAAACATAGTTGTGGGGTCTTTCACCATCGGCAACGAAAAAAGTACAGCCGCTCCAAGAAGGTGGCATATTCCATACAGCTTTTCTGCATTTATCCATCTGTCAGCAATAATTCCCAACAAGGCAGGCATAAAAAGAGAAGCAATACCCATGGTAGAAAAAAGCGCCCCAAAAGCTGACCCTGTCCATATACTTGAATTTGTGCCTGCATCTACAACAGGGTAAAGCGTTGGTAATGTTTGAAACCAGTAAGCACCGATGGTAAGCAGCCATGCCCCCCAGATAAAAAACTGAAAAAAATTCATCACAATAAGTCGAAGCTTAATACTCATACAATATTTGATTATTAAAATTAATAATTTTAGTTTCCAGTATTTATAAATGGAAGGTATACATTAAATGGGTAAAGCAAATGTATGGTGCTGATTTTATCAACGATGGCTTAAATTTCTTTCGGTATAGATAAAACAAATTGCAACAATTGGCAACCTCTTTTGTTTTAAAGATACACCTCGTGTAACTTTACAAAAAATTACTAAATGACCAGTTCTATTGATACTTTAATAAATACTACTACTGATGCAGGCCTTAAAAGCATTGCCGAAAAAGTAAAACAAAAAATAAGGATTTCTGATGAGGAAGGTATTTTATTATTTGAAAAAGCAAGCCTGCCTTTTGTTGGAACATTAGCCAATTTTATAAGGGAACAATTGCATGGCGATACCACTTATTTTAACCGCAATTTTCACATAGAGCCTACCAATGTATGTGTATTCAGCTGTAAATTTTGCTCTTACTCCCGCCTATATGCAAAAAAAGAGGAAGGCTGGGAACTAAGTATTGAACAGATGCTGGATATTGTAAAAACCTATGATGGAAAACCGATTACAGAAGTACATATTGTTGGCGGGGTACACCCAAAAATGAATATGGCTTATTTTATTGAACTGATGCAAAAGATAAAACTGCACCGCCCGGGTTTACATGTTAAAGCATTTACTGCAGTTGAGTTAGATTATATGTTTCGCAAAGCAAAACTGACTGTTGAAGAAGGCATGAAACAATTACATGAAGCAGGTTTGGATTCTTTACCCGGTGGCGGAGCTGAAATTTTTGCACCTGAAATAAGAGAACAAATTGCAGCAGATAAAGTAGATGGTGATGGCTGGCTGCACATACATGAAACAGCACATAACCTTGGCATGCATACCAATGCCACCATGTTGTACGGCCATATTGAAAAGTATGAACACCGCATCAATCACATGAGAAGGTTAAGAGACCTGCAGGATAAAACAGGGGGATTTAATACTTTTATTCCATTAAAATTCCGTAACCAGGATAATGACATGAGTTATGTATCAGAATCAACCATTACAGAAGACATGAGGCTCTACGCAATTGCAAGAATTTATCTCGATAATTTTCCGCACCTGAAAGCCTATTGGCCAATGTTGGGAAGGGATAATGCACAATTGAGTTTATCATTTGGTGTAAACGATATAGACGGTACTATTGATGATTCTACAAAAATATATTCTATGGCAGGCAGCGAAGAACAAAAACCAGCCATGACTACACAACAATTGGTTACGCTTATAAAACAGGTTAAAAGAAAACCTGTTGAAAGAGATACTTTATACAATGTGGTAAAAGATTATAGTAATGTAGATTTTGCAGAACCACTATTTGATGCACAGTTGAATTAATTTACAATATGAAAAATTTATTTGACGTCATCATTATTGGTGGGGGGCCTATTGGATTAGCGTGTGCATTGGAAGCAAAACAAAAAGGTTTACAATACCTTATTATAGAAAAAGGGGCACTTGTAAATTCGTTGTACAATTACCCGGTTAATATGACTTTTTTTTCCACTTCAGAAAAACTGGAAATTGGTGGTGTGCCCTTTGTCAGCAATAATATAAAGCCTACCCGAAACGAATCGCTTGAATATTACAGAAGGGTCACCATTGCTGCAAACCTTAACGTGCATCTTTTTGAAGAAGTGACAGCTATTAAAAATACAAGCAATCATTTTGAAATAACTACAAATAAAGAAAATTACACTGCTGCTAATATCATTATCGCTACAGGTTTTTATGACTTACCTTTTCTTTTAAATGTGCCTGGTGAAGAACTGCCGAAGCTTACCCATTATTATAAAGATCCCCATTTTTATGCCTTTCAAAATGTATTGGTTGCAGGCGCAAGCAATTCTGCTGTTGATGCGGCTTTGGAGACATATCGTAAGGGTGCAAATGTAACAATGGTAATAAGAGATAAAGAAGTTGGAGAACGGGTTAAATATTGGGTAAGGCCTGATATTATTAATCGCATCAAAGAAGGTTCAATTAAAGCATATTTTAACGCTACTATTGCAGCTATCAGGGAAAAAGAAGTTGATATTACTACACCTGAAGGATTGGTAACAATTACCAACGATTGGGTAATAGCTATGACGGGTTATCAGCCCAATCTTTCTTTTTTAGAAAAAATTGGTATCCAATTATCTGGTGATGAAATAAGAAAGCCCTTTTATGATGATGATACACACGAAACAAATATAAAAGGGGTTTACCTTGCCGGAGTTATTTGCGGAGGCATGGATACCCATAGTTTATTTATAGAAAATTCAAGGGAGCATGCCATAAAAATTATTGATAATATTAAGCTTAGTACAAAATCATAAATATTTTATAAGCACAAAAAAGCCTAAGTTGTTATATATTATATACTTCTGTAAGCTAAAAAAGATAATAATTGAGTAGGCTAAAATATAAAAGACATTAGAATTTCATCGGTAAACCGGTTTTCATGTTTAAGATGAGTGTACTTCTTTAGTATCCCTTCTTGTTGAAATCCAGATTTTGTATATAATTGAATTGCTTTTTCATTTGTTACGGCAACAGTTAATTCTATTCTCAAAAATCCTTTTTCAGCAGCAAATGCTATTATTTCTTTTATCATTTTATCCCCCTCACCTTTTCCTGAAAATTCAGGATTGATAGCCAATCCTCCAAGATAAACAATATGGCTGCTGCGGTAAGTAAAGGGAATTAATTTAAACATACCAATGTTTTGCCCATCATCAGCATAAATATATTTTACGTTTTGCTGAAGTAAATTGTCATAAATAGACCTAAAATCTTCTTCGCTTGTTAATTCGTATAACAAATACGGATTAACTTTTGGGTGCATATAAAGACCGTAAATAAAATTAAAATCGTTTAAACCTGCCTGTCGAATCATTGCCATTTTTTTTTGCACAACAAATATCCTGAATTTTAGCAGGCATCAAATTAAAAAAATCCCGTGACCGGCAAATTAGCGGACACGGGATAAATTTATTTTCCATTGAAACACCTAAAGAATTAGTAACCCCAACTCTTCATTATTTTAAAATCTTCCTGGCAACATTCCAGGGGTGTTTTTCCCTGGTATGATTCCTGTTCAATAATGAATTCGGTTGTACCACCTTTTTCCCTGAACAAATCTACTATTTGCTTAACTGGCAAAACACCTTTACCCAGTATGGTGCTTTCATACCCACCTGCCATTTCACCCTTTGTAGCAGCCTTTATTTCATCTTTTACATGCATGCTTTCAAATCTACCTGGATATTTTTTTAAAATATCAAGCGCAATGCCGCCTGCTCCATACATGTTGCCGATATCCATTTGCTGAACTACCAATTTGGGGTCAGTATTATCTAATATAATATCATATATCAATTTACCATTTAATGAAGACATAAATTCAAAATCGTGATTATGATAGCCGAATTTCATCCCTGACTTTTGGCATAGTTCACCAGATTTATTGAATACATCCATGAACTTCACAAGACCATCATAATCTTTGCGAAGGCTATCTTCCAGCCATGGACTTATTACATACATCTGTCCAACAGTTGCGGCATCTTCTACTGTTTGCTTCCAGCTGTCACTAAAATCCTTGGTAGTTGCATTCCAGGCTTTTGCTGCCATTACAGTATGGCCGCTTGGCATTTTAAAACCAAGGTCATCCAAAACCTTTTTAAATTCAGTAGCGGAATATCCATAAAATTTTCTATTAACATAATTAGCGTGCTCTACATTTTTGTACCCCATTGCTGCTAATTTTTTTAAGGTGCCCAGAGGGTCTTTTTGCATATCATCACGAACCGAGTATAATTGTATCCCTAATATAATATCCTTTGCATTTTTATTAGCAAAGATACTGTTGGGTAATAGCATAGCTCCTGCAAGTGACAGCGAACCATTGGCAAGAAACTTTCTTCTGGATAATTTCATTTTTATAGATTTAAATGTTGAGAATAAAATTTAAAAGCATTATTGATGTTATTATTAATATTTATTTAGTTGCTTCAATTTCTTCTGCACTTAGCCATGCAACTTTTTGTTCTGCTTCATTCGGCTCCGCTATTATTGTCGCATATAACTCTGGTCTTCTCGCTTTTTTATACCGATACCCTCCTGCATTGACCAATTTAGATTTTGTGAAAGTTGCAGTTACCACATCATTTCCAAGTGCTTTACTTTCAGCAATAATATCGCCAAAGGGATCTAATATCATAGAACAGCCGTTCTTTAATTGATCATCATCCATACCAATGGCATTGGAAAAGACTGCATACAGTGCATTATCGTATGCCCTTGCCGGTAGCCACTTCATCAACCATTCCCGCCCCTTCATGCCATTGAACTCTAACCGCAAACTTGTAGGATCACTTTCCTTATTATGCCATAATGCATGGTCTACAAACCCTGCACCCGGCCGTGGTGAAGGTGTACACATGGTTACATGTGGCATAAAAATAATATCGGCACCTAACAGGTTTGTTGCCCTTACATTTTCTATTATATTATTGTCATAACAAATAAGGATGCCGCATTTCCACCCGAATAATTCAAATATAGTGTAGGCATCACCGGCAGTAATAGCAGGATGAATAAAAGGATGTAATTTGCGGTGCTTTGCGATGCATCCATGTTTGTTAACACATACATAGGCCTTGTAAATTTTCCCTTTTGCATCTTTTTCAAAAAGACCTGCTAAAACAGTGATGTTATATTTAGCTGCTATTGCTATAAGTTTTGTAATACTTTCTCCGGCAGGAATATATTCTGCTATATCCAGTAATTCCTCTTCAGAAAGATGCCTTGCAAAAGAATAACCCGTTATGGAACATTCGTGAAAAGCCACCACCAAAGCTCCTTGCTCAACAGCCTTGGCACATAGTGCATCAATCACGGACAGATTATAATTTTTATCCCCGCTTTTATGTTCAAACTGTGCTGTTGCGATTTTAATATTATCCATTTTAATTGATTATTTCGACAAGAAGCGACATTTACAATACTACAATTTATAAAATTTTATATTAAATTATTATAACCCATAATGCCCAAACCTATAACTGCTATATATTGATTCCGTCATTTATTGTTATCCTTTTTTGCATAATAACTAATAAAGAAGATACTTCAGGAGTTAATTAAAAATATGGCGTAATATGACAGTGAATAATAACAGGTTAAATTTAAGGAAGTTTTTGTACAAAACATTTTTTAAAACCGAAAATTCCAACATTTATACATCTTTTGATTTGCTACCGCAATCCTGGCTTACAACAACTTTTATATTACCCCGGCTATAAAAGAATGATTCAGTATTTTAGTCTATTTCCTTGCAGAAATTTCACCTATCGCTTTAACTAATTTATCTAAATCGTTTATGCGGGTATATACATGTGGTGTAATGCGGACACAGCTTATGTTTTCCCAAACAATGCCTACCGTATGAATTTTATAATTATTAAATAACGCACTATCTAATTCACCCGGTGTCATCCCATCAATACTGATACCACAAATGGCGCATGAATATTTTGATTGCAATGATGTATGGATTTTTACTTTAGGAATATCTTTCACTTTTTCTGCCCAATAATTTTTTAAATACCGTATGCGCTCTTCTTTTCTTTTGCTTCCAATTGCCAAATGAAAATTAATAGCTTCACCTATCCCCTGTTCAATGGGAAAACTCCTGGTACCAAGTGTTTCAAATTTTCGTATATCCGTACTTTTAGGTTTATCATTGCATACCAATGGCCATATTTTTTCGATTTTATCTTTTTTTATCCATAACATGCCGCTGCCAATTGGGGCACTTAAAAATTTATGCAAAGAAGTGCCAAAATAATCACAACCTAAATCAGGAATGGTAAAATCCAACAAGCCGAATGAATGTGCACCATCACAAATTACTTCAATACCATGTTGGTGTGCCATATCTGCCATTTTTTTCACCGGCATAATTTGACCAATCCAGTTAATGATATGTGTTACATGAATAATTTTTGTTTTAGATGTGATGGCTTTTTCGTAGGCTAACACAATTTCTTCATCATTCTCTATCGGAAAATTAAAACTGATTTGTTTATAAATTATCCCTTCTCTTTCCTGGCGTTGTTTCCACGCATTAATCATGTTTGGATAATCTTGTTTGGTACCAATTACTTCATCGCCCCTTTTTAAATCCAATCCAAATATTACTGTATTCAATGCTTCGGTAGCATTTCTATCCACTGCTATTTCTTCTTTATCGCAGCCTGCAAGGCCAGCTAATTTTTCACGCAACGGCTCCCTGCCCTGATCTAAAATGCGCCACATATAATAACTTGGCCCTTCATTGGATAAATTATTGTAACGTTCTACTGCATCCTGAACCACTTTTGGCGAGGGGCTAACACCGCCATTATTTAAGTTGATGATTGTTGAACTTACTGTATAAGCTTGTTGGATGATGCTCCAGTAATCTTCATCTGCAGCCAATTCGGTTGGTGAAAATTGGTGTACCCTTTTATTTGCTGTTAAAATTTCGGAAGCATGTAATTGATTAAATAAACTATTTGCTGAAAAAGCGCCTGTTAACATTGCTACTTGTTGTAAAAAAATTTTTCGATCAGACATACTAATTAGTTGAACAAGAAAGATAATTAAATTTTAGGGAACTTAAATATGCAATTCTATTAGTGAGATTTAAAATTTTATTTCGCAGATAACTGTACTTAGAATATCCTACAAAAAAATAACCAGCATTCATTATGAATGCTGGTTAAAATTAATATCACGAAATACTATTGTTACTGGTTAAATAATGGCCTAACCGTAAACCAGGCTATAGCCGGAAAAAAAACCATTGGTACTGCAAGGCCAGGGAAAAGTTCGGGGAATTGAATTTTTAGCGGCAGAGATATTGAAATGGGTATCATAACACAGGCAAATGAAATAATTGAGAACAAAAAATTAAATAAAATTTCTCCTTTTTTGTTCATTGATTTTATCAAACCCCAATACACTAATCCGACTGCCATACATACCATTATATTTAATCCAATAATACCGCCGGTATTTAATACCTTGGAAAAATCAGCCTCGGTTGCAAAAAAATATATGCGGTTGTAGATAATACCTGCAACAGATGCCAGTAAGCCGGCAAGCAGGCTATGGTAAAATACTTTTTTAAACATGCATTATTATTTTGTTACAGGAACAGAAACAGAAACTTTAAATTTGGTGCTGCCATGTTCAGGTTCTACAGTATTGATATTATAGTCGAGACGGTTTATTTCAAAGCCTCCTGCAAATACATTTCCCGCAAAGGTAAATGGAAAACTAATTTCTTTTTGAACACCATGCATGTCAAGCATACCTTTAGCTTGATATCCAGAAGCTGTTTTGGCAATTGATGAAGAGGCAAATTTAATTGTAGGATACTTTACGGCATCTAACCATTTGTCACTTTTGGCGTGGGTATTTTTCATTCCATTACCGGTATTAATCGTGGTTATATCAATAGTAACGTCAAATTTAGATCCCGCAAGATTTTTTTCATCAAAACTAATATTGCCTTTTAACCCAGAAAATTCGCCTGATGGATCACCTCCGTCAAATTTTACAGAATAATTTTCTGCAATTTTCCAGTTTTGAGACTGAATAAAAGTAAAGCCTGAAGCAATAAAAATAATAATTGCAGCAAACGGATAGAGCATTTTTTTCATTTTAATTTATTTTCGTTTAATTAATTTTTATAATGTAAACCTATTCCAAATAAATATACTCTTTTAAAAAAAGAGACAAAAGTTAAAAATATTGCGACGAACACGTATGTTAAGACCACCATTTATATGGCAACAAAAATAATACTCCATATTTGGTTTTTAAAGTATTGCCTCAGAATTTTAACTAATCCTTAATACTAAAACTTTTTTCAAATAAATATAAAGGATAGAAGAAAGATTGAAAAGAACAAAATTGATTACCTTACTCTTTAAATATTTATCATGAATAATCCTTTTGAAATTGGCGATGTAGTAGCCTTTAAAGCAAATAAAAATATTCAATTAGTAATTACCGGCATTGGGGCTGATGGTGTGGTGTTGCTTCGTTTTTTTGATATACTTACAAATGAGTTTAAAAAAGTAGAAATGCCGGCAATATGTTTTGCAAAGGTTGATTAAAAAAAACGGTTATATTTTTAAAAAAGAATTAATTACAGGGTACAAGATTTTAATTACGGGCTGTGTAGACAGTATGTAAAGTAAAAAGCGACTTTTTTATATTATGCTACTTTAAAATTCTTTAAAATACCTACAATAGGGTATTCTATATTATAAATATGTCCTTATTTTTACAACGGTTTTTCATAGGATATTGGATTTTAAACGGGGCTGGATTTTTATCCTGGCCCTTTTTTAGTTGTTAAATAAACGATTTACAAAATATCCCAATAATCTATTATACCTGTCGTAATTTATTAAACTTTTGTGTCCATTCATTTTCTAAAATACTCATTTCCACAAGGCTCCACCATTTTCCCTTAAATAGCAGTACATCCCTTGTAGTTCCTTCAATACTAAATCCGGCTTTTTGATAACAACGGATTGCAGCCGTATTAAAATCATATACTCCCAAACTGATGCGATGGAGTTTCATGTCTTCAAATCCGATTTTTAAAGCTGCTGTAACCATATCTGCACAAAATCCCTTTCCCCTGTTATTAGTATCACCCACAAGTACCCTGCTTATCCTCCCCGATCTGTTTTTTCTGCTTATGCTACCTAATGAAATATGGCCTATCGTATTTCCATTACTTTTATCAACCGCTTTGTAAACAAACGCGTCAGAGCTACCTGTTTCATTTACATCTTCAATATACCATTTAAGGCTTTCTTCAGTAAGTGGATAGTTGAACAAAGAGCCAGCCCAATTCATCAATAAATCCTCATCCTGTATCCACTGTGTCAGTTGATCAAAATCACTTTGTTCAAAATATTTTAGTATTATCATTCTGCAGGCTTATTTTAAAATGTTTAGCAAATTTCAGTATTCACGAAAGTAAGTGCAGAATGATTATATAAAAAAATGGCACAGAAACAAATATAAACGATTTGCAAACAAACGGAAAACATGGACTAACAGACCAAATGACTAAATTATTAATTTATTTGCAATAGCCCCGAAAACAGGTAAACAAAATTTTATTGAAATTTATTAGTGCTATAGTAGCTACCCATCCTTGCACATATATTCAATAAATTATAAAAATACTACCTCCAAATAATTTATATTCCTTTTACAATAAACAATATTTCTGGTTTAAATGCTGTTTCACCATTTGCAGATATGTTTGTTCTGATCTGGCTATTATTTTGCTGTTTTGTGGTTGTTGGGTTATTGGTATATAAATAACCAACAAATAAAGCAGGAAACATTAAAATTAATGCTGCGAAATAAATTGATTTAATGAACCTTTTCATGATTTTTAGTTTTAATTGTTTTTAATTTGATAGAACAAAGCTAAATATATTTTTAGTACTATGCAATATTAAGTACCATTTATTTTATAGTAATTGTTTGTGTAAAATAGTATGTTATGTACTAATTAATTGATAATCAGTTTAATATTTACTATTATAGAAAATTCAAGGTATTTAATTATGTTATAGAGGGTAAAATAAGCTGATGAAAAACAGGCTAATAGAAAGAATAACAGGTTTTGACGCTTATTGCATATTTTATATAGGTACGATATTGATTAACAGAGATAGAATACCTGTATTTGCAGAAATTTTATTTTACTGAAATTATTTATAATGAATGGCAGGGTTAAGTTCAGATGGTTATTATAAGTAAAATAGAAAAACGCTTGATAAAAAAAGCGCCGCAAGTTGCAGCTCTTTTTTATTAATTTGTTTTCCAACTATTATTGGCAAAGTTTATATCAGGGAAAACTTTGTTCGGGTCTATTATTACACTTGTTAATTTTTCAGTGGTAGGCAATTTTACTTTAAACGATACTGTATTGTTCCAGATTTCTACAGGCAATTTAATAATTCCCTTTTTACCACTTACAGTTTCGTAGGCAATAGTAACTGGCATAGCTAATTGATCTAAATTCGCAATAGTTACAATTGCACCATTTAGCTCACTATCTTTTTCATATTTTACAGATTCAATAGCCTGGTCTAACTTGAAATTTTCGATAAACCAACCCTTCCAAAACCAGCTCAGATCTTCGCCTGATGCATTATCCATTGTTTTAAAAAAGTCCCATGGAGTTGGATGTTTATATGCCCAACGTCGTATATATGTTTTAAAAGCATAATCAAATCTGTCGGGACCTAAAATTTCATTACGTAATAATTCTAAACCATATCCTGGTTTAAAATATAATGTGGTGCCAATATTAGCTTCCTTCATAGCATCCGGGGTATTTAAGATTGCCTCACTGTTTGGGTTAAACATGTAATATGCCATGGATTCCATATTTTTTGCATCCTGCTTATATTCCCCATTGTTAAAATCATCATCCGAAATTGTATTTATAAAAGTATTAAATCCTTCATCCATCCAACCGTATTTGCGTTCATTACTGCCGACAATCATTGGAAACCAGGTATGTCCAAATTCATGATCTGTAACACCAAATAACTGGTCTTCTGTTGCCTTCCATCCACAAAAAACTATTCCGGGATATTCCATACCTCCAACGTTACTGGCTACATTGGTAGCAGCAGGGTAAGGAAATTCAAACCATCTTTTACTATAATTTTCAATACTTTTTTTGGTATACTCTGTTGCCCTTCCCCAGGCTTTTGCACCATTACTTTCTGCCGGGTAAACGCTCATAGCCAAAGAAGTCTTTTCACTGGGTAAATTTATTTTAGCTGCATCCCATATAAATGCTCTTGACGAAGCCCATGATATATCCCTGGCATTTGTAATTTTGTAATGCCAGGTCAAGGTTGTTCCTTTTGGTCTTGATGAAGGATCGGTTACTTCTGCTTCTGAACGAATCACTACTGTTTTATCGCTTTTTTTAGCTTTTGCTAATCGTGTATTTTGTGTTGGTGTTAATACTTCAGCAGGATTCTGTAATTCACCACTTGCCACTACAATGTGAGATGCAGGAGCAGTAATGGTAATATCAAAATCACCGTATTCAAGGTAAAATTCACTTGGCCCTAAATAAGGGAGTGTATTCCATCCCTGCACTTCATCAAATACGCACATACGGGGATACCATTGTGCCACGGCAAAAATTTCTCCATTTTTAGTTTTTAAAATACCACACCTGTCTGCACCATATTCGGGAATTGTAAAAGAATAGTCGATTTTTATTTTAATTACATCGCCACCTGCATTCATTGGCTTGGGTAACCTGATCTGCATCCTTGTGTCAGTTATAATATAATTAGCTGCGGTTTCATTTAACTGAACTTTGCTAATAATGTAACCGCCATTAAAACCACTTTTAGCGTCACCGTACCTGCTGCGGCTATCAACAGGCATCCTTGCTTGTCCACGGCTATCTTTATTAAATAAATTTTGGTCTAATTGCAGCCACAAAAAAGGTAATGTATGTGGACTGTTATTTTTATATGTTATCGTTACACTACCTGTTACCTGGTGTGTAATATCATTTAATGAAGAAGTAATCTGGTAGTCGGCCCTGTTTTGCCAATAACCAACATTGGGTGCTCCATTTGCAGATCTTGTAATTGTTTCTCCTGTGGGATAAAAAAACGGAGAGAAAAGTGCATGAGGATCATAATTAGATTCTATAGTTTTTTCCTGGGCAAAAATGCTAAATGTTGCAATAGACAGTAAGCAAAGCAATACAGTTTTTTTTATCATACTTATATTTTTATATTTAAGAGAAACATAGAATCATTTTTATAAAATGCTATTGCAATACCATAAAGTATTATTTACATTACTTACTGCCATTGTTTCAATAATTTTTTCCCTTCTTCTTTTATAGCACCATCGTCCTCATTACTATTTGGCATCGAAAGCATTTTATTGATACTTGCAATGGCTTTATCATCCTGATCATTCTTTTTATATGCTTTGGCCAACTCCATGTAATTCAAAATAAAGCCATTGGAAATGCTATTGCATTTTTCAAATGCAAAGATGGCCTCCGCAATAGAGCCTTCAGGAATACTACCATACATTAATCTTGCAGCAGACCGTTCAATTATATTAAGATTACTCAACTCGTAATTCCACCTTCCAAGTACATGCCAGGCTTTAAAATTTCGAGGATCGTTTTGTATTGATCTGTCCACGTATTTTTTAATTTCCCTGGCAGCAATAATTTTTTCTTTGCCGCTTTTACTCATAGTGCTTTTGCCCAATGCAATAGCCATTACACAGTTGGCTTCTGCATTATCAGAGTCAATTCTTAACGCAATGCCGGCATAAGTTTCCGCAGCTTTATAATAATCGTCTCTTATTATTTTATTTGGCTGGCGTTGGCCAATTCTGCTGCATAATTCGCTGCATTTATTAATGGCATATATATTGGTTGGCTGCAGTTTTAAAACTTCATTAAATGCAATAAAAGCGCCCTTTTCATCTGGAACCGCTTCAAGTTTATCTGCCGACTTTATTAATGTACTAATATCCTGTGCAGACACATCAATAAAAAAAAAGCAAGTACAAAAAAAGATTAATACTGCCTTCATAACTAAAATACTTTTGAATAACTAACCCCCACCGTTCCCTGCAAATTGCTGATTGGTGGATTTAGTTTTTTAATAGAAATGGTAACAGCATGGATCTTTTCATCAAATAACCGGATTCTTTCTGCAAGTTCCTGAATTAACATTTCCATTAAGGGTGTTGGCTGATCCATCACTTCTTTAATGACAGCATACAAAGAAACATAGTCAACAGATTGCTTTAGTTTTGAAATGTGCTGCTCGGCTTTAATGGATACATCCACATTTACTTCAAAATCGTTGCCTAAAATTTTTTCTTCTTTATACATTCCATGAAAAGAATGAAATAGTAAATTATGTAAATGAATCGTTAACATCAGCGCATAAAAAATTAAAGTTTAAAAACGTCAGGTATTACTTTAAAAGAAATACTATTTATTGATGAGCGTGTTTTGCACCCAAATATCTCTCTGCATCCAGTGCCGCCATACATCCGCTGCCAGCAGCAGTTACAGCCTGCCGGTATATTTTATCCTGCACATCGCCGGAAGCAAATACCCCCTCAATATTTGTTTTAGAAGTTCCTGGTGTGGTTAAAATGTAACCAGCGTCATCAAGGTTTAACCAGTCTTTAAAAATATCACTATTGGGATGATGCCCGATAGCAACAAAAAAAGCACTTACCGGAATTTCCTTTTTTTCGCCGGTTTCATTATTTTTAATACGCACTGCTTCCACTTTTTTATCTCCTAATATTTCGTCTGTTTCACTATGCCAGTAAACAGTTATATTTTTAGTTTTTAATACTCTGTCCTGCATTACTTTGCTGGCCCGCATTTCACCTTTTCTAACAATCATGTGTACCTGCGAACAGATATTACTAAGATACAGTGCTTCTTCAGCAGCAGTATCCCCTGCACCAACAATTGCCACTTCTTTACCTTTAAAGAAAAACCCATCACATACCGCACAAGCACTAACTCCATAGCCGTTCAATCTTTGTTCACTTTCTATACCCAGCCATTTAGCTGACGCCCCCGTGGAAATAATCACAGCATCAGCTTCAATCCAATTTTCTTCGTCAATTTCAACCTTATATGGAAGAGCTGAAAAATCTACTTTAGTGGCCAATCCATATCTGATATCAGCACCCATTCTTTTTGCCTGATTTTCAAAATGAATCATCATATCAGGCCCTTGTATACCATCGGGGTAACCCGGATAATTTTCTACCTCAGTAGTAATTGTTAACTGGCCGCCTGGCTGTATCCCCTGGTATAATACAGGCTTCAACCCTGCCCTGCTGGCATAAATGGCAGCAGCATAACCTGCCGGGCCCGAACCAATAATTAAGCAATGAACTTTTTCTACACTTTTACTTTCCATACTTTCTACTAATTATTAATTGCTTATTTATAAGCGAACGCAAATTTACACGTTTATTTGTAATCTATTCTGGCTTTGGCTTTTTGAATAATAAGTTGATTATCTGCATGTTTTAGCAGCGGCTATTGCTACGGTTATTTTTTCTTTTCATTGTAGACACTCATATATGTGCTTATTTAAAATTGATAAAAGCGGTATAAATTTATTTTGGAATGACAATAGATTTGAATGCAGCAGCATATCCATAAAAAGCGCCGAGTGCTCCATTACTGATATTACCAATCACTTTATTGGGTTGAGCAAAAGGGTTACCTATACTGCCATATGAAAACTCCCAACTTGTCCAAAATGAATAAGTTGATTTATCAATATTGCAGAGTTTAATGGTTATTGAATCACCCCTTTTAAAATAGTTGCTATCGTAGGGAACCGGGTTATTTCTATCAATACCCGGATCTACCTGGAACTCATAAGTGGTGCCGTCGATAACCTGGTCGTCAAAAACAGAATTATCTCCTGGTAAAAATAATTCATTATTTTTTTTTGTAAAATAACGCACATAGTTGCCGAGCCCGGGGGGATCAGTAGCTTTAAGCGATACCACTACATCATTTGTATCAGTTGCAAATGGTGCAGGTTTCCAAAAAAGTGAGTCCATTTTCCTTGCCAAAGAAGGAATAGTAGTTACTGCAGTATAGTTTTTCCCTTCGGATGAAATTTGTAAGGTATAAGGAGTATTTAACTGGCCGACAAAAGCAGTGGATAAATTGGCTGAATCAATACCATACACATATATTTTATTACCGCCCCCTACTTCGTAAGCATATTCTTTTAATTTATGGGTAACAATACCATTCGAAATGGTTACAACAGCATCATGTATAAAAGAATTGGATAGTTTTTCGAAGTTTAGGGTGCTAAAAAAATCAAAACTTTTGTTAAGTAGTACATACGGAGCGTGGCCATTTTCAATACTGGCATCTACTACAAGTAAATCAGGCGAATTATTTAAATCAAAATTGATATTTTTTTCACAGGAATTGAGACTCAAAAAAATAAATGCTATCAACCATTTCTTCATTCTGCAAATTTATCCATTAAACAATAATAAAATAAAAATAACAATACAAAGCAATGTCATTATTGTTCAAAAAAAGCCCCGGCATACCCAGGGCTTTTGCTAAAATACATTTTATAAATTATCCTAGATAAGCTTTTAAAGCTCCGCTATACCTGGCTTTTTGCAATCTTTTTATAGCCCTTTCTTTTATCTGGCGAATACGCTCTTTTGTAAGATCATATTTTTGTCCTATTTGCTCAATAGTAACACCATTTTCTCCGTCCAAACCAAAATATGCATTTACAATTTCGGCTTCTCTTGGACTTAGTGATTTTAATACCCTGCGAATTTCATTTCTTAATGAATCATGCATTACATCTTCATCAGTTTCGGCGCCACCTTTCAATAAATCACCCATAGCAACATCTTCTGCCTCATGTACAGGGGCATCCAATGAAGTGTGGCGGGTGTTACTTTGAAAAATATTGTTGATTTCAGTTTCACTCATTTCCAGTAATTCTGCCAACTCTTCTGTTGATGGCTCCCTCTCATGCTCCTGTTCAAAAGCCATGTAAGCTTTATTTGCTTTGTTGTATGTACCAATCTTATTTTGTGGCAAGCGAACTAACCTGCCCTGCTCTGCTAAGGCTTGTAAAATAGATTGACGAATCCACCATACTGCATATGAAATAAATTTAAAACCTTTGGTTTCATCAAATCGCTGTGCTGCTTTAATTAATCCAAGGTTACCTTCATTAATCAAATCGCTTAGCGAAAGACCCTGGTGTTGATATTGCTTGGCAACAGATACCACAAAACGAAGGTTTGCCTGAACCAATTTATCTAAAGCTCTTTGATCACCCATTTTGATCTTTTGGGCCAAAATGGTCTCCTCCTCTGGAGTAATCATTGAAATTTTTGAAATTTCCTGCAGATACTTTTCTACAGCTTGTGAATCACGGTTGGTGATTTGGGTAGCTATTTTTAATTGCCTCATTTGTTAGGTTTAATTCGGAAATGTAACAGTCAGTTGGAAATAAAGTTGGTGAAAATGATGCAAAAACAATCGTTATCAACAAATATTTACTTAAAAAAAGGCAAATATACCACGAAAATCTTGCATTTCATAGTAAAAATCAAAAAATAGAGGTGAAGTTTACTATTAGAATTGTTAAATGGCAGTAATTTTATAATTATAAATTTTTAATGTGATTTTTTTTAAACCCAATTACAATAAATGTCAGCTTTACCCTTTTTTTTTATTTTAAGTGAAAATCAATTATAAATATGAATGTTAATCCATTTAATATTGATTGTACATTTACAAAATGATAACAGATTTACGCTCCGATACTTTTACCAAACCTTCTGCTGCTATGTTGCAAGCTATGTTTACGGCATCAGTTGGGGATGATGTGTTTGGTGAAGACCCTACAATAAATCAGCTGGAAGCCATGGCTGCTAATATGTTTGGTATGGAAGCAGCTTTATTTTGCCCGAGTGGTACTATGACAAACCAAATTGCTATTAAAGTACACACACAACCCGGCGATGAAGTAATTTGCGAAAAACTGAGTCATGTATATATTTATGAAGGTGGTGGTATAGCATTTAATAGCGGTTGCCAGGTTAAGGCAATAGAAGGAAATTATGGGAGGCTTACTGCCGATCAGGTTGCAGACGCCATCAACCCCCAAGATATACACAAAGCTACAACAAGTCTCGTAAGTGTAGAAAACACTGCTAACAGAGGTGGTGGAAGTTGTTATGAATTTAGTGATTTACAACAAATTAAAGAAGTTTGTTTACAAAATAATTTGAAATTACATTTGGATGGTGCAAGGCTTTGGAATACGCTTGTTGCTAAAAAAGAAACCCCGAGACAACATGGAGAATTATTTGACAGTATTTCCATTTGTCTTAGTAAAGGATTGGGCACACCCGTGGGAAGCCTTTTATTAGGCAACAACAGCTTTATTAAAAAAGCCAGGCGTGTAAGGAAGGTTTTTGGTGGTGGCATGCGGCAGGCAGGGTATTTGGCCGCCGCGGGTATTTACGCCTTAGAAAATAATATAGTGCGTTTAAACGAAGACCATGCACATGCTCAACAGATTTTAATAGCCTTACAAAAAAAAAATTTTGTTGGGGAAATAATGCCTGTAGAAACTAACATTGTAATTTTTGAAGTATTACTGCCCTACACACCAAAAAGCTTTGAAGCCGAATTAGCAAAGTTTTCTATTTTATGTATGTCTATTTCATCAACCCAGGTAAGAATGGTTACACATCTTGATATTAGATCAGAAATGATCAGTAATTTAATTAGCGTTATTGAAACGATGTAATTAACTATTAAATATACAGTGAAATTTTTCAGTGATTTAAATCGTTTTATAGTACTGAAATATCGAAACACTTGTTAACACAACTCATTTTATAATATCTTCGTGGCTGAACTCTCTTAATTTTTAAAAAAATATTTTTGTAAATGTTTCCCTCAATTAACCCTACAAATACTGCAGCATGGAAGGCTTTATTACAACATTATGCTGCAATGAAGGATAGTAAAATAAAAGACCTTTTTAGCGCTGATGGAGATAGATTTAATAAATTTTCTTTGAGCACAGGAGATATTGTATTTGATTATTCAAAAAACAACATCACAGCAAAAACTGTTCAGCTATTGCTGCAACTGGCAACCGATTGCAAACTGAAAAAAGCCATTGAAGCAATGTTTGCGGGTGAAAAAATTAATTCAACAGAAGACAGAGCTGTATTGCATACCGCCTTGAGGAATTTTTCGGGCAAGCCTGTTTTAGTTGATGGAAAAGATGTGATGTTGGATGTTTTTAAAGTGCTGGATCAAATGAAAAGTTTTTGTGCCAAAATACATAGTGGCGAATGGAGAGGATTTACCAGCAGCAAAATAAAATATATTGTAAATATTGGTATTGGTGGAAGCGACCTTGGCCCCGTAATGGTTACAGAAGCATTGAAGCCTTACTGGATAGAAGGCATACAAACTTATTTTGTAAGTAATATTGACGGTTCGCATATTGCTGAAACATTAAAAAAAGTAACCCCTGAAGAAACATTGTTTTTAATTGCTTCTAAAACATTTACAACGCAGGAAACCATGACCAATGCACATACTGCCAGAAACTGGTTTTTAGCAAAAGCGAAAGATGAAGCGCATATAGCCAGGCATTTTGTGGCGCTTAGTACCAACGAAGCAGATGTAGTAAAGTTTGGTATTGCACCAGAAAATATGTTTGTATTTTGGGATTGGGTTGGAGGAAGATATAGTTTATGGAGTGCGATTGGGTTATCAATTGCGCTTACCATTGGATACGATAATTTTGAAGAACTGCTAAAAGGAGCCCATCAAACAGACGCTTATTTTGCAACAACTCCTTTGGATAAAAATATTTCAGTTATTATGGCACTGTTAGGCATTTGGTATACCAATTTTTACGGAACTTCTACAGAAGCTATCTTACCCTACGATCAATATATGCACCGTTTTGCAGCCTACTTTCAGCAGGGAAATATGGAAAGCAATGGTAAGTATATTGATAGAAATGGTAATCCTGTTACTTATTCAACTGGCCCGGTCATTTGGGGAGAGCCTGGCACAAATGGCCAGCATGCATTTTACCAGTTGATTCATCAGGGTACACAAAAAATACCATGCGATTTTATAGCTCCTGCAATCAGCCATAACCCCAGTGGTGAACACCATGCCATTTTATTAAGCAACTTTTTTGCACAAACTGAGGCTTTGATGAATGGAAGTGAAAATGCTGATCTATACAAAACTTTTACCGGTAACAGGCCCACCAATTCTTTTATATTAAAGAAAATTACACCTCATACTTTAGGGCAGTTAATAGCACTGTATGAGCATAAAATTTTTGTGCAGGGTGTTATCTGGAATATTTACAGTTTCGACCAGTTTGGCGTTGAACTCGGCAAAGTACTGGCTAAAAAAATATTACCTGAACTGGAAAATAATGACACTGTAAATGCACATGATTCATCTACCAATGGATTAATTAATGCATTTAAAAAAATGAAATAATTGTGGTTATATTATTTATCTAATACACGAGTAATAGAATCTATTATCATGAATAATGGAAAATGGTATCTGTTGGCAATTATATTGCTGCTATTCACTTCTTTATTTCTGGCAAGGAAATTTAAAAAAAGTTATGCGCCACCAATAGAGCTTGCTGCAATTTCAATAAAAGATCTAAATGGAAATACTATTGACCTGTCAAAATTATCTGGCAAGCCGCTGATAATAAACTTTTGGGGAATCTGGTGTGGGCCTTGCAGAGAGGAGCTTCCCAACTTCGAAAAAGTAAAAGAAGGGTATGGTGAAAAAGTTAATTTTGTAATGGTTTCTGATGAGCCGGTTGATAAAATAATAAAATTTAAAGAAGCCAATAAGTATACTTTTTTATTTGTCCAATTGCAAAAACCCTTTCATGATTTAGGAATAACTTCTGTTCCATTTACTTATTTTTATGATGCTGTTGGCAGGCTGATTTATAAAAAAAAGGTTGAATTGAGTGAAGATGAACTGGAAGAATTGGTTAAGAAAATGGTTGATTGAAATGGGTTTTAATATTGGCGGTATAGTATACTATTTCCACAGTACCTTTCCCTTTTTTTACGCAAAAAAATAAGGATATAAAGTTTACAAGGAACCTTTTAAAATTTTTTTGTTCTTTACTTGATATCAATAAAAACCTCTGCCCAAAACAAGCAACAGTTTATAGATAAAATTTAATAAATTATTGCACGATCACTTTAATGCTGCTTATGCGTTTATCCGGTGCTGTTACTTCTAACTGGTAAATACCCGTGCTTAGCTGGCTATCTGATGTGAATGTCTCCATTGAATTTCCTGTTGAATGGCATATCCTTTTTGTCGTTACAGTTTGCCCAATTGTGTTGATTAGTCTTAGCTGGTAAATACCCTGTGCCATATTTGTCATTGCCATTCCAATAGAGTTACCTGATACTGGATTAGGGTAAATATTGATACCTGAACCTGCTTTACCCAGTTTCACAACCACTACCCTGCTATAATCATAACTACCACCAAGGTTGTAATTTTTTATACGGTAAAAATTATTACCCTGTACAGCTTTAGTATCAACAAACGAATAATCAATGCTGCCACTGGTGGCTTTTGCTGTTGTGGTATTTACTTTGATAAAATTTGTTCCGTCAGTACTTTTTTCCACTTCATATTTGCTGATGTTGATTTCATTTTCAACGGTCCAGTCTACAGTAATATCCTTGCCTTGCTGGGAGGCTTTTATGGTTTTATAAGTAACAGGTAAAGGGCCTGCAGCAGATGCGGTAAACACTATCCTAAAACGGTCATGCGCTGCACTGGCTGCATCGCCGTTGATGGTAAAATTAAAGGTACTGGTAGCGGTAAGGCTTACCATTGTTTTGGCATTTGTGTAACTATCTTCCAAATAAGCAGTTAATGTGCCGGCCATATTGGTTGGTACAAACTGAAACTGGTAATTGCGTTGGGTCGTTTTAGTTAGTTTAAAAAACAAGGTATCATTTAAAGTAATTTCTGGCCTTCTTTCAACAGAAAGTGTTTTACCATCTCTTTGAAAAGCAAGCATTTCTTTTATGTTGCCAAATTTTAATGCATCATTTAAATCAACTCCTTTGCTATATTGATTGTCGAATTGTACAAAATTACCGTCCGCTAATATGATAGAATCATTTGGCTCAACCAAATTTAAATTGGTTCGGAATGACTTGGTAAGATCCCCCATTTGCCTGAATCCACTAGCATTATAAAGAGCAGATTTATTTACTTCATTAAATTGAACTGAGGCTCCACTGCTTGCACTTTGAACCCAAAATGCCTGGCTTGATTGTAAAATTAGTGGTTGTAGCTCTGGTGCCATTGAGCTTGAAGGAATCGCATAAAGAACGGTCCCATCTGGTTTAAGAGTTATTGCTACATATGCACCAATTGAGCTATTTATTTGAGGATCCCAAATATAAACGAAGTCAGTTAGATTAGTTCTTGTTGCATTAGTATAATTTACAGGCGAGGCGTATGGGTTACCTATTAATTTATATCCTCCTGCAATTGCGGCTGAAGGGAAGAATTGACTACCAGTTTGTATTTTACCCCTGCTGCTTAAAGTAGTTGCATTCCAATTAGAAGTATTAAAATTGGCTGGAATCCTATCACCCCTTACAAAAAGAAAGAAACCCTTATTAACCGCACTGGTACCAGTATTAGATAATAACTCAGATTTTGTATTATTAACAACAGTTAGCGCATCACCAACTTTTAATGAACTGTTTAGCTGAGGGCCATTATCAAGGCCATTAGCCGCATTACCAGCAATAGTTCCTGTAACCCAAGTACCTTTTCCCGTAGTGTTAACACTACCATTTTGCCAAGTATCAAAAACAGAACCGGCTTCTGCCAAAGGTGAGGTAACTAAATACCATGCCCTTTGTAATCCTTGGTAATTTCTTTCAACATTAAAACGGCCAGTGCTGCTATACGAAACTGTTGCCCCAGCTGGTACAGCCGCCACTCTTGCGGTGGCGGTTGCTGTAGATTTAAGTGTAAGATCACTTTCAGATAAATCAAATGAAGATGCTGAATTTTTTAGGGTAAAAGTATTACTAACTTCTATTGACTTGTTCAATTGTACATTGACATTATCACCAATGGTTAAATTGGCCATAGGAGTAATTGCAGCAGGAAAAGGGCTAACTGTAGAAGCATTAAATTGATAACTGGCCAAAGGGTCGTATACTTTTGAAATCGTTGCATCATTTATAATTGAACCTGTGGAAGAACCAATTGCTGGTCCTTCTATACCGCCTGTGTTAGCAGTTAATAATGTTGCGCCTGCATTCAAATTAAAAATCGCGTTACCTGTTCCATTGCTGATTATATTGTTAATGCTACAATCCAAAGAAGAATTATTTTTAACTGTAATCGTACTTTTATTTTGAGTTGTTGATGAAGCTAATAAATTAATTGAACTACCAAGCGTTACATTTGAAGCCAGGGTTCCATTACCTACCACAAAACTTACAAGTCCGTTTTTAAAAGTTGTTGAAGTATTAGAATAGGTTTGTGCTGTAGTGCCATTAAACAGCACTACTCCATTATTTGTTCCGGTACTTGTTGTACCCATCAACTGGCCATTACCACTAATAGATAAATTACCTGCCAGGTTAACGGTGGTTGATCCTAAAGTACCGGGGTTTAAATCAATTTGACCAGTAACTACCCCACCAGAACCTCCTCCATTTACAAGCATATTACCCAGTATGGTCGTTATTCTTGTAACAGCACTTCCGCCTCCGATAGTTAATGTTGCCGGGCTGGCATCTATACCTCCTTTTACTTCTACATTACCGCCTATCAACATATTGCCCGCAAAAATCCTGGTACCGCCGCTTACTGTAATATTATTGTAGTTAGGATTTCCGGTAACTTTCGGAGTTAGTACCGGTACTGAATAAGAACCCACACTGAAATTAACGGTACTACCTGTAGTGATAAATCCATTTCCGGCAGTAAAACTGGCAGGTACTGTTAATGCTCCCCTTATTCCTATGGTATCAGTACCTGCAAGGGTTATATCTCTGTTACCTCCTGTAATGGTAACATTTGAGTATTTAAAAGATGGCGTATTGGTGGCAGTATTGGTTTTGAATGAAGTAATTGTTTGATTGCCCGTTCCATTAAAATTTAAAGTATACACATTTGTACCAAGTGTGTAATTAGTTAGCGTTACAGTAAATTTTCCTTCAATTCCTATGGAAAACCCTGGCCAAAAATCAAGGATATGCCCATTTCCATTTTGAGTAGTTTTGTAAGTGCCTATTTCAAGATCGTAAAAATTTCGTAATAAATATACAACATCGTTTATACCCAGAAAACAAAGCTTTACTTTTGAGCCTGCGACTGTATAACCAGTGGCAGGTCTGTTAAAACTTGCGCATACTATAACATGAGTAGGATCCCCTGACCCTAAAGGATCAAGTATTCTTGGTCCTACTACATTGACGTTACTGTTAATTGTCTGATAAGTAAATCCGGGTATTGTTTGAGAGCCTGCAGAACTAAAATTTACAGTACTGTAATCAACAACATAATTTCCAACGCCAGTAAGGGTGCTTACATCAAATATGTTGGCAATATCAATAGTTTGAGTTGGAAAAATATTAGTGCCTAATTTAATAGTGCCCCCTGCCCTATTCCCAGCAATGGTTAAATTATAATAAGTTGCTGCTGTAATGGTTTGTGTGCCGGCACCTGCATAAATAAAAGTACTGGTGCCTATGGCAGGGTAAGCTAACAATACCGAATATAAACCTGTTACGGTTACAGTTCCGGCAGATGGCAAAACTTTAGGGCCTGCACCAGAGAGTGCCAGATTACCATACACCAAGGGTGCAATATTTTGAGGGGTGGCTGAAGTGTTAGCATAGCCAAATGTACTTGCAGGGTCAAATGCTGCCGTTCCGGAAAAACTAAGTTGATCAAAAACAGTAATTCCTGATGATGCCTGTAAGGTTAATGTCATACCTGCTGCAACGGTTAATTGATAAACATTAATACTAGCGCCCGTTTTTATAACTGGGTCAAAAGTGACCTTATTATTGATAATAGCGACTTCTGTGGAGGCACTGGGATAGCCAACCCCTCCTGTCCAGTTACCTGGCGTTTTCCAGTCATTGTCTACAGATCCATTCCATGTAAAAGTAATAATGATTAATGGATTTATAGAAGTACTTGCAACGTACAATTTTTTAGAAATAAGAGTAATATCAGCCTGTGTCAATCCAGCTTTGCCAACAACCGGAGTTGTATTGGGACCAGTAGTTGGAATAGTTGTAGCAAAATTATTGGTAGTACCATCAGTTAGGCGCAGGTAATTAAAATCATCCACTGAACCTATATTTGCACTGGTTGCTAATAATGATATTGTTGTAGTACCAAGATTAATAGCGGCATCAGTATTGATGGTCCAATATGTTTCTGTTCTTTTGTCGAGATTAGTCATACCACCATCGTCAACAAGCGCGAGAGCCGAAACGCCAATAACAGGTGTATGAGAAACAGATATCATCCCAGCAGCAGTGATAGTATTTGCTGAAAAAAATATATTTAGTGATCTGTCATTTGCCCCAGTTCCAAAAGGGAAGCGAATGGAAGAACTCAAAGTAACAGGTAAACCACTATTCGGAAAACTCCGGCTTAAAGTACCTGTAGTAATAAATCCAGACGTATAGTTTAATTGTGTACTTAAATTGGCATTGCTTAAAGTTAGTGTGTTACCGGCACCAATATTAAAATTTCCTCCAGCCATGTTTAAAGTGCCAGTTATGGTTTTATTGGTAAAAGTCGCTGGGAAACTAAGACCCAAACCATTGGTAATTGTTAAATTAGTAGGTTCATTACCAGCACTTGTTGGAAATTCAAAAGCAGTTGCTGTTTGAAAAAAATTACCATTATAAATTAATGTAGTGCCAATACCTCCGCCAGAATTTGAATAGTAAATGCTGCCACTTGTAATTACACCCAGCATCGTGCAGGTAGCGGTAGCTAAGGTATTTCCCCTATTTGCTACAAACATTCTTCCGGTTAAACTTACGCCTGTAACTTTATCTGCGTTACTGATAGTAATATTACATGTTCCCTTACCAACTCCAGAAAAACTTTGTGAGTTCAATCCATTAAAATTTACTGTTTGTGAATTGTTGCCAGAAAATATCAAATTCCATTGAGCTGCTGTGTTTGTACCGTTTGATTGCCATATGCCTGCTTTAGTTGTATTTACGTTTCCTTTAAATTCAAGTGTTCCAATACCAGCGGAAGCGCCTCCAACAGCATCAATGATTCCGTCTGATTGTGAAAATAACCCATTAACGGTTAAAACTGTGGTGCCGGTAGAAGATTGCAGCATGATATTACCATTGGTTTGGGTATAAGAACCAGCAGTTAAGGTACCTCCGGCAGCACCAGCAAGACGTACATACTTTGAATTAGTTGTTACTATATTTAGGTTACCTGCAACATTCATAGCAGCAGGTATATTTAAATCAACATCTGCAGATTGGGTTGTACAATTCCAGGTGAAATTGTAAAAATTATTTGTTAAACTGGTAGGGGCAAAAACAACACTACCTCCATTCATACCTGTAATGTTACAGGTAGCCCCTGGTAAAGTTGCAGCCCATCCACAAATCGGGATAGCTGTGGGTACCGTACCGCTTGCGGCGTGATAGTAATTTGAACCCGCTGCAAATAATATAGCAGAAGCATTTATACAATTAAAGGTGCCGCTATTATATGTAATACTTGCTCCGCTATTTATAGTGGTACCACCTGTACCCACTACATCGAAGTCTAATGTACCGCCTGCCAAAACGAGGGCCCCGTTAATAATTATTATTCCACCAGTGCCTGGTGATATACCAAAAGTGCCAGAACTAAGCGTAAATGAACCAGGGTTGTTAAGAAGGATCGTCAAAAAGTCAGCAGATAAAATACTTCCCGGTGTTGTATAAATAAGCGGAATTGCCGCAGTAAGTGTAAGCGTATTAGCTCCATTAGCTGCAAACGTAACTGCATTGATACCTGAGGCAATTTGTATGGCTGCTATAGTTTGTGTTGGTGTATTAGTAAGCGCAATGGGAGATGTTGCATTAAACGCCAGGATATCGGTTATACCTGGTGAAGATCTTACTGGGGACCAGTTTGCGGCTACTGTATAATCTCCTGTAGCGCCACCTATCCATGTATAAGTTTGGGCTGCTGATTGATTTGATAACAAGAAAATAGCGAGCGCTAAAAAGTAAACCTTCCTCATAAATGTATTTTCTTAATAAAAAAAATTATTAAAAACAATAAGGTTCCATTGCAAAAAACAATGCACCAATAAGAGGATTTTCGTGGAATAGGGGTAAATTAATTAAAAGGAGGTATTTAATAGGTATGTGGGTTCTACAAAAATAAGCAAGGCAAAAATACTCTTTTTTTTGTAAAAAGCAATTTTTATTACCTTTACCTTATGTGTCCAAAACATTTAAACACATCGGATAGCCTAATGTTATCAGTTATATATTGGCCCTACCATAATAATTGGCCAATACAAAAACAAAGATTCAATATACATCTCTTAATTATCAGTGGCAATTAAGCCTATATATTATATATAATTTTTCAAAAAATGCAATTTACTACGCATAAAAGTTTACGTATTTTCCGCAATTAATTTATAGTTTTACTTAATTATTCAAAATTTCGACTTTATTATATACTAACCACCATCATTTACTGTTGTAAGCATAATAAAACCAAAATATCAATTAATTCTGATATATTCCCGACAATTTTTATACCTACAAATCCATATGTAGCATGTAAAATTCTTACTTCAATCTGAAACAATGAAAACTATTCAACCAAATTTTACACTTCCCAGCTTTAATCGGGTTTATTTGAATGATAAACCAAAAACACAACTTTATACCATTGTTGCTTGTTTTATTTTAAAACGACAAAGTAAAAAAATAATTAGCTGGTGCAAAAATTGATTGATGTAAAATGTTTTGTTATCTTACTATTGGGCCGACCATTAATTGTGCAAACAACATTGCATACAAATCATATACTCCAAAATGTGTTTCAACTTTTTGATTGTTACGATCCACTTCAGTGGTATAGTTCATTAACTCCAACATATGAAACGAGAGCCCAATGAGTGACATGTTGCCGTTGTTATATTTGTTTGATGAACACTAAAACAAGTGTAATACATTAGCTCAAATGTCATACAAAAATAGCAGCCGACTAATAGCTGTACAAGCAATCTTAAACTAAGCGGTAATGCAAAGTTATACCAAAACAACAATTACAAAAAAGTAGATAAAGCTAAAAGAAATAAAATATTATCTATATAAAAATGTCTGTTTCAAAATTATTGAATCAACAAGCTTATTGGAAAACATTTTAGACCCGGCAATGTTTATATGAACAGTATCATCAAATAATCTGGAATTATTCAAGAACTCTTTGTCTTTTGAAAAATCTATAAAGTCTATATTATTATCATTGGCAATTTCTTTTACCATGGACATGGAACTATCATTACCAACAGCATTGAAAAAATAAGGCGAACAAACAATATATAGTTCAATATTTGCGTCCTTACAATCTTTAATGAACGACCTGTAAATGTTAATCTTAGTAGTATCGATAGCATACTCTTGTGATAAATCAACTGTGTTGATAAGTTTGTTCAGGCTGCGGGTTAATGGCACATAACCATTTATATCTTTATTCCTTTTTTTATTCATTTCACTATTCCCAGCGGCAATTTTAAAAAGCAAAGAATTGTAAGGATAAATTTGTGAGCATAATTTGTATTTTTCAAAAGTACCCCTAAGTTCAATTATCGAATGCATTTCGGGATGATTCTTGTAAAAAGGTAGTAAAACAGCAATCCTGTCATAACTGTCCTGGTTTTCTCTAAATACTCCGTTTTCAATATCTAATATAATCATTTTTGGAGTATACCTTTTTAATACAGCTTTAAGTAGACCATAGTGATAGAAGATTGGTTCGCCATCCCTGCCAACATTATAACAGCTCTGGTTTAATCGCTCTTCGAAGTAAATAGGATTGTACTGCTGCTGTGCTCTTGAAGCTCCAAAAATTAAAATATCAGCCCTTGTATCTTCTATTGAATATTTGGTTCTATACTCCCATCCAGATGTTTGTTTAAAATAAAAATGTTTTAATAAGTTACCAATGAGTAAATCAAAAACAAGAGCAAGAATCATGAAAGCGCCTATCTTTAAAAGTAAATATTGATAGTTCTTCTTTTGAATAATATGCTGCAAAAGTTTTACCATATCAGTTTTGTCAAAATTGAAAATAAATAAATTCCCCTCCATCAAATACGCCAGCTATTAAAATAACGAGCAGTAAAAAGCAATAATAACCATTTCGGATCAGCCAGTTTTTATTATTTGATAATGTAAAGAGATTATCATAAAACTCCTTTTTTAACTCTACCAGCATCAGGAAAAATATGCCTAGTAAAGAGAATATTAGTATGGAAGAGTTTTCAATATATAATAGCCCTTTTTCTGTAAATATCCTTTTGATGATCATTAATGCATCACTTACACTATCGGCTCTAAAAAAAATAAGTGAAAAAGCAAAATAACCAACTGTAAAAGTAATGCCAATATAAGTATTTAAAAGACTGGGTATTTTTTTGCGAATATTTTTTCTTGCTTTGCGGGTAAAAAATTCAATAGTTAAGATAAAGCCTTGAAGCGCACCAAAAACAATGAATGTCCAATTTGCACCATGCCAAAAACCCAATACTATGAATGTTACAAAAAATGCATACACAACACTCCAGTTTCCCCAATCTCTTTTTGCTATAGCAATGGGTGTATAAAAATAATCTGCAAACCAGGTGGACAAGGAAATATGCCATTTTCGCCAAAACTCAGTAACTGATTTTGCAAAGAATGGTCTACTGAAATTTTGTATAAGATCAAATCCTAAAATTTTTGCAAAGCCTAATGCCATATCTGTATAGCCCGAAAAGTCTGCATACATTTGAAATACATAAAATATAACTGCAATTAATAATGATATACCGGAATGATGACTTGCATTTCCTAAAACTGCGCTTACATAAATTGATAACCTATCTGCAATTACTAATTTTTTGAACAGCCCCCACAAGATTAATTTTAATCCTATACTGATATAATTGTAATTAAATATTTTTGCTTGTTTTAATTGGGGAAGAAAATGGTGCGCCCGCTCTACTGGCCCCGCTATTATTTTAGGAAAAAAAAGCAGGTAAGTCGATAAATGACCAATGTTCTTTTCAGCTGCATGATTGCCCCTTTTTATTTCAATCAAATAACCAATTGCCTGAAAAGTAATATAAGATATACCTAATGGTGCAATTGTATTAATTAGTAAAGAATTATTTAATATTTGCGGGCTATGAGTCACGATCCTCCTTGCAAAATTGATCATATCAAATGCGGTAGAAGTAAAAAAATTAGTATATTTAAAAAAAACAAGTACTGCAATATTTGAAAAAATAGCAAATAAATAAAACTGCAATACCCTTTTTGGAACAGATGCTTTCTCAATTTGTATTGCAGCGTAATATGTTACAAGTATAATAAAGACGATAATTAAAATGTAGATAGGGTTGCCATACATATAAAAAAATATACCTGATAACAATAACCAGGGCCATCTATAATTGGCAGGAAATATATAATACAATAGTACTATTATAAAAAAAAATAGAGCAAATAATACAGATGTAAAAATCATGGTAATTTTTGATTCATTTAAACATTAAAGAGATAAAATTATTTTGCAAGAAAGATTGATATAATTTATAGCTTGCTTGAAATACTATCGGCTAATTCTCCAACATTTTTCCAACTTTGAATTTCTTTTGAAGTAAATCGAATTTTAAAATGCCTCTCAATAGCTACAACCAATTGTATATGTGTCAAAGAATCCCATCCATCCACATCATTAGCTGTTGTTTCAGGTACTATTTTAATATCTTCATTGTCAATAATATCAACAAATATCTCGTTTAATTGTGGTATGATTTCATTATTTGACATGATTAATTTATTTATTTGTAATAAAACATTTTTTATTTCTGTACTCTAAAACATTTAATAACCAACAATTACCTGATGGCTGAAAACCCAGATAAGAATAATGATCTTTTACCATCTCGTTTTTGGCCGTGGGAATATATTCACCTTTTAAATACACATATCCATTTTGTTTTGCAAAGTTAACAATGGTATTGAGTACAAAATTTTCCATTCCACGTTTTAGTACCCTGCAACTCATAAACCAAGAATCGATAAAAAGGCCTTTGTCATTTTCTTTTTTTAAAATAATAACGCATATCATTCCATTGTCGCCAAACTTATCCTCTAAGCTAAATGAAAATGAAAAAATATCTTTCGAAATAATACTTTTTTCAATATCTGTTTCTGTGTAGCGAACGGTACGTAAATTAAATTGATTACTCCGTTGAGAAAGTTGAGCTACTCTTGGGGTATTGAATTTATTGAATGTTTCGACCAATGATACCATGTTGAGGCTTTGTAAGAAATCATCTTCATTGGTAAAGCTTTTTTGTAGTATAGTTCGCTTAGCTTCTACCTGGTAGTGTTTTGTTCTCTCAACATCTTCATTTGAAAAAGAAATTGTTTCAAAGAGATTTTGCTGATATAAAAATTCCAGGTATTCAGCTGGGTCTTCAGGTAACTCAGGCACGCAAATTCCGGGTATATTCTCTCTAACGATATTTCTTTCAAATGGGTTATCATCTAAAAATACCATCGAATCAAAACCAATATTTAATATGCTTTGTATTTGTCTGATATTATCGGCTTTGTTTTCCCAATTAGCAATAAAAACAGCTATATCTTCTAAATGCAAGACCATGTCGGGATGCTTTTCAAAAGGCTCCTTAGCAATAGATTCTGTATTCTTGCTGCAAACTGCAATAATAATACCCCTGGTTTTTAATTTTTTTATCCAGTACTGAAATTCAGTAAATGCTTTACCAATCCCCAAACTTCCCAATTGTATATTTTCTAATCCATCATCACCTATTACCCCACCCCATAAGGTATTATCCAGGTCTACTACCAAACATTTTTTAAAAATGCCTACCCTGGCTTCTAGAAGGGCAATAGTTTTTGCAGCTACTTCAGGTAAAATATCAATACTTAAAACCATTTCTGTATTGATATAAACCGAGGATTGAAAAAAAGTATTTTTACCAAAATAATTTTGAATTGATGAAAGATCACAGAGGTGGAAATTTGCCTGCCCTGCAGCAAATACCATTAATTCGTAATTAAGCTTACGAAGCTGAAATAAAAAAGATGTCTCTATTTTATTAGCATAGTTACCAAATACCGAATCGTTTATTTCGGTATAATTATAATAAATGACCGTAGCTTTTAATGCTGTTTGTAAAGTGTTGTGTAGATCATTAACCAGTGCCATCTGAATATCAGCAAGGCTGACATATTCGGCAGGGTTTAACTTATTATATTTCGCAAGAAGCTTATGAGCTGAATGAAAAATTATAACCATCTCTGGATTAAAATCATATAATTCTGAGGTCGTATCAAATACCTGGCGTTCTATCTGGTTAAAATCTGCTTCCCATATTTGAAGGTCTATTTGACTGGCAAAACCTCTTCCACGTAAAGCTTGCACTAAAAATTGAGTAGCAGTATCAGATAGTAAAGCAATTTTAATTTTCTTGAAATTTGTAAAATCTTTTTTTAAGTTTTTTTTTAATTCAATAAAAGTCTGCATAATAGTATTAAAAAAATTATTCTATAATTCGTATAGCTGTTATAACGCTAAAGGGCATATTTTAATATGTATGATTTACATTTTAGAAAAGAAAATTGCAAAATACTAAAAATCTAAAAATTTAGAAGGATAAAAGCTTTTTAAAAGTTTTATTAAAAAGCAAAAAATAATTTTAGAATGCCAGTAAACAATGAATATCAGAGAGCGAAAAGTTTTGTTACTTGATTTGCAAATATAATATCCATTCTACAAATTGGATGTTATATTTAAATTTTAAATATTTGTTGGCACGTATAATCCTGATTTATCTAAATATAAATCCCTTAAAATTTCATAAAACAACTTCTTCCTTTTAGAGATATATAAATAGTTCTCTAAATTCTAAATTTACTTTTGAGTAATTCTAGACAATTCTGTCTGCGTAATTACCGCAACATATTCATATTTATACCCTATTTTTCAAAGAAGCACGCTTTTAAGATAATAATTATGCTTTTTAGCTGTTTTTATTATAATCCTATACCTCTATCCTATAACTCTGAAAACTATGAAACCAATACTATTTGTATTTTTAGTGCTGTTTGCTACCGCATCCCATGCAAACACCTACTATGTTTCTGCAACTGGCAATAATTCAAATGATGGTTTATCTGCTGGTACAGCATGGCAAACTATTGACAAAGTTAACAGCTTCAATTTTGCCGCAAATGATAATGTTTTGTTCAAT
>JAYTTI010000188.1:0-41921 GCA_043745405.1 Ferruginibacter sp. | reverse complement strand
ATAAAGTATGGGCAGGTTCGGCCATGGGTGCTTTTATGAAAGAGCCTTCAGGAAGTTACAGATACTATGCTTCTAAAAGATGGCTGAATGAAGATATGGTTACAGACATTGCTGCCGACACCAAAGGCAATGCCTATGTATTAACACCAACCGGGTTGAACAAGATTGAATTTATCAACGAGACATTTTTAGACAAGGCGACTTATTTTCAGGACAATATCAGGCAACGTCATATCCGCTACGGCTTTATTTCTAATGTTACATTACTATCACCCGGCGACCTTAGTACCGCCCAAATGACGGATACCGACAATGATGGTTTATGGTCTGCTTTTTATCTGGGCAGCCAGGCATTCCGTTATTCCGTAACAAAAGATAAAAATGCAAAACGCTATGCCTGGGAAGCATTTGAAGCATTTGAAAGAATCATCTCCATCAATCCTTTAAAAAATTTTCCGGCAAGAACTTTTGAACGCAAGGGCTATAAAAATTCTGATCCGGAGGTATGGCATAATTCGCAGGACCCTGAGTGGGAATGGAAAGGCACTACCAGCAGTGATGAATTTGTTGGCTATATTTTTATTGCATCTGTGTTGAACGAAATGGTGGCAGAAACGGAAAGTGAACATAAAAGGGTAGCTGATTTTATTGACAAGATTCTTACCCACATCATTGACAACAATTATTATTTTATTGATGCCAATGGCAAACCTACTTTGTGGGGCAGGTGGAATCCGGAGTACATCAATTCATTCCCAGAATCTGTGGAAGACAGGAAACTGGGCAGTGCGCATATACTCGCAGGCCTCCAACTGGGATACGCCTTAACAGGAAAAGAAAGGTACAAAACAGAAGCCTACAAACTGATCAACGAATTTGGCTATGTAAAAAATATGCTGGTGAGTTACACCAAAATAAAAGAAACACCGGGTACCTTCCGCATGGGCATCGACCTTGGTGTTGGTGGCTGGAACCACTCCGATGATGAGATGGCATTTTTAACTTACTGGCCCTTGTACCGGTATGCCTTTACGACTGAATTGCAGGAACAATACAAATGGGTAATTACAGACCACTGGCAGATTGAAAAGCCAGAAAGAAATGCATTGTGGAATCTTATCACTTTTGCCACGGCAGGCATTTATGATGAGCCCTCCGTGTTCTGGCATTTGAAAGAATTTCCCATTGACCTTGTTCGCTGGAATATAAAAAATTCGCAGCGAAAAGACATTGTACTGCTGGCGCCAAATTTCAGGAATCAAACAACAGAAGTATTACTACCAGCAGGTGAAATGCCCATGCACCGTCATAACTCCAATGCCTTCGAGCTGGATGATGGCGAAAACGGTTTAACAGAACTTGCTGGTGATGAGTACCTGCTACCCTATTGGATGGCACGGTATTTAAAAGTGATTGAATAAGTGAATGGTGAGTCGTCAATTGTAAGTAAAATCGATTTCTCTATTTTCAGCCGTGGCGGATATGTCCACTACTTAAAATTTGTTAACTAAATGGCAGTGAATAATAATATCTAAACCAACCAGTGATGCAATCAAACCCTGTGAATGTTTTATCTCCTGGCCAGGGAATACGTATTGAAGCCCTGGATATTTTCAGGGGCATCACTATGGCGGGGATGATCCTGGTAAATGATCCTGGCATTGCAACAAATATCTATGCCCCATTGGAGCATGCCACCTGGAACGGCATTACACCAACCGACTTTATTTTTCCTTCGTTTATTTTTATTGTAGGTGTGTCTGTGGTACTCTCATTGAGTGGCCAGTTACAAAAAGGTGTCGCAAAAAAAACCATCATCGTTAAGATATGCAAGCGGGCTGTAACACTTTATTTGATAGGTTTATTTCTTAGTATCCTGCCCACATTCAATCTTGCCCTGCTGAGGTATACGGGTGTTTTACAACGCATTTCGCTAGTATTTTTTTGTTGTTCTTTGTTGTATCTTTTTACCAGCCGCACTTTTCAGATTAGGCTGGCTATATTTATTTTAATAGCTTATTTTTTACTGATGACATTGCTGCCTGTACCGGGTTATGGATACGCTATACTGGAGCCCGGAAAAAACCTGGCAGCCTGGGTTGACAGCTTCTTGCTTCCGGGAAAAATGTACCAAGGCACCTGGGATCCGGAAGGTGTATTGAGTAGTTTCACTGCGGTTGTTACAGGCATCATAGGTATGCTGACAGGACATTTTTTATTGAGCAGGCAAACAGCAGAACGCAAGATTATCTGGTTATTCTTTTCAGGCTTTATTTCATTTGTCATCGCCAATGGATGGCACTGGTTTTTCCCGATTAATAAAAATTTATGGACCAGCTCTTTTGTTTTATACATGGCTGGTCTGGACTGTATGATACTGGCAAGTCTGTATTTTTTGGTAGATATGCTGGGTGTTAAAAAATGGGCAACATTTGCAAAAGTCTTTGGTTCAAACGCCATTGCTGCCTACCTCGTGTCTGAATTTATATATGACATTATTTATTTCAAAGTAGGTGGCATACATGGCACCAGCTTAAATGACATCATCATCAGGGCAGTGATACCATCGGGATTATCGCTTGAAATGATCTCCTTTATTTGGGCATTACTTTATGTTGTGTTATGTTTTATACCGGTTTATATATTGTATAAAAAGAAAATATTTTTAAAGATTTAGTTACTCTTTTATGAATGATTTTTTCTGATAAATAATAGTCAGTCTTGAATGTGCATTGCACAGTAGAACTTCATTGCACAAGAGTGCGACGCCAATGAAGTTTAATAGATGCAATCAGCCCGGTAAAAAAATTAAATCAAAGGAATGTATAAACCAACAACCATGCAATGTAACTGGATACTTTTGATTTGCCTGCTTTGCTCAGCAAGTGCAGGGGCACAGCAAACCAGTTTTAAAGACACCAGTTTTATGCAGGAATACCACCAGGCATATCCAATAAGCAATGATGTAAAAGAGAAAGAAGTAAGAAGCATTGCCGTAGACAAAGAAGGCAATGTATGGATAGCCACCGCAGCCGGTATCCTGGTAAAAAATAAAAACCAATCTGGATGGTCTTCTCCATTTGCTGCGGGAGATAAAGGCCCAGCCTTTGCGGTGGTAGCAGACAATGAAGGCGCCGTTTGGATGGGTACCTGGGGTGGTGTATACACTTTTAAAAATAACCAGCTGCAATTATTAAAAGGCACTGACGGACCCATTGCTGTTATGTGTGTGGCCAAAGAAGGTGTGTATGCTGCCGGGCCAAAAGGCATTTGGTTGTGCAGTGCCAACGGTGTTGAAAAGAAAAATTATGCCATTGCACGATCACTTAGAAAAATAATTTCCGATAATGACAATGGTGTGTGGGTAGCCTCTGATGTAGGTTTGTATCATTGCACTACCGCTGGTACAAAACATTTTATAGATACTTCTTTTTTGTTGAGTGCTTATGTAAAAGGGCTGGCCGTTAGTCCCGACAATAAACTGTGGGCCGGTGGCATGGGTGGTGTAACTATTATTGATAAAGAAAAGAAAGACCGTGTACTCACACCGAAAGAGGGTTGCTCATCGCTCTATATAAATTGCATTGCCAAAGATGCAGATGGCACCATGTGGGTGGGTACAGATGTTGGAATCGTGAGGTTTTTAAAAGGTGGCACACATACCCTTCTTTTCAGTAACCGCTGGCTGGTGGATGACCATGTAAAAGACATTGCTTTTGATGCAGATGGTACGGCATGGATAGCAACGCCCAATGGTGTAAGCGCCATCCTGAAAAGAAAAATGGACCTAGCTGCCAAGCAGGATTTCTTTTATGATGTGCTGATGAAACGGCATATCCGTGCACCCTGGATTGCAGGCCAGGCACACTTAAACATTCCGGGCGACGTTACTTCATGGCAGCCCGAAGATGATGACAATGACGGCGAATTTACCGGGAATTATCTTGCCATGGAATCCTTTCGGTATGCAGCTACAAAAATCCCTGACGCCAGGGAGAAAGCAAAAAAAGGATTTGACTTTTTAAAAATGCAGGAAGAAATCACTGGCGGTGATGGTTATTTTGCAAGGTCAATTGTACCCATTGATTGGTTAGACAGGGTGCATGATAATAACGTTACTTATACACCAAAAGAGCTGGCAGACGAAATGGTAAAAGAACCCCGTTTTAAACCAGTGGAACTGCGGTGGAGAAAATCGAAGGATGGTAAATGGTTGTGGAAAGGCGATGCCAGCAGCGATGAATGGTGTGGCCATATGTTGGGTTATTTTTTTTATTATGAACTGGCAGCTGATGCAGCGGAGAAAGTTTCAGTCCGCAATCATGTAGTTAAACTTGTTGATCATTTGATTGCCCACAATTTCAACATGATGGATATTGATGGCACGCATACAAGATGGTCTGTATGGTCGCCTGCACTGCTCAACCACGATCCTGAATGGCTCCCTGATCAAAATCAGAATTCGATGGAATTGCTGGCCTTTTTAAAACTGGCGTATTACATGACCAATGATAAAAAATACCAGGAGCATTACCTGCGCCTGATTAAAGAAGAGCATTACCTTGATAATATGGCCAAGGTGTCCAAACAAAATCCTGCCTGGTTCATCTACTACGATGTGAGTCTGCAGGTATATTTGTACCCCATTTTTATGCAGTGCGAAAAAGATCCCAAACTGCTGGCCTTTTACAAAAAACACCTGGAAGATTTTATGGAAAGACGAAAGGGTGATGAGAATCCGCTGATCAATTTTTTGTATTGTTATGTCACCAAAAAAAAGGCAGAGCTACCTGCTTCTGTCTACTTTTTAACAGACACACCACTTGACCTTATTGACTGGAATATTGACCATACAAAAAGAGCAGATGTAACAATAGTAAACAAACCAGTGTTTGATGAAGTACAGATAAAAGAGTTACCCGCCGCAAGCATCAGGCAGGTAGTGCGCTGGGATAAAAACCCCTGGACAGCAGTTGGAGGAAACCCTAATATGGAACGGGAACCCGTATTCTGGCTATTGCCTTACTGGATGGGCCGTTATTTAAAAATGATTCAATAATATCTTCTCTTAATTAACATACAATACATCAATTATGAAACCTTTTTTGCAAACATCCGTAGCAGCATTATTGCTTGTTTGCTTATTTGCATGTAACCACCAGGAACAAGAAGCTCCTCCGCCACCCAGGCCGGAAAAAATAAATCCTGATCCTTCATCTGCTTTTTTATCACCTGAACAAAGCATGGTCACTATGCAACTGCCTGCCGGTTATCATCTTGAGCTGGTAGCCAGCGAACCGGAAATACAGGAGCCCGTAGCGATTGTGTGGGATGGTAATGGCAGGTTGTATGTGGCAGAAATGCGCAGTTACATGCAGGACATCAATGGTACCGGAGAGCACCTTCCTATCTGCCGCATTACAAGACTGGAAGACACTGATGGGGATGGCAAAATGGATAAACATACTATATACATTGATAGCCTGGTATTACCAAGAATGATGCTGGCACTGGATGACAGGCTGGTGGTAAATGAAACCTATACGTACAACATGTACAGTTACCGTGATAAAGATGGCAATGGTAAAGCTGATGAAAAAATATTGGTGTACCACAACGACAAACGGGATGATGCCAACCTGGAGCACCAGAAAAGCGGATTGATCTGGAATGTAGACAACTGGATTTATGTTACCAGTAACCCTGTTCGTTACCGGTACAACAATGGAATGCTGAATGTAGATACCATATCAAGCTCACCCGGCGGTCAGTGGGGATTGGCAAATGATAATTATGGCCGCTTGTTCTTTTCTTCTGCCGGTGGAGAAACACCGGCGCTGAATTTTCAGGAGAATCCTGTGTATGGAGAACTGGACCTGGATAACCAGCGGTATGGTGACTTTGATGAAGTTTGGCCCATCATTGGCACACCCGATGTGCAGGGCGGACAGGAACGCTTACGAGCCGACAGTACTCTAAATCATTTCACTGCTTCCTGTGGCCAATCGGTGTATCGGGGCGACAAATTACCTGCAACTTTGCAGGGTGATCTTTTTATTTGCGAACCTGTTGGCAGGCTGATACGCCGTGCAAAAATGATTGACAGCAATGGCATCGCCATCTTAAAAAATGCCTACGACAAAAGAGAGTTCCTGGCATCAACCGACATGAATTTCAGGCCGGTTAATACCGCTACCGGGCCTGATGGTTGTTTGTATATTGTTGATATGTATCATGGCATCATTCAGGAAAGTGCGTGGACAAAACCAGACAGTTATATTCATCCGCAAATAAAAAGAAAACAGTTAGACCTTAACATCAACCGTGGCCGCATTTACCGGCTGGTACATGATGATTACAAGCCAGGTCCAACGCCACAACTACTTACTGCTTCCAACCAGGAACTGATAGGTTACCTCTCTCACCCCAACGGCTGGTGGCGTGACAATGCACAGAAATTACTGGTGATACATGGAGACCAATCAGTGGTGCCTGCACTTAAAAAAATTGCCACCAATGAAAAATCGTTTGGAGAAAAACTAGCTTTCTGGAAAAAAGGACCCTCTCCCCTTGCCAGGCTGCATGCCTTGTGGACATTGGATGGCCTAAAAGCGGTGGATGAAAAGACTTTGTCTGTAGCATTAAAAGATGAGAATGCGGAAATTAGAAAAGCCGCCATCCGTATCAGCGAACAATTTTTAGTGCAGCAAAATGCTGACATATTAGCGCAATTGCAAAACATGAAAACAGATAACAGTTTTGGTGTTCGCATACAATTAGCCTTATCACTCCGGTATAGCAAAGATCCAAAAGCATTGGCCATTTTAAAAGAATTAAAAAGCAGCAATGCAGGTAATCCCTTACTGGTAAAAGCAGCGTCAAGAAGCATGGAAGAAAAAGATGAATCATTGGCAGAACTAAGGGCCAGCACGGTTGGTATGGATGGAGAAGACCATGACCTTGTTTTTGAAGGTGCAGGTAATTTTAAGCAATTGTGCGGCACCTGTCATGGCATGGACGGTAAAGGTTTGGCTTCTCAACTGGCGCCGCCGTTGGCTGGTTCTGCCCGTGTAAATGGTGATAAAGATATTCTGCTCAACATTGTATTGCATGGCTTAAAAGGGCCGATAGATAATAAAAAATATCCTGACGTAATGGTTGCCCAAAAGGAACATAGCGATGAATACATTGCTTCGGTATTGAGTTATATCAGGAACAGTTTTGGCAACAAACAACATGTTGTAAGCGTAGATGATGTAAAGGAAATGCGTGCCGCAACAACAAACAGGCAAACAGCCTGGACATTAGATGAGCTGACTGAATGGAAGAAACAGCAGGCAAAGAAATAAAGCGGCAATGCTTTTTATAATTAGATACTATATTTTGGCCTATAAATGTTGCCAGCATTGCTGAAATGCGGGAAAGCATCTTTTTTCACAATTGCCGTTTAGGTGATTACAACCAATGTGTAAAAAGGGTTGCACCAAGGTTGCTCACAATAAGTTAATAGTTTTGTCTCCCGGTTGAAATGGCTTTATCTCCCCATATCCAATTTAACCTTTCGTTTTTTAAAAGTTAATTTGAACTGGATTGATTGTTGCTTTTACAAGCACTACAATTGTTTCACCCGGATATTCCTGAACCGCACCACATCGCCGTGGCCAAGAAAACCAATGTGGCCGGTTTTTCTTTTCAGGCCGGGATGATCCTTCTGATCCAGTGTACCTTTTTTAGCAGGCTCTTTTATATTCCCTTCCATGATGACTGTTCCATTAAGGGTTACATTTATTTTTGTTCCCTTCACCACAACTTCTTCTTTATTCCATTCGCCGGTGGGCAGCAGGTAGCCACGTTTTGCAGGGATCACTCCATATACCGAACCATGGTACTGGTAAGGATGAAGGTCTTTGTATTTTTCTGCTTCGTTATCAAGTATCTGCAATTCCATACCCACATAGGCGGCATCGCCTTCAAGCGGCACCCTTATTCCTAGCCCGTTGTTGGCGCCGGGGGTAAGCTGAAATTCGAAGCGGTATTCAAAATTAGCATACTCTTCTTTAGTATACAGGTTGCCTGCACCATTGCCTTCGGGATGCACGGTAATAGTGCCTTCTTCCAAACGGTAACCTGAAGTATCACCCGTCCAGTTGTTCATATTGGTGCCATCAAAAAGCATGGTAAAGCCCTGCTTTTTTTCTTCTTCGCTCAATACAAAAACACCATTGCCGGATAAGTCTTTCAGGTAAATATTTCTGTAAGCTACATAGGTACCGTGTGCCTGCAGTTCAATCTGCTCTTTGGGAAAAATGGGTTGCGTTTTGTCCCAGTAATTTTCCAGCGTAGTATTGTCAGTTACGAGCAAACCGTTCAGGTACACAGTAACTTTTTCTCCCTTCATAATAATGTGAAAAGTATTCCATTCACCGATCTTATTGTCTGCTACCAGCAATGGTTTGCTTACATTTTTCTGGTTGTTGTACAGGCCGCCACTACCCACGTCTGCTCCTACATCCCGCCTGCTGGTATCCCATATCTGCACCTGCGGTGTACCCCGCAGGTAAATGCCTGCATCACCCTGAGCGGTAATCTTCCAATCAACATACATATCAAAATCGCCATACTGGTTGGTAGTAGCCAGGTTTTCACCATGCCCTGTAAAAATCAGCTGCCCGTCTTTAACGATCCAGTCGCCTTTTGTTTTTTCATTGGCTATTGTTTGCTGATTGTCCATTTCTGTGGATGTCATTTTAGAACGGGTAATGGGATTGCCCACGAGTGCCTTCCAGCCGGTGAGGTCCCTGCCGTTAAAGAGTGATACAAATCCATTGTCATAAGGCATCGTTGCTATTTGTTCAGTGAGTTTACTCACCAGTACAGCACTGTCTTCTCCTTTGATCCACGGCAGCGCTTTCTCCAGTGTTTCTTTTGCCGCCTTTCCCCGCAGGGTTTTGTCTGCGAGGGCCAGCCGGGCAACTATTGAAGCTGCATCACTGGCAATATTTGCGTCGTTCAGGGAATGGCTTACAAACATCAGTGAATTAAACCCGGGTATGTGTGCTGCTTCAGCCAGGATATATTTTTTCTGTAAAGGATTGGTGGCAGCATCCATTTTATCCTGAAGTGCCAGTAGGTGTTGTACATCATTCTTAACCGAGGCTTTTACCGGCTGTACCACTTTAATTTCAGGCAATACAAAATTCGCATTGTCCAATGCAGCCTGTATATGCTTACTGGCAGGTTCCTTTGCTTTTGCCAGAGCCTGGGTAAGCGCTGCAATGGATGCGGGGGAATGAATAAGTGCCAGTGCTCTTGCTGCATTGCCGACATAAGTACCATCGTTCAGCAATGCTGCCAGTGGTTTTACAGCTACATTATCACCCAGCAAGCCGAGGTCGAGGATAATGGTATAGCGGCCGTTAAATGATTTTACATAAGCCAGGCCGGCCGACAGAAAAGAAGCCGTTTGCTTTTTCATTTTCGCATCGGTTACAATATGGTGTACATAGGCGTTGAGCGCATAAGTGGTTTTTAACAACTGTGCAGAGTCCTTGCTGTCAAGCAGGGTAAGAAAGCTTTTCCACTTTACCGGGTCCCAAGATTCCATGGCAGTAAAAGCAGGCGTAGCTTCAACCATGTGCTGGTAAGGAAAGGGTGCAATGGTAGTTTGTACGGTACTTTTTTGTGCTGAGACCTGCACTGCAGCAACCGTTATCAAAAGTAAAAAGAAATATATTTTTTTCATGAGATTATTTTTATTGTTTGTTGGCATTTGCCGGTATACCCGGCAGTCATTTTTTCAGTTGCAAAGCGGTTAACATGCCTGCTTTAAATATTCCAAGGTGAACGCATCGGCGGATTGATCAGCCTGTTGGCTTCCTCGTCATTGATGAACAATTGTGTTACCGGATCAAAGCGGAGCGACCTGCCCAACTGCAATGCCATCTTACCCATATTGATGATGGTGCATGACCGGAAACCATTGGATTCATTCAATGCAAACGGGGTACGGTATTTAACTGAATCCAGGAAGTCGGTCACCTGTGGTACAGGGTCTGGCATCATCGCCAGCTTCTCTTTCAAATTGGGAATATCCGATTTGAAACCGGCAAATAATTTTCCCTTTGGACCGACAATATAAGCTGCATCCGGATCAGTTGCTTCGCCATCCAGGATGATCTTGCAACCATCTTCATACGTGAAGGTGAGTTTGCGGAAAGTGCCGCAGGCATCGGGATGCTGTTGTTCTGCATCTACTTCTGCCAGCACGGGGCTTGTTTCATCTTTGCCCAAAAAATACTGAATGGGATCAATGTAATGCTGGCCCATATCCCCCAGTCCGCCACCATCATAATCCCAGTATCCCCTGAAGGTTTGATGTACACGATGAGGGTTGTAAGGTTTGTAGGGAGCAGGCCCCAGCCAGCGGTCGTAATCCAGTTCTGCAGGCACGGGTTGTTCTTCCAGTTTTGTTTTTCCTACCCAATAAAATTTCCAGTCGAAGCCGGTAGTTTTACTAACGGTAACCGTAAGTGGCCATCCAAGCAACCCGGATTCTACCAGTTTTTTAATGGGCTTCACGGTGGTATTCATTCCATAAAAATTATCTGTAAATCTGAACCAGGTATTGAGGCGAAACATTTTTCCGTATTGCTTTACCGCTTCCACCACCCGCTTGCCTTCTCCAATGGTACGGGTCATCGGCTTTTCACACCAGATGTCTTTTCCTGCTTTGGCGGCATCAATGGCCATAGTGCCATGCCAGTGGGGCGGTGTGGCAATGTGTACAATGTCCACTTCGGGCAATGCTATCAGTTCCCGGTGATCATGAAAAGTTTTTACACCGCCGCCGATTGTATTGGCGGCATTTTGCAAATGCAGTTTGTCTACATCACAAACAGCCACTACCCTTGTACCTGCATAAGGTATATGACCCATGCCCATACCGCCAACGCCAATGATACCTTTTGTTAGCTGGTCGCTGGGTGGTATAAAACCCCTGCCAAGTACGTGCCTTGGTACTATGGTAAAGCCTGCGATAAGGGTTGCTGAAGTTTGCAGAAAGGTTCGCCTGCTTTTTTGTACCGTTGATTTTACTGCTTTCAAAATTTTATAAAAATTAAAGATCAAAAAATAGTTATTACTGCTTTTACAGGGGGTGGAATAATATCAGTTTGTTTAAAAAGATCGAGGAAAGTTAATCAGCAATAAACTTACATCATATTAAGCAGTAACTTTTTAAAACCATCCTTTTTTTTAAAATTTTCTGTATCGGACAAACACATCGACACTAGTGAAATGTGTGCTTCGCCTGCTGGGTGAACTGTAGTTTTTTAAGCTCGTTTTTACTAACAGAAACTATTACAACACAAGTAGTAGCCTAGTAGCCGAAATAAAAACACAGGGAATATTGGCCGGTAATTTTTATTGTTTTAACAATAACTGGCACTATATCAGCAAATGGGATCATCTTAAAAATTCCATTACACTCAATCTTTTAAAATCCCGCTGCTTTTATGCATCATGCCAATAAAGATTTTAGCACCAGCGATGCAGTAATAAGCCGTTGCATTTCTGCAGCCATCAGTTTATCATGGACGGAAGCGCAAATAAAAACAAAAGGCGAACAAATGGTAAATGTGATAAACAAGGTATTAAAAACACAGCAGGTAACGGCATAACTGTAGGTTTAAACAAATAAATGTTATACCCGTTCCACTATTTGCTTCTTAGTTTATGGGCTTTTATGGAATAATATAAAATAAAAAGGTAGCTTGGCAATACCACCCAATACGCAGTATGGGGCGAATATGTTTCTGCCAACCGTCCATAAAGTAATGGAAGAATAGCTCCGCCACCAATCGCCATAATCAATAAGGATGATCCTGTTTTTGTAAATCTTCCAAGCCCTTTTATTGCAAGTGGCCAAATGGAAGGCCATACCAAAGAATTAGCCAATCCCAAAAAAGAAATAAAAATAACGGCAGTAATTCCATGGCTGAATATTGCAGCCAATGCAAAAACAATACCTGCAAATGCCGAAAATTTCAGGGCTTTTTCCTGTTTGATAAATCGGGGTATACAGGTAATGCCGATGAGGTAACCTGCAAGCATATTCAAAATGGTTAAGCTGGTAAAGAACTTTGCGTTTGATAAGGAAACCCCTTGTGATACTGCAAATCCAAAAATAGTATCAACCGCTATTACTTCAACCCCAACATAAAGAAACAAAGTAATTGCCCCCAGCAAAAGATGTGGAAACTGAAAAATATTTTTTTTATTTTCATTGACAGCACTAACAGCGCCATCTTCTTCATCAGTATCTAATTCAGGTAATTTTGAATAATAAATAAGTAGTGCAAGAAGCACCAGGATAACCATAATAATAGCATAAGGTAAAATAACCCGGCTTGCTAATAAATTAAGGGCTGTGTGTTTTTCTGCACCACTTAATGCATGTATACTTTTATTAATTGTATCAGCATCGCTAAGAATAACAGCGCCCAATAACAAGGGTGCTATTACACCCGCAATGCCGTTACAGATACCCATAATACTGATACGTGTTGCTGCACTTTCAGGATCGCCCAGTTTGGTGATGTAAGGGTTTGATGCTGATTGCAAGATAGTAAGCCCGGCTCCTTGTATAAATAACCCTAATAAAAATAATGCATACCATCGGGTAGTAGCTGCAGGAATAAACATTAAAGCACCGGTGCCCATTATAAACAATCCTAAAGCCATTCCTTTTTTAGAACCTGTTTTTCTCAATACCCAGGCAGAAGGGAGTGCCATGACTGTATAGGATATATAAAATGAAAATGCAACGAGATACGATTCGAAAGTACTTAATTCGCAGGCAATTTTAAGATAGGGAATTAATACCGACCCCAGCCAGGTTACGAACCCAAACACAAAAAACAATACACCAATAAGCAGGATATCTTTATTAATAGCGGAGGCAGTTTTAGTTCGCATATTGTACTTTCATTTCCTTAAAATACATTTATAAAAATATTACTGGCTACTTACTTTTTTTCACTTGCATCTTTCAAAATATTTTTTAATTCCTTATACATAATCGGCCCTGTTTCCGGGCCAACGGAATTAATTTCACCATAAGGCGCTTCTTTATTTTTATAAGTAAAAGGAGCCTTTTCATCCCATTGGCTCTTTGGTATAATATAACCAATCATATCGTTTGAAAGACCGATAATAAATTTGTATTTGCCAGGCATTAATGCTCTAATGGAAGGAGTTTCTACCGGGCTTATTAAATAGTCCTGGCCTGCAGGAGACTCTACGCCGCCATTTGCTATTTCAGGATACAATTCTCCAGGTTCATGCAGAAAAGTAGCCGGGCCTAATTGCCATACAGAAATTTCGGTGCGTATCTTCCACAATCCAGAAAGTCCACGGGAAAAAACACCCATTGCTGCCCCTAACCGGTAGAGTTTATTATCCATTGGAAGGTTAAAAGTTTTTGCACGCAACTGAATAGACGATTGATCCAGATGAGTAGCATTTGAATCAATTGCTTTCAATGCCAATAATGCAAGATGCTGGCCTTGCGCCTCTGCTTTTTCGAAGGATGGCACCAGGTATTCTTTTTGATTAAATAAATCAGTAATGCCTAATTCAGACGAAGTACTCATCATACCGCCTATTGCCCCATTTACATAAATGCACACTCCTCCTTTACCTTTATAAATTATAGAATCTCCTCTATACACACCTTTTTCAAATGCTTCTCGTACATAGTTAGGAAAATCGGAACTAATCAATAGATTTTTATCCTCCAGTGTTTCCGGATGATTTGCCCAGGCAACAAGGGTGCCTAATGTAGTATCTGTTTTTGCATCGGTTACATGCATGATACGTAAACCATAATCAAAAGCCTGCGGATCACGAAAATCGCCTACAAGATTTTTTGGCCCTTCCAGATCCTGGGCAAATGTTACTTTTGCCGGCCTTAAATTTTTAACAGCCTTTTCAATTGATTCCCTGATCTTTTCTTTAATGAATTGTAAGTACATGCTATTTACACCCGACGTATAATCACTTGGCCCCCACAAGCCAATTAAATCGGGCCCCTCATGGGTGTGTGTACTTGTAATAATTGTATAGGTGACTCCCCATTCGGCAGGAATACTTTTTCGCACATCAATAATATCATCCGCCATAAATCCGATAGCGTCTATAGCAACTAAAGCAATCCTTGTTTTGCCATCATCTATTATCATTGTCCGGGCCCACAGATCATCATGTACACCTTGCGCAGGGCGTATATTTTGAAAACCTGCCATCCATACTGCATCAAATTTACCTTTACCATTTACATCAATATAGGTATCTCCATCCTTCTCATTAAATTGAAAATCTTTATTTTTATCCACCCATGTATCGCTTACAGTGGGTGTAATTACAACAGCCGAAAACCCCGCCGATAAAGAGGAAGGTGCTCCCGAAGGAATACTGATATCTACTTTAAAATCTGGATGTTTATCTTTTAAATGCAAATAAATAAAAAACAAAGCAAACAATATCAACATGGTAATTACTATTGTAATTCTAAAGGCCCATTTTTTCATAAAATAAAATTTAGTTGATTGTAATTTTTTCTTTCGCCACAGGGTTCCATTTATAAATGTTGCATACCCATACTATTTTTATTTTGCCAGTAATTCGATATCATTCATCATAATTGGCCCGGCATCTTTACCAATAGACATGCCTGTTAAATATGCAGTGTGGTGAATTGATGTGTCGGTGCCAAAGAAAGTAGGTTTAAGAATATATCCCAATGCATCCATTCCTAAACCAATTACAAATTTTGGGCCTTTATCATTCATTAATTTTTTTGATTGAATGGAATATGCAGGTACTGTTTCTCCGGGATGTGTTACAAATTGTGCAGGGCCAATTGAAAACCAGGCAATTTCTGTTGATACACTATCTGTCATTGGCCGGTTAATAATACCTGCAGCAGACAATTGTTGAAACCCAATATTAGTAACAGGCAGATTAAAAACTTTACTTTTAAATTGAAAATTCGTTTCGTTCGCAGCAGTCGAATTTTTCAACGCTTTTTCTACAGCAACTGCTAACTCACTGCCCCTTATTTCGGCACGGTCAAAAGTTTTCTCTTCATATTCCGGCTGAACCCAACCACCTATTGCACCTTGCAGAAATAAATTTTCGCCGCCAAAAGTTTTGTTAAGTTGTTTATACATACCAAAAACATAGTCTGCTGAAACCAATGAACTTGCTCCATCCATTATTGTTGGATGGCATGCAAAATTTGTTAGTGTTGCAATAGATTTTCCATTTACATTTTTAAACTGAAGAATAGAAAGGGAACGGTCTAATTCGCCCGTTTCTGAAATATTATAAACCCATTCGTTACCAAAAGTTGTTGTGGCATAATGCAGCGTAGCCTGTTGCTTATTTTTTAATGCGGTAACAATTACTGTTACTGCATTTTGCACCAGCTTTTTCATATACTGTGTATCTACACCACTGGTCATTTGATTGTGACCCCAGATACCTACTACATCAGGCCCGGAATGGGTATGTGTGGAAGCCATAACAATATTTGCTGGATTTAATTCTGTAGCTGGAATTTGTAAAGCAACTTCTTTTCTAATGTCGAGTAAGGTTGGATAAAGTAAACCGATGCAGTCAAACGTTAGTATTGCTATTTGATTGTTGGAATCTGAAACAACAATTGCTTTTACAAAGATAGAATCATGTATCCCTGTAAAATGACGGTCATTTTTATCGCCTGCAATAAATGCACCAGTAGCTGGGTTAATATTTTGTGATGCAGCACCAACAAAAAATGCACTTGCTTCCCTCTTTTTGTTGGTGCAATTCACCAGCACAAAGGCAATAAATAAATACCACAATAGCTTCATCTTACAATAAATTATAGCTTAATAAATATTTTCTTTTTGTATAGTATATATGCAGGAATAAAATTGATACACACAAAAAACAGGGCATATAGCATACTGGCCAGCTTGGGTGAAACCGAATTATTAATCAGCATGTCTACAACATGTTCATTGAGGGAATGGTCGCCCAATTTAATACCATAAAAAAGTAATGACAAAACATCACCCAAAAAATACACGGTAATGGCATTTGATCCAAAGATTACACCAACAGAGCTGCCGAATTTATTTTTTAGTATATCCATCCGGAAATACATTGCACCCAAAACCAATGCAGCAAAACCAGCTGTTACTAATACAAAACTACTCGACCATAAATTTTCGTTCAATGGAAAAGAAAGCCCTGCAAAAAAACCTGCAATTGCCACCACAAGCCCAAACGACATGAGGTAATTTATCTTCATGCTGTCAGTTAAATTGGTTTGTAATAAAGTGGCTGCCAGCATACCCAAAATACAGGTAGCAATAGATGGAAATGTACTAAGTATACCTTCAGGGTCCCAGGTACCCTGCCACATTTTACCGGGCAGTAGTTTGCTGTCGACCCATGCCGCAATATTTCTCCCTGGCTCTAAAACTGCCTCCACAATACCTGGTGTAGGAATGGCCAGCATAACTATCCAATACAATATTAAAATTCCGCTGGCAATAACGGCCTGCTGTTTCCAGTTAGTATGTAGAAAAATAAACGAAGATGCCAAAAACACTATGGCTATCCGATGCAATGTACCTGTCCACCTGATTTCATGGAAATTAAAAAATGGCATAAGATTGAGAAACATTCCCACTGCAAATATTTTTAATGAACGCAGCAGTATCTTTTTATAAATATGTTTTTTATCCGCTGTTTCATTTTTTACTTTTGTATAAGAAAAACTTATTGAAACACCTACTATAAAAAGAAAGAAGGGTGCAATTAAATCGGTAAAGGATAACCCATTCCATATTGTATGCTGCAATTGAAAATACACATTATCACCGTTGCCCGGAAAATTAACCAGAAGCATCGCGGCAATAGTATATCCCCGAAAGGCATCAAGAGATAAGACTCGTTTTCTTTCCATAAATTTTATTTAACAGAATTTACCAATTCCTTAATAGCTGAAACCACCTGCAAATCGCATCTTCCTCCTTGATCAGTTGCTTTTCGTAAGGAGGTATAAGAGGCTGGTTTCCAATTAGGCGGGGGTAGAGTTTTTGAATTTATAAATCGAATCGCCTCTAATCCAATAGAAGAAATAGCTGCAAGGTTTTCAGAAAGTATTTCAGCCTCTTGCAACACCGGTGATTTTTTTACCAGTTCTAAAAATTTGACGTGATTTTGTTTCCACAATAGAAGATAATTAGTAATGTTTTTCTTTACATTCTTATCATTCGATTTTACAAAAGCGGAAACATTTTTTCGGAATTCCCTTGCCACTTTTTGATCTGGTGTTGCTACATCGGCTATTTTGGTATAAGGTGAAAATACATTGTACATGGTATCACCGGCATTTCGCTGATATATTTTAAGGGGTTCAATCACATTTACTAAAACTTCTAACACTTCGGTATTTTCTGAATTGCAAAGCCGCCGCATCAACATGCCCTTATTTTTTAAATGGGTTGAGCCCGTCTCTTCTAACCGAAGGCTTATGATATCAAGCCTTCGGTACATATCATCCACATCTTTTACATTTTGAGCAGACCACAATCTTTCAGCAATGGCAGCAGTTCTGGGCCATATCCTGGAGTCAACTGTTTCAACAGTTGTATGCTCCGTCCACATGGTGGCTTCTCCACCTAAAATTAATTTACGTTGTGCCTCGGTAAGCTCTGCATCTGCAGGCGAAGGGTCAACCAGGTAATGATAATCGGCGGGTTGAATTAAATCAATATAATAGCCACTGGATAAAAGGCTGGTGTACCCCTTCCTGAGTGATTCATAGTAAGGCTGGCCACCACGCCATGATTGAATCACAATATCTTTCGGCACTCCGGGTTGAAGAATTTCATCCCAGCCCATTACCTTCTTTCCATATTTTGTAAGCATTGGTAAAAGCCGTTTGTTAAATTCTGTATGCAAATCATTGGTATTTTTAATATTATTATCTTTCATATACGCCTTTATGGTGGGGCTGTTTTGCCAGTCTTTGCCTGTATTTTCATCACCCCCTATATGAAAGTATTCATCCGGAAATAACTGCGCCATCTCTCCAAAAAGTGTATCCAAAAAATCGTAAGTAGATTCTTTAGTTACATCCAATGATGGGTCAAACACGCCGTAATACCTTTGCAAATCATACTCACGCGGAATGCTTGCCAATTCAGGATATGCCTTTATCATTGCCGTCGCATGTCCTGGCACATCAATCTCTGGTACAACCCTGATACCCCGCTGATCTGCATATCGAATAATTTCTTTTACTTCCTGCTGAGTATAAAAATTGCCTTCGGCACCTAGTTCTGTCAGCTTCGGAAATACTTTTGATTCTACACGAAATGCCTGGTCTTCACTAAAATGAAAATGAAATACATTCAGCTTTACTTCTGCCATTCCATCAAGGGTACGTTTTATAACATCCATTGGCATCCAATGCAAACACACATCCAATAATAATCCCCGCCAGGCAAAACGTGGGAAATCATTTATCTCAACGCCCGGAAAATAATAACCCATATCATCAACGCTCAGCATTTGTAGCACTGTTTCCATTCCACGAATAGCACCAAAATCTGTTTCGGCTTCAATGATGATTTGTTTATCAGTTACGGTTAAATGATATGCTTCATCTTCATTCATTTTCAATTCGGCAGGGCGTTTAACTTTTAACAGCAATGTTGCAGTTATAGCTATATCCTTTTTAGTAATAAACCCTTGTTTAAAAAATAGTCCAACCCGGTTGTCAAGACGCCTTAACATCCTCGAAGCTTCAGCATAAACCCGTTCGCCGGCATTACCATTTACAGCAATAGTAAATGCTTTTTTTACTCTGCATTTTTGCCCGTTAACTTTAATTGATTGTGGCAAAGGCATTACATTAAAAGTATTGTCTTGGGAAAATACAGTAACGCATGCAATTAAAATGACAGCAGTTGAAATAATTTTTTTCATTTAATTTAAAAGCTTAGGAATAAATTATATGATTTGATACAGCACAAATTGTACATCGGTAATAAAAATATTCAATTAGAGTTTAGTAAATAATTGCTGCCAGAGTTGATTGTATTTTTTCCACTTCACTAAATTAATGCCCCAATGTGGACTTGCACTTGTTGTAAATGCAGAAACTTTTCCCTTGCCGTAATCCCGTGCTGCCAATAAAGGATACCAATTACCCATGTACTGAATATCCATAATGCTGGTGCAGCCTTCACGAAGTTTGGTTTCATTAAACCCAAGTAGTGGTGGTATTTCCTCTAAAGTAATTCCTTCTAATACCGGATGATTGGGATTTTGCATCCGAACCGGAAAACTGGAAGTTGATTCTACCAGGTCATCCCCATCAAGGCAAACAACAGGAAGTACTTCATGAAACGGTACCCGCTTCCATCCACCTTTACCAATCTCACCACTAAAGCTATACCAGCCTCCCATCATGTGAAAGTGCCCGCCATTTTTTACCCACTCCTCTAATAGTGTAAAGCGGTCTGGGAAAGTTACATATTCGTCGCCCCATTTATTACGATTAAAAAAATCGGGATGAAGCATAAGTACTTTTGTTTCTACATCGCCAAAAACTATAACGTTTGCCCATTTCAATTTTGCCGCAAAATCTTCAGGCGACAAATTATACAACTCCCATGATGGCTGGGAAATTACTTCTGATCCCTCAATGCCACTAACAGCATCAACAAACTGCTGTGCGTAGTTTACAATTTCAACTCCTTTGGTGGCTGCTAAAAAAGGCGATTCAATATACTTTTGCCCTGTGTGGATGCACCAGTTTCCTACATGCCAGATGTTCATTTTACTCATGGTAATTCTATTTTAAAATTAATAATGTTATTGTTCAGCACTTCATAATTAATTTTTTTGCTTTAGCCTTATGCCCTGTAATTGAAAAGTGTGTACGTACACATAAAACTACAGAAGTAAATTGAATTTACTTATCTTTCGGTAAATATTTTCATTTTGATTAAAAACCAGGTAGTAGGAATTAAGGATATTGCCCGGTTAGCGGGTGTTTCAATTGGTACTGTAGACCGGGTTTTACACAACCGCGGCAAGGTTTCTAAAGAATCACTACAGAAAATCCAGAAAGTTATACAGGATGTAAATTATAAACCCAACCTAATTGCACGATCGCTTGTAAGTAAAAAGAAAATAAAACTTGCACTAATAGTTCCTGATTTTAAACAGGATGAATATTGGAAGCAATCACAAAAAGCAGTAGAAGCTGCCAAGCACAACTGGGCTGTTTATGGCATTCAACTCGATATATTTCTTTTCGATCTGGAAGATACTGCTTCATTTTCCAGGGCAACAAAAAAAGCATTGTCATTTAAGCCTCAAGGGGTAATATTTGTACCGATTTTTTATGATAAAGCGTTACTTTTTTTAAAGAAATGCGGGGAGAATAATTTACCTGTTGTGATATTCAATACACATTTGCCGGCTTCAAAAACACTTAGCTATATTGGTACAGATTCTTTTCAGAGTGGTATGCTGGCCGCAGAACTACTCAATTTATCTGTACACGAAAATGGAAAATTTGTTATACTGCATTTCGATGAAGATCTTACAAACTCTGCTCATATGCTGGAAAAGGAAAAAGGTTTTAAAGAGTTTTTCTTAAAAGAAGGTGCCAATAAAACGATTTCGGTGATAACTGTTGTTTTAAACAATACAAAACACCAATACCAAAAACAACTTACTACTCTATTAAATAAAAAAGACATCCGCGGAATATTTGTCAGCACTTCAAAAGCCTATATTATCAGTGAATTTATGGAGCAAAAAAAAATAAATACCATTAAATTAGTTGGCTACGATTTAATAACCAAAAATATTGACTTATTGAAAAGAGGCAAGATTGATTTTCTCATTAATCAAAATATTGGAAGGCAAACTGAATTAGCAATAAATGCAATGAGTAATTATTTACTTCATAAACAGATACCTGAAAAAAATATTCACTTTCCGCTTGAGATAATTACCCGCTACAATGTTTTATCTTATTTATAAAATAGCAATCGCAAAAAAATAAGCTGTATGTCTCGTCTAGAAATGTGCATACAGAATGTCATAAAATTAAATTAATGGTAAATTGCTGAAACAATAAAAAGTTTAACTATAAGATTTTTATAATTTACGGACGCTTTCCTTCCAGCCGGCCGCATTCATCTACACTGCCCAGCCTGAATTTTAGGGAGATTTTGAATATTTTTTCAAATTTTATTTCCTGTTTGCAAAAAAAGCCTAATTGGGCAGCGTAATAATTGGGTGCCAAAAAGAGTTGCCACAGGGCTGTATGGGTTGAAATCATCAGCAAAAGGTCTTTATCAGCGGGAGTTCCAGCTCAACATTATCTATTTAGTTTTTTGGTGTTATCTTGTATTTTAGTTTCTCAATCGGTATTTGTTCAAGGCTCACGCTTATAAGATTTTAGTCATGCGGCAAACTTCGAACGATTCAAACAAATAAAACTTCATGACAATCCGACTGTTTAGTATAATCATTACAGGTGCTATCTTTTTATCTTCAACTGCATTTTGTCAAAATAATGAAAGGATATTATTTGACACTAAGGACAGTACAGATGGGTACTACCTGGCTATCCGTCCACAATCAAAACAAATAAAGGGAGCGCTGGTTTTATTTACCAGTTTTTTACCCCCGGAGGGCGTGTTGCCGGAAACTAAATTGCACAATGTGGCGTATGCAAATGACATCCTTACTATCGTGGTATCAATGAAACAAAAGCTGTATGCCGATAGTTTTGCCATTGATAGAATTACCAGTATCCTTAAAGACGTAGCTACAAGATTTTCAGTTGACACGGCTAAGTTTGCTTTAGCAGGTTACGACGAATCTGGAAATATAGTTTTGCGCTACACAGAACTTTCTTATCAGTATCCTAAAAAATTCCCCCTGCAACCCAAAGCCGTTTTTGCAATTGATGCACATGTTGATTTATTTGGACTTTGGCATTGGTCGGAAAACCAGGTTAAAAAAAATTATTGGCAGGGTGCTGTGGGTGATGCTAAATATTATCTGGACGCAATGACAAAAGAAAATGGAACCATCTACAATAATACAGACAGGTATAAATCGCTGACTCCATTTTACAGGGAAGGAAGGGTTAGCGCTAATGAACAATATTTAAAAAATGTTGCTGTGCGCTTATATTACGACAATGATATTGAATGGCAATTAAAAAACAGGCGAAACAGTTTTTATGATACAAAAATTCCTGATGGCTCTGAGTTGATAAACCAGTTATTGCTTTTAGGTAATGATAGGGCAGAATTTATTTCTTCGATGCAACCGGGTTTTAGAAGTAACGGGCAAAGGAGTCCTAATTCACTCTCCATTGTTGATGAAACAGATTGTATTCAATGGATAAAAAGAAGCCTGGATATATTTGATGCCGGTACATATGTACCTCTTTACGATTTAATGGTTCCTGCCGGTTGGGGGGTAGAGCGATTTACTTTGCCTCCAGATTTTGCCCCCCAAATAACCTATAAAGGAATTGAAGATATTCGTTTTACTCCCGGCTGGGGCGAGATAAAAAGCGAAGAACATTGGGCATATAGCTTTTTGTGGTGGCTTGAAGGAACACCAAAAATTGATGCAGAAACTTTACAATCAAACCTAAATGCGTATTACACAGGTCTTGTAGCAAGAAATATTACAAGCAGGAATATCCCGAGTAATAAAATTGTTCCTATAAGTGCTGCTATCAAAAAAATAAAAACAGCTTTAAGCGATTTGGAAACCTACCGCGGCACTATCAGTATGCTTGATTATCATACCCAGGAACCAATGGTATTGAATTGCCTTGTTCATGTAAAATACAGTAAAACAAAAAACCGCACAGCCATTTATTTTGAATTATCACCCAGGGCTTTTTTGCATCCTGTTTGGCAAAAATTAAATGAAATTGGAGATAAGTTAAACTTTAAAAACTAGTTTCTAGGTCGGGGGGTAATTGCTAATTGAATTTGATTCCTTTATAGATATACTGTCAATTTCTAATTAATTCGTCGCTTTCCTTCCAGCCGGTCGCATTCATCTACACTGCCCAACCTGAATTTAAAAGGGATTTTGTATATTTTTTCAAATTTTATTTCCTGCTTGCAAAAAAAGCCCAATTGGGTAGCGTAATAATTGGATGCCAAAAAGGGTTGCGACTGGGGCAATTGCACATGCTGCCTATTTATCGAAAGTATTGATGGTACTGGCTTTAAGGAACTTGTGAGTAATAACAAAGGGCTATTTTTCTGCTGCAGATTTTGTGAAAAAATTTGCTGTGCAACAAAAATCATGCAAAAAAATAAAATTTTAGCTTTTTTATTCACTTTTGAAGGTTCAATGTTTGTAAATTTACGCAATTATAGCACTAAAAGTTTGATCTTTTTTACAATTTACCCATTGTATCATCTGTCAATACCAGTAATAAGCTTCAATGATGCTACGCTTCAAAAAAAGTTCAATTCGGTATAAGGTATAATAAAACCCTTTTATAAAGGATTTACAATATTGCTTCTTCCGGATATAATATCGTGGATAGGGATGTTTGGTAAAGATTTAAAGATTAACGATTGAATAAGTGCATTTTAAATAATTACTCTTTAAAGGATCTGGAAAAATATGGCATTAAGTCAGGGATTATATCAACGTCAATTACAAAAATTATCACCCCAGCAAATTCAGCTAATGAAATTGCTGCAGGTACCCACAGCTTTATTGGAAGAACGCATAAAAGAAGAACTGGAAGAAAATCCTGCCCTGGAAACGGGTGAAGAAGAAGAAGCGGAAGAATTTGAAAATGATGTTACAGAAGAATTTGAAACACAAACAGATGAGTTTGAACCGGATGGCAGCCAGGATGAATACGAAAGTATCGACATTAGTGAGTATGTACAGGATAGCGACGATGATATTGCGGATTATAAAATGAGGGATGAAAATTATCCTGAACAGGACGATAGTAAAGTAATACCACATAAAGTAGAAACGGGCTTTAATGAATTGATGCTGGAACAATTGGGACAGCTTAGTTTAGATGAACATAAGCAAAAGGTGGCAGAGCAAATTATTGGTAACCTTGATGACGATGGGTATCTGCGAAGAGAAATAAGCGCTATTGTGGATGACCTTGCCTTCAGGCAAAATATTAATACAGATGAAGAAGAAATAAGCCAATTGGTTTTACTGATTCAGCAGTTTGACCCGCCGGGTGTTTGTGCCAGGAATCTGCAGGAATGCCTGCTGATACAACTGGAAAGAAATGTACATAAAGGCAAACACGTAGAAATGGCCATCAAAGTATTGGAAAAATATTTTGAAGAGTTTACCAAAAAGCATTATGAAAAAATTCAACGGGGTTTAAATATTACAGACGACCAGTTAAGAGAAATCATCAACCAGATAATAAAACTAAACCCAAAACCCGGCGGCAATATTGGTGAAAGCAGTAAAGGCGAAGGGTATGTGATACCTGATTTTTTTATTGTAAATAATACCGGCAAATTAGAACTTACCTTAAACAGCAGAAATGCACCCGACCTGCGCATCAGCGAAGGTTACCGGGATATGCTGAAGGATTATGACAAGGGTACAAAAAAAGACAAACGTCAAAAAGAAGCGGTTCTTTTTATCAAGCAAAAAATTGATTCGGCCAAATGGTTTATTGATGCCATCAAACAACGGCAGCATACCTTATTAAGTTCGATGGAGGCCATCATGAACTACCAGTACGATTTTTTTATTACGGGCGACGAAACTGAACTAAGACCGATGATATTAAAAGATATAGCCGAAAAAACCAATCTTGATATCAGTACCATTAGCCGTGTTGCCAACAGCAAATTTGTGCAGACAGAGTTTGGCACTTACCGGTTAAAGTTTTTCTTTAGTGAAAGTTTACAAACAGATAGCGGCGAAGAAGTGAGTACAAGGGAAGTTAAAAAAATATTGAGCGACCTGATAGAAGGGGAAAGCAAAAAGCGACCACTGAGCGATGAACGTTTAACAGAATTGTTACAGGAAAAAGGATACAATATTGCCAGAAGAACAGTAGCCAAATATCGGGAGCAATTAAATGTGCCCGTAGCAAGGTTAAGGAAAGAATTATAAAAATTATATCAACCAATGTTAAATACCGAATTGTCTATAACCGCAAATCCTGAAGCTGCTGCAACGGGTGGACAACCTTTGATAGTGCGATTTTTTGCCCACCTGTTTTCTTATATTTTTCACCCCTTATTTATAATATTTTATGTAAGCTGGTTTTTAGCTTTCGTACATCCATCCTATTTTTCAGGGTTTAGCAGCCAGGGAAAAGTAAGGGTACTTTTATTGGTAACTCTTAATGCTATTGCTTTTCCGGCCATTACCCTATTATTATTAAAAGCACTGGGCTTTATTGATTCTGTTTTTCTCCGTACACAACGTGACCGCATTATTCCTTACATAGCTTCTATGACATTTTTCTTTTGGGCACAATATGCTTTAAGGGAACAGCCTGAAATACCAAGAATTCTTGTAGCGTTTATGTTTGGGGTTTTTATTGCTACGGCAGCAGCCTTGATAGCTAACATATATTTTAAAATCAGTATGCACGCAATTGCTATGGGAGGCTTAATAGGCCTGTTTGTTGTAATTATGATGCAAAATACCATGCTGATGACATGGCCACTTAGTATTGCAATATTTATTTCCGGCCTCGTTTGTACTTCCCGTTTAATCGTAAGTGACCATACACCAAAAGAAATTTACAGCGGGTTATTTATTGGGTTTATTTGCCAGTTTATAGGAGCTTCTATTCACTTGTAAAAATGAAGAGACCCCGACCAATACCGGGGCCTTCTTCTCGTGCCTAACAATAAAAGGTAAACTGTAAATTTTAAACCTTATTTATCAAGAATTATTTAAATCAATACATTTTTTTGAATAATAAAATACTGCATAATATTAATCCATCTGTGAATTATTAATTCATAATGAACTAAAAACGGATTGCATCATAGTATACAGAGCGGACCCTGTTTAGTATTACTGCACCGGTTAAAAATTGCAAGATTGATATTAGTTACGGATAATTGCCCTTGTAAAAAAGGACCATGCAAAAGAGGTTTCAATAGTTGGTGGTTTTTCAGGTTAACAATCAGTTGATTGCTTGGTTTCGATATATAAATCGTTAAAACAAAAATTTTATTGCGGCCACAATAAAAAACTAGCCCCGCCGTGTTTTGTTTTTTCTTATCTTAACAGTTGTTCAACACGATTACTACTATTGCATGCCGTATATTCAACCAATAATTATATCTAAACATGCATTTATCACCGAGAGAATCTGAAAAACTATTACTTTTTTTGGCAGGCGAATTGGCAGAAAAAAGAAAAGCAAGAGGATTAAAACTAAATTATCCCGAAGCCATCGCACTTATCAGCAGCCATTTACAGGAAGCAGCCCGTGACGGTAAAACTGTTGCAGAACTTATGCAGTATGGATCCACTATTTTAACCAGTGATGATGTAATGGAAGGTATACCGGAAATGATTCATGAAATACAGATAGAAGCTACATTTCCGGATGGAACAAAATTGGTTACTGTACATGATCCGATTAAACCAGTTAACAAAAATTAATAATATGCCTTGCTTTTTTGGAGCAGGGCCAAACTATTTTTATGATACCAGGAGAATACATTTTAGCAGAAGGTAATATTGAGTGCAATGTGGGCCGAACCACCATCAATATTACTGTAATCAATACAGGCGACAGGCCGGTACAGATAGGCTCGCATTTTCATTTTTTTGAAGTAAACAAACAAATGGAATTTGACAGGGAAAAAGCTTTTGACAGGCGGTTGAATATTGCTGCAGGCACGGCTGTTCGTTTTGAACCCGGTGAAGAAAAACAGGTAGAGCTGGTAACATTCGGAGGGTATAAAAAAATAGTTGGTTTTAATAACCTCGTTGATGGAGAAACAGTTTCTGCAGCCGCTGTAACAAAAGCAATGGAAAAAATTGCAACACTTCATTTTAAAAATAAAAAGGGATGAGTTTACATATCAGCAGAAGAAAATATGCCAACATGTATGGCCCAACCACCGGCGATAAAGTGAGGTTAGGGGATACGGCTTTATTAATTGAAATAGAAAAAGACCATACCGTGTATGGGGAAGAAGCAAAGTTTGGTGGTGGTAAAACCATCAGGGATGGCATGGCACAATCGGCAACGGCTACACGAAGCGAAGGTGTATTGGATTTTGTTATTACAAGTGTGATGATCATTGATCATTGGGGAATAGTAAAAGCAGATATTGGCATAAAGGATGGAAAAATAGTTGGAGTTGGAAAAGCAGGTAATCCTGATACTATGGATGGCATTTCGCCTAATATGATCATTGGTGCAAGTACCGAAGTACATGGCGGTGCAGGTTTGATAGCAACCGCAGGGGGCATTGATACACATATCCATTTTATTTGCCCGCAGCAAATTGACCATGCTTTGTTCAGTGGCATCACCACCATGATTGGTGGTGGTACTGGTCCGGCAGATGGAACCAATGCCACCACAATAACACCCGGCGCATGGAATATTCAAAAAATGCTGGAAGCTGCGGAAGCCTTCCCGATGAATCTTGGTTTTTTTGGAAAGGGTAATTGTGCCTCACTTGCTCCGCTGGAAGAGCAAATTGAAGCGGGTGCATTGGGCCTTAAAATTCATGAAGACTGGGGCAGTACTACAGCGGTTATTGATGCATCTTTACAAATTGCGGATAAGCATGATGTGCAGGTAGCCATTCATACCGATACTTTAAATGAAGGAGGATTTTTGGAAGACACCATCAATGCCATTAACGGAAGAGTGATTCATACTTTTCATACAGAAGGCGCCGGTGGTGGCCATGCACCGGACATTATTAAAGCAGCGATGTACCCGAATGTGTTGCCTTCTTCAACAAACCCAACAAGGCCTTTTACCATCAACACTATTGATGAACATTTGGATATGCTGATGGTTTGTCACCACCTGGATAAAAATGTTCCGGAAGATGTTGCTTTTGCAGATAGCCGCATACGGCCTGAAACAATTGCGGCTGAAGATATTTTGCATGATATGGGTGTGTTTAGTATGATGAGCAGCGATAGCCAGGCCATGGGCAGGGTGGCAGAAGTAATTACCCGTACCTGGCAAACGGCACATAAAATGAAAGTACAAAGAGGAAACCTTGCAGAAGATGAAGGAAGTAACAATGACAATTTCAGGGTAAAAAGATTTATAGCAAAATATACCATTAACCCTGCCATGACACATGGTATTGCTGAATATGTTGGTTCCATAGAAGCAGGTAAAATGGCGGATATTGTTTTATGGAAACCGGCTTTATTTGGTGCAAAACCAGAGATGATCATAAAAGGTGGAATGATTATAGCAGCAAGAATGGGTGACCCCAATGCATCTATACCAACCCCGCAGCCGGTAATGTACAGGCATATGTTTGGGGCTTATGGAAAGGCATTGCATAGAACCTGCGCAAGTTTTGTATCTAAACTTTCTTTAGATAAAAATGTTGTTCAGGGGTATGGGTTACAAAAGATGGTGTTGCCGGTAAAAAATTGCCGCAACATTTCAAAAAAAGATTTAATACACAATGATGTAACACCACTGATAGAAGTGAACCCTGAAAATTATGAAGTAAAAGTAGATGGAACAGCTATTACCTGCGAGCCATTATCCGAGCTTCCACTAACGCAACGGTATTTTTTATTTTGAAGTAGAAAAAGAATGTGCCGGTTAAATTAAAAAAATGCTTGTAAAGGAAAAAATAGGAAACTTAGAATTATTTGCTATCAACAATAGGAATATAGATTACGTATGGCTGGACTGGTATGAAACCAATAAACGCATACTGCATAAAAAAACAGTAATTGGTACCGAGGTAAGCATGAAATTTTTAAATGAAAATCCACGGCTTACTGTTGGCGATATTATTTATGAAGATGATTTTAGTTTAATTGCCATTGATATAAAAGAATGCGATACCATTATTATCCGTCCCAGGTCAATGCATGAGATGGCGGCTGTTTGTTATGAAATTGGTAACAAACATTTACCTTTATTTTACCAGGATGATGAAATTTTAGTGGCATACGAAGCGGCATTATTTAAATTACTCAGCGCTTCTGGTTATGCGGTGGAACAGGCCAAAAGAAAATTAATAAAGCCCTTGAAAACTACTGTTGCTCCACATGGCAACAGCAGCAATAGTCTATTTAACAGGATCATGAAACTTACAAACGATTCTGAATGAGTATAGCCTTATTAAGTTTATTACAACTGTCCGACCCCACATTACCTATTGGTGGTTATGCGCATTCATCTGGCCTGGAAACCTATGTACAGCAGGGAATAGTAAATAATGCAGCAACTGCAAAAAGCTTTGTAATGGAAATGCTTACACGAAATTTACAATATACTGATGCTGCTTTTGTGTCGCTGGCTTTTGATGCTGCACAACAAAATGACATTGCAAAAATACTATCGCTGGATGCAGAATGCTCTGCCGTAAAACTGCCTTTGGAAATGCGGCAGGCAAGTGAAAAATTAGGCATACGGTTAATAAAAATATTCCAGCCTGTTTATAAAAATGAAATTACTGATCAATACAGAACGGCCATTCAATTACAAAATGCAGCCGGGCATTATTGTATAGCATTTGGTTTATTTGCTGCGGCTTTAAGCATTGATAAAAAAGATGCCCTCAATGGTTTTTATTATAATGCAGCCGTTGGTTTTGTAACCAACAGTGTTAAACTTATTCCGCTGGGTCAACAGGATGGGCAGGAGATATTGTTTTCGTTACAACAGCTGATAAAACAATTGGTCGAAAATACAATGGTACCGGATAAAGATTTACTTGGACTTTGTTGTGCAGGTTTTGATATTGCCTGTATGCAACATGAGCAATTATATTCAAGATTATATATGTCGTAAAGGGCGTAGTTAGACCTCCTGGCAAATAAGGTAATAAGGTTGCTTATTGCTAATTTAAATTTTCTACTAAGGTTTGTCATCCGCTTAAAAACCTTGGTAGCATCCAAAACCAATTGCGCCAACCTTATTACCTTATTCTTAACTTAATGGCCTCGCTCGGCGAGGCTTGAGGAATATGAGGGCTTGTATGCATAAAATAATTTTGATAAAAGAAGCTGGATGTAAAGTGTACAGTATATCGTATTAGCATATCTTAGCAATCAATGGCTCAATCAAAAACAACAGACGAATTAGAATATTTTAAAAAGTATCTCCGCAGCACCGACAACGAAAATGCCAAGAGGCCATTGCTCTATCCGCTTTTTAAAAAATTGTTTGCTGATAAAATGAAAATTGAATCAGCGGCTTGTGGTGCTGATGTGTATATAGATGGGCAATTAATTGTAGAAGCTAAAACAGATTTTGCCCAGTGGCTTGTAGGCTTTTACCAGGCCCTGCATTATCAAAAAAAATATGGTCTGGGATATCATACCGTAATGGTGGTTGCAAATGAATTTATTGGTATCTGGAAATTAAACAAACTGCCCGAATATGTTAACCATCCTTAGCAAAACAAGCGACCCACATATAGCACCCAATGAAATAGGAAAACCAAATGCGAAGAAAACAACTCCACAAATAAAACGACAAATACAGGAAGCCGCTTTTTATTGGCTTACTCCCAAAGATTTGATGGGAGATATTTTTGGTGATGCAAAAAATTTAACTACGGAGAGTTTTGAGATTTTTAAAATCTTACGCAACATTGACAGCGACCGCCAGCAAATCGGTACACACAATTTCATTAATTGTATTGAGCGTATAAAGCTATGTTTGTCACACCGATTGACGCTGCACATGCTTTTTACTCCATCATTTATTTTTGGGATATTACCAGCAAAGTAAGCACCAACGAAACCGGCAACGAAGTAAGGGTATTGGGTTATCATGGAAATAAGTTTAGCGAAGCAGTTACAATTCACCCGCATAAAGTAGAAGATTTTAAACGCTTTGTAGAAAGCCAGTATATTTTTACCAATGAAGGCAGCGGCCTTACGGTTGATTATTATTTTAGCCGTTTTGATGAAGTGCTTGCCACCATTGCACCAGAATATGTAAAACAACACGGTATATTTTTTACCGATGCCAACCTAAGCAAGTTTGCGTTGTGGTTTGCCATGCAGCATTTTCCCGGTAATATACATGAAGACTATATTGTGTTTGACCCGGCAGGCGGCAGCGGCAACCTCGTAAGCAGTTGGCGTGGAAAATTAAAACATAAAATAGTAAGCGAATTGCTGGCAGATTTATTGAGGACTATCGAACGCCGTATGCAGGCTGACCCATACCATACCGAAACCGGCTTTACCATTATACCAAAAACCACCGATGGTATTGGATTGAATTTTTTGGATAAGGATGCCTCAACTTACATGGAGATTTTACAAACAGAACTGCAACGTAAAAATGTGGGCATGGATAAACCGATTTGTTTTTTATTAAACCCGCCATATAAAAATACCGACGAAAACCAAAAAGAAAGAGACAGTACCGAGGCTGCTTACACCATACACCCAAGTATATTGGAGCATACAGGTGATGATGCAGGCAAAGAAAGATACCTTGGTTTTTTATCGCAGATACTAAACATTGCCCAATACAAAAAATTACAAAATGGTACCGCCTCTGTTGTAATGATTTTTACACCAACAAGCTGGCTGATACCAAGGCCAACTTACAAAGCATTTAGGAAAATATGGGGCAACCATTTTAAATTTCATAGTGGCTTTATTGTTACCAGTAATGAATTTTTTAAACTACAGGGGCGTTGGCCATTGGCTTTTACCATTTGGATTTATGATGAAAGCGAAAAGCAAAACGATATATACCTGTATGACCTTACTGAATGGAAGAAGGCAAACCTAAATGCTATTTTGTGGGATAATAAAGACAAAGAAAAAGAAATTGATAGAGAGTTAAATAAAGCCTTAAAAAAAGAAGCGTTGTTAAATTAAAAGAAGAAAAAAAAGACATTCGAGATTTATTGCCTTTGATTAACAGGCGAGGCAAAATGATTCCACAAGGAAGGGTTAATTTATATCGTAATAGAGCCAAAGATGAAGAAGGAATAAAAATTATAAGCGGGTTCCCTCTAAAAGATAATAGACATACGACCATTAGTGCCCCGCATGGTTTTGTAGATGGTACTTTTATTGGTTTTATGGATGATGTTACACCTGTGAGATTGCGACAAGAACCTGCTGAACGGTATTCAAATATTCCAGATCGGATTTGGTTTTATTTGGATAATAGAATTCTTAAAGTAAACTTGCCAAAATGCTTTAATGGCCAAGCAGACGATCGTAGTTTTTGTGCCTATGATTTGGAAAGTGCGAAACATATTTTAACTTGGTTTTGTATCGGAAAGTCCATCGTTGGTAATTATCCTGTATGGGCAAATATGTTTGATTTATGGCAACCCAATATTTTACCACTGAAAGAAGCAGAATGGTATGCCCTGTGCTTTGCTTTTGTATTGGCTGAAAACCGTTGTGTAGTTACTAAGTTTGAAAAAGATAACCCGGTAAAAGATGCGCCGGAAGTATTTGTAGATAACCCGCTTTGCCCTACCAATAAAGAAAGTTTTTGGGCAACCACGTTGCGGCCATTTATCAATCAACAAAAAATGGATAGCGAAAATGCAGCCATCCTTTTGATTGAACAAATAACAGAACTGTATAAATACTGGAACAACAATTATTGCAAAGGAGATTATTTGTATAACTGCGGTTTGCACACCGAGCCTTATTTTAAATACTTTAATTATCCCGATTTTCTTACACCTTACAGTGGCCTGATACAAATAAAAAAATATGCTGAGTTAGAGGCAGATGTGGAATTACTTAGCAGGTTTACAGAAATCAGTAAACTTACAAAAGCAGTAAAGCAGCAGTTGTATAAATTACTTGTGGAAGATTTTAAATATTTTGAATAAAGGGGTAAATAATGCATGAAAAATTGGTAGTTAAAATAAACAGATGCTTCAATAATTGTAATACGATATCTGGCAAAAGATATCATCTCTAATCAGTAAAAAAGAGCTACGAGCAACTATTGAAAAAACATTTGGGGCGGAGATAAAGGAGATAGCGTAATGGATTCAGAAAAACCAAACTTTACAAGGGGAACAACTCATTCATTGCATTTGCTGCATAAATCAACTTTATTTTTTTTGTAGATATCGGACTGCTGGAGTAATTTTTAATTCCGAACACTTTACAGAGATTACGGGTAAAGTAAAACTATACTTAGTTGTAAAATATTGCATCAGCATATCAAGGTGTTTGAGCGCTTTGGCTAAATGCTTTTCATAAGTTAAAAAAGCAGTTGTGCTTTCGATATTGCCATCTTTTTCGCTTACTAAATACCGGGCTCTTCGGGATAGTGATTGCAGGCTTACATAAGCTGTGTATTCATCTTCCGGAAGTTTTAACAGAGATAGTTTATTGTAAGGGTTTAATACATCTTTCACATCAGTATGCCTTCTGTATTGCAAGCCATTGGAAGAAATGTGCGCATTCACTAAATGTAAGGCTGTATAAAATGCAACTGTTACCTGCCAATCTATACAGTTATCAATTGTTTGATTGATGCTTTGTAAAAAAGCAATATTGCAGTTTGCCTGATTAATATGTTCTTGAAAAGTAGCCACTAAAAGCGTTAACTAACAAATGGTTTATAGTGGTTGGGTATGGTAACGTTATCACAATTTTCAACAATCATAGAAGTCATATCAAAACCATACTGATGGTATTTTGCATTTACTAAAGCTTCTGCCAGATATAATTGCTTTTCTAATTGTTCATCGTTTTCATCAATCTGTGCCCAAACCAATACTTCAGAATCATTATAGTCAAATGCTAATTTTTGGGGCTTGTTACCTTTTATGGTTTTTAGGTAATCCCATAAAATACTTCCAATAATTTGGCGTTGAGAAAGATTTCTTGAAAGTTGTGCAACATCCAACGCATTGCCCCCCATTAAAATATCGTACAGTTTTTTTGTATCCTCGTTGACAGTTTGGGTTTCAATCATTAATTGATGCGTTCGTAAAGTAGCTACCAATTCATCAAACCATTGTTCGGTAGTATCTTGAACTGGATTATCTGTTTTTTCAACGATTGTCATGGGGTAAAAGTAAACATTTTTTCCATAAATGAAAATTTTGAGCTTATTTTTCCACTGCCGATGGAGCTTAGTGCCATACATCTCGGCAGGCTACAAAAAAATATTTGGTAGAGAAAATGAAAGTGATTGATGGGTTGGTGAAGAAGGTGAGTGGGTGAAAGGATTACATTAAAAAATGAGACCTTTACAGTAAACCACTAAACAAAGCAATAAGATAAACTGGTTTTTAAATATAAAATTAATACACAATGATACATCCATCTTTTAGCTCTTACCTGCCGCAGGTAAAAGAACTTTTTGCCAAACATAAAATAAAAAATGCTTACGCATTTGGATCGGTACTTACTGATAGGTTTAACCAGGATAGTGATGTTGATTTATTAATCAACTTTATGGATTATTCAAACCCATTGGAAGTAGGGCAAAGTATTTGGGATTTAGAAGATGCATTAGAATTGGTAACAGCAAGAAAAATTGATTTGCTTACTGAGCGCTCATTGAAAAATCCCTATTTTATAAAAGAAGTGAATAATACCAAACAACTTATTTATGAACACAGTACGAAATAAATATTTAGCCGATATACTGGAAAGTGTTTCAAAAAGCTAGAAAAGTACAAGAGGGTGATGCAAGGATTTACCACAGTGCTTCTTAGCCCGGACAAAAAATTAATTGCAACAGTAAAGTTTTATTAAATAATGGCAGAAAGAAATTATATAAAAATTGGTATAGCAGGCCCGGTTGGTTCGGGCAAAACAGCTTTGATAGAACGGTTGAGCAGGGCCATGAGCCAGGAGTACAGCCTGGCAGTAATTACCAATGATATTTATACAAAAGAAGATGCGGAATTTTTAACACAAAACAGCCTGCTGCCTGCTGAAAGAATTATTGGTGTTGAAACAGGCGGCTGTCCGCACACGGCCATCAGGGAAGATGCCAGTATGAACCTTGAAGCAGTAGAAGAAATGGCCATCCGCATTCCGGATGTACAGATTATTTTTATTGAAAGCGGGGGTGATAATTTATCTGCTACTTTTAGCCCCGACCTTGCAGACGTTACTATTTTTGTAATTGATGTAGCAGAAGGCGATAAGATACCCCGCAAAGGTGGGCCGGGTATTACAAGAAGCGATCTGCTGGTGATAAACAAAATTGATTTAGCGCCGTATGTAAATGCCGACTTAAATATCATGGACAGGGATGCCCGAAAAATGCGCAACGGCAACCCTTTTATTTTTACCAATTTAATGAGCCTGCAAGGGTTGGATGCTGTAATTGGCTGGATAAAAAAATATGCTTTACTGGAAAATGTTGATGAACCTGCATTATGCCGATGACAGCAACACTACACATACAAACAGCATGGGTTAATGATACAACTTATCTAAAAAACTGTTATTGTACCACACCTTTTAAAGTGGCCAATATTACAGAAGATAAAAAAGCCCCAACGCTCAGGTTGATGCTAATGAGTTCATCACCCGGCATTTTAAATGGCGATGAGTACAGGATAAAAATTGAACTGGAAAAAAACTGTTCGCTGCAACTGCATACACAATCTTATCAGCGTTTGTTTACCATGAAAAATAATGCAGTTCAACAAATGGAAGTTCATCTAGAAACTGATGCTTCTTTTTGTTTTATACCACATCCTGCAGTACCTCATGAGCAGTCAAATTTTGTGTCAAAAAATAAAATCTTTTTATCGGCCAATTGCAGTTTAATTTTTGGCGAAATATTAACCTGCGGCAGAAAACTAAATGGCGAGGTTTTTTTGTTTTCAAAATTTCATACCGTAACAGAAATTTTTATGCATAATAAACTGGTGATTAAAGAAAATTTACTGATACAGCCAGCCAACATTGATGTAAATGCTATCGGGCAGTTGCAGGGATATACGCACCAGGCCAGTTTAATTTACCTGGATGAAAAAGCAGATATAAAAAAATTAACAGAAACCATCAATGAATTATTGTCGGCACAAAACCAAATCAGTATCGGCATTACTGCTGCCTCTGTAAACGGATTGATTGTTCGTTTACTGGGACAAAAAGCAGAACAGTTATTTGATTGCTTAAAATTAATTGCCGGTTGCCTTCCACAAACCAACCAGCTTAAAACTACAGCCTATGCAATCTGAAATGGAAATACTGATGATAGCTGCGGTATCAATTGCATGCCTGCACACTGTTACCGGACCAGACCATTATTTACCTTTTATTGCTTTATCAAAATCAAGAGGTTTGTCGTTTACTAAAACTATTGGCTGGACCATTATTTGTGGTTGTGGCCATGTGTGGAGTTCTGTATTGCTTGGTTTGGGTGGTGCTGCTATTGGTTGGAGTTTGTCGAAAGTAAGCTGGATGGAGAATATCCGCGGCGGTATAGCAGGATGGGTGATACTGGGGTTTGGATTTATTTATGGCATATGGGGTTTGTACAGGGCATATAAAAATAATCCGCACAAACATTTCGACCTGCAGGATGATGGGTCTATTTATGTATACCAGCATAAACATGGTGAAGCTGTTGCTCCTCAAGACAGGCATAAACTAACACCATGGGTAATGTTTATCATTTTTATTTTAGGTCCGTGCGAACCGATGATTCCCTTGCTTTATTTTCCGGCGGCAAAAAACAGTTGGGCAGGGATGGTGCTGCTTATTATTGTATATACCGTAGTTACTTTATTAACTATGGTAACGATGGTGATATTGGGCTATTTTGGAATAGCATTTGTACAAACCAAAAAACTGGAACGGTATGTACACGCACTTGGCGGGTTAACTATTTTTATGTGTGGCGCAGGAATGTTGTTTTTAGGATGGTAAATAAAAATTGAAATTGTACCTCATCAATCTTTACATATAGCGTAATCTGTAAAACATTCTATACAGTTTAGTGCATTTTTCATCAGTACTTTACTAATATGCTTAATATTGCCAATTATTAATTATCATTATTGATGGCGTATATTAAATCACTGTATCAAATTGTTATTAATTATCTGCGGGCAAAATTGAGCAGGATGCAATTTATAATGGCGATTGCAACATTGGTTGGTTTTGTAAGCGGTATAGTAGCAGTGGTTTTAAAAATGATAGTACATTTTATCCAGCGTTGGATAGAAAATATTCCTGTAACAAGGTTTGCCTATTTATTGTTTCCCGCAATAGGATTGCTGATAACCGTTTTTATTGTGCAGCATTTTTTTGGCGGGCATATAGAAAAAGGTATTGCAATGGTATTAAAAGCCATTGCACGCAAATCTTCTTTTATTCCTTTGAAACATACGTATCTGCACATCATTACCAGCTCTTTTACTGTCGGGCTCGGTGGCTCTGTTGGTTTGGAAGCACCCATTGTGGCAACCGGTTCTGCAGTAGGTTCAAATGTGGCACGCATTACAGATTTAAATTACCAGGAACGAACCTTATTAATTGCGTGTGGAGCCGCCGCAGGAATTTCCGCTGTTTTTAATGCGCCGATTGCAGGAGTAATATTTGCCGTTGAAGTATTACTGGCAGAAACAGTTGTAAGTTATTTTATTCCATTAATGATCTCATCTGTCGTAGGTGCATTATGTTCAAAAATAATCTTGCAGGAAGCCTCTTTATTTAATTTTGTTTTAAAGCAAACATTTAATTACGAGAATGTACCCTTCTATATTTTGCTGGGAATTCTTGCCGGCTTTACTTCTTTGTATTATGCCAAGATGTTTAAAAATACAGAAAAGAAATTGCATGATGCAAAAATGAACCGCTACCTGAAAGCAGTTTTTGCCGGAGGTCTGCTGATTATTATTTACTTTGTATTTCCACCTTTATTTGGGGAAGGGTATAAAAGTGTAAAACTGGTTGCCAATGGAAATTTTAATGATTTCTCTGATAATACCACTGTATTTTCTTTATTGAATCAAAACTGGGCGCTGGTTGTTTTTACCGCTTCTATTGTTTTATTTAAACCCGTTGCAGCCGCTATTACAATTGGCGGCGGTGGCAATGGGGGTAATTTTGCGCCTTCGCTATTTAGCGGAGCGTATCTGGGTTTCTTTTTTTCAAAATTAATAAACCATATACCGATGGTAAAAATACCGGAAGGCAATTTTAGTTTGGTGGGTATGGCAGGTGTATTAAGCGGGGTTATGTACTGCCCGCTTACTGCAATTTTCTTAATAGCAGAAATTACCAATGGCTATGAATTATTTATTCCATTGATGATTGTTTCTTCTCTTTCTTTTTTTATTGTAAAAAGTTATGAACCCTTTTCAATGGAAATAAAAAAACTGGCGCAGGAAGGACAGATATTTACACAGAAAAAAGAAAAAAATATTTTAACTACTATCAGGCTGGATGATATGCTGCAGGATAATTATGAAAGTATAGCGGCAGATAAAAAACTAAAGGACCTTATTGAACTGATAAAAAGAAGTGAAAAAAATATTTTTGCAGTAACGGATGGAAAAGGAAGATTTTCTGGAATAATAGAAATGAATGATATAAAACAAAAACTATTTCAGCCTGATCAGTTTGATAAAACGTCCATAAAATCAATAATGAAAAAGCCAGCAGCTATTTTATACCCTGGCCAGGATATGCCCAGTGTTATGGAAAAATTTGATACAACGCAAAGCTGGTACCTGCCGGTAATAGATAATGAAAAAACTTTTATTGGATTTATATCAAAAACAAAACTTTTTGATAAGTATCGTGAAATACTTGCCACACAAGGTGATTTATATGAAGAAAAGTAAGTATTGTTTTATTTATAGACTGTATTTTGATCAGTGGATAATACAATAACCTCTTCAAAAGCAGCTTTTACTTCATCTGTTTTACTATCCAGCTTTTCTTTTAAATTATTCCAGCCATCCCTTAATTGGCCTCCTCTTTTAGAAATATTTTTTCTTGTTTTTGATCCCTTATGCGGAGCAAACAAAATCCCCAACACTACGCCTACTCCAACACCAATTAGTAATTTTTTTTTAGCCCCCATAAATTATAGTTTTAATTAATAAAGTAAAAAAAGAGAGGCCGGTATAAAAATACCGCCTCTGGTTTTGTCCAATATCCTATGAAAATCCAATTGCACATACCAAATAATGATGCCAGTATTTTTTATGCTGCACATTAAATTAAATGAGCAATATTTTCCACAATTCAGGTAAGTACTGAATATTTTTTGGATAAATTATTGCCCAAATTTGGCCAATGTAGAGGCAGGATTTTTGGCAAAAGCGGAATGTTCACTTTCAAACATAAAAAATGGGATACAAGGTATCCCATAAAATAAAAAATTTGAAAGAGGTTTTAATAATGCCACCTTACAAAAGCCTCTACGGCCGCATATTGTGTCAGTCCGAGTTGGGCATATAGTTTTGCTGTGTTAGAATTACGTTCTTCTGCACGCTGCCAAAACTCTCTGTCGTCTGTTCCCTGGAAAGGAATACTGTCTTTTTGTGACTGGTGAATAAAAATACCATTTCTTTTTCTTACTACCTGGTCTGGGCTCATAGGTACCGCCATTTCAATTTCGGTAATATCCCATTCCTGCCAGGCTCCTTTATACAACCAAAGCCAGCAATCGGCAATCCATGGTTCTTTGGCGGCCCTTAAACGCTGCAACGCTTCTATTACCACATCAAAACAAACTTTATGTGTACCGTGCGGATCAGCAAAATCGCCGGCACAATATATTTGTTGCGGCTTTATTTCATTTAACAGTTTCATTGTAATAATAACATCTTCTTCACCCATTGGATTTTTTTCAATGGTGCCGGTTTCGTAAAAAGGCAGGTTCATAAAATGTATCTGCTCATCTTTCAACCCAACATATTTGCAGGTAGCTTTGGCTTCACATCTTCTTATCAATCCTTTAATAGACCGTATGGCATCGGTATCTTTTTCACTTGTCTTTTTTACTTTTAAGAAAGCCGTGGCTTCATCTAAAATGTTTTTGCTTTTGGTTTCATCAATGTCAAACATACTTTCAAAACCAACTGCAAAGTCAATAAAGCGGGTTACAAATTCATCGGTAACTGCAATATTGCCGCTGGTTTGGTAAGCAACGTTTACATCATGCCCCTGATCATGCAGGCGCATGAAAGTGCCGCCCATGCTGATTATATCGTCATCGGGGTGAGGGGAGAAGAGTACCACTTTTTTAGGAAATGGTTCATTGCGTTCCGGATGATTGGTGCGGTATTCAGATGGTTTACCACCTGGCCAGCCGGTAATACTGTCTCTCAATAAATAATAAACCTGCAGGTTAATTTCATAGGCATCGCCTTTTTCTACCAGCAGGTCGTTGAGGCCATTATCATTGTAATCAATATTGGTTAAACTTAAAACAGGCTTGTTTAATTTTAATGCCAAATTAACTACGGCACGTTTAATCATCGTGCTGGTCCACTCACATTCGCCGGTTAACCAGGGACTTTTAAAACGGGTTAATTCACTGGCGCAGGTTTCGTCAATTACAAAAATGCAGTCATCATGATTTTGTAAAAGTGAAGCGGGCAGATCTTCGGTATCAATATTTTCAACAGCCTTTTTTATTACCGGGGCCTTTGTTTGTCCCCAGGCCATTAAAATTATTTTTTTAGATTTTAAAATGGTGTTGATGCCCATTGTGATGGCCATGCGTGGCACCTGCGTCATATTGCCAAACTCATACGCATTGGCAATGCGGGTGCTATTATCTAAACTGATGAGCCTTGTTTTAGAATTGATGCTGCTGCCGGGTTCATTAAAACCAATATGGCCATTAACACCAATGCCTAATATCTGCAAGTCAAGCCCACCGGCATCTTCAATTTGTTTTTCGTAACTAAGGCAATGCTCTTTTACTTTATCTTTTGGTATCATGCCATCGGGCAGGTAATAGTTGTTGGGGTCAATATCGGTTTGCTCAAATAAATTCTTACGCATAAAATAATGATAGCTTTGCAGCGCATCTTTATCCATGGGGTAATACTGGTCAAGATTGAAGGTGATGACATTTTTAAAACTCAGGCCTTCTTCTTTATGCATACGCACCAGCTCGGCATATAATGTTTCGGGCGATGAACCTGTTGCCAGGCCGATAACGGTTTTTTTTCCTTCGGCTTCTTTTTCTTTGATAAGTGCTGCAATTTCTTTTGCAACAAATGCAGAACCTGTTTTAGAATCCGGAAAAATTTTAACCGGTATTTTTTCGAGAGAGTCGGTGAGGTCAATTTTAGTCATATATATATTAGCAGTTCGGATAAAATTACGATTTTTATTTCACGCAAAGGGGCAAAGGAGCAAAGCCGCAAAGTTTTGTTTTTTATTTCACGCAGAGGGGCAAAGGGGCAAAGCTGCAAAGTTTTGTTTTTTATTTCACGCAAAGGGGCAAAGGAGCAAAGCTGCAAAGTTTTGATTTTTATTTCACGCAAAGGGGCAAAGGAGCAAAGCCGCAAAGTTTTTCTTTGCGCCTTTTGTATTTAAACTTTGCTTCTTTGCGTGAAAACCCTATTGCACTTCAATCTCATCTACAAACAACCACGCCGGGTTGCCTGCGCCGGGTTTGCCGGCAGGAATGATACCGTAATTTTTTGCCCTCA
>JAYTTI010000187.1:0-42126 GCA_043745405.1 Ferruginibacter sp. | reverse complement strand
AAAATAAAACAACAGGCAGCCAGCCCCTGCGTTTAAACAACCAATTGCCACTACTTTCAAAAGAATGTAAAAGACCCATTTATTATAGTATTAGATTGTATTAAAAAGAGATGTTTGAGTTAAAAAATATTTTTCCAATAGCAATATCACAGTGATATAAATAACGCACACAGCCTCTTAAATCCTCAGCCCTTTCCTAAAAACTTTGTCTGCTGTACTCATTTCCGAATTTATTTTTAATTAAAAAGATCGCTTTTTATTTAAATCTTTAACTGCCACAATGTTGAAGAATATAGGCAAATCAATTTTTAAATAGCAGCAAAGTTATAGTTCTTTGGGTATTTAAAATAATCAATAAAATGTCAAATGTCAAAAGAATGAATTGGTTAAGCAGCTGTTCTTTGATTCAGATTCGCCGTTTTATAAATGTGTTCACAGAAAAAAAGAATCATTAACCATTAAAATATTATATTTAAAACAAAATTCTATCTCACGCCATTTTAAATATTACAACTTGCTAAAATGAAAAAAGTCAACCTGTTTATTTTTTTTGCCCTCCTTTCCAATTTATTGTTTGCGCAACAAAAAACAATCACCCTAACTAAACAACAACTGAAGGATAAAATAATGGGTGGCTGGGCTGGTCAAACTATTGGAGTAACTTTTGGCGGCCCAATGGAATTCAGGTATAGTGGCACCATCATTAACCAGTATCAACCAGTACCGTGGTATGATGGCTATATAAAGAACACCATGCTGTACAATGCCGGCCTTTATGATGACCTGTATATGGATTTGACATTTGTTGATATCATTGAAAAAGAAGGATTGGATGCCCCTGCGGCATCTTTTGCAAACGCATTTGCCCATGCGGCTTATCCGCTTTGGCATGCTAACCAGGCCGCACGGTATAATATTTTAAATGGCATACTACCTCCAGCTTCTGGCCAATGGCAAAATAATCCGCATGCTGATTGTATCGACTACCAGATAGAATGTGATTACGCAGGCTTAATGAGCCCGGGCATGCCCAATACTGCTGCAGTAATTTCAAATAAAATAGGCCATATTATGAATGATGGTGACGGCTTTTTTGGAGGCGTTTATTTAGGTGCCTGTTATACATTGGCTTTTACTTCCTGTGATATTAAATACATAGTAACAGAGGCATTAAAAACAATCCCGGCAGAAAGCAATTACTATAAATGTATAGCTGATGTAATTAAATGGCACAAAGCAAATCCGGATGACTGGAAAAAAACATGGTACAATATACAGGAAAAATGGGCCGAAGATATTGGCTGCCCCGATGGTGTTTTTGCCCCATTTAATATCGATGCTAAAGTCAATTCTGCTTACGTTGTTTTGGGATTATTGTATGGCAATGGCGACTATACCAAAACTTTAGAAATTACCACCCGTTGCGGGCAGGATGCAGATTGTAACCCATCGTCAGTAGGGGGAATTTTAGGTACCATGCTTGGCTACAGCAATATACCGGCATATTGGAAAATGGGATTAAAAGAAGCGGAGGATATTGATTTTAAATACACAGAAATTTCACTCAACAAAATCTATGAAATAGGCACCAAACATGCACTGATGAATATAGAAAAAAATGGTGGAAAGATAGAGGGTGATAACGTAACTATTGCTATCCAGGTACCAAAAGCAGTAAAAATGGAAAAAAGTTTTGATGGCATATTTCCTATCGATAAAATATTTATAAATAAATCAATCAATGATGAATTTAGCTTTGTTTTTGATGGAACAGGCTTTGTAGTTAAGGGAGAAGCAAAGAGCCTTGTAGATGGTAAAAATTATGTTTTTGAAGCAGCAATGTATATTGATGGAATTAAAACAGAAACCGCCAGGCTACCAACAAAATTTGAAGAAAGACGGCATGAATTATTCTGGAAATATAAAATTGCTGCAGGTAAACATACAGTGAAATTAAAAATTATTAATCCCGATAAAGACAATAGCTGCAACATACAGGACATATTAATTTATAGTGATAAACCAAATTCAGCAAGCAGCCAATTAATTCACCGGTTTGAAAAATAAAAATAATTAAGAGCTGTAAAAAATATTAAATGAATGCAAACAAAATAGTGGTAATTGGAAGCGCCAATACCGACATGGTTGTAAAAACAGATGAACTCCCTTTACCCGGTGAAACAAAATTGGGAGGTACTTTTTTTATGAATGCGGGAGGTAAGGGCGCTAACCAGGCTGTTGCAGCTGCAAGGTTAGGAGGCGATGTTACTCTTGTAACAAAAGTAGGGAGCGATATATTTGGACAACAAACAATTGACGGTTTAGGAAAAGAAAATATTGTTACCAGTTATGTATTTATTGATGAAACGGCCCCTTCGGGTACTGCCTTAATAATGGTAAATAAAGCTGGAGAAAATTGTATTGCTGTTGCCCCCGGTGCCAATGCAAATTTGTTACCTGCAGATATTGAAAAAGTAAAACTGTTACCAGAAGCTACCATCATTTTAATGCAATTGGAAATCCCGATGCAGACAATTGTTTCAGTAGCAAAAAATGCAAAGGAAAATAAACAGAAAGTAATTCTTAACCCGGCACCTGCACAACAATTATCCGATGAATTGTTGGATGGATTATTTTTGATAACACCCAATGAAACAGAAGCATCTTTTTTAACAGGTATACCCGTAAGTGATGAAGCAACCGCTTCGCAGGCGGCTGCTATTTTTTTGAGTAAAGGTGTAAAAAATGTAATTATCACCTTAGGCAAGCAGGGTGCCTTCTTTCAAAACAATCAATTAAAATTCAGCATAGCTGCACCAACAGTTATTGCCATGGATACAACAGCGGCCGGCGACACTTTTAATGGTGCCATAGCAGTTGCACTTACAGAAAAAATGAATTGGGAGAAAGCAATACAATTTGCAATAGAAGCAGCTTCTATTTCTGTTACAAGAATGGGGGCACAAGCATCAGTTCCGCACAGAGAGGAAATAAACTTTTAACCATCATTATATTTAAAAAATAAAGCCTATGTTTATTGTAGAAAATTACTCTCTCGCCATCGTACTTTGTTTTGTTACCATGGTTTGCTGGGGCTCATGGGCTAATACAACAAAACTTACCAGTAAAACATGGCGGTTTGAATTGTTGTATTGGGATTATGGTTTTGGCATACTGCTTACAACTCTCGTGCTTGCGTTTACGTTAGGGAGTAATGGAAATGAAGGCCGGTCTTTTTTGGAGGATATTAAACAGGCAGATTCTGGTAATATACTTTCTTCCGTTATTGGTGGTGTGGTTTTTAATTTAGCCAACATATTACTGGTTGCCGCCATTGGTATTGCAGGCATGTCCGTTGCCTTTCCGGTTGGTATTGGTATTGCATTGGTATTGGGTGTAATTGTAAATTATATTTCTATTCCCCAAGGCAACCCCATGCTGATTTTTGGTGGTGTTGCATTAATAGCCATTGCAATTATATTAAATGCAAAAGCCTATCAAAAATTGCAGACAAATTCTTCGGAAGGGGTTTCAAAAAAGGGGTTGGTTTTATCCATAGTAAGTGGTTGCTTAATGGGCTTGTTTTATAAATATGTTGCCGGTTCAATGGTCACCAACTTTAATGTGCCGGAACCAGGTAAACTAACACCTTATACTGCACTGGTATTTTTTTCCCTTGGTATAGTAATCAGTAGTTTTTTGTTTAACAGCGTGCAAATGAAGTGGCCTTTTACAGGAGCGGCCTTATCATTTAAAGATTATTTCAGGGGCAAAAGTAGTGATCACTTTGTGGGTATATTAGGAGGTGTTATCTGGAGTATTGGGATGTCATTAAGTATAATTGCTTCAGGTAAAGCCGGCCCTGCGGTTTCCTATGGGCTAGGCCAGGGAGCAACAGTAGTTGCAGCAATATGGGGCATATATGTTTGGAAAGAATTTGATAAAGCTCCATCCGGCACAAAATCTTTATTGAATGTAATGCTGTTATTGTATATAATTGGATTGGCTATGATCATTCTTTCCAAATAAATAACAAAAAAGATAATTATATAATGAATAAGACATTCATAAATTTATTAAAACAATATTGGCAGCAATATTTTGAATGGCTGTTTTGGATAACAGCACTGGTATTGCTTTTTACTATGAATGCGGATGCGGATACCCCTACCCTTTGCATTTTTAGATGGCTAAATATTAATCATTGCCCCGGATGTGGCCTTGGCCATTCGATGCATTATGCAATGCACCTGCAGTTTGCCGCCTCTTTTAAACATCACCCGATGGGTATTGTTGCGGTATTAATTATTTTAAACAGGATAAAACAATTATCTTTCAAACCTAAATATGTCATACAATGAACTCTAATTTAATTGCACTTATTCCTTCTATTGAACCGGATGAACTGGCTTACTTACAGGCTTTTACCAAAGATCTTTCGGAAGATAAACTACATCTTTTTATTTCGTTGTATAACAATAAACGTAAAAAAACTGACACCATTTTAATATGTTGCCTGCTTGGATTTGTTGGCGCTGCTGGCATACAGCGTTTTGTTACGGGCCAGGTAGGTATGGGTATATTGTATTTTTTTACAGGTGGCCTTTGCTTGATTGGTACGGTTGTAGACATCATCAACCATAAATCATTGACGTTTGAATTCAACCAAAAAATGGCTATGGAATCAATGGGGATGGTGAAGGGATTTTAGCAGTCAATGGTGAGTTGTGAATGGTCAATGGTGAATTGTGAATGGATTATTTAACTTTAATCTTTTTAGAAATCATAATTGCAATAACCCAAACTTGTGCAATCCGTTTACTGGTTTATTATCCCAAAAAAGTTCAAAATTTTCAAGGGAGGCTGCTTCGTAGTCTTGCTTTACTTCCTGTATGGTATAGGTTTTAAGACGGTACACAGATAATTTTTCCAGCATTTCTGTCAGCCATGCTCCCTGCTGCTCGCTTACTTTTATATTTAAAACATCTCGCTTATTTTGAAAAGTAAGTTCACTCATTTGCCAATGATTGCCCTTTTTTGATTTGGTAAAATTTACAATAGAAGGCTTATTACCCAGCCATACAATTTTTGTTGTTGGTTTACTGCTTACCACATCTTCCTGCTGCAATGCATTTAAGATATAATCAGGGGCCACCGTAGTTTTAGGAATTTTAAAATCGAACCATTTTTGTAAAGGATAGTCAAAACATGCACCATGCATATAATTGAGCAAAGACTTTTTTAATCCAAAACTAAAACTTTGATGATCGGCGCCAGTTGGATCAGAATGCTCAATATCATTGTTGGCAAAACTGCCAATAACTGCAGATAATTTTTTCACTTTATACTTCTCAGGATTTAGGCCAACGGGGCTATGTGCCGTCATGGTAAACTGGTGCCAAAAAGCAGATTGTAAAATACCGGCTTCAAATAATTGCCTTACCATTTCCAGTGAGTCGATGGTTTCCTGTGCAGTTTGTGTGGGGAAACCATACATTAAATAAGCATGCACCATTATCCCTGCCTCACTAAAATGTTTGTTTACCCTTGCCACCTGTGCCACAGTAATACCTTTTTCAATCAGTGCCAGTAAACGGTCAGAAGCAACTTCCAGCCCACCTGAAACTGCAATACAGCCAGCTACTTTTAACAACAAACACAGGTCCCTGGTAAAGCTTTTTTCAAAACGTATATTTGCCCACCAGCTTACTGTTAGTTTACGTTTTATAATTTCTATTGACAGTGCCCGCATCAATGCCGGCGGCGCTGCCTCATCAACAAAATGAAAACCGTTTTGCCCGGTTTGTGCGATCATTTCTTCCATCCTGTCGCAGAGCAATTGTGCAGTTACAGGTTCGTACAATTTTATATAGTCTAAAGAGATATCACAAAAGGTACATTTACCCCAATAGCACCCATGCGCCATCGTTAGTTTATTCCAGCGTCCATCACTCCATAAACTATGCATGGGGTTTATAACTTCAATAGCGCTGATATATTTATTCAGTAAAAGATCGCTGTAATCAGGTGTGCCTACCTGCCCCTGTTTATAATCGGTACAGGCCGTGTTATTGATATAAGTTATCTGCCCGTTTACCAATGTAAAACTGCGTTTAAGCTCGTTGATTGTTTTTTTTCCTTCAAGAAACAATAATAAATTTTCAATGGGTGCTTCACCATCGTCAAGAGTAATAAAATCGTAAAATTCAAATACTCTGGCGTCTGATACCGACCGTAATTCTGTATTGGCAAAACCGCCACCCATGACTACTTTAATTTGAGGGCAATGCTTTTTTATCCACTGTCCGCAACGTAGGGAAGTATATAAATTACCAGGAAATGGCACAGAAATGGCCACTAAAGCAGGGTCAAGTGCTACAATTTTTTTTTGTAAAATATCAATAAGAATCTTATCCAGGTAGGTGTATTCTTTTTGAAGAGAGGCATACAATTTATCAAAACTATTGGCACTTCGGCCAAGTTTTTCTGCATATCGGCTAAACCCGAAATGAGGGTCCACACACTCAGTTATTAAATCCGACAGATCTTCCAAATACATGGTGGCAAGATGCTTGGCTTTGTCTTGTGTGCCCATGGTACCAAAGGCCCATTTTAAATCATCTAATTGTACAAAACGGCTGGCTTCCGGTAAAAAATTTCTTTTGCTTATCAGGTGGGCAAGTGTTGGATTTTTGCCTTGTAAAAATAAAATTGTTGGTTCAATAGTATTAATATAATCATCCCGCAAAGCAATTATCCTGTTTGCATTACCGGAAAAAAAAGCCGTATCATTATTTACCTGTCCAAATAAATTTATCAAACCCTGTTTACTGAATAAAGCCAAGGTAACTTCAATGCCAAGATCGGCCTGGTAAGATTTGATTTGCCTGGTATTTAAAAAACCCTTTAAATAAGCAGTAGCGGGGTAAGGCGTATTTAACTGTGTAAATGGGGGTGTTATTAAAAAAACAGGAACGCTCAAATTATATTATTTGTGCAAAAATATTCTTTAATATTTAAACCATGCTGTTTTGTGTGTACTCACTTTCAATGATGTATTGGCGGATACAAATAAAAAAGCATCAATTTAATTGATGCTTTTTATAATTTATTTTTTAAATTATTTTCCGCCAAACACAGATTTTAATACACTGGTAACCTGTGCGGCTGGGTCTTTTCTAATTTTTTGTTCCTGCAAACCAATATTTAAAAATAAACCACTCAATGCCTTTTCAGTAACATAGGCGGTAAGATCGGGATTTACTTTGGTAGCAGAGAATTTGTTATAAGTAGTAAACATGTCTTTCCAGTATTTAGTAGCATCTACTTTAACAAGGCTGGTTTCTATTATTGGCCTGAACTTTTCAGTCAATTCAACAGTAGTTGTTTTCTTTAAATAATCAGTCGCAGCAAAATCACCGCCCCTTAAAATTTGTAGCCCGTCGGTAACAGTCATTTGTTTTATTGATTTCCAAAAAATATCACCCACACCAGCGGCAGCATCTTCTGCTGCCCTGTTTAATGACAATATAGTTTTATCAACAAGGCTGCCCATGCCTAAACTACGCAAAGTTGTCTCTACTTTTTTTGCATCCTCCGGCATTAAAATCTTAATGGCAGCATCACCAAAAAAGCCGTTCACTTTGCTTAGTTTTACACTACTGCTGTCTGTACCAATTTTAAGCGCTTCTTTAAGCCCATTAATAATTTGATCATTACTTAAACCACTGCCAAGCCCGCCACCTGCAGAACTACCGCCTGTCACCTTATCTAAAACACTTTTACCCGTGGTGGAATCTTTTTTTGTTACTTTATTCATCAGACCCTTTAAACCCTGTGCGCTGGTATTGCCAATAAGAATAGTAATAATAAACGCAGTAGTAATAATTTTTTTCATATAGTATTTTGATTAGTCAGACAAAAATAGTGCCTCAAGGGTTAACCTAAGTGATTTAGCCTTTACCTTTACGGTTTTTAACAATTTTTATTGTATGGTACAGCAATCGTTTTGGGAGAAAGAAAGTTTTTTTGCGCCGCAGGACATTATTATCGTGGGCAGTGGCTTTGTTGGCTTGTGGAGTGCCTTACATCTCAAATTAAAAAATCCTGCGTATAAGATTACCATTTTAGAAAGAGGCATAATACCAACCGGGGCCAGCACACGTAATGCAGGTTTTAGTTGTTTTGGCAGCCCCGGAGAATTAATAGCAGATACGGCTGAAATGGGCGAAGAAAAAATGTGGCAGCTGGTGGAAATGCGGTACAAGGGTTTACTTGAAATTAGAAAACATTTTACTGATGCATCAGTAGAGTATGATGCCTGTGGCGGCTATGAATGTTTTACACATCAGTCATCAGACTGGAGCGATTGTATTGCAAAAAAAGATTGGCTTAATGAAGGATTAAAAGTAATTACTGGAGAAGAAAATTTATTTAAGCCAGCAGATGAAAAAATAAGCCATTTTGGGTTTAAAGGCTTTGATCATCTTATAGAAAATAAGCTGGAAGCTGGTTTACAACCAGGTAAACTGGTACAGGCCCTGTTGCAAAAAATACAGGCTTTAGGTGTGCAGGTGTTAACTGGTATTGAAGTAAAAAATTATCAAAACCACTACCATGGTATTGAAATGGAAACGGCGGTTTCTTCTTTTAAAGGCCAAGGCTTAAAATTTACTACACAACAATTATTGTTATGTACAAATGCTTTTACCAAACAATTATTTTCTTCCATTGATATTATACCCAACCGTGGCCAGGTGCTGATTACAAACCCGATTGATAATCTTAAAATAAAAGGAACTTTTCATTTTGATAAAGGATATTATTATTTTAGAAATGTAGGCAACCGTTTATTGCTGGGTGGTGCAAGAAATAAGGCTTTTGAGTTGGAAAATACCGATGAAATACAAACAACCGGTTTTATACAAGCAGCGTTGGAGCAATTTATACAGCGGCATTTATTACAGGCTACTACATTTACTATTACTGACAGGTGGAGCGGTATTATGGCAATGGGTACAGAAAAAATACCCATTATAAAATCAATCGGTAACAATGTATTTTGTTGTGTACGTATGAGTGGTATGGGCGTTGCTTTGGCGCCGATCGCAGCGATGGAAGTTGCTGCATTAATGAATAGCTGAATTATTCTTTAATGATTTTTGCAGAAAGCCTGTTTGCTCCTTCTTCAATTTGCAGAATATAAATACCCTTTGTAAAATCGGCAATATTTACGCTCATTTTTTGTTTACTGATTTGCCCGCTAAATACTTTTCTTCCGAGCACATTAAAAATATTGATTGTTTTAACACCATTACTTGTTGCATTGGCGCATTCAACTGTTATCATTGATTGTGCAGGATTTGGATACACTTTTACAGTGAAAGATGCCTTTACTTGCGGAGGAACAACAACTACAGCCACAGTATCATCTGTAGCTATTGGTCCACCTTGTACCAGTGTACTGTCACATGCAAACGAAGCCAGGAATGAATTATGTAAATTGTTTTTTGCAAACAGCGCCCTCATTCTTAATTTTTGGCCATTGGTAAACATATTCATACAGGCGTCATCAGTAAAATCCATAAAATTCATAAACATGGCCCCATTGCTATCTGGCGAACAATTAGTCATATGCGGAAAACTGGGGCAACCATAATTATAATACTGCTGTGTGGGTGTATCGTCCACGCCGTCGGTACCGCATACAGCATCGCCCCAAATATGTTTCAGCCCAAGCCAATGACCAATTTCGTGAGTAGCAGTACGGCCTTTGTTATAGGGCGAACGAACATTCCCTTCTGTACCAAAAACATCGTATGCAATAACAACACCATCAACTTCTGAAGGTCCGCCGGGCACACTGGAATAACCCATTGTTCTGCCAAACATTTTACATACCCATATATTCAAGTAACGTTTACTGTCCCATGCATCATCGCCACCTTGCGATGACAACTTGACTGCATCCTGTGCTGAAAAAGCATCCTGACTGGTATATTTTCTAACAATACCGGTTGTTCTTCTACCCTGCGGATCTACCTGTGCCAAACAAAATCTAATTCTTGTATCGGCAGCTAATTTTGCAAAAACTGCAGGTGTGTTTATTTTATCTGCATTTGAATAACCGTAATCATCATTTAAAATTTTTAGTTGGGATAGTACCTGTGCAGTACTCAAATTTACATCAGCCGTTTTGTATACAATATGTACAACAACCGGTATATAAATAATCTCGTCTGAAGTTGTATCCCTTTCCGTTAGTGAAATATTATTTGTTGTAATTTTTTCAATTTGTTCTTCTGCAATTTTATAGGAATTTTTTAAAGAAGCCTCGGAGTTGATTAGTTTTTGAGAATAGTCAACAGTACCGCATACACGCTGTGCCTGTGCAACAAAACTAACCTGCATGAAGAGTAATACCCCAAAAAAAGCTTTCATAAAAAAATTAATTGTCCAAAAATTAAATTTGGCTCATGGGATTTCAGACTGATAAAAGCAGAGGTATTGGAAATACAGCAAGGTCAATAAAGTGATAGAAAAATTGGGATAATGTCTCTGAATAGATGAACGGTATTAACTACCTAAAGAGTGGTTGTGTGGTAAATATCCGTTTCAGAGATAACACAAATATAGAGCGATTTCTCTAATTTCCAAAATATTTGCATTCTTTTATATAAATGAAGGCAGCAAAACTGTTTCACTTTAGTACTTTTGCCCCCAAACTGAAATAGATTAAATGACAAAGTATTTATTAGCTGCAATAGTAATTATGTTTACTGCCTGCAATGGCAATCAATCGCAAACTGAAGAAACAACAGCAATTGAAACACCAGCAACAGGTATTGCAGCACCGCAAAATATCAACCTGAATATTATTGGCATTTACCCACATGACACAAGTGCATACACACAGGGCCTGGAAATTTACAATGGTAAAATGTATGAAGGTACTGGTGATTTTGAAACCTCTTCTTTAAGGATCATCAGCGATATTAAAACCGGTAAGGTAGATCATAAACACATGATGGGTACCGATAAAATTTTTGGTGAGGGCATTACTATTTTTAACAATAAAATTTACCAGCTTACATGGGAAAGCCATATTGTAAATGTGTATGACGTAAACAATATTGACAAACCCATTAAAACTTTTACCTGGCCTTACCAGGGCTGGGGTATTACACATACGGCTACAGACCTTATAATAAGCGACGGCACTGCAAATTTATATTTTGTAAACCCCGATAATTTTAAAATAAGGACCACTGTACAGGTTACAGATAATACCGGCCCTGTAGATTCTATCAATGAACTGGAGCTTATTGATGGCTTTGTATTTGCCAATGTGTATATGCAGGATATTATTGTAAAAATCGACCCTTCAAATGGCCATGTAGTTGGCAAAATAGAATTACCTGGTTTAATGCAACAATATTTTTACAATCAAATTGTAAAGGATAGAACGAATGTACTGAATGGTATTGCTTATGACAGTACTACCAAAAAAATCTATTTCACAGGTAAACGCTGGCCAAAAATGTTTGAAGCATTTATTAAGTAACTCAGTTGTATAGTTTGAAAAATGCCGGAGCAGGTTTTTGCAATGTTGAAACTATTGCAGATGGAAAGTTTATATCTTTATTGCATTACCCAATATATCAAGCCCGTTTTGTGCAATATAATAAATCAATATCCCTGCTCCAATTGCCCCTAAAATAATTGCCCATATCCACCAGCGGTCTTTTACTATTTCATCTTCTGCCAAAGATCCTGGCAATGCAATATCAGAAGTTTCTCTATCACCTACCAGTCTTGAATATGTCGCATCCTCGTGTATCGCTAATTCTGCAACTACAGGAGGTGTAAAATGACGGCTTAACTGTAATGGAATAAAACCAATAGTACCGTCTTCATTTTTTACAAAATCCCCTATACCTTTCAGGTTAACTTTACCGACTACATACAAATCTTTTTTTATCAATTCGCTTAATGCCGTAAACTCATTAAATCCATTTTTATCATCCCGCAAAACAGTAAAAACAATCGATGGTACAGGAGCTGTTATCAGTTTATCATGGGAATCTATTTTGGCATTATTGCTGATGACGGTAAACACACCAATACCTGGTAGCCTGCAGGTTTTATTTTGAAAAAGTGTTGGTGCTATTAAATAATCCATAACATTTATGTATCATTCAAAGATATGCTTATACAGCAAAAAACACTTCAGATAAATGTTTTCAGAAAATATTTTTATTTCCGTTATAAAAATACTTTGTAACCTCAATTGCGCCAGAAGTAGAACCTATATTTCTAAAACTTAAAAATTACGCCAACCAATGCATTCAGTCCATACACTTCATACATATACCAACGCTGGTATTTATCGTTTAAAATATTATTGATATCGAACCAGGCGCTTACTTTTTTAGTAATAACAACTTCTACACCTGCACTAAGATCAAAACCGCCGCTTAAAGTTCTGCTTACATTACCGGGTAACAGGTATGAAGTGCTGGAAAAACTCATAAGGTCGCTCTTGATCAATACCTGTTTATATGCCCACCAGCGAAGAGATGCATTTAGTTGCAACGGTATTGTTCCCCAGGCTTTGTCACCGTTGTCTAAACCCGTATAGCCATTAAAAGTAAGGCCGCCGGTAACAGTAAATTTGTCCTGGCTTATAAAACTCATATCACCATGAATACGAAAATCGCTCACCTTGCCATCATTGATTATTTTAAATGTGTTACCGCTCGATCCTGTAGTAGTATCGTTTACAAAAAACGGATAATTTTCATACGATATAAAACTTGCTGTGCTACTAAAATTAAAATGCTTGCCTACGGATGCTTTTAAACCGCCATACACTTCAGTTTCTTTGGTATTTTTTTGTGTAACAATAGTTGCCAGATAAGGATTGATAACAGATAAATTTTGATAAGTGTTTTTAATAAATCTGCCTATCCACCCGCCCTGCACCAAAAATGGTTTATCAGCAATTTGTGCTTCGGCATAAATATTGGGCAGTACGCTTAAATCGCTGTTGTTCCAGGTTGGTGTTATGCCTACATGTACGGATAAAAGAGGCTGTGCATAAATCAATTCAGGTGCTATTGCATAAATATCATTGTGAACAGAAATATTATCAGGGATATAATTTTTAGTGGAATACCTGGTTAAATCTGCTTTAACAGCGAGTTTTATTGATAGTACATCATTAATGGTTTTTTCGGCGGGCAGGTCTGCAATTATAGAATTTTCGGTAAGTTTATTTTGATTGCTAAAAACATTAATTTCCAAATTAGGATTGTAATTAATTCCTGTTGCATTTACATCCTTATTTTTAAACCCTACTTTAAGTTTGATATCTGAAAACTGTTGCAGCAAATGGGCTTTTGTATAAGTATAATCCTGGTGGTTATACCCATACAAATAATAATTGTTCTGGCTAAATCCTGCACTGCCATACACTTCATTTCTTGCTGTAAAAAAACTGCCGCTTAGTTTGGCATTGAACTTTGTATAATCCTGGTAGTCTATTTTTCCATTGGATGAAATATAATTTGCATACAGGTTTATCAAAGATTTTTTGCCATCTCCAAAACTAAAACCTGCACTCACAAATGGAGTTGTATAGTTGCCAAAACCTACTTTAATAAAATTTCTTGTACCCAGCTCCATACCGGTATCCAGGGTAAGCGCCAATGGTTTTAACGACATTGGCTGATAGGTGTAGAATAAATTTTGATCAGGAATAGTATAGGTTAAATATGGCTTGGAGCTGTCTGCACTTAAATTAGCAGCGGAAAAATTTATTTTAACTGCATTACGTAATACAGGTTTATAACTCGACGTTATATCGATGGTTTGCTTTTTGGCAGTATCTTTTTGTGCAAATGATGCCATGCCTGATAAACAAAAAATTAAACCCGTTATAATTATTTTAATACTCATAGTAAATTGTATATTATTAATGTCTTTCTTTAATTCTATTTGATGCTATCAACAACCTTTATTAATTAATTTTTGACCCTTCTTTTTCTGCCGCAGTTGCATTGTCCAGTTTCTTTTGCGCTTCTGTTTTTAATTCAGCAATAGTTGAGTTTTGTGCCACACTCTGGTACGTTGCTTTTGCATTGAAATAATCTTTTTGCTGCATAAAAATATCACCCAGCAAAATGTAGGCTTTAGTGAGCCATAAATCGTAACTGCCAGATTCCTTTATTACCACCTGCGCAGCTTTTTCTGCAGCAGTATAATTGCCTGAAGTAAACTGGCAATTGGCTATTTCATACCTTGCTTCTGCACCCCATGCCGATTTATTAATAGCAGCACATGATTTGAAAGAAATAATTGCTCCGGCGCAATCATTTTTTATTTGCTGAGATTTGCCCAATACTAAGAATGCGATCGATTTATCATCTGTACTTATTCCTTTGCTCTTTAATAATTCCTGGGCAGTTTCGTTTGCTTCTGCATATTCTTTTAATTGATAATTGCAGCGAACAAGCCCTCTGTCTGCTTCCAGCCGGCTATCTTCATTAACTGCGCCGGTTTGTAGTGATTCAAAATTTTTCTTTGCTTCAGCATATTTTTTTAATTCAAAATAGTTTATCCTTGATTGAGCCAATGTCGCTCTTTCAAAATATTTATTAATGCCCTTGACATTAACATAAGCATAGCCGGTTAATGCATTGTTCCAATCCTTGCTTTTTATATAACATTCGCTGAGATAAAAATTGGCATCCAGTATATATTCTCCATTGGGGAATTTCGATATATAATTATTGAAACCTGAAATAGCGCCTGCACAATCGTTGTTGTTATATTTTAATTCAGCAGCATTATAGGTAATACCATCTGCTTCTGTGGCAGAAATATTTTTACCATTTTTTCGCATCAACTCAACATATTCATTTGGCTTACCTGCCTCAACATAAATATTTTTTATATTTACCAGGGCTTCATCTGCTTCTACAGACTGCGGATACTGTTCAATTAAATGCTGGTAGTTGGTTAACGCCTGCTCATTGTTATCGAGGTTGTAGTAACTTAAACCCAGTTTTAAATAAGCGGTTGGCTTTAGCCCCCCTGCGTCAGCATCTGTTAATACTTTATTCAAATAAGGAATAGCATCCCTGAATTTTTCATCTGCCATATAAGTATTGGCTATCTCCATGGTTGCATCGGGTATTAAACTACTTTTTGGATACTGGCGGTTAAGATTGTTAAGAATGGAAATTTTAGTTGGGGCACTTTTAACTCCGGCAATCATTGCTTTTTGAAACATGGCATAATCGCTTTGTGTCAAAGCATTATTTATTACTGTTTCGTACATGCTGTTAGCCTTGCTAAAATCTTTTAGCATATAATAACAATCAGCGGTGCGTACATAGGCATCCTGTTCTACCGAAGAGGAGGTTGTATTTGATTTGGCAACAGCTTCAAAATATCCCAGCGACTGTTTATAATTTTCCTTTTTCATCCAGCAATAACCAAGATCATATTTTGCAGTTGTTGCATTGGCTTCTCCCCTTGCGATTGCCCCACTTTGCAAATAAGCGGATAGAAAACGGATGGCAGCATCATAATCAACAAGGCGATAAGCAACCTCTCCAAGCCAGAAATTAGCAAATGCGGTAACGTTTGATGCAGGCAGTTTTAAAATTTTTTCAAACAAATCTTCTGCCTTTAGTATCTGCTGATCGTTTACGTATTCAACTGCCCTGCCATATAAAATGCGTGGATAGACTTTTTGCATAGAGGCTGTGGGGTTTGCAAAAGATTCATATAAACTTAAGGCGTCTTTAAAATTGTTGGTATTAGCCAGCAAGCCTACTAAAATTTCTTTTGCCTCGTTGATGTTGACGGAATTGGGATAATCATTAATAAACCTTTGCATTTCATTTAAAGCTATATCCTGGTACCCCAAATCATACGATAACTTGGCGTAATTAAAAACCGAAACTTCCTGCTGCTGTTTGTTACTGCTGTTATTGGCGCAATATTGAAAGGCAGTTCTTGCATTTGCTTTTTGATTGGTTCTTAAATAACAATCTCCTAAAAGGTACATTGAATTTTGACCCAAAGAGTCCTGCTCGTTGCTTAATTGCTTAAACCCATCTATCGCTTTTGTGAGTTGTTTTGTTTCATAATAGCAATAACTTAATTCGTACAGGTCTTCCTTACTTACTTTGGTGGATTTGCTTATATAATATTCCAGCAGGGGTAATGCATTGGTATAATTTTTTTTCTCAAAATAAATCTGGCCCAGCAGCTGTTTCATTTCCTTTTCATAAAAAAGGCCTCCCCTGCTCAATACACTTTCCCCATAACGCAATGCCTCGTCTTTTTTATTTTGAAAATAAAATATTTCAGCAATATAATAAGGCACTACTCCTTTATAATCATCCATCGATTCTACCAGTTTGAAAGCTTTTAACGCTTCGCTGTAATTATGATCGTAATAACTTATAAAACCATAATAATAATTTGCAGGAATATAATATTTATTATCAGGCAACTGGTGAATTTCATTAAAGAGTGGCTTGGCATCTGTAAAACGCTTTAAATTAAAATAGCAATATGCCATTTCAAATTTAGCATCGGCAATTTCTTCATTGCTTAAATTATCCAATGCAGCCTTTTCATAATAAGTGATGGCTTTGGTAAAATCGTTTTTGGTAAAATAAAATTTACCCAAATGATAACTCATTAATTCAATACGGGGCTGATTATTTACCCAGTTGATGTAATGCTTTGCTTCTTCTTCTGCTTCGGGTAATTGCAGTTTTAACCTACAGACTATATAATAATAATTTACATCGTCATGCAGGTAAGCATTTTCGCTTTTTTGTTTTTCAGGAAACTGTTCCTTTACCTCTTGCAAAATAGGATAGGCCAGCGCATACTGCTGTTTGATAAATAATTCTTTTACTTCTTTAAAACCTTTTTCCGGATCTGTAATAACGTAAGTTGGTTGTGCAAATATAGAAAGGGAAAATAAAACTGCTATCAGCAGCAAAGAGGATTTTATTCGTATCATATTTTTTATATCATTCATTTTCACTGGCGGTAAAATTAACTATATTGAAGGCTATGCAAACACCATTCCAAAGCCTTTGTTAATAAGTGGATAACTGCTGTAATCAAAAACGAATGTACATTTGCAAGGCTGTTAAAAAAATGATAAAGATTCCATAACAAAAAAACTCAAGTTCAAAAAAAGTTGTAATGAAAAAATTATTTTCTGTAAAGTATACCACTGATGCTGTATATGCCGGTATGCTTGTATTAAGGTTAGGCCTGGGTATTTTAATGATGGTTATCTATGGTTACCAAAAAATAACTCATTTTAGTACAACAGCCGAACACATGCCAAACCTGCTGGGGATGGGTACTACAATTAACACTTCGTTAGTTATTTTTGCTGAATTCTTTTGTTCATTATTTTTAATTCTTGGCCTGTTTACACGATTGGCCTGTATACCATTGATCATAACTATGTGTGTTGCTTTATATAAAGCAAATAATATGGATGTTTTTGGCCATGGTCAATTATCGGCTTTATTTTTGGCCGGGTTTATTACTATTTTATTTATTGGCCCAGGCAAGATTAGTGTAGACGGAATGATCGGGAAATAGTTTTGTAAAAAAATTGGCAGCAGAAGCGATGGGGTTGCCTGGAGAAAATTAATACGATGTACACAACAGAAACACAAATAAGAATTCATTATGCCTTAACCGATCAGATGGGGGTTGTTTACCATGGCCACTATGCACAGTTTTATGAAATTGGCAGGGGCGATGCCATCAGGCAACTGGGGTACAGTTATAAAGATATTGAAGCAATGGGCATTTTTATGCCTGTTGTAGATATCCATAGCCGGTTTTTAAGGCCTGCAAAATACGACGACCTGATAACCGTGAAAACGACCCTGAGGGAATTACCGGTACATCATAAAATTGTTTTTCATTCTGAAATTTATAACCAGGAAGGAGCTCTTTTAAATACCGGCGATGTAACGCTTTATTTTATGGAAGCAAAGCAAATGAAACGCTGTGAAATGCCCGCTATATTTAAAGCCAAATTAGCACCCTATTTTCCGGCAAGCATTTAAATTTATGCATTTGAATAGTCAGGAATTTTATTGTGTATTTTATCCCGCCAACATCTCATTTAATACTTTCTGCAAAATTACTTCTACATTATATCCTTTTTATTGAGATTCATTGGCTGGCTTTATCCCGAAAAAAAATTATAAGTGTATTTATTACATTTATGGAAAATGGTGTATATTTATTTCTTTTTCGCTCATCTGCTTGTTGATTTAAAATGGAAAATGGAAGGTAACGATTGATTTAAAGCAGGCCATTTTAGTGATTACCATCATTATAAATAAGCTTTGGTATTTTATATGTACATTAAATTAACCGGCACATTCAATGTATTTGTGCTGAAAACCAGGTGCACAAACTGAGGAAATAATAAACTAAAACGAAATGAGCATTCAGCAGTACAAGGTTCGTGATAAGATACTGGTAGCAGTAGATTGCATCATTTTTGGATTTGATGGATTGCATTTAAAAGCCCTGCTTGTAAAGCGGGATCTTGACCCGGGCAAAGGAATAAGTGCCTTGATGGGTGGCTTTGTAAATGGTAAAGAAAGTGTAAATGATGCTGCAAAAAGAGTACTTAACAAATTAACAGGCCTTACAGATATTTATATGGAGCAGCTTACCTGCTTTGGAGATGTTGACCGGGATCCAGGGGGAAGGGTTATTTCAATCGCCTATTTTGCATTAATAAAAATAGATGATTACAGCAGCGATTTGATGATTGAACACAATTCTAAATGGTTTCCGCTGGATGCTTTACCTAAATTAGTGTTTGACCATGCTGATATGATTAAGCTGGCTAAGGAAAAATTACAGGAAAAAGTTTCAACCCATCCGTCAGGATTTACTTTATTGCCGCAGAAATTCACGTTGCAGCAATTGCAGGCTTTGTATGAAGCCATTTATGAAACTCCTTTAGACAAGCGAAATTTTACCCGTAAAATACTTTCATTAAACATTTTGAAAAAATTAAATGAAAAAGAAACGTTTTCCTCCCGCAAAGGTGCGTTTCTCTATGAATTTGATAAAAAGAAATATAAAATATTGGAAAAAGAAGGGTTGAAGTTTTTATAACTGATAGAAAAATAAATTGAAATCTTAAATAGATGTTAATAAATTATTTTGAAATGCAGTATAAACAATTATATATTTGAAGCAAGATTGTTTATACTATGCTAACATATTATTATAAATTTTAAATTTATTATATAAAGCCGATTAGGCAGGGATTTTTTTAAAATTTTTTTTACTTGTTTTTTTAAGTGTAATTAAAACACTTAAAAAGCATATTTAACTTTATTATTAATAACCAAACCAAATTGCCAACATGAAAAAGCAAACACACCCGTTTTGCTCAGGAAGCGGAAATCTGTCCAAACGCTTACTTGGGTACACCGTCAAGAAAATCCTTCTTTTCTCGCTCCTCCTCATTAGCATAGGAGCCTATGCACAAAATCAAATACACGTAACTGGTATTGTAAAGGATGATAAGGGGGCACCCTCAGTTAACTCAACTGTTATTATAAAAGGCACTTTAAAGGGTGTTACAACAAATGATAATGGAGCATTTTCTATTGACGTTCCCGACCAAAAAACAGTGCTTGTTTTTTCCAGTACGGGTTATAGAACCCAGGAAAAGCTAGTTGGAACTAATACAACTTTTGCCATTAATATGGCTGTTGCAGTAAATGACCTCAACGAAGTGATAGTTGTAGGTTATGGTACCCAAAAGAAGGTAACTATTACAGGTGCGGTAAGTGCCATTAAAGGAGAGGCATTAGTTAAATCGCCTGCAATAGATTTAACCAATTCACTGGCGGGTCGTTTACCGGGCCTTGTTGTAATTCAAACAAGTGGTGAACCTGGTTATGATGGAGCTTCTGTTTCAATTCGTGGTACAAATACATTGGGTAATAACAGCCCACTGATTGTAATTGATGGAATTCCGGACAGGGATGGCGGCCTGGGCCGTTTAAACCCAAGAGACGTTGAATCCATCTCTGTATTAAAAGATGCTTCTGCGGCTATTTATGGAGCAAGAGCAGCAAATGGTGCTATCATTGTAACTACAAAAAAAGGAAATAGCGGCAAACCGAAAATTACATACGATTTTAACTATGGAGCAAGCCAGCCTGCCTTGATTCCAAAATTATCCAATGCGTCGGAATATGCAAGCATTATGAATGAATTACCCATTTATAAAAGTATACCTGCTGCTGAATGGGGAGCTGCCTCAACTGCCATTAAGCAAACAGGAACTTATGATTCACCTACCCCTGGTGTAAATACGCTTAATTCTCAATTCAGTCCTGATGATGTGAAAAAATTTGCGGATGGCAGTGATCCATGGGGACACCCCAATACCAATTGGTTTGGTGATGCATTTAAAGAATGGTCGCCCCAGATGCGGCATAACCTTCAATTGACAGGTGGTAACGAAAATGTAAAATATTTTGCTTCCCTGGGATATATTAGCCAGGATGCCTACTATAAAAATTCTGCTACAAAATATCAGCAATACAATTTCAGAACAAATTTAACAGCCAAAGTAAATAACTATATCAGTACTACGCTGGGTATTATGGTAAGAAGAGAAGATAGGCGTTTTCCAACAGAAAGTGCAGGTTCTATCTTCCGCATGTTGATGAGGGGCCGCCCTAACGAGCCAGAAGTTTGGCCAAATGGCAAGCCAGGGCCGGATATTGAAAATGGCCAAAACCCTTATGTAATAACAACTAACGCTACCGGTTACCAGGATAATCCAAAAGATTATATACAGGCAAATGGTTCGGTAGATATTACAAATCCGTGGGTAAGTGGGTTGAAAGTAACTTTATCAGCAGCTGTGGATCAAAACAGCCAGACAACAAAAACCTGGCAAACCCCATGGATGCTTTATAGCTGGGATAAAATTACTTATGAAGCAGATGGTGTTACCCCTAAATTAGTAGGTGCCATCAGGTCAAATTTTACTGATCCCAGACTCACTCAACAATTCGGTTCTGTATTAAATACTAACCTTACAGGTTTGATAAGCTATGATAAAAAAATTGGAGCAAATCATACTATCAATTTATTGGCCGGTGTAACTAAAGAAGTTTTTAAAGGTGAAGGCTTCAGTGCTTACCGTAGAAATTATATTTCCCCTGCGATTGATCAACTATTTTTTGGTGGTGCCGTTGGGCAAAATACTAATGGAAGTGCTTATGAAAGAGCCCGCCTTGGTTACTATGGCCGGGCGCAGTATAATTACAAAGAAAAATACCTTGCTGAATTTATCTGGAGATATGATGGTTCGTATATATTTCCTGAAGAACACCGTTTTGGATTTTTCCCCGGGTTGTTGTTAGGTTGGAATATATCTAAAGAAGATTTCTTTAAAGTATCATGGGTCAATAACCTTAAGTTAAGGGCATCTTACGGACAGATGGGAAATGACCAGGTTTATTATCGGGGACAACTACAGGAGTATGCTTATCTTTCTAATTATAGTCCTGGTCAATATCCAATTAATGGTGCTGTAGTTACTACCTTAAATGAACACGTTGTGGCCAATCCTAATTTTACCTGGGAAAGAGCCAACAATTATAATGTGGGTTTAGATGCCACCCTGTTTAATAATCACTTTGATGTGACGCTCGAATATTTCTATAATAAACGTGATCAGATTCTTATTCAAAAAACCGGTTCAACTCCAGGATCTGCTGGTATTAGCGCTTTACTACCTCCGGTAAATGCCGGAAGGGTAGATAATAAAGGGTACGAATTCAGTTTTGCATATAATACTACTGCTGGCAAAGAGCTACATTTAAAATTTGGTGTAAATGGTGGTTATGCAAAAAATAAAGTTGTATTTATGGATGAATCACATGCCATTCCAAATTATCAATGGCAGGAAGGCAAACCAATTGGAGCATATTTAGTGTACAAATCAGCAGGTTCCTTCAAAGACCAGGCTGAAATTGACAAAAACACTATTGATTACAGTGGTGTAACCGGCAAATTACTTCCCGGCGATATGAAATTTGAAGATTATAACCATGATGGTAAAATTAGCGATTCGGACAGGGTACGTTTAGATGAAAGCAATGTTCCCACTTTCAATTACGGATTCACATTTGATCTGCGGTATAAATCTTTTGACTTAAGTATGCTTTTTCAGGGAGCATCGGGGGCTGGAATCCGTATTCAAACAGAGTCGGGGGATATAGGCAACTTTCTAAAATATTCTTACGATCACCGCTGGAGTATTGATAACCCAAGCAGTGTGGACCCAAGGTTGGCAAGCCGCGGTGATACTTATTATACAGGAGGAAATTTCGGACAAAATACTTATTATTTATTCAGTAAAAATTATGTTCGCTTAAAAAATATTGAGATTGGATATACCCTGCCTGTAAATGCGCTTAATAAAATGAAAATCAGTAACTTGAGGTTTTTTGTTAATGGGCTGAATATATTTACAATAAGTAAGAATGATATTTATGATCCGGAAGCTACCGCTGAAAGTGGTGTTTACTATCCACAAGCCAGGGTAATTAATGGAGGCTTATCCTTAACTTTCTAAACTATTTAATATGAAAAAGATAAAAATTTTAATTGGGTTAACAGCAATTTTAGTTACTGTTACCATTTCCTGTAAAAAGGATTACTTAAATACAAAACCACTTGACTCAGTTTCAAGTGAAACCACCTGGGCCGACGGGCCGCTCTCCGAGGCATTTGTATTTGGCGTATACTCTCATCTTGGATATGGGGGATTTGAAGAACAGTCGCTTGCTGCATACACAGATGAAGCTATGTTTACCCATTCTGGAAGAAACATAAATACATTTACCGAAGCATTAGAAACAGCAGGAAGCCTTGCATGGGTAAGTAGTACTTACGGATGGGACCAAATGTATCTTGCTATCCGTGAGGCAAATGTTGCCATTGACAGGCTGCCGAAAGCTACTTTTCCTGACCTTGTCCTTAGAGACAAACTATTAGGTGAATCTTATTTTTTAAGGGCTTATTATTATCAACAGTTACTGAGGTTTTATGGCGGTGTGCCGCTTATTGATAAACCTTATGGACTAAATGAAGACTATTCGATTGCGAGAAGTACTTATGACCAATGTGTTAAATTTATTGTAAGCGATTTAGATAAAGCGGCTCAATTGCTTGATGGCAAAACTGTAGTAGATGGCCGTACTTCAAAAATTGCCGCGTTAGCACTAAAAGCCCGTGTTCTGTTATATGCAGCAAGTGATTTACATGATGGCCCCACAGCCAAATCAAAATCAGCTACCATATCCAGTTATGCAAATCTTGATTTGATTGCTTATCCTACAGGAGACCGTACTGCAAGATGGCAGGCTGCAAAAGATGCTGCAAAGGTTGTGCTGGATGCCAGCCAGGGATACAAATTAAATTTATCAGCCCCTGTTTCTGCAGTTGAGGGAGCCGCTAATTATAACTCTATTGCCATGGGTGGAAAAAGTGCCATTGGTGATGCCAGTGCTGCTACAGAACTTATATTTCAGCGTTCTCATACTGCATTGTATACACAGGAAGACAATTGGCCATTGGGAGGCATTCACTATGGTATCAACAACGGCCCTAACGGGTATCACAACTGGTCAGGAAATACACCCATACAGCAATTAGTAGATGATTACGAAATGATGGATGGCAGTAAATTTGACTGGAATAATCCCGTAGAAAAGGCAGCACCTTATATTAATCGTGACCCCCGTTTTTATGCTACAATCCTGTTTGATGGTTCTACCTGGAAACCAAGGCCTGCAGATGTTGCGGGGAAAGATCCTGCCAATCAAATACAAAGTGGATATTATGATGATGGAGCCGGCGGTACAATCAATGGTATTGACACCCGTGAATCGGTTGTAGAAAACTGGAATGGCAGCCGTACACATTACTGGACTAGGAAATTTATTGACCCTAACCCTGCATTGGCAGATAACCAGTCAAATGCACAGGTAATTCCATGGCCATTTATCCGTTATACTGAAATGGTATTGAATTATGCTGAAGCCTGCATTGAATTGGGTCTGGAACCAGAAGCAAGAACATGGTTGAACAAAATAAGGTTCCGTGCAGGTATGCCGGCTATTATAGCAACGGGTTCAGCTTTAAAAGATGAGTACCGCAATGAGCGGAGAATTGAACTGGTGTATGAAGAACACCGTTATCATGATGCCCGCAGATGGATGATACCAACTACAACAGTTGGCCGTGGCATTAAAGCCATAAAGGTAACTGCAAAATTAAAAGCTGGCAAAACTGCCTTAGTACCTTACCGTCATGATAACACTGTTTATGACTATCTTTATACACCTGTAGACAATACAGAAAACGAGACAAGAAAATGGGATGATAAAATGTATTACCGTCCTATCAGCAGAGATGAAATAAGTAAGAATGCATTATTAGACGGCAAAAATAATCCAGGCTACTAAATAGCTGCCTAACCTTTTGTAAAAAATCTATTCCTTTGCAGGGATAGATTTTTTACATTTTACCTATATCAAATGAATATAAACAAGCGCTTTTTTAAGGTATTTTTTTTAGGAAGTTTTCTGTTTTATAGCTGCAATGAAAAACAAAAAAATGCAGAAATTAAAGTTGAATCAGGCAATCACCTGTTTACCTTACTCGGTCCCGAACAAACTAATATCAGTTTTCAAAACACATTAACTGAAGGTTTAAATACCAACATACTGATGTATGAGTATTTTTATAATGGCGGGGGGGTGGCTTCCGGCGATTTTAATAACGATGGGCTCACAGATCTTTATTTTACTTCCAATATGGGTGATAATAAATTTTACCTCAATAAAGGCAATATGCAATTCCAGGATATCACAGTGATATCAGGTGCTGGAGGAAGGCCCGGCCCATGGAAAACAGGCGTAAATGCGGTTGATATTAATGCCGATGGTAAACTGGATATTTACTTGTGTTATTCCGGTGCATTACCTCCAGAAAAAAGAGCTAATCAGCTTTTTATAAATACTGGTAATGATAGCCAGGGAAACCCGGTATTTGAAGAAAAGGCAGCAGCCTATGGTTTAGCCAGTACAGGTTTCAGTAACCAATCTTATTTTTTGGATTATGATAAAGATGGCGACCTTGATATGTTGCTGCTAAATCATAACCCTAAAAATTTACCATTATTAAATGAAGCAGGAACTGCGCAACTTTTTAAACAGGATAGCCCTGATAAAGGGCTTCGCTTATTTAAACAAACCAATGGTAAATTTGAAGATGTAACCATTAGTTCAGGTATCAATGGTTCTGAACTGAGTTATGGATTGGGGCTTGGTATTGCTGATTTTAATGAAGACGGCTGGCCAGATTTTTATGTGTCAAATGATTATGCTGTACCCGATTGTTTTTACATCAATAACAAAAACGGCACCTTTAATAATCAACTGAAAAACAGCATTGGCCATACCAGCCAATTTTCAATGGGCAATGATGTAGCAGATATAAATAACGACGGGCTCCCTGATATTTTCACCCTTGATATGTTGCCGGAAGACAATCACAGGCAAAAGCTTTTGCTCACTCCTGATAACTACGATAAATTCAACGAGAATTTACGCAGTGGATTTTATTATCAATACATGCGCAACATGCTGCAGTTAAATAATGGCAATGGTACCTTCAGTGAGATTGGACAGATAGCCGGCATATCTAATACAGACTGGAGCTGGTCGGCACTTTTTGCAGATTATGATAACGATGGATGGAAAGATTTGTATGTTACAAACGGGTATAAAAGTGATTATACCAATCTTGATTTTATTAATTATATGAATGACTTCGTTAAGCAAAAAGGCAGGCTGCAGCGTGAAGATGTAATGCAGATAATAAAAGAAATGCCTTCATCAAATGTTACAAATTATATCTTTCAAAATAAACAAGGCCAATCGTTTCAAAACAATAATATTGATTGGGGTATCAATCAACCTTCCAACAGCAACGGAGCTGTTTATGCAGACCTTGACAATGATGGGGACCTTGACCTGATTGTAAATAATATTAACCAGTCTGCATTCATTTATAAAAATGAATCACAAAAATTAAGCACCAATCATTTTCTTCAGGTACACCTTATTGGCGAAGGTGGAAATACACAGGGCCTGGGTGCAAAGCTCAAACTTTTTAGTAATGGACAAATACAAACACTGGAGCAAAACCCTGCTAGAGGCTATCTCTCTAATGTTTCTTTCACACTGCATTTTGGCTTAGGTAATGCAGAAAAAATAGACTCTCTTATAATTACGTGGAACAGCAGTAAAGTACAAAAGCTCTATAATATAAAAGCTAACCAACTGCTAAGCATTTCCGAAAAATATGCTTTGGACAAAACCTCGTCTGTTAAGCAGAATGTAAAATGGTTTACTGAAACTTCAACCAATATAAAATGCAACAACCAGGATACAAGCATCAATGACTTTAACAGGCAGCTTCTATTGATCAGCCAATTCTCCTATAGCGGGCCATGCATGACGAAGTATGATTTAAACAATGATGGGCTGGAGGATTTAATTATCGGAGGCTCTGCCGGTGAAGCCACACAAGTATTCATGCTACAGAAAAGCGGCTCTTTAGTATTAAAAAGTATTCCTGCATTTGACCAGGATAAAGGCTATAAAGATGCCGCAATAGCAGTGTTCGATGCTAATGGAGATGGTTATCCGGATATTTATATTGCAAGTGGTGGATATGATAATCTTTCTGTAACAGACTCATTACTACAAGACCGGCTTTATCTCAATGATGGTAAAAACAACTTCACAAAAAGTAAAGGGCTTCCAGACATAAGAGGCAGCAAATCATGTGTAAAAATTCAGGATATAAATAGCGATGGCGCACCCGACATTTTTGTTGGGGGAAGAGTAGTTCCGGGAAGATACCCTGAAACTCCTAAGAGTTATATTTTAATAAATGATGGCAAAGGAAATTTTTCTGATCAAACTGAAAAAATATGTCCTCAACTTTCCAAGTTGGGAATGGTAACCGATGCGGTATGGGCTGACCTTGATCTTGATAAAAAGAATGAACTCGTAATCGTAGGCGAATGGATGCCGGTAGCTGTTTTTAGCCAGCAAAATGGAAAGCTGATAAATTCCACGGGGCGGTTTTTTGACAAACCATATTCTGGGTGGTGGAATACAATTACAGTTGGGGATTTCAATTCAGATCAGCGCCCAGATCTTATCATAGGAAATATGGGATTAAATACCCAATTCAAAGCTTCTGAAAAAGAGCCGCTGGAAATGTATTACAGCGATTTTGATCATAATGGTTCTGTTGATCCATTATTTAGTTTTTATATCCAGGATAAAAGATATCCTTATGTTACAAAAGACGAGCTGGTAGCTCAGCTACCGTTTATGCGTAAACGCTTTTTTACTTTTAAAAGTTATGCTGATGTAACAATGGATGATCTTTTTCAGCAAAATGAATTGAAAGAAGCCGGTTATCTTTCGGCTAATCAAATGAGTACTACCTGTTTTATTAATAACCCATCCGGTAAATTTACTACCATTCAATTACCCAACGAAGTGCAATACTCCCCTGTTTATACAATCAACCAAATTGACTATAATAATGATGGTAAAACAGATCTACTCCTTTGTGGCAATAACAGTCATACCAAAATAAGGATCGGAAAATTTGATGCTAATTACGGTATGCTGCTGGAAGGAGATGGAATGGGTAATTTCAAATACATCAAACAAAGCGAATCAGGTTTTAATATCTGGGGTGATGTAAGAAGCTGTGTTCAAATAAATAAACAACTATATTTTGGCATCAACGGTAAAAATGTAATTGCTTATACTTTATCCAATCAAAAGAAATGATACAGGAAAAATTTTGGAAGAAACTTTTTATAATCAGCCTTGCAATTGTATGGCTGGCTTCATCATGCAAACAGAAAAACAGAAAACTGCCTGAAGACTATGAAGTAGCGACAGCCTGGGCAGACATGACAAATCATATTACTAAAAATACACCTGCCAATACCCCTACTTTTGCCTCCCGCTGTTTTGGTTATATTGGTCTCACTATGTACGAGTCGGTAGTAAATGGTTTTCCGGAATATCAATCTGTAGCGGCACAGTTGAATGGATTAGGAAGTTTGCGATTACCAGAAAAAGGGGTTGCTTATAATTGGCCATTGGTTTTAAATGCAGGGCAGGCAGAAATTCTTCGAAACATTTACATCCAGACTTCTGATATAAATAAAAATAAAATTGACTCTCTTGAACAGGATTTTGAAACTATTTTAAAAACAAAAACACCTGATGAAGCGGTTATAAACAGGTCTGTTTTATACGGAAAAAAAATAGCACAGTTGATTTTTGAATGGTCAAAAACAGATGGTGGGCACCGTGGGTATCTCAGCAATTTTGATAAAAAATTGATTTTCCCCAACAAGCAGGGAGGCTGGAAACCTGCGTTGTATGCACAATCTTTTAGTCACTACCCGCTTCACCCGCATTGGGGAAATAATCGTACTTTTTTAACGGTTGATTCTGCTGTTGTTGCCCCGGCGTTTATAACATTTGATACAGTTCCAGGGTCTGTTTACTATAATCAATTTAAAATGGTGTATGATAAAAGAAAAACGTTAAGTCAGGAGGAGAAAGAAATTGCTATCTGGTGGAGTGATGACCCGGACGTAACTTTTACACCACCGGGCCATTCTTATTATTTTGCTACTATAGCTATCCGACAAACAAAACCTGGTTTAATACAATGCGCCGAAACCTTTGCCCGTGTTGGGATGGCAGTATCAGATGCCTATGTAGATTGCTGGAAATGGAAATACCAGTTTTTTTCGGAACGGGCAAATACTTATGTTACCGAACACATGGATCAGCAATGGGAATCTTTTTGGCCAGATCCGCCTTTTCCTGCTTTTCCTTCCGGGCATGCCATACAGGCTGCAGCCGCCGCCTCCGTGCTGGCAGATTTATACGGAAATAATTTTTCTTTTTCCGATAGTGCACATGTGGGCCGCCCAAGGGATGAAATTAGAAATACAGATTTTAAAGCCCGCCATTATACATCGTTCTGGCAAGCTGCTGAAGAAACCGCTAACTCCCGCTTTTACGGAGGCATACATATTCCGCAAGACAATCAAAGGGGATTGGAAAAAGGAAAAGAAATTGCCAATAATATTGATCACTTACACTGGAAAAAATAAAACCATTTACACAAAATGCGCCTTTACTTAATTATCATTTTATTCTGTATAAATTTTTGTAGCAGCAAAAGTTTTTGCCAAACCCGTTTTACAGATGTTACAACCCAATCAGGAATCAAACATGTATTCAAAGTATACGAAGGGATGTTTGGCGGAGGCGCCTGTGTAATTGATTTTAATAAAGACGGCTATGAAGATGTATATATTACCGGAGGAATGAATGACGATATGTTGTACAAAAATAATGGTGATGGAACCTTCACCAATGTTTTTGAAAAATCGGGCATTATAATAACCAGGAATTTTGTAACGCAGGGTGTAACTGGAGCAGATGTAAACCGAGATGGATTTGTTGACCTATTTGTTACCACCATTACGCGGAGAGATAAAAAAGAAGTGATTCCAAGAGCGATCAACTTATTATTTCTTAACAATGGGAATGGTACTTTCCGTGATGCCACCAAAGAGTATGGGCTCGATCAGCTTTTTTCATTTAGTACTTCCGCAAGTTTTGGAGATTTCAATGCCGATGGATGGCCTGATTTGTATGTGGGTAATTATTTCAATGAGTATAAAGGAAAGCTCAGCGTGATCAACGACAATACTGTAGTGGAAGCCAACCAGATAGCAAAGGGAAATTTATTGCTCAATGAGCATGGTAAAAAATTCAAAGATGTCTATTCAGATTATGGTTTAGATTTTCGTGGCTTTGGCTTTGGCGGCATATTTACTGATTATGATAATGATGGAGATCAGGACTTATTTATAAACCATGATTTCGGTTATAAACGTACCCCGGATTTGTTGTTGGAAAATAATTATCCTAAGGAAACTTTTACAAATGTTGCGAAAGAAAAAGGGATGGACCTAAAGATTAACTCGATGGGAACAGCGGTAGGAGATTATAATAACGATGGGCTGATGGACTATTATATGACCAATATCAAGTTCAATTTTTTTATGGTAAACCAGGGGCCAGGTAAACCTTTTGTAAATAAAGCCCCGGAATTGGGAATGCAATTTTTTGCCATTAGCTGGGGGGCCAATTTCGCCGATTTTGATAATGATGGAGATGTTGATTTGTTTGTTGCTAACGGTGATCTGAATCCGAATTGTGTTCCCATGGCTAATTTTTATTTTGAAAACCTGGGAGGCAGATTTGAGGATCATGCCCGTGCTGCAGGCCTGGCTGATTATGGAATAGGCCGTGGTTCTGTAGTGTTTGATTATGACAATGATGGCGACCTTGATTTGCTGGTGGTAAACCAGGAACCAGTTGTAACGGATTATCCTGTGCCATCGGTTACCAAACTTTTCCGGAACGATTCCACTACCGGCAATTGGATAAAAATTGCACTAAAAGGTATAGATGCGGAAAGTCATGGCATAGGCTCCAAAATTGAAGTGGAAGCTGGAGGAAAAAAAATGATTCGTGAAATAGATGGAGGAGCTTCCAGTCATCTTTCGCAAAGTTCTGTAATAGCTCATTTCGGATTAGCCAACGCCACAAAAATAGATAAGATTACTATTTACTGGACAGGAGGAAACAAGCAAATAATCAATAATGTTGCAATCAATCAATTGATAACAATAACAGAAATCCCTGAAAAAAAATCCAGTCATTTATTTGTTTTCCTGCTGATTGGACTTGTTGCTGTGATAAGTGTTTTTATTGTTATTATTTTTTTAAATAAGAAAAATAAATAATTATTTCTGCTGCTTACATTATTTTTTAGAGTTCATTTAATGCTTCTTCTAAATATTGTATCAGCCCATCAGCATTATGTATGTTGAATGGCAAAGGTGGCTTTATTTTTAAAACATTGTGCAGTCGGCCATCTGTACTAAGCATATAACACTTCTCTTTTATCATTTCTACAAGTAAATTAATTTCAGTAATAACTGGCTCCAGCGTTATCCCGTCTTTTACCATTTCTGATCCAATAAATAAACTATGCCCAAGTAGGGTTCAAAATTATTTCACGACAGGATGCACCATTTAAGCATGCCATATTTGGCTGGGATGATAAGCAGATGGGCATTGCGAAAATGAAGGCGACCATGGCAATGACGGTTGTTTTATTGAAGTGGGTAATATAAGCATGGCCCGTGATGAATTATAACTGAATGGCTTAAAAAAAGAAGTAGCTGATATAAAGACTGAGCAACATGGCGAAACTTCCCGGAAAGTATTTTACGTTGTAGACCAAGACGGTCTTTGTTACTGTTTGGGAGAAAAGCAAGGTTGAATATAAATTTGTCGCTATGCACCTCAAGAATGTCGCTTTTACACTGCAATAATTTAAAACACGTTCACTACATTTGTATGCTGCTATAAAAAATTGCACCCGCAAAATATTTCAACATCAACTTTTAAAATAAAAAAATGACACATCAAATTTATCCATGCTTATGGTTTAACGGCCAGGCCAAAGCTGCAGCAGAATTTTATTGTTCCGTTTTTAAAACTGGTAAAATACTTAGTGATACGCCAATGGTAACAACATTTGAAGTTAATGGAACAAAATTTATGGGGCTTAATGGCGGACCTAAATTTAAATTTGATGAGGCAATATCTTTTGTAGTAAATTGCGATACACAGGATGAAATTGATTATTACTGGGACAAACTTACAGAAGGCGGAGAAGAAAGTATGTGCGGATGGCTGAAAGATAAGTATGGTGTAAGCTGGCAAATTGTGCCCACCATCATTGCTGAGTTAATGAGCGACCCCGAAAAAGCGCAACGTGTTATAAAAGCATTTATGAACATGCGGAAGCTGGATATTGAAATAATGAAAAATGCATAAAACTTCAACGGCTATGCGCAGGCAAAATTTAAAATTCGTAAACAATTAAAAACAAATAATATGGCAACGGTAAGCTGAAAGGTTTAGCTTAAATGTAAATAAAAAATACTTCAACGCATCAACGGTAAAATTTAAATTAACTTTATTTGTAAGGAGGTATAAACTTTATGGCTAAAATATATAGAGAAGGTGCAATAGGCGCTTTGTTAGACGAATACGAAAGAGTAATTGCCCATTTAAAAAAAGTAGTTGAAGACATTCCTGATGATGCTTTAACTATTATTGTTGACCCGAAAACTATTGATGAAAATTGCAGATCGGTACAGACAATTTTATCGCATGTGGTAAATTCAGGTTATGGATATGCAACAAGTATCAATAACCTGAAAGGGCCTGCAATGGTGCGTCCCGGCAAAATTTTTCATCTGTCAATTAAAGAATACCTGGATGATTTATCAAGCGTTTTTTCCTTCACCGAAAATATCTTCAGCAAAATTAAGGACAATGAATTGGAACAGTTTGACGATGCATTAAAGATAAAAGCAGGTTGGGGACAAGTGTATGATATTGAACAACTAACCGAACATGCTATTGTACACATTCTCCGGCATAGAAGGCAAATTGAAAAATTCAAAATTATCCTTCGTGGATGGAAATAAGGTGCTTCCTGAATAAATAATAATTTAGCAGTGAAGTTTTCTGTTTTAGCTAAATATTTAAAAAAAATCGCTGTATGAAAAAAATATTCACATTTGTATTTTGTTTATTTGTGTACTCTTTTGCTATTGCGCAAACAGGAAAAGTATTTGACAATCTTTCGCTGAAAAGCAAGATATTAAACATGGACAGGAAATACGCCGTTTATCTTCCCTCAGATTACGAAACTTCACAAAGAAGTTATCCTGTATTGTATTTGCTCCACGGCAGCGGGGATGATCAAACCGGCTGGGTACAATTTGGAGAAGTACAAAACATTACTGACAAAGCCATAAAAGAAGGAACCGCCACACCCATGATTATTGTTATGCCCGATGCCAATACCGGCAAAAGAGGGTATTCGAATGATGTAACCAATACATGGCGATACGAAGACTTTTTCTTTCAGGAACTTATACCTTTTATTGAAAAAACTTACAGGGCAAAAACAGAAAAACGATACCGTGCTGTAGCCGGTTTATCAATGGGTGGTGATGGAACATTTACTTATGCTTTACACCATCCTGAACTATTTGCCGCCGCATGCCCTTTAAGTGCAGGAACAGGGCCCGCCAACCTTGACAGCACATTGCTAAGAATGAAAAGAGAAAACAATTCACTTGCTGATACATCTATCATTGCTTTTTATAAAAGGCAAAACGTTGTTGAATTAGTAAACAATATGCCTGATAGTGCAAAAAAATCGGTACGCTGGTATATTGATTGCGGCGACGATGATTTTTTAAATGAGGGAAACTGCCTGGTTCATATTGCTATGCGTAAAAGAGAAATACCACATGAATTCCGTATACGTGATGGTGTTCATAGCTGGACTTATTGGCGTGCTTCTTTACCAACTGTGCTGGAATTTGTATCTATGTCTTTTCACCAATTTTAGCAGCTTGTTGAAAGGCAGCAAGGACGCTATTGATGCATACTGCAGCCAAAGATAGCAATGCAGTGTAAATATTTTATTAACTTAAGAACTGCCGTATATTTTTTAAAAAAAGTTCAGGGTTTTCCCTTATTATAGAATGCCCTGCATTGGGAATAATGTCTAAATGATGGTTTTTAAAAATCGTCAAATACTCATTTGTCCCGCCCCAGACCTGGTTATCGTATTGGCTACTTAGTTTAAAAAGGTATTCGCCGGGAATCCTAAAAAGATTAGGATTTTTGCTGAAGCTTATTCTCCTCACCTGACAATTGGTTCGACGATGTCGAATTAAATTGGATTGGCTGAATCCGGCGAGACTTTTTCAATTAGTTCGATATTGTCGAACCTAAATTGAAAATAAAGGCTTTTATGAAGCTTTTTTGGGGATCAGCTTCTCCCATCATTTTACCATTACCTCCAAAATAAAGAGTTGGGAAGGTCAGATTTTCTATAGTTAGTCCGCCGCCGTTAATTTTTGGTTACTAGCAGTGTTGGAACATTACATTGAGAATGACTTATCGGCAAAGAAGGTAAACTGCCCAACAATTTTGACAGAACTTTGAACGAAACCATGAAACCATCTGCCTTAAAGATGTTTAAAGATGAATATCTGCTGGATTTTATTTCTGGTGATGAAATTGACGACGAAAGACATGTTGAACAGCCAGTATTCCTAAACATCAGGAATTTTATTCTGCAAATGATTAAAGGATTTTGCTTTATTTCTTATTAGAATAATCTTTCGAAACCTAACCCTGTTGAAATTCTTTCCCGAGAGTTACCCAGATAATAGTCTCTCTTTTCATATGCAACGGAAAGTTTTAAGATATTTTTTGCAGATAAAAAAACAGTTTGATAAGCCATTTTAATCCTCTTTGACCGAGTAGGATAGTTATATGTTTTACCGGATATCGGGTCAAGATAATCGTGAGGAGACAATCCTGTATTCAATGTAAGTGCTAAATATTTTTGTGGGTTCGGCATATAATATCTGACAGTCAGGTAATACGACTGGTTGATTCCTGCGTGTTGCGGTGTTAAATAGGTTCTTATAGATGCCCAAAACCTGTGAGTGGACATACTGAAAGCTCCGGTATAGATCATGATAGGATAAGGAAGCCTGCTGAAATTGAGGTACCTGGCCCCTACCTCTAATTCACCTTTCTTATATAATTTATGGTATAGCCCAACTCCTAAATTATATAATGGGAAAACGCTGTCTTTTGAATACGCCCCTCCAATAAAAGCTCTCATGGAAGAAGATATTTTCGGATAAAGATTCAACTCATATTGTGTTCCCGAAGAATGAAACCGGCTGAAATAATTCACACCAGCTTCAAGTCTCATTCCTTCACCCCTATGAAAAAAATACAAAGAACCAAAATTCCAGGGCGCATACATATTGTTGAAACGGTCATACAGGTATGACAGCCCTACCCCATTTTTCTCAGGTAGGGTATTTATCTTTTTTTTTAAGTATTCTCTAAATTGAATTGCCTCCTGGTTATTGGGATTAAAGCTTAAAACCTGCTCTACCATTTTGGTTGCATCTTTATACTTTGATTGCTTATTATACAATTTTGCTTTTTTAATAAGTAGCTCTTCCGAATTTGGATAGAACGCCAGGCCGGTATTACAATACACAAGTGCCTTGTCTAAATGGTTCGACCATAATTCTACATTAATAATAGCCTGCAAAGCTGCTTCATTAGCAGGTTGATGATTAATTACATCTGTTAAGAATATTCTTGCCGAATCAAATTGCTTATCCCATGAATATAATCTGCTGAGCAAAATTTCAGTTTCCGCATTGTGAGGATATTTACGAATAATAGATTGACAAATTTGTTTTGCCTTTTCATGCTCCCCTTTTTTAGCCCAATAAATAGCCCGCTTAATGCCGGTGCTATCTTTTTTTATACCCGTAATATCCTGTGCAAATGAAATTTTCGAGAAAATGCTCAATAAAAGAACTGGTAATATCCTATACCAGGTATTAACTGAAGAGGGATGTTTTACTTTGCTTGTCATAGTGTTTAAGTTATAGTAAGTATATAATAATTATCTTTTATGATAGTGATAAAGGATGGAGCCATACTCCATCCTTTTACCTTTTTTAAAAAAAAGGAGTTTTACAAAGACAGTCGGTTAATCATTGTGCTCTCCGTCATTTTCAATGGCCGTTTTCCATATCAGTTTGATCATTCAAAATGTCTTCGTGATCATTATTGAAATCACTTTCATCGTTCAGCATGTCTTCATGATCATCATTTAAATCAAAATGATCGTTGAACTCATCCCCTTGCTGATCATTCAGATCCAATTGGTCATTGAACATGTCCTGATGGTCGTCATTGAAGTCAAACTGGTCGTTCAATACATCCTGATGGTCATTGTTCACCCATTCATTGACATCATTGTTTTCCCCATGGTTTTCGTTTTGATTCTGAGCCTGGGTTCGGGTTACCGCTGCAATTGTAAGCAACAGGCCCATGAAAAAGATTTTTTTCATAAATACTTAATTAAGTTATTAAAAACAGTAAGAGCTATCTCACCGGCAGGAATTACATCATCCTGTATGAACAAGACAGTAAAACTGTTGGGAAGTCCTAGTCAATTGAAAATAATTTAATGAGAATCAATTTATATCTTTATTATTAAGCTAAATTTAGGTAATTCAATTATAGGGCTTTTTATAAAAAATATTTTCTATCTGCACAGGACCCTGAGCCTGTTTGATTGTCTGAATAAGCGACTTAAACTAATTATTCCATTTAACTAGTTATTTTTAGTTTGGTAGTTATGTAAAAAATTGGTTGTAATATTGTTTACTGTCACTTTTGAGAAAGCTAATACCCTTTTAGTATAATGATCGCCGAAGAAGTAATAACCTGGAACAGGATTCAACAGAAGCATGCTATCGCATTTGAAAAATATTACAAAGAGCAGTATAAATGTTTTTTTCTGATGGCTTGCAAATATTTGAGGGATCCTGTTTTAGCTGAGGAAATAGTAAATGATGTATTTGTAAAAATCTGGACGGATGCTGATAAAATCCAGATCGAATCTTCTCTTAAATCATATGTTTACAGGGCTGTTATTAACAGGAGTATTAGTCTATTGAATAAAAATAAAAAAGACCTTCAAAATCGGCAAGAATTAAGCAGGCATACAGACGAAGCCTTTGAATTTAGACTAATAGAAACAAATGAACTGGAAGTTAGATTGTATGAAGCTATTAACCAATTGCCCGAACAATGCCGCAAAGTATTTAGGATGAGCAGGTTTGAAGAATTAAAACAGCATGAGATTGCCAATAAACTTGGTATCTCCATCAAAACAGTAAAAAATCATATTACCCTCGCATTAAAGCGGCTGAATGAAACAGTTGGAGATTCTATTATTGTATTGCTTTTTGTTTTAAAAATATTTTTTTAAAGATTGGCTAGGTCTTTAGGTCAGATTTCTTGTCTTATTGTTGAAAACATGGATAATATAAATAAATATGATATCCCCTGGGATTTGATTTCAGGCGAAATTCAGGATAATTTATCTCTGGAAGAAGCTGTCCAATTAAAACATTGGTTAAACTTAAGTTCGGCTAACCAGGAAAAATATGACCGTGTTCATCAAACCTGGAAAACTGGAATAGCGGACTATAACTTATACTTAAAGGCTGATGAGGAATCAGGATGGAATTCTTTGCGGGATCAACTGGGGTTTCGTGGTGAAAAAGAGGAGGCTGTAAAGGTTATTCCCGGGCATTTTGGCAATAAGTTTCGGATGGTTAAACGCTGGGCCGCCGCCGCTGCTGTTTTAATAATCAGCCTTGCCGGTTTTTATTGGTACAATAATAGCGTTACTAATATCGTTGCTTACCAAACAACTGATAGAGAACAATTAAAAATTTCATTAAAGGATGGCTCAACTATTTTTCTAAAGCCCCAAAGCGAGGTTTTAATAGCCCGTGATTATAATAAACTAAACAGGACGGTACAACTAACCAGGGGGGAAGCTTTCTTTGAAGTACAGCATGAACAGGAAAAACCATTTATTGTAAATATTGACATTGCAAGGGTAGAGGATATTGGTACCTCTTTCACTATACAAAAAAGAGAAGACAGTATTAATGTAACAGTAAGCACCGGCAGAGTATCTTTTGTTAAAAAAGCAACAAATGAAACCCATGAATTATCGGCAGGAATGAGCCTTTCATTAAATGTACTTAACAACGGTTTTGGCGAAATCATTTCCCCGGATTCTGTAAATAATGTAAAGCTGATTTTGATGCAATTTGACAATACTACATTGGTTGAAGTAATTGATTTGATTGAAAAAAAATATAATAGGAAGATAAAACTAAATGATGATGTTATTGCCAAAAAAAGATTTACGGCAAAATTGGATGGGCAAAATTTTGACAGTGTAATAAAAATCATCTGCGCTTCATTGCACCTTGTATATTTTCAAAAGGATGGAGTTTATATTTTGAAAGAAAAAGATGAACGGGCTCAATGAGAAAATGATGATTGCTGTTTTATAAAAATGAATTATAATTAATGCGATAAAATCTGAACCTATATACCAAACACAATTTTTAAATAAATGCCTTTCTCAAAAGCGTTCTTTGTCAAAAGAATTTTAAACCTGTCCCTTACACAGATAAGCGTTGTATTCAGTTATTTTATATGCCTGGCACCAGATTTTGCACATGCACAGGTTCAGGAAAAGAATCTTTCGAATACGCACATTATTTTAGATGTCAGCAATATTCCCTTGAATAAAGTATTATCCAAAATCGAAGAACAAACAACGTTTAGATTTGCCTATAATACTGACCTTGTACTCAGGCAAAAAAATATAACAATAAATGTAAGAGACATTGAGTTAAATGAGTTATTACATTTATTATTCACGGACACGCATCTAAGTTACAATGTCAGCGGTAATCAGGTTATTCTGCAAAAAACGGATTTGCCGGAAAAGATCACCATCAGTGGTTATGTAAAAGACGCACAGTCAGGAGAATCACTTGCAGGATCAAGTCTCTATCTGCCTTCAAATAAAGAAGGAACTTTTTCAAGTCAATACGGGTTTTACTCCGTTACTGTTCCTCCGTCAGACAGCCTTGAACTAATGATATCTTATGTAGGGTATCAAAGCATTTTAAAAAAAATCAATTGCAACAGAAATGTTTTTATTAATATTAATATGGAAAAAAATAAAGAATCTGCCAGCAGTGTCATTATTGCCACTGATAAAATGGAGGATAATGTAAAAAAGAATCAATTTGGTGCAATAGATATTTCTTCTGATATGCTTGTGAACATAGCTTCTATCAGCGGCGAGGGGGATATAATCAGTTCTGTGCAAATGCTCGCGGGTGTTCAGGCAGGTTTAGATGGAACTCCAGGTTATTTTGTGAGAGGTGGGAGTGCAGGGCAGAACCAGGTACTACTGGACGAAGCCACATTATATAATCCCAGTCACCTGTTTGGGCTGGTAAGTATTTTTAATGCTTCTGCAATAAAAAACGCAAGTTTATTAAAAGGAGGATTCCCCGCTTCTTATGGAGATTACCTGAGTTCCATATTGGATGTAACCATGAAAGATGGAAACAATCAACAGTTTGGCGGTATTATTCAGGCAGGCACGATTGCTTCGGGGGTTACATTGTATGGCCCCCTCAAACCAGGAAAGGGTTCCTTTCTTATTTCCGCCAGGCGAAGTACGATTGATCTGCTGCTACGCCCCTTTTCAGTTCAAAACTATTTCAGTAATTACTATTTCTATGATATCAATGCCAAAATCAACTACCAGCTCTCTCAAAAAGACAGGATTTTCCTGAGTTTTTATAAGGGCAGGGATAATAATTCTTATACGACAGACATTAGTGATAGTTCGGTAATAAACTATAGCACATTGTTCGGTAATCAGGCGTTAACTCTCAGGTGGAACCATTTGTATTCTGGGGAATTATTTTCGAACAGTTCTCTTATATACAGTAACTATCAACAATCGCTTTCGGCTATCAGGGAAAGCTATTTTGCACAACTATATTCCGGCATAAGAGATATTAATTTCAAAGTAGATTTTTATTATTATCCTAACGTGGCTAACAAAATTCGCTGGGGTGCTAATTATTTATATCAGTCACTTTTACCGGCCACAATTTCGGATAAAATTTCATTATCAGGCACTGCTCCCAATATTCGCCCAGGCGATATACCGGAAAAAAACAGCAACCGGGTAGCAATTTTTTTAAGCGACGCCATAAAACTCAATAAAAAATCAGAAGCTTATATTGGAATCCGGTCCCCGGTATTCTTTAACGCAAATGTTCTTTATTACAATATTGAACCCAGGTTATCACTATTGTATTTAATTAAACCCTCTGTCAGTATAAAAGTTTTTTATGCACAAACACATCAGTTCATTCATCTGGTGCAAAGTTACAATGCTTCTTTCCCGGCAGAAATATGGATTGGCAGTAGTAAAATTGTTCAGCCTCAAGCCAGTCAACAGGTTACAGTCGGATTATTCAAAAATTTCAAAGAAAATATTATTCAAACTAGTCTTGAGTTCTATTATAAAAGCATGGAACACCAGTTGCTATTTAAAGGAAGTACCCAACAAACTATTTATAACAACATTGAAGACAGGCTGATATTTGGGGAAGCAAGAAGTTATGGAACTGAATTTTTTATTAGGAAAACAAGGGGGAAGTTTACTGGCTGGCTGGCATATTCACTTGCATATGCATTTCAGCAGTTTGACTCACTGAACTTTGGAAAGTCATTCCCTTTTGCATATGACAGAAGACACTCGGTTCATATTGCAACTACCTATTCTATAAATCAGCACTGGAAAGTATCAACCAATTTTTTTATAGCGAGTGGAAGGGCATTTACACTTAATACCAATACTTCACCTGGTTCTACTAACCAGGATAGCAATCCGTTGTTTGATGATGAAAATAATAACAACGGAAATCCAAATGGGAATTCGCAGGATATAGAACCTAACAACTATCGTCTTACCCCATATGATCGTCTGGATGTGAGTATCGAGTATAAAAAAAATAGAAAAATCGGAAAAAAAAATTTTGAGTTTGAATGGGTGTTCTCTGTTTATAATGTGTATGGCCGCCATAACACATCACTGGCCTACCGTGCAATTGATCCAGTTACAAAGCAAGCGATTGCAAAACAAATATCCTTTATTCCAATAATACCAAGTGTTACTTATAGCTTAAAATTCTAAATGTTTTTTAATATGTGCTCTCCCTTCAGCTAATCAAGCAATGCATTGTTTTATTGACTATCTTGATCTATCAAGCATCATCCTCTCCAATTAATATACTTATAAAAATTTCCCACCTTTATTGAATTTAAATAGGTGTTTATTGAAGCCTGGGGGGAACAAAACAACGATTTAAATGATGACTGCAAACAATTGATCAATGAATTCAAAGAAAAATTATCTTAATACCAGGGATCTGCTGTGTTCCAGTCAGATCGATCCGGAAGATTTTAGGGAAATGAAGCCAGCCTACACAAACAAACTAGAAAATCGGTTGCGAAATTGGCAATTGTGATAATGATACAGTCCGTATAAAAATTCGGTTGAATAAAGGCGTCAATAATTTCTTAAGTTTGATCATTTATATGAAACTGCCAATATAGAAAAGAAGAGAGAATTAATTAGTTCAATCTATCCAAAAAAATTAACTTTTGATGGAAATAAAGTTCTAACTACTCGGATTAATGAAGCTGTTAGGCTAGAAATAAAAACTGGACAAACCAGAATAATTCCAATTTGTCCAGTGAAGTCGGGACGACAAGATTCGAACTTGCGACCCCCAGACCCCCAGCCTGGTGCGCTACCGGCCTGCGCTACGTCCCGAAAAATGGGTTATACCAACGCTGATATAACCGGATTGCAAATGTAGTAGAAATTTTCAATTTTAAAAACACAACATATTGTACCTTAGCGCAACTTTTTTACATACATGAAGGTTTTAATCAGGCAAACTATTATCGTCCATTCTTCTTCGCCATTTAACGGGCTCAAAAAAGATATTTTAATAGAAGATGGTATTATTCAACTTATTTCAGATTCCATTAGTCAATCGGCAGACATTGTAATTGAACAGCCCTATCTGCATACCAGCATTGGCTGGATGGATGTGTACAGTCATTTTTGCGACCCCGGATACGAGTACAGGGAAACACTGGAAACGGGTGCCAACGCGGCGGCAGCCGGGGGATTTACAGATGTACTGGTAGTACCCAATACCAACCCGGTGGTGCATACCAAATCGCAGGTGCAGTA
>JAYTTI010000186.1:0-42332 GCA_043745405.1 Ferruginibacter sp. | reverse complement strand
GGTAAATGGTGACAGCCCAAAACAATTATTAGCCAGGTGCCGTTATATATTGGCAAAGAAAAAAGCAGACTGGACAGAAAGCCAGCAACAAAGAGCTAACTTAGTTTTTACCAGGTACCCTGTACTAAAAAGGGCCTATGAGCATTGTATGTATTTTAGAGGTATTTATGAACAGAAAAATATGGCTGCTGCCAAAGATTTATTTATTAAGTGGATAGAGCAGACGCATACAGATGAATTGAAAGAATTTTATACTGTTGCTAATACGGTAAAATATAACTTGGAAAACATCTTAAATTTCTTTACTAACAGGCACACAAACGCAAATGCAGAATCATTCAACTCAAAAATAAAACTCTTTAGGGCTAATCTTAGAGGTGTAACAGATACTAAATTTTTTCTCTTTAGATTACACAAACTTTTTGCTTAGTCCCCAATGTTTAAAGGTGAGCCATTTAAACCAGCCATTTATTGCCTCATAGCGTAACACGTTCACAAACAAAAATCCAATTACAGTATTCAGTGCTCCCGAATATTTCCTTCTTACAACAGTAGTCATTGAGAATGGAAGCGACGCTTTTACTAAATGCTTAAAGCTTGGAATAAACGCAGGTGCTTTTGACAACCAATCCAAATAAACCTGACCAAATTTGCGTTCAAGAAACCGTTCTTCGGCAAACATAATGCGTTCATAATATAACCAATACATTAGCGAAACAGTTATAACAAAGTACCAATTCAATGTATAAATTACTATCCCAATCCACATAAGATAATTTCCGAGATACAATGGATGCCTGACCATACAATAAATTCCGGTTGAGTTTAACGATTCTGCAATTTGCTCATCGGTGTTACGGCCTGATGTACCTTTAGGTGTTGTACCTACAGTGTACGCACGTATCATTAGCCCAATAAAACTTACCACAACAGCAGTTATACCTGTATATAATTTTACATTGTTGCTAATCTTATTGTAATCTGTTATAAAAATTACCGGTACCGCAAGTAAAAATAAAACAACAGGCAGCCAGCCCCTGCGTTTAAACAACCAATTGCCACTGTTTTCAAAAGAGTGTAAAAGACTCATTTTATTTAAGTATTAAGTATTATTTAAACTATCTTTTATAAATAAATTAAATCGTTTTCAGGAAGATAGTGCTGAAAAAAAGCAAATGCGTAAACTTATCAAAAACAAATTCATTCAGAGGTTTCGAAATCCGCTATATGTATCTGTTTTATGATAAATTGTTATAAGACCAAAAAGTGTAACGAACAAAGTAAGCCTCCTTTCAGTCCAGATAGAAATTATTTAGGCCATACATTTACAAAGCCTTCTTTTGGTGTGAGATATTCCTGTATGGACTAAATCCAGATGTCTAAATTAATGCTTTAGAATATTTTTCTAAAAGCAACTCATATGATTTCCCCATTTGCATAACAAGAAGTATTGCAATAGCATTACTTAATTTTTTTAACTTTTTTATTTTAGATGAGTATTTGATAAATTTATTAATGAAGATTATTAATAAAACAGTGGCTGAGTTAATTGCAAGTTAAGGTGTTAATTGTTTATAAATTTGTTTAGGAATAGTAAATTTGTAAAGCCTGCAACCTTTGCCGATATTCTGTACTTAAAGCCAGTAAAGGACCTGGCATAATTACGTTGCAGCATAAATTGATCGCACAATTGAGAAAAAACTGTTCTACCCTTTTTCTAATTTTTAAAATCCACATTACAGGTTTTTTGTTCTTTCAGAAGCTGAACAAAATAATTATATATTGTTTTTTGAACACGATCCCGTTAATAAATGTTGCACCCTGCAACAAACTGAAAAAGGCAAAAGGGTAAAAGATACTTTTAAATTGAATGAAATTATATAATACTACATTCCTTTGATGTTTATTAACGAAGTCAATGGATATCGCAGGTTTTTGTAACCAAACATATCTACCTTAATATTTCCTACGGTTACGGGGCTTTCCACCCTAAGCAATAGGTGATTAGGGTCGTCGCTTACCCAGATAGTCATTTTTTCCCCACCTTTAAACATTGTTCCTTTTATCAATAGTGGCTTAACTTTTATAGCATTGAATTTACCATATTGTGTCTTGACTTTTTCTTTCCCCATATAGCGTAAGTATAAGTGAAACACTTCATCCCCTAAAAACATATCAAATGGTATCTTGTCTCCTGGCTTGTATGTATCGTAATTAATATTTCGGGCATAATACATAGAACTTACTACATCCTGTATACATTTAGTGGTTTTAAAAACCCCATTGGTGCTAACTGCGGTACCAGCTTCTTGGTTAAAGGTTACATTATTATAAATTTTATAACCGCCTTCATATACATCCCTGATAAATTTCATAGGCAGCATGGTATTGGTATCAATGTAAGATTCGTACCTGTCCTTTACTTTAAAAAAATTATCAAAAAAAGGATAATTTTTCCCTTCTCCAACACAATGATAAGCAGGTTTGCCATTGAACCTTTCAAGCGTAGTAGTAAAATTAGCTTCGCCGGCGCCAACATATAAGCCGAGAGTATTATAAAAAACTTTCATTGTCAACACTTCGCCGGCAATAAAAGAAGTATTCTTTGTGCCACAAAAATCTGAGGGTTGCTCATGCTGAGCAAACCCCGAAAGGCTGGTCATTAAAAAAAATATTTTTAGAATTCCTTTCATTTATCCTTTACGATTTTAATACTAAAAATTAACAGACTCCCTATTATTGCCGGTACTACAAGATTTATAAGCCATATACCCAGCGCAGCAGTGGCTACGCCTAATTCATTTGTAGTATACAATTGAAAAATTATCCAACTGGCACTTATCCGTACCGGTAATTCTATAAAACCAAAAGTTGGGGCAACTGCCATTACAAGGTAAAAAATTGCCACCAGCCAAAAACATAACCAAACTGCAATTTTTACCTCCATTACCTGAAGTAACAACAGGTATTGGAAAACAAATACCAAATAACGCACAAACGATAAAGATAATATCTGCACCAGTTGAAAATTGTTAAATTCATCCAGCACGTTGATGTGTTTTACTGCCTTGTGCAAGGCAGGCACTTTTTCCATCATTCTAACGAGCCAGCCCAACCGCAAATAAAATAATAATAATATAACAGTAAGGCCAACACAGAGCGATGTAATAACTGCCTCCCAAAATTCGGGTATAACACGCAATATGGTATTATCGTATTGTGAAAAGTATCTTAAAAAAAATAGCCCTAAACAGCCCATTATCATTGTAACCAGCAACTGGCTTATGCTTCCCACCATTGCCAGCGGAATAGCTTTAATACGATTGCCATTTTCAATATATAAAATACGGCCGCCGTATTCACCAATTCTATTAGGGGTAAGCATGGTTATACTACAGCCTGATAAAACTGATTTGAAGGCCCTAAAAAAAGAAAACGCCTGAATATGTTTTACCAGCAATCTCCATTTTATTGCTTCAATACTCCAGTTGGTCAACACTAAAAAAACAACCAGCCATAACTTCCAGTTGGTCCAGCTATTTTTTATCTTGCTCCATTGTATACCAAGATTAGGTTTATCAATTACCTGGTGATACAAACTCCACGACAAAATAAGAAACAGCAGCGGGCCAAAAAAAAAGTTAATTGATATTTTGATACTTTTATTCAAAAAGGGGTTCTTTATTTTTTTCTCTACTATTTAAGACAGAAAAGAGAAGCATATGTTTAACTACTTTTGTTATGGACAATTAATTATTAAAACTAGTACGATGCCTCAATATTATTTTATATACATTGTATAATGGGCACCAGGCATTAAAATTAAACATCATTATTTATACTACTTTAAACGTAGTTATTACAATACAAGTATAAGTGAATTTCCAGTTAATCCATCAATCAAAAAATAAGTATAAAAAATTGCAAAAAAAATCGACAATAATTTTAGGTATAGATCCTGGTACGGTAGTAATGGGTTATGGCTTGATACAAATAACCGGCAGCACCATTAAACTGGTTGAAATGGATATTTTAAAACCAGGCAAGGTAGATGACCCATATAGAAAACTGCAACTAATTTATAATACCGTTAGCGGTCTTATTATTAAATACAAACCCGATGTATTTGCCATTGAAGCCCCGTTTTTTGGTAAGAATGTTCAGAGCATGTTAAAGCTGGGCAGGGCCCAAGGAGTAGCCATTGCGGCTGCTATGAGGCATGGTTTGAATGTTACTGAATATGCGCCTAAAAAAATAAAACAATCTATTACCGGAAATGGTAATGCAAGTAAGGAACAGGTACTAAAAATGCTGCAGCGGTTACTGAATTTTACCGAAGACCCAAAGTATTTTGATGCATCAGATGCACTGGCTGTTGCAGTATGCCACTATTTTCAGGAAAAAGGGCAACCACTTACAACATCAAAAAAAGTAAATGGCTGGGGCGATTTTTTACAAAAAAATCCAGGCAGGTTAAAAAAATAATATTAAAGATTTGGTATAATTTTCTGTTGAATGGCTTTAAATTCTTCCGGAGATAATTTCAATTTATTATTCATAAAGTTTAAATCGTTTGCCGAATTAATAGGCATTAAATGTACATGGGCATGTGGCACCTCCAGCCCAACCACACTTATGCCGCAACGGTTACAATCAAAAGATTTTTCAATAGCTTTCGCAATAGGTTTGGCAAATACCAACAAACCATTTAAATAATTATCGGGCAAATCAAAAAACTTATCAACTTCAATTTTAGCTATTACCAGAACATGCCCTTTTACCAGCGGAAAAATATCCAGGAAGGCAAAGAAATTTTCATCTTCTGCAATTTTATAGCAGGGAATTTCTCCGGCAATTATTTTCGAAAAAATAGTCATACAATCTGATATTTATCATAAGAATACAAACAAAACACCCACTCAAAATTGAATGGGTCTATAAAATTAAAACAGTGTGTTTAAATAGTGATATTCTCAACTTTAAATTTTAATAAGCCAACCGGCACAGTTACCTCTGCAACTTCGCCAATGGCTTTTCCTAACAGGCCTTTACCAATTGGAGATGTCACAGAAATTTTGCCCAACTTTAAATCGGCCTCTTTTTCAGAAACAATCTGGTAGGTAACTTTCTTTTTTGTACCCAAATTGGTAACGGTTACCTTGGTCAATATGGAGACCTTGCTTGTATCAATATTATTTTCATCCAAAATACGGGCAGTAGCAATAATACCTTCCAGGTATTTTATTTTTGCTTCAAGCATTCCCTGTGCTTCTTTTGCAGCATCATATTCTGCATTTTCTTTTAAATCACCTTTTTCCCGGGCTTCGGCAATGGCCTTGCTGGCAGCAGGGCGTTCTACACTTTTCATGTGGTGCAGCTCATATTTCATTTGCTCGAAGGTTTCTTGTTTTACATAATTCATTTCGCTCATAACACTTCTTTTTAGAGTAAACAGAAAAAAATACAACGCCCCGGTATTGTCCAAGGCGTTGTATTAAATATGCAAAGATAATTAAATCCCCAACTTCTGCAATATAACAGCACTCATTTTATAAAAAGCCTCGTGGCTATAGCCTGCAGTATGCGGCGTTACTATTACATTTGGCTGAGTGGTTAAATATTCAAGCTGCTGTTGCTGGGCTGTTGAAAATGTTTGCAATTTTTCATTTTCTAAAACATCCAGTGCAGCCCCGGCAATTTTATTTTGTTGTAATGCCCTTATTAAAGCATCGGTATCAGTAACGCCGCCACGACAGGCATTTATAAAATAAGGTTTTTCTGTAAGTGCATTAAAAAAATCATCATTGGCCAAATGTTTTGTTTCAGCAGTTAACGGTACGTGCAAACTGATAACATCTGCATAACGGCAAATTTGTTCCATACTTGCTTCCTTAATATACCCTGCAGCAAAACCAGATTTATATTTATCGTATGCCAGTACAGTAACGTCAAATGCAGCCAATAATTTTGCCAAAGCATTACCGGTATTACCAAAACCAATGATACCAACAGTTTTGCCACTTAATTCTACACCACGATTGGCGTCTCTTAACCATTTACCTTCTTTTACTTCCTCAAAACTTTTAGAAATATTATTCATTAAATTTAATAACAGGCCCAATACATGCTCTGCCACTGCATTACGGTTTCCTTCCGGACTGCTTACACATATAATACCTTTGCTTTCTGCATAATTTACATCAATCAATTCCATACCACTTCCCAAACGGCCAATCCATTTTAATTTAACTGCCCTGTCTAAAATCAACTGGTCAATTTTTAAACGGGTAGTTACTATTAAGCCTTCTATATCACTAATCAGTCCGGTTAATTCATTATAAGTAATTTCTGGCTGATAAATTACCTCATACCCCTTTTGTTGCAAAGTGGTTGCCAAAAAATTGTGCGCTTTGGCTGTAATTAATATCCGTGATTTAATTTGAGTCATCATTAAAGTTTTCAAACATATATAAACTTGCAAAGTAGCAACTAACTAATAGCTTTTATATATTGCCAATTTTTAAAAGAAAAAATTGAGAGTTGATAATTAGACAGGTATAAACGGAAATTTATATAATATTATTTTAGGCTTATAATAAATTATTCGGCTGCAATTACACTTATTTCAACATTGGCATTTTTAGGCAGGCCTTTTACTGCTACGGTTTCTCTTGCCGGAAAAAAGCCGTCAAAGTATTTTGCATAAATTTCATTTACCCGGCTAAATAATTCAATATCGCTTAAAAAAATAGTTGTTTTTACAATATTGCTAAAATCCATGCCGGCTTCTGCTAATATTGCTTTTACATTTTGTAATACCTGGTGTGTTTCTTCAATAATATCGGCATTAGCAAGGTCGTTGGTGCCGGGTTTTAAGGCTACCTGGCCGGATACAAATAAAAAATTACCACTTTTAATAGCCTGGTTGTAAGGGCCAATTGGTGCAGGGGCATTGCTGGTTTGTATAATTTGCTTGGTCATGATATTTGTAATAATTACAAATATATCTTTTATCAACCACCTATTTTTGTAAAAATTTCCTAAATGATACTTGCAGTATTTGGCAACGATGAGCAATGGAATGAAATTAAAAAGGATATTACCCATGTTGAATGGATACGGCTTAATTCTTTAAATAATATTTCGGGAAGTATAGATGCGGTTTTTATTATTGATGAAAGTGCTGTTATTGATTATAGCACCCTTTCAAGACCTGTTTTTATAAATGCTGTTTGTTATACTTTAAAAGAATTAAATGCACCTGAAAACGTAGTACGCATCAATGGGTGGAAAGGTTTTTTATCAAGGCCAAACTGGGAAATTGCAGGCATAATCAATGGAAATATTATTACAATTATAACTGCACTCAATAAGCAATACACAAAAGTACCAGATGAACCTGGCTTTATTGCGGCAAGGGTGCTGGCCATGATAATTAACGAAGCGTGGTTTGCATTAGAAGAAAAAATCAGTACCAAAGCTGAAATTGATATTGCCATGAAGCTGGGTACAAATTATCCATACGGCCCGTTTGAATGGGGTAGGCTGATAGGAGAAAAAAATATTGTTGAATTGTTACAACAATTAAGTGTGCATAATAAAAGATATTTACCTGCCCCATTATTACTTCAAAAAATACGCAAATGAGTTTACTGTTAAATATCGATACCGCAATTTCTACGGCAAGTATAAGCATTGCAAAGGATGGCCATATTTTAGGGGAAGAAATTAATATTGACCAAAAAGACCAGGGTGCATTTTTACAGCCTGCAATACAGTCAATTGCCAAAAATATAGGCATTCATTTAAGTGAATTGTCTGCAATAGCAGTAGTGGCCGGGCCCGGAAGTTATACTGGGCTTAGGGTAGGGATGGCGAGTGCTAAGGGCTTATGTTATGCACTTGGCAAGCCTTTAATTACTATTGGCACATTAAATTTATTAGCCCACCAGACCATAAATGAGACCGGTATTATCGGGGGGGATGCACCAATTTTATATTGCCCAATGGTTGATGCAAGAAGAATGGAAGTATTTACAGCAGTGTTTGATAAAGGGCTAAACACCGTTTTAGCGCCTTGTGCGATGATTATTGATGAAAATTCTTTTGCTAATCTACTGTTAAATAATAAAATTATTTTTTTCGGCAATGGTGCAGAAAAATGGCAGAAAATAAATCGGGAAAAAAATGCGACTTTTTTTGAGCTAAAAAGCAAAACATTGTATATGAATGAATTATCATTCAAAAAATACTTGGCTAGCGATTTTGCCGATACGGCTTATGCTGAGCCTATGTACATCAAAGATTTTTACAACCCAGTTATTTAATGGCTTTTGTTTTATTCATCCATAAAATAATACCGTTTATCTAATAAGGATTTTAATAAATATAAAATGCTTTGTATCTTTGCCGCGTTATATTCAAGCACAAATTAAAAATTTAATATCTATGACAAATGACACAGTTGCTCCAGTGGAGCAAGCACCTAAGTTGCAACACGCTACTAACATGAGTACGATTAAAATTGACTACTACAGTGTAAAGAAAGCAGCCCTGATTTTAAGGGCACTTAATCACAAATTGCGCCAGCAGCTATTGAAGTTGATTGAGGAAGAAAAGAAAATTACAGTTACAGAAATTTACGTTCGCTTAAGGTTAGAACAATCAGTTGCATCGCAGCATCTGGCTATTTTACGCAAAGCAGGTGTTGTAAGCACCCAACGCGACGGTAAGTTTATTTATTACATTATCAACCATAAAAGAATTGACGAAATAAGCAATTTCGTTAATGAATTGGTTGCCTGATATAAAAGTTACCGGTAAAAAACGGATGCTATAATAGCATCCGTTTTTTTATCTTTGCAATTAAAATAAATCATCCGTTTTATAACACGATAGATGGTTTTTGTGTTTTATAAATGATAAAGTGAATAGTGAGAAAATAGGTGCATTTCAAATTGAAGCAACAAGTGGTTGGTGGGGACACCAACCACGGCTCAGCCTCGGCAGGTGTCCCCACCGGCGGAAACCAGGAGCGACAATTTGAAATGCACGCTGAGTAAATGTGTTGTACATTCTCCATGTACCGGTATAATAACAAGTGTTTTAAAAATTATTTTTATGTATATCAAACAATTGTATACAGGCTGTATAAGTGAAGCAGCTTATTATATCGAAAGCAATGGTGAAGCTGTAGTGATAGACCCGTTAAGGGATATTGAAGAATATATTGAACTGGCGGCAAGCAGGAATGCAGTAGTCAAATATATTTTTGAAACACATTTTCATGCTGATTTTGTGAGCGGCCATTTGGACCTTAGTAAAAAAACAGGAGCCCCCATTGTTTATGGTCCTGAAACAAAAACCAGTTTTCCGGTACATATCGCCAAAGACGGCGAAGTGTTTTCTTTAGGCAATATTTCTTTTAAAGTAATTCATACACCGGGACATACCATTGAAAGCAGTTGCTATTTATTAAAAGATGAGACGGGAAAAGACCATGCAATTTTTACAGGCGATACTTTGTTTGTAGGCGATGTAGGCCGGCCGGATTTAAGTAGTGGTGATATGAGTAAGGAAGAACTTGCTGGTATAATGTATGATACTATTCAACAAAAAATACTACCCCTGGCAGATGATGTATTGGTTTATCCAGCACATGGCGCAGGAAGCAGTTGTGGCAAAAATTTAGGTCCCGATACCTTTAGCACCATTGGCGAAGAAAAGCAAAATAACTATGCATTGCAGCCACAATCTAAGGATGAATTTATTGCTGCTATAACAGATGGGCTGGAAGATGCTCCAAAGTATTTTTCTATTAATGCCCAAATAAATAAAGAAGGGTACGACAGCCTTGATGAAATAAAAACAAAAGGGCTTACTCCCTTAACTGTAGAGGCATTTAAAAATAAAATGAAAGAAGATGCTATCGTAGTAGATACAAGGCATGCCGATATTTTTACAGAAGGGTTTATACCTGGCAGTATTTTTATAGGCCTTGAAGGGCGGTTTGCAGAATGGGCAGGTAGCATATTGTCTTTTGATAAACCGTTGTTATTGGTAACAGAAAAAGGCAAAGAAGAAGAAACAGTTATCCGTTTGGCCCGTGTTGGTTTTTCTACTATTGAAGGTTTTTTAAAAGGCGGTTTTGATGCCTGGCGAAAGGCCGGAAAAAAAGTTGATATGATTATTACTATTGAAGCGGATGAATTGGCGATGGATATTCCACACGACCCAAATTTACAGGTAGTAGATGTAAGAAAGGAAATTGAATATGCTGATGGCCACGTAAAAGCTGCTATTAATATGCCTTTAGCTGATATGACAGATATGGCCATGATTGCGGGCTTTGAAGAAACCCAGAATTTGTACCTGCATTGTGGTGGTGGTTACAGAAGTGTAATTGCCTGCTCTCTACTAAAAAAGCAGGGATTGCATAATATAAAAAATATAGCAGGTGGCTGGGCAAAAATTAAAGAAGAGACCCGCATTAAAACAGAGAAAGATGCAAGTGTTTTAAATTGATAAATATTTATAAAACAATATTCTGTACTTTATCACTTTTTGAAGGATAGTCTGTATTAAAATGTAGCCCTCTGCTTTCTTGCCTGAACTCAGCACTTTTTACAATTAAGTAAGCAACGGTAATCATATTACGCAACTCACACAGTTGTGGCGATACGGCTGTTTTTTCGTACAATGCTTCTGTTTCTTCATGCAACAAATCGAGCCGCCTGTTGGCTCTTTGTAAACGTTCATTGTTGCGAACAATACCTACATAATCACTCATCAGCAATTTCATTTCTTTTAAACTTTGTGTGATAAGAATCATTTCCTTTGGAGCATTTGTTCCATCAGCTTTCCAATCCGGAACATTTTGCTGATAAGAAACCTGGTCTATTTTTTTAACAGCATCCAAATAGCTGCGATGTGCAAAAACCATTGCCTCCAGCAAACTGTTACTTGCTAAGCGGTTGGCTCCATGAAGCCCGGTACAGGCACATTCGCCTGCAGCATATAAGTTGGTGATAGATGTACGGCCGGCCTCATCCGTTTGCACACCTCCGCAACTGTAATGTGCCGCAGGCGAAACCGGTATCATATCTTTTGTAATATCAATGCCAATGCTGATACATTTATCATAAATATTAGGAAAGTGCTGCGTGAATTTTTCCTTTGTAAAATGACGGCAATCTAAAAACACATACTCGGTACCGTTTATTTTCATTTCATTGTCAATGGCCCTTGCAACAATATCTCTTGGCGCCAGGTCTTTTCTTTCATCATACCGCTCCATAAATGCCTCACCATCCTGGTTGCGCAAAATACCTCCATCACCACGAACAGCTTCTGTAATTAAAAAATTTTGTCCGCGTACACCCGGTTCATACAAAGCCGTTGGATGAAACTGTATAAACTCCATATTTTCAATCCGGCCCTTTGCCCTGTAAACCATGGCAACACCATCGCCTGTAGCAATGGCCGGGTTGGTAGTAGTACGGTAAACCTGTCCGTTGCCCCCAGTTGCCAGTAAAGTAATTTTAGCAACTATTTTTTCAATTTTATGTGTACTTAAATTCAATACATATACTCCATAACATTCAATACCCGGCGTAGCTTTTGTGACTAAAAAACCAAGATGGTGCTGGGTAATTATATCCAGTACAAAGCAATGATTTATCAATTGAATATTGGGCTTGTTTTTAATAGCCTGTAATAAGGCCCTTTCCATTTCCTTACCCGTTACATCTTTGTGGTGCAGTATACGAAACTCGCTATGCCCACCTTCTCTGCCAAGTGAATAATCCCCATCTTTATCTTTATCAAAATTGGCCCCCCAATCAATCAATTCCTTAATTCTTTCCACTCCTTCCTTTACCACAATTTCTACCACAGCCCTGTCGCATAAACCATCGCCGGCTATAAGTGTATCTTCAATGTGCTTCTCAAAACTATCTTTATCAAAATCCATTACACCCGCTATACCTCCCTGTGCATACTTGGTATTGGTTTCGTCGCTTTGTGTTTTGGTAAGTATGGTTATTTTTTTACCGGGGCATGCTTCTGCTGTTTTCAATGCATAGGTCAAACCTGCAATACCACTTCCAATTACTAAAAAATCTGTTTCCATAAATACACTTATTGCCTTTTAAAAAAAATTCTTTTGAGACCCTTTTTATAAACTAACAGCAGGCTCTATCCACACATCACTTTCCTTTAATAAATTTATCAGCTCATCAACTGCTATGGCACTTTCAATATTTCTTTTCACCACTTCTTTTCCACGATATAAAGTTATTTTGCCAATGCCACTGCCTACATATCCAAAGTCTGCATCAGCCATTTCGCCTGGTCCGTTTACAATGCATCCCATGATGGCAATTTTTAGCCCTTTTAAATGATTGGTAACAGCACGTATCTTTCCCGTGGTTTCCTGTAGGTCGAACAAGGTGCGGCCACAACTGGGGCAACTGATATATTCTGTTTTAGAAATTCTTGTACGTACTGCCTGTAAAATAGAGAAAGAGGTATTATTGATAAACTGGTGATTGTTTTTTGTTTCCAAATAAGTTCGCCCATGCACTTTTTGATTGACTAGTTTGGAAGGGTCATTCATCAGCCAGATGCCATCGCCCATGCCATCTAAAAATAAAGCGCCAGCCTGTGTGCTAAAATGAATCAGTTGTTCATCAATAGAACTGTGCTGGCTTTCAACAGCCAATATTACGGGGTTGTTGATTTGCTGTTTCATCAGGTCAACAATACAAGCCCTTACATTTTGCATCGCATTTACTGCGCTCGAATAAATGCATATAACAACTGTGGAATCTTCTTTTATTTTTTGTAATAGGGTTGCAGTAATGGTTTTGATATCTACTGCAACAAAATTAATGATGGTCGATTTTTTTTCTGCCCTTAAAAATTCGTCAGCCTGAAAAAGTGGGGAATATTTTGCATCACCCGATGCAGATAACCATGTTGAATAATCGCACATTATTCTCAAAGTTCCTGGTAATGCAAACTCTATTATTTTATTGGCTGTGTACAAATAATCTGCCGCTGCATCACCAATAGTCCATTTGTCTGTTTCTTCATTGTAACTATAGCCAATGGCCTGTAAGTCTGTAGGAATAATGGTTTCAGCCAACATAAAATCGGCAACAACTACCGGAACCTGCTTACCGCCAATATTTGAAACAGCTGTTGTTGCCCTCCTTTTATAATCAAATGGATTATATGGTAAACTTAAAATATCAGTATTGATGTCGCCTATTACAGAGCTTGACTGTGGAAGGCTTTTCACTAAATCCTTACAAACCGGAATTTCAAATTCAGGATCTTCGGTAAGGCTAACACGAATGGTATCACCAATACCATCTTCCAGTAAAGTACCAATACCAATGGCTGATTTTATCCTTCCATCTTCACCATCTCCCGCTTCGGTTACGCCTAAATGCAATGGATAACATTCGCCAAATTCTTCCATCATATGATTAATGAGCAAACGGTAAGCCTGTACCATTACCAATGGATTGCTGCTCTTCATGCTCAAAATAATATTGTGATAATCTTGCGTCCGGGCAATGCGTAAAAACTCCATCGCACTTTCAACCATACCCATGGCTGTGTCACCATAACGGCTCATTATACGGTCACTTAAACTTCCATGGTTGGTACCAATCCGCATGGCTGTTCCGTGTTCTTTACAAATCAATACTAGTGGTGTAAAACGCTCCCGTATCCTTTCTATTTCTTCTGCATATTCAGCATCTGTATATTCTATCTGTTCAAACTTTTTCTTGTCAACATAATTGCCGGGATTAACCCTAACCTTCTCTACAATTCTTGCGGCAATTTCTGCAGCATTTGGTGTAAAGTGAATGTCGGCAACAAGAGGTACAAAATATCCACGTTTATGCAATTCATCTTTTATCTGCTGTAAATTTTCAGCTTCCTTTTTAGAGGGGGCTGTTATACGCACCAGTTCTGCGCCAGCTTCTATACAACGTATGGTTTGTTCTACCGTTGCAATGGTATCCATCGTATCGGTTGTAGTCATGGTTTGCACACGGATAGGATGGCCATTCCCTAAAAGCAGATTACCAATCTTTACTTCCCTTGTTTTAAGACGTTTATATTCCGTCATCGATTCACAATACAACTGCATAATTATTTATATTACTTCAACGGATATTTATAGGTTAATTTTTTACAGCATCTTTATCCGGCTTTATAGTTTATGTACATCAAGTTTGCCACTAAAATTACTACAATAACAATAAAAGGCAATGCTTGTTTGAAGGTTATTTAGTTTTGCCGTTAGGGCGTTTTTATCGCTTTCTATCTTAACGCCTCAACGGCCATTGTTTACTTACCAGCTTTTTCGGAGTATATTTGGATAACAGGTGCCCCTGTTTAATTCGCATAACATTTTACCTGTCCATACTCAAAAACGAAACTGCTCTATATGAAAGAAAAATCAGGCCGCCGGTCTTTTATTAAAAATGTAAGTATAGGCAGCATCGGTACCGCAATATTACCTGTAAGTTTTGCTGTTGCTGCCAGTTCCACCGGCGAAAATGAGCCACTCCATAAACAGTCTTCACAAAAAAATAAAAGGTTGTATAATACTGCCTACCAGGGCGAAAACCTTAACCGTGTTGCGTTTCCTGTTGGTGGGCTTGGCGCCGGTATGTTTTGTATGGAAGGCACGGGCGCCATCTCTCATGTGTCAGTTAGAAACAAACCTGAAATATTTAATGAGCCCGGCATGTTTGCTGCCATTGCAGTTAAAGGAATAAATAATGGTGTTAAATTACTGGAAGGCCCCGTGCCTGACTGGAAAAAATTTGGCCAGCGGGATGCAGGCAATGGTTCTGGCGGTGCTACCATTGGCTTACCACATTTTCATCACGCATCGTTTACTGCAAAATTTCCATTTGGTTACCTGGATATCAGCGATGATGATATACCACTTGCCGTAAAAGTTACTGGATGGAGCCCTTTCATACCAACTGAAGATGATAATTCTGGTCTGCCTGTTGGTGCAATGGAATATCATTTTATCAATACGGGCAAATCATCCATTGAAGCTGTATTTTCTTTTAATGCCAAAAATTTTTTAAAGATAGAGAAGGGTAAAAATTCAATACAACCACTGGACAATGGTTTTATTTTATCAGAAGCCGGAACAACCGAAAAGCCTTACCCGGCAAACTTTGCCGTGTTTACAGATGATGCTGCAATTGTTGATTATTGCTGGTTCAGGGGTGGTTGGTGGGACCCACTAACCATGGCATGGAATACCGTAAAAAGCGGTAAAGCAAAAGCTGTTGCGCCTGTTGATAAAGATGCTCCCGGGGCTTCTTTATTTGTGCCGTTTACCCTTGCTGCCGGTAAAGCAAAAACTATAAAGGTAATGATGGCCTGGTACTGTCCCGACTCTGAGCAGACCCATGGAGAAATGGGTAAAAGAAAAGAAAATTGTGACCCTGCTGCTGGCTGCTGCAACTCGCCCGCAGATATTGGTCTGGATAAATATGATAAAGATTTTGATGGCAAATTTTATAAACCCTGGTACAGCAGCCGGTTTAAAACCATTGAAGAAGTGGTTGCTTACTGGAAACAACAACATCTGCTGTTGAGAAAAAATTCATTGTTATTTACCAATGCTTTTTATGCAAGCACATTGCCTGCTGAAGTAATTGAAGTAGTAGCCGCCAATCTTACCATATTAAAATCGCCTACCATGATGCGCCAGTATGATGGCCGCCTGTGGAATTTTGAGGGCTGTGGCGATGACTGGGGTTGTTGCCATGGCAGTTGTACGCATGTGTGGAATTACGCACAGGCAGTACCGCATTTATTTCCTGCATTGGAAAGAAGTTTGCGAAACACCGAGTTCTGCGAAAACCAGGATGAAAAAGGGCACCAGAATTTCAGGGCGGTGTTGCCTATAAAACCTGCCAGCCACGATTTTCATTCGGCCGCAGACGGACAGTTAGGCGGCATTATGAAAGTGTACCGTGAATGGCGTGTGAGTGGTGACAGCAACTGGTTGAAAAAAATATTTCCGATGGTACAAAAAAGTATGGATTACTGTATTGCTACCTGGGACCCCCGCCATGTGGGCGTAATAGAAGAGCCGCATCACAATACATATGATATAGAATTTTGGGGGCCTGATGGAATGCATACGAGTTTTTATATTGGCGCTTTACAGGCCATCATTGCAATGGGAAAATATTTGGGCAAAGATGTATCCTCTTACCAGCAGTTGCATACCCGTGCAAAAAAAATGATAGAAACAACTTTATATGACGGAGAATATTTTATTCAGCAAATAAAGGTTGATGGGCTTACTGCAAAAAATCCCGCTACAGAAAAATCCTTTGGCGGCGAATATTCCAAAGAAGCAAAAGACCTGCTCGAAAAAGAAGGCCCTAAATACCAATATGGAAAAGGTTGTTTATCTGATGGCATATTAGGTGCATGGATTGGCCGCATGTGCGGACTGGAAGATACTATTGATACTAAAAAAATCACCAGTCATTTAAAGGCGGTGTATAAATATAACCTGAAAGAAAATTTAAGTGAGCATGCCAATCCGCAAAGGCCTTCGTATGCAATGGGCAATGAAGGCGGCTTGTTATTGTGTACCTGGCCAAAGGGTGGAAAGCTTTCTTTACCCTTTGTGTATAGTGATGAAGTATGGACGGGTATCGAGCACCAGGTAGCATCGCATTTGATACTGATGGGCCATGTAAATGAAGGGCTTGAAATTTTGCGTGTTTCGAGGAACCGTTATGACGGAGAGATAAGAAACCCGTTTAATGAATATGAATGCGGGCATTGGTATGCCCGGGCCTTATCAAGTTACGGCTACCTGCAGGCACTTACAGGTGTATGGTATGATGCAGTGGACAAGACCCTTTTTATCGATTCAAAAGTGGGGGACTTTACCAGTTTTATTTCAACAGAAACAGGCTTTGGAACAGTAACACTAAAAGCCGGTAAACCTTCAGTAAATGTGGTGTACGGCAATATTGATATTGAAAAAGTAAAACTGCCGGAAAATACTATTGCTTTTAATAAAATTTAAAATACACGTATGCAGGTTGAAAAAAATACGGTTGTATCGCTGCGGTATATTATGAAAAATGCTGTCGGTGAAATTATGGAAGACAATACCAACGCCGCTGCATTAGAGTATTTACATGGAATGGGTAACCTGCTGCCCTCGCTTGAAGCCGCTGTGACAGAGCTTGGTATAAAAGATAAAAAAATATTTTCGGTAAGTGACGAGGAACTGCAGGGCGAATTTGTTTTTGACGTTACTATCGACAATATCCGGGAGGCCACTAAGGAAGAAATTGAAAATGGTCTGCCCGCTAAATAAACCGCCAACAATAATTGTAGGCCCGGTTGCTCTTGCTGATTTTTTTGCAAAAAATTTCAAAGAAAAACACCGCTTGTTTGTTCCAGCTGCATTATTGTCTATTTACCAATCCTTTTCCGGTTTGTTTGGCGATGCCACATCAACTTTTCTTAATTTATTCTGCAGGTTTTTTTCCTGTTGCAACAGTGCCTTTAGTTTTTCTTCCGCTTCTTTTTGTGTCATTTTAGAAGGCTGGGGTTTGGGCTCTTGCGATTTATCTTCCTGCTTTTGTTGTTTGTTTTTCTGTTTGGGATCGTCTTTGGGTTTCTGTTTTTGCTGTTGTTCCTGTTGCTGCTGCAAGGCTTTTTGCAGGTTAAATCTTGCTTCTTCATCAGCTGGGTCCAGCCGCAACGCTTTTTTATAAGCATCGATACATTCAGGTAGTTGCTTTTTATTTTGCAATGCAACACCCTTGTTGTACCATGTACCGGATTGTTCGCTTTTTGATTTGGTATTTTTTATTGCTGCATCATAAGCTTTCAGCGCTTCCGCGGTATCCCCTTTTTTATATAAGGCATTGCCAAGATTGTATTGAGCCTTTTCGTTGGCGGGGTCATTATCAGTAACTTGTTTATAATTGTCAGCGGCTACACTATATTCTTTTTTATTATAGGCATCATTGCCATTTTTAATAAGTGTATTATTTTTTTGTGCCGATAAAACAGCAGGTATCAAAAATAATAGCAATGCCAGTTGCTTTTTGCTAACCCTTTTCGCTTTTTTTGTAATTGCTTTTACTTCAGGTACAAAAAATTCAACCAGCAACAATGACAGCATGATACCCAAAAACCAGGGAAAAAAATTTCTGTAATTCACCAATGAATTTTCTGATATTGAACGCTGGCCCATGGCCTTTAATTGCGAATCTATCTTGTCTGCCACTTCATCGGTATTGGTAAAAAGCTGGTATATGCCATTGCCATTTGCTGCAATATTTTTTAGTTCTTCTTCATTCAGTTTTGTTATTACGGGTATGCCTGCTGCATCTGTTTTGGTTTCATTGGTGGCAGGGTCAATAATGGTGGTGCCTTCCGGCGACCCGATACCAATGGTATTAATCGATACACCATCACCTGCCAATGCCTGGGTGGTTTTTATAGCGGCTTCGTCATGGTCTTCGCCATCACTTATCAATATTATTGCCTTATACTTTTTTTCGGGCGTATTAAAAGCAGCAGCACACATTTTTAATGCATCACCAATAACTGTTCCCTGCGTTGGCACCACATCGGTTGTGGCAGATGATAAATACATTTTAGCGGCTGAATGGTCTGTAGTTAAAGGCATTTGCAAATAGGCTCTTCCTGCAAAAACAACTATGCCTATCCTATCCTCCGGTAATTTATCAATCAGTTTTGCAATCAATTGTTTGGCCCTTTCCAGCCGGTTTGGTTTTATATCTTCAGCAAGCATACTCTTGCTCACATCTAACGCAATCATTACATCGATGCCATTTCTGTTCACCATGGTGTTGCCCGTTGGTTTGCGTGGATTGGCCAATGCAATTACACCAATAGCAAATGCCAATACAATCAAACAAAATTTTATAAAAAACCTGCCGGGGCTATACCCCTTGATTAACTGGTTAACCAAAGCCAGGTCTCCAATTTTTTTGATAATTTTTTTCTTATACCGAATTACAAAAGCATACAATACTATCATCAACGGAATAGCCGTCAATGCCCATAAATATTCAATATGTTGAAATTGAAACATATACTTCGCTTATTTTTTAACCAGGTGCAGCAGGATACTTATTTTAGTTACATTCAAAAATATCATCTTTACCGGTGCTTCGCTGTGAAAACAATCACAATTTATTTATTAGCAGATTTTATAATAACCTACATCCGTCCATTAAAAAATCCCAGCTGTTTTAATATTCCTTTGGTGATATTTAACCTTACGGTTTTCATATCAATGGCTGCATTGGCAGATTTTACAACCGTTACAAAAAAATAAGGATGCCGGTTTTCTTCTATCCAGCCTACCACCCAGCCAATATTATTATTTTTTTCATCAAAACCCCAGCCTGTTTTATAATATAAGCCATACGCATTATTTTCTTCCTGCTTCATTACATCACGAACAATTTGTTGTGTTCTTTTTTGAAAAGGCAACTGGTCAAAATAAAGGCGTTTAACCAGGCCCAATTGTTCATCAGCAGAAATCTTCAAATCATTATTGAGCCAAAAACTGTCAATTATGTTGCCAATATTTTTATTACCATAACCCACAGAATCCAACCAAAGCTGCATTGTATCTTTTCCAATACGTCGGGCTACTTCCTGGTAATACGGCACACAGCTTACTTTAAATGCCTGCTCCATGGTCATGTCTTTATTCCAGTCTTCGTTGCTGCGTTTAATACCATCCCATTTAATTACCATTTTTTCATCTGTAATTATACCAGTTTCCAAACCAATTAAAGAGTTAACAATTTTAAATGTAGAAGCTGGTAAAAGCCTTGTAGTGTCAAGCGTAAGATTATAGACAGTTACTTTACCATCATTGTTGCTAAGCATGGTAAAACATCCATCTACTTTATTATCATCAAAATATTTTTTAAGGCTATCGTCAACTTTTGCCCTGTTAACCGAGCAGGAGGCCAATAGTATGCAACATGTAAAACAGATAAGGTGGGATGTAAATGCAAAAGCGTTTTTCATTGTGGAATAAATATTGTCAGCAGTGTTATAGCTTATTTTTAAAAATCTTGTTGTTATTTTTTATTTAAATGTTTTGCGGTTGCTTCAAGGGTCTCATAAAATGCTTCACCATATTTTCTTGTCAACGCATCTTTTAAAAAAATATACACCGGAACCTTTAATTTTTCACCAAGTGTACAGGCTGCACTGCAAAGGTCTTCCCGGGGTTCGTAGTTTACATAATCTGTTTGCTTGTCCCTGCTTTGTTTAATGCGAATGGGAAACAGGTGACAGCTGATTGGTTTTTTCCATTGCACTTTACCATCATTGTAAGCCTGTTCGATGCCGCATTTTACAATCCCCATTTTATCTGTAATACCATATACACAAACCTTGCTTTGGATAGTGGGTGTTACCCATCCAAATTCTTTATCGTATACATACTTTCCCTGACGTTCCAATTCTTTTTTATTTTCTTCGGCCAGGTAAGGCAACACAGCATCATATACTTCATTTATTTTTGCTAATTCGTCTTTGTTTAGGGGTGCCCCAGCGTCACCATCTACACAACACCCCCCCTTACATTTATTAAGGTCGCAAACAAATTGTTCGTGCACAATTTCATCGCTTATAAGAATATTATCTATTGCTATCATATCAAATGCAAAAGTAAGGCAAAGCCCTTATCATTTTGAAGGCAATATCAATACAATTAAATAATATTCACATTACGTAAAATATTTCAATTGCAATGCCAGGTAAAATGAGAAAATAAAGTAGAAAAAGAGGAAGGTATATATTTACTTTCCTGTCCATTTAAAGGTGTTAATGATATGGTCCATATCTGCCTGCAAAAAATCCTGTATGGGTTTTAAAGAATCTGCATTGGGGGTTACATCAAAATATAAAGCGCCACGGATAAAGTTTCTATTGGTATCGCTTAAAAAGAATTGTTTGGCTGTAGCTGCATTGCCACCTACTTTAAAAAAAACACCACTAACGCCATTAGCGGTATGTATTAAACTATCATTGATACTACTGGATACCACATTATTTTTATTGGTTAGTGTAAAAGCATCTGCTACCATTTTATCGAATACATTTATGGCAAACGAATCTTTATATAGGCCATTGGCCTGTTTAATTTTGTACAATGCGTTGCCGCCAATCTGCTTGTAACTTAAAAATATTCTTGCATGAAATTGCGGGAAATCAATATTTCGCCAATAAGAATTTTCGGGGTTATTATCGAAGTAAGTTGTATCCTGTACAATATTTGCATATACCGGATATTCAAAACTATAAGGAAAGCCCGGCTGCTCAAATTTTTGATAGCTCCGTTGAGGAAGTTCGATGTTATAATAACCTCTTTTTTTTGAAACATAGGGCGAGCTACAGGCCGCAATAAATATGCAACAGGCAATCAGTATAAAGCAATAAGAAGCCAGCTTATTGCACAGTAACCATTTTTTTTGCATATTCACCTTTTTGAAATTTCTTTTTTGTAACCGTTAGAGTGTGCTTTTAATAACAATTTTTACTTTGTCAATTCTGTTTTTATTAATCTCTAACGGAATAAATATAAAATCCCCGCTGGGCAGTTCCTCATTTATCTGTGGAAATTCGCCGGCAATTTCCAACACTAAACCTGCCAGCGAATCACTGTCGCCCCTTATTGCATCAAAAGTATCAGGAGGCAGGTGCAGTGCTTTGCATACATCATTAATCATTGTTTTACCTTCAAATATATAAGTGTTGTCATCTATTTTTTTGTTCACACTTTCTTCATCATCAAACTCATCTTTTATTTCGCCTATTATTTCTTCCATAATGTCTTCAAGTGTTACAATGCCCGAGGTGCCCCCAAATTCATCTACCACAATGGCAAAATGTATACGCCTATTCCTGAATTCCTGCAAAAGGTCTTCTATCAGCTTTTGCTCGTGTACAAAATAAGCAGGCCGCATTAAAATATGCCAGTCATAATTATCAACTTTACTTGCATTAACATGTGGCAATACATCTTTTGTATGTAAAATACCCAGTATTTCATCAAGGTTAGCTTTATAAACAGGCAAACGGGAATAATGAAGTTCTTCAATTTTCTTTATCACGTTTTCAAAACTACTGCTATGTTCAATACCACTAACGTCGAGCCTTGTACGCATTATTTGTTTTACAGTAGTATCACCGAATTTACGGATACCTTTTAAGATTTGTTTTTCGGCAATGGAGGCTTCATGTTCGGGCAATAAATCTATGGCATAATCGAGCTGGCTATTATCTAAAGTTGAAGAATGCTTTAATGTAAATTTTTTTTCTATACCATCACTAAACCCAACCATTCTTTTACTGATACCATAAAACAGGTGGCTGAAAATTTCTACAATCAGCGAAGCTGTTGAAGCAAACCAGACTTTATGATGTGTGGCCCATACTTTTGGTAATACTTCTGCAAACAATACTAATAAAAATGTAACAGTACAAACCTTTATCAAAAAAGCCAGCCAAAAACTTAATTGAAAAACTTCCAGCCAGCCATCCAATACGATATTGGAGATTAATATGATGCCAATGTTTACAAAACTATTGGCAATAAGCATAGAAGCAAGTAAAGTTTTTGGCTGTTCAAGCAAAGAGACAATACGCCTGAATGAAGGCTGGCGCTTTGTTTTAAGCATATTGATATCTTTGTAAGTAAGGGCAAAAAAAGCCACTTCTGCACCTGCCACCAAAAAAGAAATTACAAATAATAATAGTGCTATAAATATAAGTACTGCAGAAGCTGCGGGTGTTATTGCTAGCAGGGGAAAATGCAAAAATCGGGTAAAAGCAGTGGCCGAATGGTAATCCAAAACTATCAGTTTTAGTGAAAAATATTTTTACAAAATTTAAATGATGTATTGAAATTATTTTAAAAGGGTAATCTTTCGGGGCCACCCTCTATGGAGGGAATATCCCCATCCAGTCCTTCAATACTATCAATCTGTCCTCCACTCTGGCTTCCATCATTTCTTTTATCCAGCATAATAAGGTTATCGCCAACAATTTCTGTAGCAAATTTTTTGTTGCCGTCCTTATCCTCCCAACTTCTTGTTTTTAAACCCCCTTCTATGTATACTAAACTTCCCTTGTGCAAATATTTTTGAGCAAGTTCGGCCAATCCACGCCATAATACAACGGTATGCCATTCTGTTTGAGAAATGAGTTTACCACTTCGGTCTTTATAGATTTCGGTGGTAGCCAAAGAAAATTTAGCTACGCCAATATTGCCTTCTAAAAACTGCATATCCGGGTCTTTGCCTAAGTTACCAATTAATACTACCCTGTTTACGCCTCTCATAATACTAATTTTAATTCCATTGAATCATTGCATTTTTTACCCTAAAACAAATTTAAAGATACATTTTTATCTTTCAAATAGGAGGTGATAAATTTAGGGAACGGAAGCTTTTCAATTTGTTTTGGTGTAAAGGCTTCATAACCTTTACCAGGCAATGGTTTACTTGTCTTTATTTTTATAAATTGCCCTTGAATCTTCTGATGGGTTAAAAGCTGTTTATATACAGGTGAAATATGCATTACATCAAACTTGTTTTTTCCAAACAACTCTTTTACTTTTTTTTGCTCTTTAAATTCTTCTAAATGTAATATTGTATCATTTTCTAACAGTACAAATTCATATAAATTTTCCCAGATATCTTTTGCACCCCGTTTGCGTACATATTGTTTTCCATTATACTCAATTACCAGGTAATAAAACCACCTGTTTCTTTTGATTATTTTTTTTTCTTTTAGAGGAAGCTGGTTTACCAGTGCTTCTTTAAATGCAATACACCTGCTTCTAAGCACACAAGTAGTACATAAAGGGATTTGAGGTTTACAAATAACAGCACCGAAATCCATCAATGCCTGGTTGTAACTACCCGGTTGTTTTACATCCAGTAATTTATTGGCCAAATTTGTAAACAGCTGGTTACCTTCTGTACTGTCAATTGCAGTGGTAATACCAAAGTAGCGTGACAATACCCTAAACACATTTCCATCCACTACGGCATAAGGAAGATTAAATGCGAAAGAGGCAATGGCAGCTGCCGTGTATGGGCCTATTCCTTTTAATTGCAAAATTTGCTCATACGTAACAGGAAATTTTCCATTCAATTCTATAGAAATATACCTGGCAGTAGCAATAAGATTTTTGCACCGCGTATAATAGCCAAGGCCCTCCCATAATTTAAACACCTCTGTTTCGGAGGCATTTGCCAATTGGTGAATGGTGAGAAATGATTGAATAAAACGATTATAATATTGCAGCCCCTGGTCTACCCTTGTTTGCTGCAAAATAATTTCGCTGAGCCAAATCTTATAAGGATCTTTTTCGCCTTTCCAGGGCATTTCTCTTTTATTATCCTGTAAATTCCATTTTAATAAATAATTTACAAAAAACTGATGCTGCGTACTGCTTTTCATTCTCGCCAAATTTCAGTTAAATTGATTACCGACAATAATTTTATTTTAAAATATTTACTATTATATTAACAATCAACTGATTATGGTTATATTTATGATTACTTTTAATTTTAAAATTACTTATACCTATTGAATATCGATTTATAGTATTGTTATTTTCAAATAATTGTGCTATATTTCTGATAGATAGACATTTATAAAATTTACAAAATGAGAAAAGCAGACCTTATTTCCGAAATTTCTGATAAAACAGGTATTCCAAAAGTTGATGTAATGGTAACATTGGAAACCATGTTTAAGGAAATAAAACAATCGTTAATTGCAGGCGAAAATATTTATATACGCGGTTTTGGGAGCTTTATAACAAAAAAAAGAGCCGCTAAAATTGGGCGTAATATTAAAAAAAATATAGCGGTAGCAATACCTGAGCACTATGTACCAGCCTTTAAACCTGCAAAAGAATTTGTACAGGAAGTGAAAAATAAAAACTTTCCTTCTGCTGAAACCCCCGTATAGCTTACCTTTGCGCCTCAAAAGCTTTTTGTGAAAAAACAACAATTTATACTTACCGGCGCTGGCGTATTATTAATAGCTTCATTATTAATTTTTGGAACTACTGTTACAAAAAAAGAAGAATCACCTATATCAGGAGTTGAGAAATCGCTTTCCCCCAAGTTTAATTTTACCACTTATTTGCAAAGTGCAAAACAAAAATTACCCGTTGCCCAGCAAACTTATCTTGACAACCTGGAAAACGGTGTAAAGCGGGGAGATGTAAAAGAACAGCAAATTAAGGCATATAACCAGTTAGGTATTTTTTGGAAAGATTCTGCTCATGAGCATGATTTATATAATTATTATACTGCCGAAGCTGCTAAGTTGGTAAATTCTGAAAAAAACCTCACCTTTGCCGCCCAACTGATTTTAAAAGACCTGCGGAATGAAGAGGATATTGCAAAAAGAGGTTGGAAAGCAGAACAGTCAATTGAGTTATTTGAAAAGTCTATAGAACTTGATCCTTCCAATGATAGTTTAAAAGTTGGATTAGGAAGTTGCTACATTTTTGGAAAAGGAATGGTGGGTGATGCACAGGAAACCATGAAGGGCATCCAGCAGTTATTGCAGGTTGTTAAAAGAGATTCGTTAAATATGCAGGCACAATTAGTACTTGGTATCGGTGGTGTTATTTCAACACAATACGAGAAAGCGGTTGGTCGTTTACAAATAGTTGTAAAAAATGAACCAACCAATATAGAAGCTGTTTCCTGGCTTGCTGATGCATATGCAGGAAAAGGAGATAAACTCAATGCTTTAAAGTGGTATGAAATAAGTAAGCGGATGATTGATAATCCTGCTTATTCAAAAGAGGTAGACGAGCGCATTAAAATGCTAAAATAACAGGTACATCGAAATTAATTTCGATTATTATAAAAATATCGGGATTTAATTTCGAGCATTCATAAAATTATTATTTAACAACAAAAGACTAGAATTATGCCTTGTGGTAAAAAAAGAAAAAGACATAAAATTGCAACGCATAAGCGTAAAAAGCGTTTAAGAAAGAATCGTCATAAAAAGAAATAGATTTTCTTTTTATAGTATGTGCTGGTATCCCCGCTGGCACACATTTATATGTGAATTTTTTATGATTTACTGTTATCAGTATTTTGTAAATTATAGCTGTATGTTTTCCTTCCGTGTGATGTATTAGTCTTTAATTAAAAGTGTTTGTTTGACAAAGGAATTAATTATAAATGCTGCACCGCAAGGCGTTGAAATTGCCTTGCTGGAAGATAAAAAATTGGTTGAGTTGCACAGTGAAAAAGCTGATGCCAACTTCGCCGTGGGGGACCTATACCTTGGAAAAGTTAAAAAACTGATACCCGGTTTAAACGCAGCTTTTATTGATGTGGGTTTTGAAAAAGATGCCTTTTTACATTATACAGATCTTAGCCCTTATATTAAATCGATACTTAAGTTTACAAATGCCGGTATCAACGATAAGACTGAGGGAGGGTTTGATTTTAGCAAGTTTATTGTAGAGCCTGAAATTGTAAAGACGGGTAAAATAGCAGAAGTTTTAAGTGGCCGTCCAAATGTACTTGTACAAATTTTAAAAGAGCCAATTGCCGCCAAAGGGCCACGCCTTAGTTGCGAATTATCTTTGCCCGGCCGCTTTGTTGTTATAACCCCATTTAATGATGTTATAGCCGTATCCCGTAAAATACATTCAAGCGAAGAAAGAAAAAGGCTTCAAAAAATTATCGAAGCCATTAAGCCAAAAAATTTTGGTGTTATTGTGCGTACTGCTGCAGAAGGAAAAAACACTGCAGAACTACACGAAGATCTATTGTCATTGGTACAAACCTGGCAAACAATGCAGGCAAACCTGAAGGAAGCAACACCCCCATCAAAAATACTAAGCGAACAGGGCAAGGCCAATAGTATGCTTAGAGATTTACTGAATGAAGATTTTAACCGCATTGTGGTAAATGATAAAACCATTTTTGCAGATACTAAAAACTACATTCAACGTATTGCACCTGAAAAAATTGACATTGTTACCTACTATAATAATGGTTCGCCAATATTTGACAGTTTTGGAGTTACCAAACAGGTAAAAGCTGCTTTTGGAAAAACAGTTAATCTTCCAAGCGGTGCTTATTTAATTATAGAACACACCGAAGCTTTACACGTAATAGATGTAAATAGTGGTTATAAAAGTGTAAGCAATAACCAGGAACAAAATGCCCTGGAAACCAACCTGGAAGCGGCTGAAGAAATTGCAAGACAACTTCGTTTAAGAGATTTGGGCGGCATTATTGTAGTTGATTTCATTGATATGAAATTGATGGAAAATAAAAAACGCCTTGCTGATTCGATGGAGCAGTTTATGAAAACAGACCGTGCAAAACACGCTGTATTACCCATTAGCAAATTTGGTTTAATGCAAATTACCAGGCAACGTATGAAGCCTGAAATGAATATTAATACTTCAGAAATTTGCCCAAGTTGTAATGGAAGTGGAAAAATCTCCTCTACTTTAATTTTGGAAGATGAAATAGAAAAGAATTTGAGTTATTTGATTATGCAAAACCATAAGGGGTTGACCATCGAGGTTAATCCGATACTATATACATTTCTTACCTGTGGTTTTATTTCCAAGCGCAGAAAATGGAGCTGGAAATACAAACAAAAAATTAAAATTGTTTCTAAATCTACTTATCATTTAACTGAGTTTCGGTTTTTTGATGACAGTGATGAAGAAATTAAATTATAAAATTTATACTAAAGCCTTTGCAGGTTCTTTCACAGTCTTTTGAATTGATATCTCCCTAGTTTCTGCTCCTGCCAGAATAAATCATAATATAATATACCAGCATGGCAACTGAAGAAAGTGCTGCTACTACATAAGTTAATGCTGCCCATTTTAAAGCATCTTTTGCTTTTGCAAGTTCTGTAGATGTTGTTATGTGTGCCTTCTCCAGCCAATTCAGTGCCCTTGCTGAGGCATCAAATTCTACCGGCAGGGTAACAATAGTAAATAGTGTAGAAACTGCAAATAAAACTATCCCTATCAAGAGCATGGTTTGGCTACCACCGCCAAAACCCATAACACCTAGCCCAGCTAATATTATCCATTGTGAAAGATTGGTACTGATTTGTGTAATGGGTACCAGCCTGCTTCTTAGCATTAACATCGAATAAGCTGTAGCATGTTGCACAGCATGGCCACATTCATGCGCTGCAACTGCAGCAGCTGATACATTTCTTCCTTCATATACATCAGCACTTAAATTCACAGTTTTTTTTATTGGATCATAATGATCTGATAAAATGCCTGGAACCGAAATTACCTCCACGTCATAAATACCATTATCCCTTAACATTTTTTCTGCTATTTCTTTCCCACTTAAACCAGTACTTGTTTCAACTTTTTTGTATTCCGCAAATTTACTTTTTAGTCTGAATTGTACAAGAATACCTAGTAGCATAAAAATCATAGATATTCCAAAAATTCCAATTGTCATGAGACTATATTTTACAATGGGAAGTTACAAAAAAAAGGTAAACCATGCTTTTTAAAATGCATAAAAGGCAGCCTTTTACATCCGCCTTTCGTTTACCATTTTTAAACTAAATTTATAGTTTTTGAATCTTACTGTTAAAATTTATCTGATGGTTTGTAATAGTAACATAATAAATACCTAGTGTTAAAGAGGCTGGGAGGTTATTCACTACAATAGAATTATTACCCTTATTTACAGTAATGATTTTAGAATAAATCAATCGGCCTGCAGTATTTAGAATTTTTAGCGTTGCAACTGTTTACTTATTTGAAGATAATGTAACCGTAAAATTATTATTAATAGGGTTCGGGAAAATTTCAACGCCGCTTTCAGTACCTCAAGAAAGTTTTACTATTGTTGAAAAAGTTCTTTTTCCATTGATATCAACTTGTTTTAAGACGATGGTTTTACTTGAAAATGAAGATGGTTTTACTTGAAAATAAACAAAGGGTTGCAATGCAACCCTTTGTTTAAAAACATATAATTGTGAAGGTTATTTATATTGAACAGCCAAATTCTTTGCCAAATCATTAACCTTAGTTAGCCCATCTTGTGGCAAATTTCCCTTTTTAAATTCAGCTAATATTTCAGGATATTTATTTTCCATTTCCAATAAAAAAAGTTCTTCGAAAGCTTTTACGTTTTTAACAGCTACCTCTTTTAATAAGCCCTGAGTACCCAAATAAATCATTGCAACTTGCTTTTCGACACTCATAGGTGAATATTGCAATTGCTTTAATATTTCCACGTTACGGGCTCCTTTATCAATTACATTTTTAGTAGCAGCATCAAGGTCGCCACCAAATTTAGAAAATGCTTCTAATTCCCGGTATAAAGCCTGGTCAAGCTTTAATGTACCGGCCACTTTTTTCATAGACTTAATTTGAGCATTACCACCCACACGGCTAACAGAAATACCCACATTAATAGCTGGACGAATACCTGCATTAAATAGATTTCCTTCCAAAAATATCTGGCCATCAGTAATAGAAATAACGTTGGTAGGGATGTACGCAGATACATCACCTGCCTGTGTTTCAATAACAGGCAAAGCTGTTAAGGAACCCCCTCCTTTTACCAAATGCTTAATAGATTCCGGTAAATCGTTCATTTGCCTGGCTATATCATCCCTGGCAATAACTTTTGCAGCTCTTTCCAATAAACGGCTATGTAAATAGAATACATCACCTGGGTATGCTTCACGGCCTGGTGGACGGCGCAACAATAAAGAAACTTCACGATAAGCTACTGCCTGCTTTGACAGATCATCATAGATGATTAACGCAGGCCTTCCGGTATCTCTGAAAAATTCTCCAATGGCTGCACCAGCAAATGGAGCATAGAATTGTAATGGAGCAGGGTCTGCTGCAGAAGCTGCAACAATGGTTGTATAAGCCATTGCGCCATTTTCTTCTAAAGTTTTTGTGATACCTGCAATGGTTGAGGCTTTTTGACCAATAGCAACATATATACAATAAACAGGATTACCTGCTGCGTAAAATTCTTTTTGGTTAATGATTGTGTCAATACAAATGGCTGTTTTGCCAGTCTGGCGATCACCAATTACTAATTCCCTTTGCCCACGCCCAATAGGAATCATTGCATCAATTGCTTTAATACCAGTTTGCAAAGGCTCCTTAACAGGCTCTCTGAAAATTACACCTGGCGCTTTACGCTCCAATGGCATTTCATATAATTCTCCTGTTAACGGGCCTTTACCATCAATTGGTTCGCCTAAAGTATTAATAACACGGCCGCACATTCCCTCCCCTACTTTAATGGAGGCAATTTTATTGGTACGCTTTACAGTATCGCCTTCTTTAATTCCGCTGCTGTCTCCCATCAATACCACACCTACATTATCTTCTTCCAGATTTAATGCAATGGCTTTTACCCCATTTTCAAACTCTACCAACTCGCCGCTACGCACATTATTTAATCCATATACACGTGCAATGCCATCACCTACCTGTAATACAGTTCCTACTTCTTCTAAACTTGCGCCTGCATTAAAATTGCTTAATTGCTGGCGAAGTATCGCAGAAATCTCATCCGGTTTAATTTGTACCATGACTATTTAATTTTAAAAAGTTGTTTTATCTAAGTTTATGGATGTATTCGTTATCCATAAATTGTTTTTTAATATCTTTTAAATCCCTTAAAATACTTGCATCTATCAATGTACCTTCCATTTCTAATACAAATCCGCCAATTAACTCTTCTTTTACCTGCGTTTCAATCTCAATATTTTGTAAAGTAGTTGATGATTTTACTTTATCTATAATTGCTGTTTTAAGTGTTTCGCTTATAGCTACAGCCGTTGTTATTTTTAATTGATGAATATCTTTTAATTTATTGAACTGCTCAACAAATGCATCAGCAATTTCAGGCAGGTTGGCTTCTCTTCCTTTGCGAACCAGCAAACTAATAAATAATCCGGTAGTGATATTTACCCTGCCCTTTGTGATAGATTCAATAATTTTCTCCTTTTTACCAGACTTAATGATAGGGCTGCGTAACAGCGATACAAAATCGGGATTGCTTTTGCAAATGGATTGCATAAATTTCATGTCAGCATATATAACATCAAGCTGATTTAACTCTATTGCTAAGTCAATTAAACTTTTTGCGTACCTACCTGCTAAACGTGGATTATTCATGGTTAATTTACTGGGAGTTATTTATTGGGTTTGCTGGCATTCAACCTGGTATTATATAAAATGATACAGGTTGTATGTTTGCAATTACTTAGTTCAATTTTGCTTCTTCGGCTAATTGTTTGATATAGGTTTCCTGCTCTGTTTTATTGGCTAACTCTCTACGTAAAACTTTTTCACTTACTTCTATAACCAAATTACCCACCTGATTTTTCATCTCGGTTATAACCAACATTTTCTGATGATTAATAGTTATTTGAGCTTCTGCCACAATTTTTGCAGCAACCTCTTTGGCCTGTTCTTTAGCGTCGTTTATTATTTTATCTTTTATTTCTTTGGCTTCTTTTAACATCGTTGCTCTTTCTTCACGTGCCTTTGCCATAAAATCCTCGTTGTCGCTTTTTAACTGCGCCATTTCAAGCTTTACTTTCTCAGCAGTTGCAATTGAACTGGCAATATTTTCTTCTCTTTCATTTAACCCTCTAATGATGGCAGGCCATGCAAATTTTTTGAGTATAAAGAACACGATTAAAAAAGCTAAGAGTGTCCAAACAAATAATCCCAAATCTGGTGTTAATAATTGCATTTTTTTTCCCTCCATCTCCCTAAGGGAGTATTTTAATTAATAATACGAGTAGTGATTTATCCAATTTTTCTTCATTTACCAAAGCAGGTTCGTGATAGAAAATCAATATAAAATAAAACCTGGTCGAAAAACTAAAAATTACTGCATCCTCCGTCCTATACATTGGATGCAGTAATAGCTTTAAAAATTTACAAGAGCCTGACAGTTAAAATGTCTAAAACATTATCACTCCCTGATCCTCCGAAACTTTTGAAACTTGTTACAGTACCATTGCAAGAAACCCAATGATGATAGCAAACAGTGCGGCACCTTCTACAAGGGCAGCAGCAAGAATCATGTTCGCACGAATGTCATTAGAGGCTTCGGGCTGACGGGCAATTGCTTCAACAGCACCTTTACCTATCTGGCCAATACCGATACCTGCTCCCATTGCTGCCAATCCAGCACCAACAGCGCCACCTGCATTTGCAAGCGCACCTGCAGCTAAAAAAACGGTCATTAAACTCATACTTGTATTTTATAATGATTAAAAAAAACAACTAAACAATAATAGCGTCATCCGGCAGATGCTCTTGTTCATTATGCTCTCCTTCAAATGCCTGCCCGATAAATACAGCTGTTAACACAGTAAAAATAAATGCCTGTAAAAAAGCTACCAACACCTCAATAAAATAAATAAATATTGTAAATGCAATTGATACCGGAGAAGCTCCCCAACCAATAGCAGAATTTATTTCAGCAAAAATGAAAATTAATGATATTAAACAAATAATAATAATATGCCCCGCTACCATATTGGCAAATAACCTTATAATTAATGCAAATGGTTTAATGAAAACACTTAAAAATTCAACCAATACCAAAATTGGTTTTACAAAACCAGGCACCCCGGGAGGATTAAATATGTGCCCCCAATAATGCTTATTTGAACTGAACATTATTACAACAAAAGAAATAAGGCCCAGTACAATAGTGAAAGCAATATTACCCGTAACATTCGCCGTACCGGGTATTAAACCTATTAAATTATTTATAAGTATAAAGAAAAAAACTGTAAGTAGATAGGGCAGGTATTTGATGGCCTTGTGGGCAAGGTTTGGTTTCGCCACTTCATCTCTTATAAAAATTACCAATATTTCTACCAGGTTTTGTTTACCCTTTGGCGCTGTAATTACACCAAGACCTTTAGTGTACGCTTTTGCTACGCTTACCATTAGCCAGGTTAATAATGTTAGTGCCAGCATCATTTGCACGACATTACGGGTCAATGAAAAATTATACACTTTAACAGTTTCATCAACTGTTATTATTTTACCTTCTTCATTCAATTTATATCCGTCAACTTCTTTTAAACCATGTTCAAAGGCGGAAGAGATAAAAAAAGAAAACCCTTTTTGCGGAGAGTATAATATTACTGGTAAAGGAATCGATATAGGATGTTTCTGTCCATCACTGCCTTCATATTCCAGGAAGTGAAACTCATGAGCATCCATAATATGGCCAAATATTACTTTTTTGGCATTAAACTTTTCGTGGTGTTCAACGGTATTTTCTCCAGTTGTTTTTGATTCATTTTCCTGCGCCACAACATCAGACGATGAAGCCAGCAAAATTGTGCTAAAAACCAATACCAGTATAGTTTTGATGCTATTAAATGCCATATCGTGCCTTAAATTTGGCGCAAAGATAAGGGTTTAACACATAAATGCAGAAGGAAGAAAAGAGAATTTTTATAGCAAATTTTTAGCCTGAATTTTAGTCAAGTCCCATTTCTTTGCGAAGAAGTTTTATTTTTTCAAGTTCAACAACGTCCACTTGATCTTTAGTTCGATTAACTGCCTTTTTATTAACAATTAATTGGTTAATATGTAAAAAAGGAATTTTAATATTTTCAATATCTGCAATGGTAGCTATTTGAAAACATTCATCAAAAGTGTAACCTTCTAAACCTTTCATATCAACCATAATATCTAATCGAAGTCCATTATTTAGTCTAAAATCTGTCCAACCCGCAATAAATTGCATACTTTCCATCATAAAGTAATCACCCATATCTGCATCCCTAAACGCCTTTCTTAAATTAACTCTGTTAATTAGTGAATCTTCAATCCAAATATCCATATCGGCAGTATATCGCTGATACCCATGGATATTAGTTGCAAAGCCTCCTACCATTATATACTTAACATTATTATCCTGAAGAGATTTCCAAAATTTTATTATGTCTTCATCAAAAATATCCATCACCGAAAACTATTTATTTAGGTTGTAAGGCTTGTGGGTGATTTTTGCCCTGTTAAGTGTAGCTTGAATTTTATATAATCTTGTAGCCATTAAAAAACGTTCGGTATAGGAACGGTTTAAAGCTTCCCTTAATAAATTAATCTCTGCCTTTTCGTAATCGGAAGTTGGCTCATTTAAAATATTACCGTTTAAAGATATTTTTTTTTCATCTGAAGAATGCATTCTGCAATTTACTAAAATATTTGGGTAAAATCAAACTGCGGAATTAGTTACTTCTTGCTTTTCAAATTGCAGTTTATGCAATTTGAAATAAAACCCCTGTTTGGCAATTAGTTCACTATGAGAACCTATTTCCATTATTTCGCCTTTATCTAACACTATAATTTTATTTGCTTTGCGAATGGTAGATAGCCGGTGTGCAATTATTATAGATGTACGCCCTTTGATTAATGTATCAATGGCATGCTGAATTAGCTGCTCGCTTTCCGTATCAACTGAAGAAGTGGCTTCATCTAAAATCAATATTGAAGGATTATACAACAGTGCCCTTGCAAAAGATAATAACTGTCGCTGCCCTAACGATAATGTTGCACCCCGTTCCATTACATTGTAATCGTATCCGCCTGGTAATTGTAATATAAAATCGTGTATGCCTATCAATTTGCAGGCTTCAATAACCTGTTCTTTATTAATATTATTATTACGCAATGTCACATTATCATATACCGAACTGCTGAATAAAAATACATCCTGTAAAACAACAGCAATTTTACTGCGCAGGTAAAAAAGATTATATGATTCAATGTTAACATCATCTATTTTTATTGCACCCTTCTGAATATGGTACAAGCGATTAACCAGGCTGATGATGGAAGTTTTTCCACTGCCGGTATTACCAACAATAGCCAGCGTTTCACCAGCATTGATGTTGAAAGAAATATCTTTAAGCACATAATTGCTATCATTATAGGCAAACCACACTTTATCAAATTCAATTTTACCTGTAATAGGTTTTAAAGCTTTATCATTTTCTTCAGCATTTTGATTGGTAACATCATTATTATCCAATACTTTAAAAACCCGTTCACTCGCAATCATACCCATTTGCAGTACATTAAATTTATCTGCAATAACCCTCAGCGGCCGAAACAATAAATTTAAACATAAAATAAAGGAAGTTATAACACCCACCATTTCGGGCTTATTTACATCAGTTAATAACAGTGATTGCTTAGCCGCCCACCAAACTAATAAACCTACCGATAAAGCAGACACTAATTCCACCACGGGAAAAAAAACAGAATAAGCAAAAATTGATCTTACATTAGCATTTCTGTGTTCTTTATTGATGTTGTTAAATTTTTGAAACTCCCTGTTTTCTGCAGCAAAAGCCTGTACAATGCCCATACCTGTAATATGTTCCTGAACAAATGCATTTAATTGTGCTACTGCATTGCGTACACGTATAAAAGACCTGTTTACACTCTCCTTAAAATAATAGGTAGCAATAATCAATGCAGGAAAAGGAGCCAAACAAACAAGCGTTAATTGCCAGTTGATATAAAACATATAGGCTAATACTGCAATAATTGATAACAGATCTGCAATAATTGGGATAAGCCCATCACTAAAAATATCATTGATAGATTCAATATCATTAATGGTTCTGGTAGTAAGTGTGCCAATTGGGGTTTTATCAAATTGAGATAAATTAAGGCTGATGATTTTTTTATACGTGGCAACCCGCATATCTTTTACAACGCTTTGACCAATAGAAGCCGTAAAAAAAGTAAAAATAAACCGGCAGATTGTTTCAATTAAAAGTAAAGCCAGCTGAATAATAGTAATACCAATAATTACAGGCCCGCCTCCTTTCAAAAACCAATATTGCGTCCCCGTTTGTAATCCTTTGGTAATGGTAAGTTGTATCAGCCAAGGACGTATTGGAGAAATAACAGCGAGAAAAATGGCTAAAAAAATTGACCAGAAAAAATATTTTTTATAGGGTGAAGCAAATTGAAATACCCTCCGTAGTAATGAAAAATTAAAGACTGTTTTTACCTTTGCATGCTCACTCATGATGGAAAGTTAGTAATTTACTTTTGTGCTTTTAGCAATTAATTATAGAAATAGACAATCACAAAATTTAATGGCATCGCCTGTAACTATTATTTTGACTGCATTTTTAAATTATAGGCCTTAATGAATATAGCTCCCAGGTTTTTGTAAGGAGGTATATAATCATCCCAGCTTTCACGCACTTCTTTGTTTGCATCTGCATAAAAAACTTTTGTTAAAGCAGCCCACATATCTTTCCAAACAATGGTATTACCTGCCATAAATGCCTGGTTGAGATAATTGATAATTGGCCTGTTGATATCTCCTTTTCCTATTTCCTTAGTCGAAATAATATTTGCATCAGGGCAAATCGTCAATATTTGGCTAAGATTTTTATAACCGCCGCATGAACCCAATACAATTATTTTTGCATTTCCCGTCATTCTGTTGATAGTACCCGGTAACCAATAACTGTGACCACGATGAACTACAACGGATGGTGTAAGGTTATTTTTATTTAGATAATAGGTTAAATGAGCCTGGGCCGTATCATCTAAATTTTTGTCACTATTTAACGGAAGGTTTGCATAAATCAATACTTTTTTCCCTTGTAAAGATTTTATTTCTACCCATTCTTTTTGTGGAGTTATTTTCCACTCTTTAGATGAGAAAGAGTTAATAAATCCTGTGTAATTGGTTTTACCATCTTCATCTCCGTAAAAAAATACCTGCTGTATAATTCTGCCGCTTGCGTCAGTAAGATATTTATTGTCTATTGAATAAATAGAAGGTATACCAATCTCACTTGTAAGATCTACATTGCTGCTGTCAGAAGATAAAAATATTGTTTTTAATAAATTATATATTACTGTGCCACGATTATTATTTTGCTTTATATTCCGCTTCTCATTATTGATTACATTTTTTAAAATTATTTGCAAAAGTGCTTTATCGGTTATACTACTGTAACTATCCGCTACATCAACTGCATCTTCCAGGTTATTAGATTTATCAAGGTTAGCAACAAATGCTTTCATTAATACAGGTGATTTATCAGGTGGCATTGTTTTTAAAAAATTATCAAGCTGGTTGAAATTAGCAGCCATTTTAATAAACTTTCTAAAAAAATCCATATTTACACTTAGCAGTAAGTCATCGCCTCTTGGCACAGTGCCCAGTTTGGTTATTAACCGGTTATAACTATGTTTATAGCTGGAAGTATAGATATCATTTTCACCCATTACAATTACATAATAAATATCCTGTGACGATAATGAATCAAGTGCCTTCATCCTTATGGCAAGATTGTTTTGTTCATGAAGTTCGTTGATTGGGGTAATGAAATACCGGATTGCCTTTTTCTGTAGCATTTCTCTCAACCCATTGGTGCCAAACATAGCTATTGGTGTATCTTTTGCTATTAAACGCAACTGGTAACTTATCTCGGTTTTTACCAATAGCTTAAAATAGCCAACACTATCACCTTCCCCTTCTCCAATATATTTTTTTATTGAATCAACTGAAAGTTTTCCGGTTAAAATATCATCTAAAAAGGGATAATATTTCAAAGCATTGGGTGTATGACTAAGAGTGAATATTACCTTTACAAGCTTGTTATTATTTTTTTGTATCAATTTACTTTCAGGAGAATTGCTTGCAGAAGCATAATCATACAATTGCTTGGGGTTATTGATACTGGCCAGTACTACCAAACTGTCAGCAAAGGGCTCATTAACATAAGGACGAATAGAGGAAAGAATTTTATCGGGGTTTAAGGTACAATATTTTAAAAATAGAATATTCTTACTTTCTGCATACCCAATATTATTTTTAAATATTTCAGCATTAATTTTTCCTATTTCATAAGGTACATCATTAATATATTGCACCATGCTTTTACCTTCGATATTGGCAAACAAAATTTCTTCAAAATTATCTATCAGCATTGGAGCCGAAGCAGGATTCAGTCTTTTAGAAATCCATTCCGTTTTAAAATCTTTTACAACCTGAAATACAAAATTTAGCTGCCGTATTTTTTCATTATTGGAAGCCACCTTAGCATCGCTTTCAATATTATTTTGCAATTCATTTATTTTCCTGATAATGGCATCGGTTACCTGAAGGTTAATTTCTTCATTAGCCGAAACTTTAATCATACCATCCAGTTTGCCATCTGCCTTATCACATTTAGCCTGCTCTTCGTTTATGCGCTCATGAATTAATTTCCGTTGTATCGGAATAACAACCGAGTCTGCCATACCAAAAGCATTACTGCAAACAACTACTAATAATAACGGTAAAAAATATTTCTTCATAAAGATTTTTCAACTATAAAGATGGTAAAAAAATGCTTTGCTTTTTTTACCATGCTATTGTAAGGATTGATATTTTGCCAAAGTTACAGCATGTGGTTAACAATTTGATAATATTGGAACCATTTTGAACTGATGCTATATTAAACTGATAGACTACTTTTGTGCATCGAAAAAAACTATGAGCAGTGTTAAAAAAATATTAATTGCCGACGATGAACCAGACATACTGGAAATTATTCAATTTAATTTACAGGCTGAGGGTTACGAGGTTATCACCGCCAAAAACGGTGATGAAGCAATTGATCAGGCCAAAAAACATTTGCCCGATCTTATTATTCTTGATATAATGATGCCTGGAAAAAATGGTATTGATGTTTGTAATATTCTTCGTATGCAGCCTTCTTTTAAAGAAACACTGATTGTTTTCTTATCTGCTTTAAGCGATGAAGGAACAGAGATACGTGGATTGGAGACCGGCGCAGATGATTATATTACAAAACCTATCCGCCCTAAAATTTTAGTGAGCAAAGTAAATGCCCTTTTTAGACGATTGAATAAAGAAGGCAATGAAATATTGCAACATGGCGACCTTAAAATTGACAGGGAAAAATATATTATAAACTACCAGGGCAATGATATTATTTTGGCCCGTAAAGAATTTGAACTGCTGGCGTTATTGGCCTCCAGACCAGGCAAGGTTTTTTTGCGAAACGAAATTTTAAACCAGGTATGGGGCACCGAAGTTATTGTAGGGGACCGCACAATTGATGTTCACATCCGTAAAATACGCCAAAAATTAAACCTTGATTGTATTACTACTGTAAAAGGAGTGGGTTATAAATTTGAATTATAACCATCTTCTAATTTTAATAAACAGCAGGGTAATAATTTAACAGCATAGCTAATATGTAATTATACCTTCCGCTAAAACTGTTTAACTTACACATTGTTTACTGTCAGAATCTCGAGTGACAATCATCCTTCATTCAAATTTTGAAAGTACTAAAATCCAATCATTTTACTTGTGCTAAGTATATTAGTCAGGCAACCTTATCAAAAAATAATATTTACAATGTTTTCAAGAAAGAATCTTTCTCCACAACAACTTTCGGCTATAACTGCATTTATTATTTCTATTCCGGTAAGTATTGGCATTTATTTTTTTAAACCAATCTGGTGGTATTCCGCTATATCTTTTATACTAATTTTTACCGGAAGTTATGGATTGATATTATTTATGGTTCAGCAATTTGTTTACCGTAAAATAAAACTGATTTATAAATTAATTTATCAAACCAAAGCCAGTAAGAGAGAAGAGTTTTATTATAAAAACATATTACCTCAAAAAAGTATTGATGAGGTTAGGGAAGATGTAGAGAATTGGGCCGAACAAAGAAAGGCAGAGATTGAAGTGTTAACAAAAAACGAAGTGTACCGAAAAGAATTTTTGCAAAATTTATCACATGAATTAAAAACACCCATATTCGCAATTCAGGGTTATGTTGATACCTTAATAAACGGAGCTTTAGAGAACCCGGAAGTAAATAGAAAATTTTTAGGCAGTACTTCCAGAAATATAGAAAGGCTTGTAAATCTTTTAAATGATCTTGACGAAATATCAAAGCTCGAACATGGCGAACAATTACTGTATAAAGAAAATTTTGTAATTCAGGATTTGGCAAAAGATGTTTATGAATCTCTTTTAATTAAAGCAGACGAAAAACAAATAAGGATGGTTATAAAAAAGGGATGCGAAACGCCTTTAACAGTATTTGCCGACAAAGAAAAAATCAGACAGGTACTTATTAACCTTATAGAAAATGCTATTAAGTACGGCAAACAAAATGGCACTATAGAGGCTAGTGCTTATAAAATTGACGGCAAAAGAATTTTAATAGAAATAAGCGATGATGGCAATGGCATTGCTGAAGAACATTTGGGTAGAATATTCGAACGCTTTTACAGAACAGATCTTGACCGCAGCAGAAAAATAGGCGGAAGTGGTTTAGGGCTTGCCATTTGCAAACATATCATTGAAGCTCATCAACAAACCATACATGTAAGAAGCACCATTGATGTTGGAAGCACTTTTGGTTTTACATTAGAATCTAAAAAAGACCTGGGCTAAAATTGATTTGCTAATTAGCTAATTCAATAAAATACTAATTATTTAATCCCGTTTGGTCTTCATTTTACGAATCATCGTTTTCAGTATCTAATCAGTTAATTATTATTCCACCGGCTGATTAATAAGGTTTTGGTAACGCCTTGTTTACAATTACTACATATTGTACAATGAACTTTGCAGCAAACTATATCCCGTTGCAAAAAAGAAAACTTGATGTAGCCGTAATATCAGATGTTCACCTTGGCACGTATGGTTGCCGGCCTAATGAGTTATCCCATTATCTTGCCACCATAGGCCCTTCCATACTTATATTAAACGGCGACATTATTGACATTTGGCAGTTTAGCAAAAAAATACTGGCCCGCAGGGCATATGCAGGTTATAAAACAAATTACCAGTATGCTCAGCCGTGGTGTAAAAGTTTATTATGTAACGGGTAATCATGATGAAATGCTTCGAAGGTTTGAAAATTTTTCAGTGGGGGATTTTCATATTGTAAATAAATTAGTCATTCATCATAGCAATGGCAAACGAAGCTGGATATTTCATGGCGATGTATTTGATGTAATAATGAAACATAGCAAATGGCTGGCAAAACTTGGCGCTGTTGGATACGATACTTTAATATATATTAATGCATTTATCAATTTTATCAGTAAAAAAATGGGCAAAGAAAAAATTTCTTTATCAAAAGAAATAAAAAATTCTTTAAAGAGCGCAGTAAAGCATATTAATAATTTTGAAGAAACTGCCGCCAATATTGCTATTGAAAAAGAATATGATTATGTGTTTTGCGGGCACATACACCAACCTTGTAAACGCAAGGTAAGAAATGCTAATGGCAGTGTTACTTATTTAAACTCTGGTGACTGGATAGAGAATTTAACATCCCTGAAATACTGCGATAATGAATGGAATATTTATCACTACCAACAGGACGAGCTGGTACTTGAATTAAACAATTCTTTTTACACAGATGAAGCTGCCTACCTGCACACTGCCGAACTATTTAAAATAATGATGGACGATTTTGTAAATGCATCTTAAATATTTTTATGAAAGTATTATACGCAATACAGGGAACAGGCAATGGGCATGTCAGCAGGGCCAATGAAATTATACCCATACTAAAGAAAAAGTGTGAACTCGATATTCTTGTAAGTGGCACCCAGGCCGATGTAGGCATCAATCACTGGGTTAAATATAAAAGAAAAGGTTGCGGTTTTATTTTTGGTAAAAAAGGAGGTGTCGATTTGATTAAAACACTGCAGCAAATGCAATCAAAAAGAATTGTATCGGAAATAAAAAAACTTCCGGTAGAAGAGTATGATTTAGATATCAATGATTTTGAACCACTAAGTGCCTGGGCATGTAAAATAAAAAATGTTCGCTGTATTGCCATGAGCCATCAACTGGCGGTATCTTATAAAAATTCTCCCAAATCTGCTACTGCAGACCTTTTTGCTTTATTTGTCTTAAAATACTATGCACCCTGTAAAACAGCTGTTGGCTTTCATTTTAAAAGTTATGATAATAATATTTTTACACCTATAATAAAAAGTGAAATACGTGATGCTGCAATACAAATCTTGGCCACTACACCGTTTACCTCCCTTCTTATGATGACAAAAAACTAATCAGCTTTTTATATGTATTTAAAAATATACAATGGTAAATTTTTTCTAAACATACAAAAACAACTTACAAAGAGGGTAATTG